>DATHMG010000055.1:0-49736 GCA_035487275.1 Candidatus Acidiferrum sp. | reverse complement strand
CTCCGTTCTGCATACTTGCAAGCTAAAAGGCCGGCGAGCAAAGTCAGCGATTCGCGTTCAAGCTACGACGCTTCCGCTCCGGAGACCCCCAAAAGTCAATTTCCGGATGGCGCTGACTGTTACTCAGCAAGATACCAAGTTCCACTCTAAGCTGGCTAGCAAAGTCAGCGATTCACGGTCAAGTTACACGCTTATCGATTTTGACCCTGACCCCTCAGTCATTCCATGTGTTGATTCGCAGCTGATACTTCTGGGTAATCTATGAAAACCCAAACTGATTCAGCTAAAAACATTTACAAGTATCGATTGTTTATTCGTCGTTAACGTCGCTTACCTCATTAATCCCCGCTTACAAACAACTTAGCGGGAGCGCCAAATTGGCTCTGCAGATGCAGTGTCTTCGTCACGGTTCAACTTCCGAGCGACAGGTCAGCAATCAACAAACGATGAAATAGCGGAGCGTTAAACCGACGGAGGGGTCTTTATGAATTCGGATCGAGTTTGTGTTCGGCCTAACACTACAGTCTTATCTCTAGTCTTAAGCGTACTTCTGACACTAAGCTTCGTGTCTAGCGCCGTCGCGCAAAGACTGGACGGCACGTTGCGGGTGGTGATTTCGGATGTCTCGGGGGCCAGCGTTACGGATGCCCAGGTCACGGTTACCAACGAAGCCACGAACGTTTCGCAGTCGACAAATGCATCGAGCAACGGAACTTACGAGTTTCCGAATTTATTAATCGGTTCCTACACTGTCACGGTGGAAAAAGAAGGTTTCAAAAAGTATGTTGGCAAAGGCGTGCGGGTGGCGGCTAGTCAAGTGTCTGATGTCACGGTGAAGTTAGAACTGGGAGGGGCAAACCTAGTCGTGGAGGTAAGCTCAGCGGGGGACTTGATTAACACCACTTCCTCGGAGTTAGGCTCTAGTCTCGACGGGCGAGTGGTTAATGAAATACCGATTACCGTGCCCGGCGGTTCGGTCCTGGAGTACGCCACTCTCATGCCTAACAGCACGACCCAACCAGGGGGCGCATCGGGCGGATCCGGAGGCGCAATTGGCGGCTTGCGGCCGCGATATAACAGCTTCACGATCGACGGAGCCGACGATAACAATCAGGGCGTCAATGGTCCAACACAGCCGGTGATTCAGGATTCTGTCGCTGAATTTACTTTGCTGACAAATCAGTTCAGCGCGGAGTACGGCCATTCCGCCGGCGGACAATTCATTATTACCACCAAATCCGGCACCAATAATTGGCACGGCGAAGCTCACGAATATAACCAGAATAGAAATTACTTCGCGGAAGACAATCTGCAAAAAGCAAATGGCGTGAAAAACCGTTTTGACTATAACCGCGCAGGCGGGAGCATCGGCGGGCCCATCAAGAAAGACAAGCTGTTCATCTTCGGCGCTTACGAGTTCCAGAATAATGGGCTGGCGGCGGGAAGCCCGATCATAACCGCCCCGACGGCGGCGGGTTTACAACAAATTATGACCCTAGTGCATCCGGATTCGGCCATCCAGGGCATTCTGGCGCAAACGCCTGTTGCGGCCGCCAATAATGTCCCTAGTCATTGCAATTCTGGGGTCGCAGACATCACGCCAGATTTTGCATGCGTAACCACGGCATCTGGCAGAGTGCCTATTAGCGTCGGGACGTTGCAAGCGGTGGCTCCTAATTTTGTGAACGAAAACGATTTCATCACCAATGCTGATTTGAACCTGGGAACTCACCAATTGCGAGGACGGTTTCTTTTCGACCGCATCCGCGGCCCGTTGCCTAATCCATTTCAGCCGGAAACTCAATTTAACGGTACAACGGCTTCGGACTCTCGCAAAATAATTTTTACCGATGCGTGGACGATTAATGCTCGTCTGGTTAACGATTTCAGATTGTCGTATTCGCGGGTAAATGGACCTAACTTTGTGGTACCCGCAGCATTTGCGACATTTCCCAATGCGGAAGTGGACGAGCTCAGTATAAGCACCGGTCCATTTTCGGGAGCTCCGCAGGGCTACACGCAAAACACTTATCAACTTCAGGAAAATCTTACTTACGTGCGGGGAAGACATACATTGCGTGGCGGAATTGAGATACGTAAATATATCGACAAGACGATTTTTCTACCGCGAGCTCGAGGCGAATGGGATTGGGCGACTCTGAATTCGTTTCTCAACGATTTTGTGCCCGACGGAGGTAACGGTGCGTTGCAAAACGTGGGGAACGGAACTTTCGTCGGCAACGACAACGGCTTCGCCGGGTTTTTGCAGGACGATTTGAAAGTTACGTCTCGGCTGACACTCAACCTGGGTCTTCGCTACGAGTATTTTGGCACCCCGCGCGATGCGAATAACCAGGCATTCAATGCCGTGGCCAACGATCCTGCCCTGGGGTTATTTTTTACCGCGCCAAAACCGGATACGAATAATTTTGGACCGCGCGTCGGTTTTGCCTGGGACGTCACCGGCAACGGAAAATGGTCGATTCGGGGGGGCGCGGGGTATTTCTATGACATTTATCCCACTAACTTTGAAACCAACAACCAGCCTCCGCAACGTCAATTTGAAAATAATCCAGGACTTACCTGCCAGATCGCGCCGAGTACTCCCTGGTGTGCAAGTTTTCTTAATCCTGCCGACGGGACCGGCAAAGGTTTCCTCGCTGGAGGCGGCCTCTCGCCATTTATAACCCCCAATACGCAAACTCTTGCCCGTGCGCTTACCGCCGGAATTGTTCCGGACCTGACGGCGCCCAAGATTCTTAGCTGGAGCTTGAGCGTTCAGCACCAATTGCAGAAAGACACAAGCATTGAAGTTCGCTATTTGGGAACCCATGCTATTGAGCTGCCGGTGCAAATCAGGCTCAACGAAGTTTCCGCGTTCGATCCGAGATTTCCAGGTGGCGGACTGAAACCATTGCCCACGTATCTCTCAGCATCACAAGTTCCAGCGACTTTGCCGGCAACATCCCAACGCTTGTCAGACTTTCAAAACTTCCTGGCGCAGAGACTTTTCCAACCTTACTCCGCAGATGGTTTCTTCGGAGTGTTGACGGACGAAGCTCCGTGGGGGCAATCCGTCTACCACGCCGGGTCGGTTGATACCATCCATCACTTTTCACGTGGATTGTATTTACGCGGCAACTACACGTTCTCGAAAACGATAGACGACGCCACGAATGAGTTGAATTCCAGCACCATCAACCCTCGCCGTCCGTTGGATGCCCGTAATATCTCAGCAGATCGCGGTCGTTCCGCATTGGACTTTACGCATAAGGTGGCGGTCTCATGGGTCTACGACCTCCCGAACATGCAGGTTAGCAACAGATTTGTCGGTGGCTTCGTACATGGGTGGGAAGTCACTGGAAGCTATCTCTTTGAGAGCGGACAACCTGTGACGCTGTTAAACGGTAGCGATGCGAACGCGAATGGTAGCGGCACGGCGGATCGCCCGGTATTCAACCCCGCAGGAACATCGAATCTGCCTTCAGGAATTAACTTCGTCTGTGTGGACGCAGCCGGGAATACCAGCGTGCAGGGATCGGCCACAGGTTGCGGAGGTGCACCAAATGTGGCCGGGTATGTAGCGGCCAACCCGGCATCGAAGTACGTGAAAGCTGGCCTCGGGACCAATAACAACATTATCGGCCGAAACACTATTAACACGCCCGCATTGAACCTTTGGAATATCGCTTTGCTGAAAAGCACGAAATTCGGCGAACGCCTGAACGTTCAATTCCGAGCTGAGACTTACAACACTTTCAATCACCGAAACTTCAGTATCGGGCTCCCATCAAACAATGGATCCTTGGATTCAACTACCAATCCAAATCCTTTTGCCGGGGGACTTGTTTTAATCACCGCGCCGGGCAGCTTTTTAAATTTTCACCAATTCACGGGCGGTAACCGCACCATGCAACTTGGGCTAAAGCTGATTTTTTAAGTGTGCCACGAGCAAAACAGTCTCCGACAAGAGATTGGTTTGCGCAGCTGTGTGATCGATGAAGGGAGGTCCTTCGAAGCCGCCTTCCAGGAGGAGGCTTCAAACTACCCTCCGCGGCTGCTTCCTAAGGGAAGTGGTCGTGAACGGGAAAAGGCCCAGACAAGTACTGGGTCAAGTGACGTTCGAGAAGAGGAACGCAAGTGAATCACCGTACATTCATGTCGAAAAGAGTTAAGGCGATATCGAAACCGTGGCTTGTTAGAAGGTTGCGGGACAAGTTCCGTCGGGACCTGGTTACGGCGGGGCGGTATCCGGCATATAGGTGACCTGATCTTGAACGAGGCGATTACACGGAACGTGGGAACCTTCGGAGTCGATGCCAACGGAAAAGCTCTAAGTGGCTTGAACCACGCGTCAGCCCACGCTTCTCGCTCTCTGGGAACGGCAGCGCAGTAAGGTTTTCACCATAGGAGCCGTATGAGTCGAGAGGCTCAAGTACGGTTCTGGGAGGGCCTCGGGGTGAAATTCCCCGGGGCTACTTAACTAATTGCGATGGTCTGAGCTAGTCGGCGACTCGGATAGCTCCGGCCGGTCACAAGTTTGTTTGAGCGAGGGTTTAGTTTGCACCACAGCCGGGGCCGCAGCATGTTTTGGCGGCGGGTTTTTGCGCGCGCACGAAAGCACTGATGAATTTGTCGCGGATTTGAGGTGTGACTGCGTCGGCATCAATGCCTGCGGCCTTCAGGAATTCTTTGGCGTCATCGACGCTGTAGACGCGCGTCGGTTCGATGTCGATGGAATCGAATCCCGCGGCGGCAAGCTTTTGCTGGTATTCCGTGTCTGTTAGGGCGCCTGCTACGCAGCCGACCCAGAGTTCCATGCTCTTGCGGATCTGAGCCGGGACTTCACCGCGAACTACTACGTCCGAAATTGCGAAACGGCCGCCGGGCTTGAGTACGCGGAATGCATCGCGCAGAACACGGTCCTTGTCGCCGGAGAGATTGATGACACAGTTGGAGACGATGACGTCGACGGAATTATCGGGGAGAGGAATGTTTTCGATTTCACCTTTCAAAAATTCGACGTTGGTGAGACCGGATTTGCGTTTGTTTTCTTCGGCCAGGTTAAGCATTTCGTCAGTCATGTCCAGGCCGTAGGCTTTTCCTGTGGGGCCTACACGGCGCGCGGAGAGCAAAACGTCAATGCCTCCGCCCGATCCCAGATCAAGAACAATCTCGCCAGCTGCAAGCTTCGCGAGAGCGGTGGGATTGCCGCAGCCCAGTGAGGCGCGCAGCGCGGCTTCCGGGACAGAGCCGGCTTCACCTTCGCCGTAAAGATTCGCGGTGATGGGATTGCATCCTTCGAGGGTAGATGCGGGACTCGAGCCGCAACAAGCGGAGGCTTTACCGGACGCAGCGCGTTTGGCTGCGGCGCCATACTTTTCCTGCACGATGGATTTGATATTTTCTGAACTCATTTGAGTTTCCTTTCTCATTTGGAAATCGAAACCAGATCTTTTGGCGCGACTACATGGTTGCGAGTGCAGCATTCGGCGTACAGGAAGCCGAGAAGATCTTTGAGGGTGTCCGTGTTGGCGCGATACCAGAGGTAGGTTCCGTCGCGGCGCACGGTGACGAGGTTTTCGTTTTTTAGCTTATCGAGGTGATGCGAGAGCGTGGAATTGGGAATGTCGATCTCGGACTGGATATCTCCGACGATCATGCCTTTGGGTTCAGCGGTCATCAAAAGCTGCATGATGCGCAGGCGCGCTTCCGTGCCCATGGCAGAGAACATATCGGCGAAGCGGGCGATTTGAGCTGGGGAAGCGATCGACATGTTTCGATAATACTGGAAATATAGAATAAGTGTCAAGCACCTTTTGCGGAGATTTCCTAGGGCTGCCCTGGAATTGCGAAAGTCCCTCAAATTGTTTTGAGTTGGGACCAGCGGCGGCTTCTTTGGGTGCAACCAGTGGCGGAATGCACTTTTCTGTCAGGGGAGTAAAATAGAGTTGAGATGAAACGATCTGGATTTGCCGATTTGCCTTTACATGGTGGGCGGGTACCGCCGTGGCTATCCGAGCGCATGACCAAATTGGGATCGGCGATTGCGGAAAATATTATTTATAACTACGGGAGCGGAGAATTTCTTTCGCGCTTGAGCGATCCATTCTGGTTCCAGGCCTTCGGCAGTGTGATGGGGATGGATTGGCATTCGTCGGGGATCACTACTTCTGTGGTGGGCGCGTTGAAGCGCGGACTGAATCCTCGCGCACATGAGTTCGGGCTACATGTTTGCGGCGGAAGGGGAAAGCAGTCGCGGAAGGCGCCAGCGGAATTGAGCGCGGTTGCAAATGCCGTGGGATTGGCGGGCGATGCGCTGGTGCGCACCAGCCGGCTGACGGCAAAAATTGATAACAACGCGATTGCGGATGGGTTTCAGCTTTATCTACACACATTTATCGTGAGTGACGCGGGGGAGTGGGCTGTTGTGCAGCAAGGGATGAATCCGGGAAATGGGCTGGCGCGTCGATATCACTGGCATTCCGCGACGGTGCGAGATTTTACATGTGATCCGCACTCGGCGATTGTGGGGCAGCACCAGGGCACGATCATGAACCTTGTGGATGCGCAGGCTGCGGCGGCACAGAAGGCGATGCTCGGCATGGTGCGCGAAGAGCCGGAGAAAACATTGCGCGAAGCGGCGAAGTTGACGGTTCCGCGGCACCACGAGGTGCGCGCAAAGGATGTAGATTTGAAGCGGCTTGGAGCGATATTGGTGGTGGCTTACGAACGTGAGTTGCACGACTTCGCTTCTCTGTTGTTGCTGGAAAATCTCGGGCCCAGGACGCTGCAATCGTTGGCGTTGATTGCGGAAGTGGTGCATGGGGCGCCGAGCCGCTTTTCCGATCCGGCACGATTTTCGTTTGCCTTGGGCGGGAAGGACCGGCATCCGTTTCCTGTTCCGTTGAAAACTTACGACGAGTCGATTGCGGTTTTGCGCAGAGGACTGGATAGCGCGAAGGTGGGGCACGCGGAGAAGGTGGAAGGATTCAAGCGGCTGGAACGGTTTGTACGGAACGTCGAGGAAGCGTACCAGCCGGTCGCGCATTTTGCGGAGGTCGTTGCGCATGAACACGCCATTTCAGCTTCGCTGGATGAGCGCAGCGTGTTTGACGATCGTAAGAAAGCACCGCGTGCTCCTGCGCGTGCACCGATCGCACAAGAAAAACAGTTGAGCTTATTTGGCGTCGACAGTTAAACAAGACGCGTAATCCTGGCCTGAAAGTTTCGTCCGCCCCCGTCGGATTAGCTCGGCTCGACGAACATGCCGAGGCAGACATCTTTCACCTTAGAGTGCTTGTTCCTAGATACTCGTTTTCTTCAACATCAGTTCAAAAATTTAAGGCCATCAGATTTTTTTCAGCGCATGTATGGCGGGTGTTAGAGACTGACGATTCTTGAAAAAGCCCTGCCAAGGGTCAGGGGCGCTCATGCGTTTTACATAGTTGCCGAGGTTGAATTCGGAAGGATCGAGCGCCGGGCTCACTTCCGACCAAGAAAGCGGTGCGGAAAATGGGGCTTTTGGACGACGCCGCACTGAGTACGGGGCCACAACCGTCTGGCCAAAACCGTTGCGGTAAGGATCGAGATAGACCCGTTGCTTGCGGGCAGCGATGGAATGTTCGACCGTGAGATCCTTGGGAAATTGTGCCGCTAGACGAGTGACTAACGATTCTGCAAAAGACAAAACTTCGTCCACGTCGGTCTCCGGTTTGATGGGGACAAAAACGTGGAGACCGCGGCTGCCGGAAGTTTTGGGAAAGGATTCCAACTTCAAGACATCCAGAACTTCTTTGAGTCGCAGACCGGCACGCGCGGCGTCGCCAAATTTTCCTGACTGCGGATCCATATCGAAACAAACCCAGTCGGGTTTGCGTAAGGAGGACGCACGGCTCCCGGAGACGTGAACGGCGATGCAACCAAGATTGGCCAGCGCAAGTTGAGTGGCCAGAGCACCGCCAACGACATAATTTGTGGATTTGCCGGATTTGCCTACGTGGGCAATCTTCTTGGTCGGCGTGCCTGGTGGCAAGCTGGAAGGGGCTTCTTTTTGGTAGAAGCAACCACCGCGCATGCCATCGGGGCAGCGCTCGAGAGAGAGGATGCGGTCTTTTACGTAGGGCTGGAGCTTGGGAAAAATGTCGGCGTAAAAATCGATGAGCTGGAGCTTGGTGTAGCCTTCGTCGGGCCAGAAAACTTTATTGGGATTGGACACGGTTATCGGAAGAGCTGTGGATGAGGGAGACGCTGCTGCAGCGGCTCTCTCGGTGTTCCCGGATGGGCTCTTCGCGGACCTAGCCTCTTTCGCCGGCGCCTGCGACTTGCTGGATTTAGGTGATTTGGTTTGCTTCGTTTTCATGCGGCAAACTCCGGCATGCGGACTTCCTGTGGGCTTTTGTCATCGCGAAGGCCGAGAAAAACAGGCTGGCGAAGTTTTTTGTCGGCGGTCCATTCCTGGTAGGAGATTTGTGCAACGAGTTTGGGGGCCAGAAAGGTGACGTCCCGGTCTCGCGGAGGATCGACCAAAGGACTTTGCTTCCGGACTAAGGGGCGGAATTTCTTGAAAAGCATGGCGAGGGTTTGCTCGTTGAACCCGGTGCCGACTTTTCCCACGAAACGGAGCTTGCCGCGATCGTAAGCACCCAGCAGTAGCGCTCCGAAATGGCTGCGCGAACCGGTAGGCTTGGTGAATCCACCGATGACGAATTCATCCTCCTGGTGGACTTTCACTTTGAGCCAGAAACGGGAACGGCCTTCCACGTATGGGGAGGAGAGGTCCTTGGCCACGAGGCCTTCGAATTTTCTTTGGATGGCGAGACGGTAGGCTTCCAGGCCGTTTGAAGTTAGCCGGCTGGAGGGGACGACTACTTGATGCATGGATTTATTCTTGGTCACGTTATTGCGGGTCTGGTTCGAGGGTTTGTTACCCTCGAGAGATTGTTCCAAGGCAACGCGGCGCTCCGATAGCGGTCGGCGGCGCAAATCCTGCCCATCTTTATAGAGGCAATCAAAAACAGCGAAAACTGATTTGCCTGTGCCCAAATTTTGCAGCAGTTGAAAACGCGATACGCCTTCGCGATCGAAGACGGTGACCTCGCCATCGAGCAAAAGCGTGGACGGTCGAAGCGAGCTCATGGCCGCGGCAACGTCGAAAAATCGATCGGTGCGGTCGAGGGCGTTTCGGGAGTAGAGGCGGACGCGGGGGCCTTCTTTGTAAGCGAGGATACGGTAGCCGTCGTACTTTTCTTCGTAAACCCAGTCGGGCTTGTGGAATGGCTCACGCACGAGGGTTGCGAGCATCGGTTGCACACGGAATGGAATTTGGTCGGGCAAAGGAATGGGACCCGAAGGGTGCGCCTCAGGAGGAAGTTTTCCGGCGTTTCGGCGTGCGGGCCCTGACCGTTTTTGCGGCGGACACCTGACGGCTACTTTTCGAGGTGGTTCGTGAAGTTTTGGGGGCTTCGGCAGCCTTCGCGGAGGACTTGATCGTTGGGTCGCCCGTTGCGGCTTTCTCGACATCGCCACCGCCATCACGAGCAATTTCGGCCAGCAGGCGATTCGAAACAATAGAGCGTGGCATTTCCTCGGTTACATCTACCTTGCTCGAAGCGGTTTCGTCGCGATGTTTGATTAACAGCCAGGAGGTCTTGGAGCTGCCGCCATACCCGCGGGTTCGAACGAGGACCCAAGAACCCTTTAGTTTTTTCCCGTGGAGAGTAAATTTCAAATCGCCTTTTTCAAGCGCCACAGCGACGTCGGGGCTTTCTGGAGTCCAAGGACCTTTATCCCAAATCATTACGGTGCCGCCGCCGTATTCACCTTCGGGAATTACGCCCTCAAAACTGGCGTATTCGACCGGATGATCTTCAACACGCATGGCCAGACGCTTTACGGAAGGGTCAAGCGAAGGGCCTTTAGGAATTGCCCACGACAGAAGGGTGCCGTTATATTCCAGACGAAAATCGTAATGGAGATTGGAGGCACGGTGTTTCTGTATGACGTAAATTAATGATGACTTGGGGGCCTTGGGCACTGCCTTCTCGCCGGAAGGTTCCGGGGAGATTTTGAAGTCCCGTTTTTTGCGATATTCATTTAGCGGCATTTTGGGATTCTACAAGCAAAGGCGACTGCGAGAAAAAGTACGTCGGGCCCGTACCTGCGACTGGCGTGCGAGCCCGACGTCTGTCAAGTGGTTTACCACTATTCTTCGTGGCCTAGTGCCGGAGCGTTCTCGCTGTCCCGGTTTCTGCTTTCGCGGTTTTCAGATCGAGTCGGACTCTCCCGATTTTCGGCCGGTTGGTTGTCGGTGCGGCTTCCGGTTCGGGAACCGGTGCCTTCGGTTTCCCCGGTGCGATCGGAAGTAAGCTCGCCGCTCGGATCGATGTCCGTTTCCTTCAGGCGACGCTTCTGGTCAGGCCCGTTGCGTAAGGTCATCAGGATTATGCCTTGGCACTCTTGGCCTTCTTGTTGCGGACTGGCATCTCCTCTTCGTCTTCTGAGGAGCCTTCCTCGCCCAGGGCTTTCACGTTAATTTCACCAGCCATGTCGGTGAGCTTCTGATCGGTTTCCTTTTCTTCCTCGAGAGTCTGTTCGAGGAGTTGCGCGGCAGTCTCCTCGCCCAGCAATTCAGCGTAGGTTCGGACGGTACCATAGGCAGCGATCTCGTAGTGCTCGACGCGCTGGGCTGCGGAAATCAGAGCCGCGTCCATAACGTCGTCTTCGAAATCTTCACCCATGATCTCCTGGCCTTCGGCCACGAGCCCTTCCATACCCTTGCACTTTTTCCCGGACGGCTTCTCGCCCAGTTCCTTGAAGATCTGTTCAAGGCGCTGTACGTGGCCACGAGTCTGCTCCAGATGCTCTTCGAAGCCAGATCGAAGTTCTTCGGAATTGGCGGTCTTGGCCATTTTCGGGAGAGCTTTCACCAGTTGATTTTCGGCGTTGTAAATATCTTTCAGTTCGTCAATATAGAGTTCTTTGAGAGCCTGGTGTTCCATGATGTTTCCTCCATAAATTTAAGCAGCAAATTCAAACTAAGGGGCAGCCCTTTTGGTAGCCATCCAGCGGAGTACCTAAGGGACTGTCTGATTTCGTGTAGCGACAACCCCAGGGACAAAATTTGAAATTTAACGAGGCGACTTGCGAAGGCAAATGAGCGCGCCTCGTTGTAGCGGGATATTTGCAACTGGTATAGGGCAAGTCCATCGGTGAAACGGTGTATTTGGGCGCAGACTGTGGGTATTGAGGGGTCTCGGACTGGGGCATCGACAGAGTGGGCTGGCTTTCGCGGCAGGGTCCGGGTCTGCTAGACTAATAAGTATCGGTTTCGAATAATCCGAAGAAGCAGGACTAAAAATGGCGATGAAGTGTGAACTGTGCGGCAAAGGGCCGCATTACGGTAACGTGATCAGCCACGCGAATAACACGCGGAGGCGGCGCTGGAACCCGAATCTGAAACGAGTCCGCGCATTGGTGTCTGGAGCTCAAAAGCAGATGCGCGTTTGCACGGCCTGCATTCGCGCGGGCAAAGTAAAGAAAGCTGCCTGAGCATTCACTTGGTTGCCAATCCGTTGCGATACCTTTTTCACGTGCGCGCGAAGTGCGCCGTTCCCGGGCGTGTGCGTGCGCCCATGATAAAACCGATCGCTTTTGTAGGATTGTTGGCGCTCGCTTGCGTGGCTGGCTGCAACCGGCAGGCGCAGCATTCGCCGGATGTGTGGGCGGTAGTGAATGGGAAAGAGATTCGAAAAGATGAAGTGGAAAAATATTACCGGACGCGGATAAATCCGGAAGGGCAGGCGCCTTCGCAGGAGGAGGCGTTATCGCTAAAGCTTAATGTGCTGGATGAGCTGATCAACAACGAAATTCTGATTGAGCGCGCAAAGAAATTGAACCTGGAAGCCAGCGATGGCGAGGTGGAAGATAAGTTTACGGAGTTGAAAAGCCCGTATACAGAGGATGAATTTCAGCGGCAATTGAAAGAGCGCGGCGTGTCCGTAGACGACTTGAAACGGGATCTGCGGCGGCAGCTATCGATCCAGAAGCTTTTGAACCGCGAAGTGGTGGCCAAGATTTCGATCACAGACCAGGATGTAGCGGACTTCTACAACGCCAACAAAGCGCAATTTAATGTGGCTGAGCCGCAATTCCGAATCGCACAGATTGTGGTCACTCCCCGAAAAGAACCGCAAATCCGCAACCGAAAGAATGATGATGCAACGAATGAGGCGGAAGCGCAGCGCAAAGTAAAGATGTTGATGGACCGGCTGAACAGCGGCGCGGATTTCGCGCAACTGGCCATGGATTATTCAGAGGACATGAATTCGGCGGCGACTGGCGGGGATATGGGCTATGTGCCGGAGTCGGCGCTGAACCAGTCCGATCCTGCGCTGAAGAAGGTGGTGCTGGGCTTGAAACCGGGACAGGTGAGCCAGCCTATCCAGTTAAAAGAAGGATATAGGATTTTGAAACTGATCACTCGGGAGTCCCCGGGGCTGCGAGGACTTGCTGAGCCGCAAGTGCAGCAAACAATCCGGGACACGCTGCGAAATCGCAAGGAACAGTTATTGCGCGCGGCGTACCTGGCGATTGCGCGGGATGAGGCGCGCTCTACGAATTATCTGGCGCAGCAGGTGATTGAGACGGCTGGTAAGCTTTCGGACGGCGGCAGCGCTGATGCAGCTCCGAAGCCCGTGGGCCAGCAGTAGGTACCAGTCACTTTGGTAAGGCTTTTTCGAGCGAAGCGCGCAGCGACCTTCGCGATAAAATCGCATAAAGATTCCTCTACTTCTATCAATTTTTAGACGCGCTCGGACTTGCGCGAAATCCCGCCGATGCCTCAGGATTAGATTCATTTCTTGTCAATTTGATTTCGATTCGGCTCCAGGGGGAATCCGAGAGCATGTCGAGGAGTGCGGACGTTTTAATTATTGGTGCGGGTCTGGCTGGATTATGTTGCGCTAAGCGCCTTGCTGAAGCGGGGATCAGCTTTCAGATTGTCGAAGCGTCGGATGGGATTGGCGGCCGGGTGCGCACCGACGAAGTAGACGGGTTCCTGTTGGACCGCGGGTTTCAGGTGCTGCTCACCGCATATCCTGAAGCGCGTAATGTCCTGGACTACTCGCGGCTTGATCTTAAATCTTTTTCTCCCGGGGCATTGTTGTGGTTTGCCGGACGCATGAACCTGATCGTTGATCCCTGGCGCATGCCAGGTATGTGGCGAGAGGCACTGCGATCCGAATTTGGCACGCTGGGAGACAAATTACGCATGGCGCGGCTGCGCGGTCGCCTGAAGCGCAGTTCTATTGAAGATATTTTCAAGCGGCCGGAGCGGTCTACGAAAGAGGCTCTGAAATCCGAAGGATTCACCCAGGAAATCATTCACCGTTTTTTTCGTCCGTTTCTCGGGGGCATCCTGTTGGACGGCGAATTGAAAACGACAAGCCGCATGTTTGAGTTTGTCTTCAAAATGTTGTCTGAAGGATCGACTAGCGTTCCCGAACGCGGCATGGGTGCGATTCCAGCGCAAATTGCTGCGAAATTCAGCGCGGACTCGATACGCTTGAACTCGCGAGTCGAATCTCTGCACGAAAATGAAATTACGCTGGCGGGCGGGGAAAGCATGCGGGCCCGAGCTATAGTGGTAGCCACCGACGGTCCGTCAGCGGCGCATCTGGTAGGAGAGGCGGAACCGGCGTCGCGGAGCGTCAGCTGCTTTTATTACGCTGCGGAAGAGCCTCCCATTCCTCGACCGATGCTTACTCTTAACGGCGACGGTGCTGGACCGGTGAATAATTTTGCGGTGATGAGCCAGGTGGCGCGGTCCTATGCGCCGGCGGGAAAACATCTCATCTCCGTATCCGTACTGGGGACGCAGGAACTGACTGAGGCGCAGTTAAGCGGGTTCGTTATTGCGCAAATGAAAAATTGGTTTGGGGTGGTAGCACGTTCCTGGCGGCTCTTGAGAAGCTACAAAATACCCCACGCTCAGCCGCAACAATACCCAGGCGCGCTAGAGCCTGCGGAGCGTTCCGTGCGCGTGCGCCCGGGGATTTATGTGTGCGGAGATCACCGCGACAATGCTTCGATCAACGGCGCCATGCTTAGCGGGCGCCGCGCCGCTGAGGCAGTGATCGAAGATTTTGCGCGTTAGTCCATCTGACTTTCCATTACGAAACGAAGAAATCCACAGGTCCGGTACCCGGAACTTGCGTACTATTGACCAGATAACTACTGGGCTCGAAACTGGTCCTCCATGGCCCGTTATTCCGTTTTTCTCGGCCTTCAGGTGGACGTCCAATATCGCGCGGGTGATATTCTGTTACCGGCCTCTGGAACGTTTGTCGGTGATACGGGACGCTCCATTTTCCTGGAGCAGAACCTGGAACAGCGGGGCCAGCATCGGCACTTTCGTTGGGAAATTCCGTACCAATACATCGTGCGCTTGGCAGAGAAACCGGAACCTGTGGCAAATACCGCACCACAGAGATCTTCTGGCTCGGAGCCTTCCGCGGCACCAACCGCTGAGTCCGCCGACTCAAACGGCGAACCTAAAAGCGCGGAGCAGGAGAAGTCCGCGGTCGACCGGTTAAAAGTTTCCGTGATTTTTCCGCAACCTCAGCGATCCGATATTTAACGTTCGTCTCATTTTTCAGCTCTTCATTTCGCGATCTCCCGGGCCCCTCCCTGTCTTCAAAAAAGTCGAGTACGCTACAATTGATTTCGTTGCGTGAACATAATCGCTAGACATGGTTTTCTATAAAGCGGAGGTTTTTGTGAATTCTGTAATAGGACCGCAAACGAAGGTGGGACTGATTGGTCTGGGGCTAATGGGCAAGCCCATGGGCATGAATTTGTTGAAGTCCGGCTTTCCGTTGGCGGTTTGGAATCGCACGGCGTCGCGTGCCGATGAACTGGTTGCCGCGGGAGCGAAGCTTGCGCAATCGCCGCGGGAGCTGGCGGCCAATTCTGAATTTGTGCTTTCCATTGTCAGCGATCCGGCGGCGCTGGAAGAGGTGCTGTGGGGGCAGAATGGCGCGATGCAAGGCTTCCAGCACGACAGCATTTACATCGATTCCAGCACGGTTTCTCCGACTCTTGCGCGAAAGGTAGCCTCGGCTTGCGAGGAACGAGGTGTGCGCTTTCTTGACGCACCGGTCACCGGGGGCGATTGGGGCGCTAAAAAAGGTGAACTTGTTTTCATGGTTGGGGGCGATGCGTCGACGCTGGCCGATGCCGAGCCGGTGTTACGGGTGCTAGGGAAGAAGTGGTTTCATCTCGGGCCTAACGGAGCGGGCCAAACAATCAAGCTAGCCATGAACCTGATTCTGGCTTTGGAGGTTGACGCGCTTGCGGAGGCTCTTGCGCTGGTGACCGCGGCGGGTTTGCAGGGAGAAAAGTTGGTGGAGGTCATGCAATCCAGCATGGCGCGATCGGGTGTGCTGGACATCAAGTCGCAAAACTTGTTGAAGGGCGACTACACGCCAAGTTTTCCGCTGCGATTGATGCTCAAGGATATGAGGCTAGCGCTCGAGCTTGCCCAGCAGACTCATGTTGAGCTTCCCGCTACGGAGGCCGCATTCAAGACATACTCCACGGTGAAAGAAGCGGCTAAGGAAGACGTGGACTATTCCGCAGTGATGAAATTTTGGAAAAAATAAGTCCGGGCGGTGGGTTTTTGAAACTACATTCGCGGCAATCGCCTGCGACCGATTACGGCCGGGCGTTTGGTGAGAAAAATCCGATGGGCAGGTCACGAGCGGTGCGCAATCCCGCGGGAGCATCGAGAATCACGGGGATCGAATTCACCACTACCGAGGCCGTGGCAATGTCCCCGGGCGATCCTCCCGGAATGGTCAGGCTGATATTGGGATGCCCTTGCAACGCTACGGTGTCGCCGGGATCTTTAGCGCCCACGTACATTTGCAATTCGAGATGAATCAGTTCTTTTCCGTTGGACAGACCCCGGGCGATTTGATGAACGCCTGCGGCCTGACCAGGCTCAACGATTAGGTATTGGGTCTGGAGTCTATCGCTGGCCACGACCGGGTCGATTGTTTCGGTAATTTCATTGACGTCCAGATTCAAACTATCCGCCACCATGGCAACGGATTCGGGCAGTCCGACATGTTTAATAATTCCGGCGGCTGCTTTTTCACGAAATTCGTCCAGAGCCATGCCTGCGCCGATTTTCCTTTGTAGCGGCTCACGGCGCTTGGCGGCATCGACTACGCGGCGTCCGCTGGCATGCGCAATGCGTTGCGATACAGCGGCAAGCGTGACCAGCAGCTTGTCCAGAACAAATCCTGGATTAACGCCTGTACCCACGAGAGCCACACCCCACTCTTTCGCGGCAGTGTCGAGACGCGCGGCTAGCTCGGGGTATGTGCGATAAGGATAGGAAAGCTCCTCGCACGTCGAGACTACGCAAGATTCAGCTTCGAGACAGGCAAGCAGTTGATCCATTACCTTTGGCAGAGACGAAGAAGTTGAGTGAATTACTACGTCTGCGGCCTGGCCCAGCACTTGCGAAGCATCGTCCGAGATCTTCACGCCCCAGGGAGCATCAGCGGCACCCACAACTTCGCCGAGGTCGTGGCCCACTTTGTTCGGATCGGTGTCAATGGCGCCAATAATTTCGATGGCGAACTTTTCGCGCATTAGCCGGGCGATGGAGGCGCCGATAGGACCGACACCATATTGAATGGCGCGAATTTTCTTTTTCAATGTTGTTGGCCTTTGGACGGCTCTGGCACGCCGCGCATTTCGTATGAAAACGAAACCCTTACGATAGAGGAATTCGCCAGAGCAGGCAACGCCTAAGCCCACAAATCGACTTAGGAGGCTTGCCCAGGGGTGTTTGATCGCCGCATACTTTCTACATCGGAGACCCTAAATGGCGGCAAAAAAACTTAGTGAAGCGGAAGTGAAAGAGCGGCTAAACGAGGTTCAAGGCTGGACACTACAAGGTGGCAAGCTGCATCGGGCGTTCGAATGTAAGGACTTCGTGGCGGCCTTTGGCAATATGACTCGCGTGGCGCTGGTGGCGGAAGCGATGAACCATCACCCGGAATGGTTTAATGTTTGGAATAAAGTCGTGATCGATCTGAATACCCACAGCGCTGACGGCATCAGCGAACTGGATTTCAAGCTGGCAGGGAAGATTAATGAAATCTTTGGGGTGTAAGGCATGCCCAGCCGTTCTTAAGGGCAGGTTCTAAGCGAAATGAAGAGCGATTAGGTGCCGTTGGCGTTGAGGGTCCCGGTCTTCTGGTCCGTGTGGCAGCAAACCGAACCCGCGATTGCTGGGCCCTCAGGCCCTTAGGCGTTGACATAGGCCATTTCAGATGTTAAAAACGCAATAACGACAAGCCTTTGGACGGTGAGTCTCCTGACGCACTGTTTACCGCAGTAAGCGAATGAGGCTGTAGTCTTGCCTGGCAGGGCGGGCTGCTGCATCCTTTCAGACGCTTGTCATGCATCACCCCACCCCGGGAGGTGAAACTGTTGCTTTCACCTCCTATTTTTTTGTCGCGACTTTAGTTTTTAATCTCCCCGGGTCCCCGTGTCCGTCACCCAATTGGTTTGTGGCGTGCACTCCGCGGTCGTCGGCTAGACTACAATGGAATCCGTAGTTGTCACGGAGCCCAATTCACGCTGATGAGTTCCTCGCTGCCGCCGCTACTCAACCTCAAACATGTAACTGTTTTTCGCGGGACCTCCGACGACCCCGCGGCCCAAAACGGGCTCGCTTCTCGACTAACTCCCGATCTGGCTCCTAGACTATCTGCGGAATTGGCTCCTGAAGTGGTACGTCCTGCGCTCGATGACATTTCGCTGCGTATTGAGGCTGGCGAACACGTGTGCATTCTGGGCCCTAACGGTTGCGGGAAATCGACATTAATTAAGACCATCACTCGGGAGTGCTATCCGGTTATCCGTGAAGGGTCCTCAATCTCCATCCTGGGGCGCGAACGCTGGAATATTTTTGAGTTGCGGTCGCTCCTGGGCATCGTGTCGCCCGATCTACTGGGGGCCTGTACTACGGACGCAACGGGTCGAGATGTGGTGCTCTCCGGATTTTTCAGCAGCACGCGGATATTCCCGCATCACCATCCCGATCCGGCTCAACTGGCGCTTGCCGATCGCGCCTTGGAGCGCATGGGGGTCGCCCATCTTGCAGGCCGTGCGGTGGCGAGGATGTCTTCGGGCGAAGCCAAGCGCACACTCATTGCGCGGGCTCTGGTGCACGATCCGCACGCTTTACTTTTTGATGAGCCCAGCAACGCACTGGATATTGCCGCGCAACTGCACTTGCGCGTGACGATGCGCGAGCTGGCACAATCGGGAATCGCGATCCTGCTGGTTACGCATCACGTCTCAGAGATTATTCCGGAGATAGAGCGGGTAATTTTGCTTCGCGATGGGCGCATTATCGCGGACGGTCCGAAGGCGGCGGTGCTTAGCTCCGAAGGCATCTCCGGGCTATTTGGTATTTCATTGCAAATATCGCAGCTGGATGGTTACTTTCACATTCAGGAATGATTGGGAATGACGGCGCGGTGTCAACCAGGACGAGATTTGGGAAGGATTCGCTACAGTTCAGTGGTCAGTTGGCCGTTGTCGCTAAAATCAACGAGCATGTTATCCAGCAGTCGCGTTTCGCCAAGTTTCGCGGCGATCAGGACGTAGGCCTTGCGGTTAATGTGTGTTAACGGCTCGAACGTCTGGGCATCCACAATTTCCGCGTAATCAAGTTTGGCTCTGGATTCTTCGTTAAGGACGCGACGCATAGCGGACTGCAACGAAAGGGCATCCCGGGTGCCATTTTGCAAAAGCAGTTGTGCAGCTTGCAAAGCTCGATGCAACACCGCGGCAGATTGTCGATCGCTGGGATGCAAATAGATATTCCTCGACGACATGGCCAATCCATCGGCTTCGCGCTGAATGGAGCAGACTACAATTTCCGTGTCGAAATTCAGATCTTTTGCCATGCGCGAAATGATGGCCGCCTGCTGCGCGTCTTTTCTTCCAAAATACGCAGATTGCGGCTGAACGATTTGCAAGAGTTTCATCACCACGGTGCTGACACCGCGGAAGTGGCCGGGCCGCAAGCGGCCCTCCAGGCGTTCGCCTAAGCCTTCGACGTTCACGTAAGTGGAATAATTCTGGGGATAAATTTCCTGTGCCTCGGGCAGGAACAAACATTGCACGCCGGCATTCTCCAGTTTTTCGATGTCGGATGGCAGAGTGCGTGGATACTTCGCAAAATCATCGGAGGGGCCGAACTGCGTGGGGTTCACAAAAATACTTGCGACCACTGAAGAACACTGTTGCCTGGCTTGCATAATCAGCGAGAGGTGCCCTTGATGCAGCGCGCCCATGGTGGGTACCAGCCCCACAATGCGATTTTCATCGCGTTGCTTGCGCGCGAATTCTTTCATCCAGGAAACAGTTCGTATGATTTCCACGAGAAGGGAGTGCGGTCAGGCCTTCGCGGCCTCGCCACGTTCGCGATAAAAATGAATCAAATCGGTGGAAAGCGGCTTGGCACCCAATTGCCTGAGCATGGTAGTGATTTGTCCACGATGATACGTTCCATGATTGACCAGGTGTTGCATGGACAGCCACAGAGGATTCTTGTATTGACCAAAATTCAGTGTGCGATATTCATGCGGGCCATTTAAATCGTCTTGCGTAACCCCGGCTACAAACTTATTAAGACGTGCCTGATCCTCCTGCCAACGCGTCCGGAGCGCAGAAATGCCATGGAACTGTCCTACATCGGGCAAGGAAGCAGGCGAGCGGCCCTGGAAGCGTTCCAGCCAGAGCCACTCGCAGCCCCAAATATGGGCGAGCGTGTCACGCACGGAAGAAAAGCTGGAGCCGAGCGGCTCAGTGAATTGCTCCACGGTCAGCGCCGCAGCGGAATCCAGCGAGCGCCGGTTAGCCCAGGCGTTGTAATCGTAAAGAAAACGGATGTCGTCCGGCGACATTTTTTTCTCCAGTTAATAGTTGACCGATTAGCCGGTGATGGAAATGGTCTTGCGATTTTTGCCGCTATGCGGCGTATGGTAAGACTCAGCATCCGAAGGAAATGTGGCGTTGCGGACGTCCTCGCAGTATTCACGCACCGCGCCCGAAATTATTTCTCTTACGCTGGCGTACTGGCGCGAAAATTTTGGCGTCTGCCCAAAAGTTAAGCCCAACATATCGCTCAGTACCAGGATCTGCCCGTCGCAATCCGGGCCCGCGCCGATGCCTATCGTGGGGATGCGTACTTCTTTGGTGATTTCAGCGGCCAGTTCTCGTGGTATGGCCTCCAACACAATTGCAAAGGCTCCAGCCGCCTCCACCGCACGGGCATCGCGCAGCAATTGTTCGGCGCCGACCGGCGTTTTGCCCTGCACGTGGTAACCGCCCAAGGTGTTCACCGACTGCGGGGTCAGACCTACGTGAGCCATCACGGGAATTTCCGCTTCCGAAAATCGCGCGATCAACTCCAGGCGACGCTCGCCGCCTTCCACTTTTACGGCTTCGGCACCGGCATCTTTAATGAAGCGCATGGCGTTGCGCAGCGATTCAGCCATATCGGTGTGGTAGCTGCCATAGGGCATATCCGCAACCACCAGAGCGCGATGCGCGCCACGCCGAACCGCGCGGGTGTGATGCAGCATTTCGTCGACGGTCACTGGAAGCGTGCTGTCATATCCAAGCACCACCATTCCCAGTGAGTCGCCCACAAGTATGACGTCCACGCCAGCTTCATCGAGCAAGCGAGCGGTCGGATAGTCGTAGGCGGTCAGGCAAGCAATTTTCTTTTGATTTGTTGGGGAGCCCGCACTCTGGGATTTGCGTTGCTGGATGTCCGGAACGGTGATCTTCGCGCTGCCGGAATTCGAAGTGAAGCTCATGTTGGCCTCCGGTGCCGCTCCTTAACTCAGGATGCAGCCCTGTACCCATGATGTGCGCAGAATAGCAAAATTTTGTGTTAATCGCCAGAACCGTGGATAGCCGTTTAGTACCGGCAGCTGGTCTATCCGTCATGGTTGTGGGGATCAGGCCTTTTGGATCACGCCTTTTGGCTTGGCATAGCGGCGGCCCGATGAATTGCCTGCCGAATGCGCTGGTAGGTTCCGCAGCGACAAATGTTGCCGCTCATGGCGTCGTCAATTTCCGCATCGCTGGGGGATGCTTTTTTAGCCAGCAGCGCCACCGCGGACATGATCTGTCCAGGTTGACAATACCCACACTGCGGAACGTTGATTTCCATCCAGGCTTGTTGGACGGGATGAGTGCCATCGGTGGAAAGGCCCTCGATCGTGGTGATCCTTTTGCCCGCGACGCTGGATATGGGCGTGACACAAGAACGGGTCGCTTCGCCTTCGATATGTACCGTGCAGGCTCCGCATAGCGCCATGCCACACCCAAACTTCGTGCCGGTCATATTTAGTGTGTCGCGCAATACCCACAGCAGCGGCATCTCGGGGGTAACGTCAACGGTCTGCGGCTTGCCGTTCAGTACAAAACTGATGGCCATGATTCCCCCGATGCGAAAATGCCGCATGTTACCAGAGCAGGTTTGGAAAGCGAGAATATCCTACAACAATTTTGCCGATACAAGCGTGACGCTGAACTTATTGGGGCGGCGCTTGAGGGTTAGGGGCCTGGGCGGCAGCTTTATTCTGGATGGAGAGCAGCTCCACTTCGAAGATCAGCGTGGCATTAGGACCGACACCGGGCCCCGCACCGTGGTTCCCATAGGCGAGATCAGCCGGAACGAACAATTGCCACTTCGATCCGACCGGCATGAGCTGTACAGCCTCTGTCCATCCCTTAATCACGCCGTTGACGGGAAAGGTGGCTGGTTGCCCGCGCTTGTAGGAGCTGTCGAATTCGGTTCCGTCAATCAGTGTTCCGCGGTAGTTGCAAACAACCGAGTCGGTTGCGGCGGGTTTCGGTCCAGTGCCTTCTTTCAGGATCTTGTATTGCAGACCATCGGGTAAGGCTACGACGCCTTCCTTGGTTTTGTTTTGCGCCAGGAAGTCGTCGCCGGCTTTCTTGTTGATTTCTCCAGTTTTCTGCATGGCTTCCTCCTGCTTGGCGCGCAGTTCTGCTTGAAGCTTGGTCAGGGCGACCTTCATTTCGTCATCGGTTAAAAGCAACTTGCTGCCGGAGAGAGCGTCTTTCATGCCGCGACTAAAAATTGCGGGGTCCACATCCACGGTGTCTTTGCGCATGCTCTTGCCGATGTTCACTCCGATGGCGTAGCTGACCTTATCTTTGTCGGTCTTAAGCGTCAGCGGGGCTCGCGTTCCAGTCGCGGTGCGGGGCTTGGCCGGAGTAGTCCCCGGAGTTTTCGGAGCTGTGGTTGGAGGTTTAGTCGCTGGAGCGGTTTGAGGTTTAGGTGTAGGAGTGTCTTGCGCAAGCAGGTTGCCGGACGTTAGCAGACCGATTACAAACAAATTCAACGCTAAGGTTAATGTTTTTTGCATAGATATATTGTCACATTGGCTTGCGAGCTGTGCAAATGTCGATGTATGGGTCACAGGCCCAACCCGCGAACGGACATCCGCAGTTTTCTTATGCGGGAACTGTTCTTGCGGGCGCTTCTGGGGCACGCGGAGCGCGAGGAGAATCCGGCTCGACACCACGCCAACCCACCGGGCGGCCGCTGACCGCTTCCTTCACGGAGCGGAAAAGCACCACGTACATTAACTGGCGGTAGTAGAAGCGCTGTAAGAGCACAGGAATGAGCAGGGTCCAATCCTCCTTGCGTTCCAATGCAAAGGCCACCATGCAGGTGAGTACGTCGATCAGCAAAAATCCAACGAAGAAAAATAAAGATCGCTGCACATCGGCGGTGGTCCAGAGTTGCGGCAATCGCGCGATATGCAGTTGGCCGACGGCCCACAGTGCGATCGAGCCGAGGAACATCAAATCGATAATCGGTGAAATGAGCGGAAGCACCAGTTGAAATACAAAAATATTGGGCAGTGCAATCCAGCCCAGCGTGCCGTATTTGGGCCTTAACAACGTGTCTCGGTGCTTCCAGAAAGATTGCAGCGTCCCGAAGGTCCAGCGAAATCGCTGGCGGATCAGCGCCCCCGGAGTTTCGGGAGCTTCGGTCCAGGCGATAGCGTCTTCGTCATAGCTGATACGCCAGCCGAGGCGCCGAATGGCGATGGTGAGGTCGGCATCTTCGGCGACGGTGTCCGAAGTAATGCCGCCGGCAGCCTCAATGGCCTCCGTGCGCCATGCTCCGAGCGCACCGGGCACGACCGTGATGCAATTAAGCAGATCGAAAGCGCGCTTCTCCATGTTCTGACTGGTGATGTACTCGAGAGCCTGCCAGCGGGTAAGCCAGCGGGTGCGATTGCCAACCTTTACGTTACCGGCCACCGCGCCGACGCGCGGATCGGAGAAATGCCGCAGCAATTTGGAGATGGCGTCCGGCTCGATCTCGGTATCGGCGTCTATGGTCACCACGATCTTCGTACGTGCTTGGGACATCGCCAGGCTGAGCGCGGCGGCCTTGCCGCGGTTCACTTGATGGATGATATGTACACGCGAATCCTCACCAAAGTGTTCATCGAGCAGCGCACCGGTGCGGTCGGTGGAACCATCATTGACAACCACGATTTGTAGATTATTGGTGTTGGTAGTCAGGACGGAAGAAACGGTCTGCACGATTACGTTTTCTTCGTTATGGGCAGGAATCAAAACGGTCACATCAGGTGGCGGATCAGAAATTACGGCGTGATCGGGGCGAAGTTTTTCTATCAACGCCAGGATGCCGATCACCACCGCGCGGCCACTTACCAAAATTATTCCTACAATAAAGATGGTGGCGAAACCTACACGGAACCAGCGGTACAAACTGAAGATGAATCCATCGGCGCGTGCTTCGAATCGCTCCTGCGGAGACAGAGGGAGCATCATCGATGCGCGTGTTTTGTGGAGCAAATCCGGAACGGACACGAACTGATAGCCTTGCGCACGAAGGCGATCAATAATTTGCGGCAAGGCCGCTACGGTTTGGGTTCGATCACCGCCGCCATCGTGAAAAAGAACAATGTTGCCTTCGCTCGCCTGGGTCACGACGTTATCGACTATTTCGGATGCTGGAATTTGTTTGCCGCCAGGCGACTTCCAATCGTGGGGGTCAATCTTTTGACCCACGATCACGTAACCCATATCCTGTGCGATGGGCAACTTCGCGACTTCCTCGGCGTATTCCGGTTCGTGATCGATGCCATACGGCGGGCGGAAGAGAATGGATTTGACGCCTAAAGTGCTTTCGATTAATCGCTGGGTTAAATTCAGCTCCCAACGCAACTGGGTGTTCGAAATATCGTCGAAGTTCGGGTGAGTGTAAGTGTGGTTGCCCACTTCGTGGCCTTCCTCATATTCCCGCTTGAGCAATTCCGGCCACTGGCTTCCGGCTACACCGACAATAAAAAATGTAGCAGGCACGTTCTTTGCTTTAAGAACATCGAGAATCTTCGGAGTCCAGCGGGTGTCCGGGCCATCGTCAAAGGTAATGGCTAATCTCTTTTTGGCCGCGCCAAGCTGGTCGATGTGATAAGACATCGGATAAGTTTCGAATTTTTCCCCGATGAAGAGATCGGTCGTCGGATCATAGGTAAAGCTGCGGCGACCGTGTTTTGGAGTATCGATGAAGTGCCAAATGTCGCCGTCGCCTTCGAAAATCAGGTCGGGCCCCGGCGGAATATCGGTGATCTTGTTGCGAATGGCATCGGTCGGATGCGTGGCATCCCAAATGGGCCACATGGAAGTATCCGCGGAACCCAAACGCCACAACGCTGTGCCTTGAACACCCATGCGTTCATTCGCCCGCAGCTCGTTGTAAGCCGTGAGGGCATCAAGCATCCACACTTGATGGACGTGATCGTGATCGTCATTGTAGGAATAATGCGGGTTGAGAGACGTGGGATCGAATTCCACGTCAGTTTCCGATTCGGAAGCGCGAAGCAAAGCTTCCTGAATGGTCAAGGATTCCGCGACTTCCTGTTTTTTCTTGGGCGCTTGTGACCAGTCGTAAGCGTAGCTGCCGATGGCGGAGATGACTTTTTGTGCCGGTACGATTTCTAGTATTTGCCGAAGATTTTCTACATACCAGTCTTGTCCGGCGATGGGTCCGGGCGGTGATGTCAGCCAATGCTGATCGTAATTCATCAACACCAGGGCGTCGCAGTGTTTGCCAAAGAAGCCGTAATCGTAAGCGTCGTCGCGAGCGGGAAGCGCGACCATCAGCTTCAGATTTGCGGAATGTAACGCGAGGGCAAGCTCAGCAGCCAATTTTTTGAAATGCGCCTGGCTTTCGTCGGGCACTTCTTCAAAGTCGATGACGATTCCGGATTGGTGTGCTTTGGTCGCGTATTCCACAAGGTCGCGCTCAAGATTGTGTCTAGCGTTCGGGCTGGCGAGCATCTCGGCCATTTCCTTGGTGTGCCAATTGTTTCCGTCGTAGTTATTGACGAGGCCCATCATGGGGATTTCGACGCTTACGGATTTCATCCATTGATGAAGCTTGTCTTCTTTGAGAATAGCGATAGCCTGATCTGGAGTAGCCTTGCTTGTGTTCTGCCCGTTCTCATAATCGACGATGGTAATGGCGCCATCGGGAGTCACGGAATGAAGTTGCTCAGGGATCAGCAGGTCCAGGTCTTTGTAATGGCCTTTTAACGAGGCCATGCTGTTGGGATCCCAGCTTACAAAAAATGCAGCGTGTAGTGGGTCATAACTGGCCGGGACTGACCCGATGGAGGCCACGCGGCGCTTGCGCCCTTCACGCACAGGCAGCAATTTGGCCGTGGGTTTTAACTTAAGCGGATGAAACCCAGGCTTAGTGTCCGGCAGCAAGCCGGCAGGCAGGTCGACGCTGACGGCCACGGTCACAAAGAAATAGGTCAGCGCCACGGTGAGCAGCACCGCGGAAATTTCCATGACGCGCCTGGTCCGCCGCCAGCGCACACGCTCCGCGTCGTAAAAGATAGGCCCGCGTTCCTTCATGAAACCTTTCGACCCAGGGGCAGGACAGGGTTATCTATGCGCTCCGGTGCCGGAGCGCAATGCTCGAATCCGTCTGCTCTATTGTAAGATGCGTTTCATTCATGCGGCGAAATTTCTCCAGTGCACTTGCCGCGCTTGTGGCAGGCGCGTGCTTGCGTTTTTTCGTTGTGCTGAAATATCCGGCCAGCTCCGGGGACACCATACTTTACGAGCAGATCGCGACAAACTGGCTGAAGCATCACCTTTACGCCATGAATGTAGGCGGCGCGATTACTCCGGTGGACATTCGGGTACCGGGCTATCCAGCATTTCTGGCGCTGATTTATTGGTTGAGCGGCAAGACCGGGCCGGACGCGCGCTTCTGGGTAATGAGCGCGCAGGTGATGGTGGATTTGCTGACGTGTGTGGTGGCGGCCTGTTTAGCGGCGACGCTGTTGGCTTTGGCACTCGGGAGAGTACACTCGTGGCGAGTTTTTTTGGTGGCCTTGTGGCTGACGGCCCTCTGCCCGTTCACCGCGAACTATGTGGCGGTTCCGCTGACTGAAACGTTGGCTACATTTTTTACCACCCTGACTATTCTGTTTTTATGCCTCCTAATTTTACGATTCCGAGCCCCGAGTTTTGGGGTCGAGGGCATTGCTGTCGATTTGTATTTCCAGGATGAGTGGTTCGCGGCCTTCGCCGGAATTTCCGCTGGCTTTGGCACACTTATCAGGCCAGAGACGCCCTTGTTGCTTATGACCGTCTGCGCGGTGCTGGCCTGGTATTTCCTTCGGGGAGGCCCATGGTCGAGTCAGTCGCGAGAAATGATACGAATATTTGCCTTCATGGCGGCTGGATGCTTACTTCCACTTACACCGTGGGCCATCCGTAATGCCATTACCTTGCATGAGGCGCAACTTTTAGCGCCGAAGAATTCGAATCTGCCGGGCGAGCTGGTGCCCTTTGGCTTCATGGCTTGGGAGAAAACGTGGCTATTTCGCCTGCGCGATTGTTACCTGGTGGCCTGGAAGCTGAATGATCAGCCGATAAACCTGGATGATATTCCGGCCCGGGCGTTCGACACGCCAGAGGAAAAAGAACGCGTGGCCGCGTTGCTTGAGCCGTATAACGACGAGGTGACACTCACGCCGGAAGAGGACGCAGGTTTCGCCCAGTTAGCGAAAGAGCGGACGGCGCGCCACCCGCTTCGAACATATTTGTGGCTACCCGCAGCGAGAGCTTTTATGTTGTGGTTTTCTCCGCGCATCGAGCTCTTGCCATTGTCGGGAGAAATATTTCCTTTGGCGCAGGCGTGGGAAAACGACCCGGTAGATCAGTCGGTGACAGCGGGATTTGTATTGCTGAACGCGTTGTACGTTTTGTTCGGAGCGTGGGGAGCGCTGCGCTTGTGGCGACAACCACCGGCGAGAGTCGCGGTATCGCTAATCGTGGCTTACCTCGTTGTGCGGACGGCGTTTCTCGCCACCCTCGAGACACCTGAGCCCCGCTACATGCTGGTGTGTTTTCCCGCTCTGCTGGCTCTCGCAGCGCAAGTGTTTGCGGGTCAGGGCGCCGGAAAAGAGACCTCCTCAGCGGTGGCTGAAAATCGACTCGAGGAAGCGAGCTAACGTTCTTCGAAGGGCTCGGGATGTATCGTCACGCGATGTATTTGCGGAAATTTTTCTTTCACACGGTCGACCAATGCGCCAGTAACATCGTGAATCTGATTGACGGGCAAGTCGCTTCGCATGGTGCAGTGGCAGGAAACCAGAATGCGGTGCTCCACCTGGCGCACGCGTGCATCATGGCAATTTACCAGTTCATCGTATTCTGACGGCAGGGAATTCAAGAATTCCTCCACCGCTCCAGCCAGTAGTTTCATTTCCCCCACGCCCGCATCTGGTGTGGCAATATGCGTTCCTAACGGCTCGATGTGAATATTTACGTCGGTAGGCGCGTCGCGTAAAGCGCGAATGCCCTCTTCAAGCTTAGTGGCCTGACGGTGGGCCTCACGCAGAGGTAAATTTTCGTCGACCTCCAGATGCAATTCGATAAAAAGCTTGCCGCTTTGCTGCAGAGCGGTTACGTCATGAATGGCTAGTCCCAGCCGTTGCGCCAGCGCGCGGATGGATTCGAATAGATGTTCGCCTTGAGGGGCGCGCGGTTCCGCGTGCACCATCACGTCGGAGGGCACAATTTCGCCGATTCGCTTTTCGATGGCGTTGCTAAGTTCATGAACCTGCTCGAGACTTGCGGTACGAGCAACGCTCACCGTGGCATCCACGAAATGACGATTACCGGCGCGGCGGACCCGCACGCGATCGACGTCCAAGACACCTTCCATGCGGGCCACCGCACGAGCGATCTCTTGACGCAGTCCTTCTGGCGCGGCATCCACGAGAGCGTCGAGGGTGCGCCTGCCAAGTCGCGATCCGACCCACAGAATGACGCCTGCGACCGCCAAACCCGCGATGGAGTCGGCGTACATAAGCCAGGGCAAATGCCAGGTCTCACCGGTCCACACAAGTCCAATGCCAAGGATGACGACAATGGTGCTCCATACGTCAGTCGAAAAATGCAGGGCGTCCGCTTCGATCGCCTCACTATGGTATTTCCGAGCGACATGCCCAAGCGCTTTCGCTCGGGTTATATCGATCGATAGAGCCACCATCAGTATCAGCAGGGCAATCACGCTGGGTTGAATATGAACATGGTGGAAGAACAAGCGGTCGATGCCTTCGTAGATGATGAACACTGCAGTAATGAGGAGTAACGCGGTTTCCACGAAGGCTGAAAAATTTTCAAACTTGCCGTGACCGTAGGGATGACCCTCGTCAGCGGGCTGATCCGACATACGTACGGAAAGATAAGTGATAATCGCAGCGAGAAAATCGAGACCAGAATGCAGCGCTTCAGACAACACGCCAAGACTACCAGTGCGAGCGACCAAAAAAGTTTTGAGCGTCAGCAACACTACTGCGGAGCCTACGCTTAACAGCGCAGCGCGTTTTTTTTCGCGGACCTCGAGGTTTTGCAGAGCAGCCATCAGGTTCGCCTAGACTATCCTAACTTTAAGCGGTTTATGGTCAGAGCTTGAGGAGAGCGTGCTTTAGACAATGCGGGAAGCTTAATAACGGGGCCCTAACCTTTGCGGGGGATAAATCGCAGTGCGGCGGAATTCATACAATAACGCAGACCTGTCGGGCGCGGTCCATCGGTAAAAACATGACCAAGATGGGCATCGCACAGAATGCACTTTACTTCGGTGCGCACCACACCGAAGGAAACATCTTTTTGTTCGCGCACGTTCTCCTTGGCGACCGGCTCGAAAAAACTGGGCCATCCGGTCCCAGAGTCGAACCTGGCGCGCGAATCAAATAGGGCGTTGTCGCAATCGATACAACGATAAAGGCCGGCGCGGTGTTCGTCGTGCAGCGCGCCTGTGAAGGCCCATTCCGTGGCGGCGCGGCGGGTGACGTCAAATTGCAACGCGGTAAGTTGAGCTTTCCACTGCGCGGCGCTCTTTTGTACCTTTGCTATCGTCAAGGCTCCGAGAGAAGTGCCGTCGTCCGCAAACTTTATGATTTTTACGGGCCCGGTGGCAGCAGTTGGTTCCACGCCATCGGCAAAAGCCGAGAGACAAACCCGCTGTACGCCCATGAGCACGCCGTAACCGCCTAGCGTTGCCGCTGCGTACACGAAACCGCGCCTGGTAAATTCTTTCATGGGTGGTGGCTCAAAAATCCACGCGTCGCGGTGGAAATCACCACGTGCTTACTTCGACGCGGTCATCGGCGGCGGAGCCACCAGTGGTAAACGCTTGGGCTCGCCGCGTGCGCCGCGGACCTCGACTTCCTCAAAGAGTAGCGAGGGAGCGACAATCGACGCCGGCAAACCGTTCTGCGCGGAGCCAAAGGCGCCGAGAGCAGTGCCAGCGAATCCGTTAATCTGGCTCTGCATGTAGTTGTAAACGTAATTGTCGTTGCCGATTCCCGCGATATTGCGAATCGCGCGGGAGTTTATACCGATGAGGCGCGCGCCCCTGATAATCTCTTCACGGCCGTCTTCGGGGTGCACACGATAAACCACTAGAGGCAGGCGGTCGCCGGTGCCCGCACCGCCGCCGTAGCTTGCCAGCAAGGTTTGAAAATCATCCTGGTGCAGCAGGCTGATGGTGGGATTATCCATCTCACGAACGATCAGGCAGTAGGCCAGCTTTTGATCGCGACATTCATCCAGGAATTTCTTTTTCAAGTCCGCCGGAGACATGGTCTCTTTGGAAGTAAAGAACAGATTGCTCATGGTCGGTTTGGCGTCGCTCAGAAACGCCGAACGGCCATGGCCATTGGATTGATCGAAATCCGGGCCAGGACGGCGAGACATCAGTTCGCTCTTGAGCGTACCGTTTTCCACCAGGGTCACTTTTTGCGCGCGCACTCCCTCGTCGTCGACCGCGTAGGAACCGAGTAGCGGCGTGCGCTGAAATTCCTTGGCGCTCGGATCATCCACCACCGTTACCGTAGCCGGTAAAACGCGCGCTCCGATTCGAGTAATCCAGTCGCTCTTTCCGCCGAGTCCGCTCAGTAGCTGTTCCATTACAGGAGTGAACGAGACTGGAGGCCGTGCGCCATTTATGTCTGGCCCGAGAATCTGAGCCAGTAGCGGAGCTGCGGCGCGTGCCTCAAAAAGCACCGGACCGGTGTAGTCGGGTGCCGCAGGGGCAGACCGCAACGCCATCAATTCACTGCCAGTGACGTTCAGGCTTTTGCGCACCGCATCCGGCGTGGGCAGATCGGCGGGACGCACCGCGTAGGTGGCAAAAAAATGGTTGATTGGCGTGCCGTCGTCGGCCAGAGCATTCATGCCAGACTCGATGGCGGCAAAGCTGCGATTGGTGCGAATCTCTGTGCCTTCGCTGGTAACTAGGTATTCGGTGGCGAACACCAGGTAATACGTGACGCGACTTTCGTAAATTTGTGGAAAGGCGCGCAGCGCGGCTGAAGTGTCCCGGGCTTCCTGGTCCCAATTGCGATTGGTCCAGTCGGCCATGACCAGCGGTTCAACAAGGTGCACCGGCTCGGCTTTGGAAAAATCATTGATGTCCGATTGACGGGCGAGACTGCTGAGATAGGCCTGTTTGCGTGAATAAGTTTCTACTGCTTCCTTGAAAGCCTGATCCGTGGCAATCCAGAGATCCTGGCGAAGGGAATCGTAATCGCGATCGATGCCTACCGAGCCGGTCGAGCCGATGAAGCCACGGAAACCGTCGTCACTTATAAAATTAGAGCTATCCAGCTTGTAATTCCCGACACGCGCCTCCACATTCATGAAACGGTTGCGGGCGTGATTGCTGCTTAGTAAGGTGCCGAATTCACCGCTGATTTCACGAAAATCCAGGTCCAGCAAACGGTACTCGACGTAATAGGGTCGAACGGGCTGATCGGCGCCTGGTATTTTCAGTTCCAAGCGGGTTTTGGACCGCTCCATTTCGTCACGCATGGCGCGCAAGGTCTGGTCATTGTCTTTCTGATCATTTTTCTGGTCCTGGGCTGCGGCGCCGAATGCGGACGCGGCGCGAGCGGAAGTGCCGCAAGCGATGGTTGATACGAAAAAGAACAATGCAAAAAACAGACGCGCCAACTTCATAGTTGCCCGCCCGTCTTGGCATAAGCGGTGTCGTGCGCCGGGGCCGGCAGAATTGGAGGCCTATCCGTGGAGCTTTCTTTCTTCTGCACTTCCAGCTCGGAGGTTAAAATCGCGGGAGAAGCCGCGGAAACGGGTACGGAACCAGACTCAGCGCCGCAGTAGCCGTTGAAAACTTCAGTGGTGTCTCCGGTGGCTACGATCTTTGTCAGCGCAGCCAAAGGAGTGCCGACGATGTCGACACCGCGCACCAGTTCGTCGGGTCGTCCGTCGGCAAATACTTTGTAGACCACCAATGGCAAAACTTGAAATGCCTGCGGCTGGCCGCGGCCGGTGAAGGTGAAGCCGCCAGCTATATCGTCGATCAGTAAGCCGAAAGGTTTGTTCTGCGCTTTAATCAGTTCGATCAGCTTGGCGCGTAATTCCGCGTTGCTGACCATCTTGTTGCTTTCCACAATGAGGTTGCCTTGGCGCGAAACGGGAGTCGCACCTAGTTGACGCCTGCCGTGACCATTCGAATGCGGAAAGTCCGCCAGTGGCGAGCGCGACATCTCAAAGTTTTTCAGCACGCCGTGATCCACCAAGGTGACGCGCTGTGCCGGGACGCCCTCGTCGTCAAACTGATAAAAGCCCAGCAACTCCTGGGAGCCCAGCCGTTTCTTGGTGGTGTCGTCTACAATGCTTAAAAAACTGGGCAAAATCTGTTCGCCAACTTTGTTCGAGAAGGTCTGGCCTTCCGTTACGTCCTTCTGGCGGTGCCCCTCGTCGCGGTGGCCGAACACCTCATGAAAGAAAACTGCCGCGGCACGTCCCGTAAGTAAGGCCGGTCCGACAGTGGGATCATTAATCGGCGCCGCGACCAGGCCCTCCAACTCCTTACGCATGGTGGCTTCCGCCACATAGACAGCTTTATCGTCCGGAGCTTCGGAAGCATTTACCCAGTCAAAATTGTAATAACGGTTGATGTCCATTCCGTCTGGTGCTTTGCCCTGGATGAACAGTTCGAGGCGATAACGGATCTGTCCGAACTGCAGTTGGGTGCCCTCGCTGTTTACCTGGTAATCGTTCTGGGCTTGCCCACTGAAGGTCACGATGGAATTGATAACCGCGGTGGAATCGCGGAACGCTTTGGTGTAGGCGCGAACTTTTTCTTCCCAGGGTTTGCGATCCACATCAATGGAGACTTGTGGACCGACGTAGGTGTGAGGCTCTTCACGAGAAAAATCGGGGGCCTTGCCTTCGGCCGTTTCTACTTTCACTTCTTTGCCGGTTTTGATCTTGATGAGCGCTTGAGAAGAGGCCTCGTACTGCTTGTTGGTTTCCAGCCAGATGGCGCGCCGCAGCACTTCGGCGTCGTCATCCACAGGCACGGAGGTGCCTGGGCCACCATTGGCTTGCTGGCGCTCACCGACTTTGTGCGAGTTATCCAGCGTGTAACTCCCGGTGCGCACGGAAACTTCCAGCCACCGATTGCGGCTCTCGGTGCTGGTCAACAACGCACCATTCGACCCGGAAACATCCGCACGCTGCGTGTCCGTGACGGTGTAACCGAGAAAATAGGCTGGCGGGTCTTGCGCTTTCAAAGCTTTGAAGGAGCGCTCCATCTCGGCCTGCAACGCCGCCAATACTGGCGAACGCTTCGCCGGTGCATCGGCAGGTCCAGCAAACAAGGCAGGAGTGGCACTGCCCAGTGCAGATAGCACACAAAGGACATGAATCCATCTACTACGCATCCATAAGATCAAAGGGAGCCTCACAAGCGATTAGACGGGAGCAACAACTATTCAGTGTAACCGAGGGTCCGCGAACCTTACAAACTGGGTTGGCTGGGCCGCAATGTATTGGATGGGCCAGCGACACGGACCGTTGCACTCATTCGCGAACTTGGTGACCTATCGCAACTGGCTGATCGCAAGTGACGCCGTGCCCTAATTTGAAACAACTATGAAACGCCGGGTCCTCGCACTACGGCCGGACCGACAACTGGAAGTTGCTGCGGCATCTACCCGCAGACCGCAGGGTTAGTTTTTGGATTGCACCTTGTCGGGACCGGCGTGGTCTTGGAACTTCCGCGGGTGACGATCGGGACGACGACGAAGGGAATTCCAGCCAGCACTCCCAAAGTAATCCCCGTACCCTTTCCAATGTGCGTCGTTGTTTGCCCTGCGCTCGGAGGCCCGCCCACATCGGTACTCTGCACCGCTTCGGTTAGAACGTCGAGGGTCGCTTGAGCCGGAGCCAGTGGCGCTGAGTTGTTGCCGCTACGCACGCTGCTCATCTGCCCGGCTTTGACTACCACGCAGACACCCGCGAGATTGCACACGCGCACCAGGCCCTCAAAAACAATTATGTTCATGGTGCTGTTGTCATAAGCCAGGTAAAAATCCGTACCCACCACGCCCGCAACACCGGCGGGAGTATGCACCTCAAATTTTCCATCGGGTTTGGCGATTTTTTGCGCCTGGGCGCGGAGCTTCCCGTAGGTCAGCTCCAGCTCGGTCTGTTGCGCGCCGGCATCGTGTTTTACCACGTGCACGGAGGATTGTGAGCCCACGTTCAACACCGAGCCGTCGTCGAGCGCAATGCGCGCGCGACCGTTAATCTGCGTGTTCACGAGGTCTTGCCAGTCCACGACCGACTTAGCGGAGGCGGTCAAAGTTTTTGAACCGCGAGCGATACTCACGGAGGGAATCACGCGAGCCACTTCACCAGCGCGCGAATTGGAAGATTGCGGAGCGGCAAGTATGTCCGCGGGAACGGCGGCACAGAATGAAAGGAGCAGTGCCAAGGCAAAGGCATATGGGGACCTTGTCTTCATTTTGAGGGACACTCCTGGAGCTATAGATTACCTACCGTTGTTACGGGAGAGTACCAAAAGTGTCAATTAAAAAGGGATTGGCGTTGCGCAGTCATTACTGTGGTTGGGCATTTCGACGTTGCTAGCTACCAAGGTGAAAAATTACCGCGGCCATACCATGGTGCTGGCGGATGACGTCTGTGAAATCAGGCACTGCCGAAAAGATGCGCGCTAACAGCTCTGTCGGGGACGCGCCGGAGTTCTCGTTTCAATCATTCATGAGGCGCGCAATCCACGTTACCGTTGTCCATTAAAAAATAGTCGACGAAGTCCTCGCTAACAATGTAAACGGCTGAAATTTATGAGCGATGGTTGCGGGGCCCGCGCAAAGAGCTTCCGAGGGGAGCATCAAACTTTGAACTGCGCGTGCTTCTTCGAGCTCCTCCGGGCGGAACCTTTCGATAGCACGAGCTTCAACTACGGGCGAAATGGATGACATGAGAATTGGAAGCATAAATCACCGCGAAGGGGTTCGAACGGCAAGTGAAGTTTACCAACGTCGCCGTTCGCGCTGGCGACCAAAACATAGGTTGTTTCCTACGCAATTCGCGTGCAAGCAAACCTTGCCGCCGCGCCTTTGCGGGATGAAAATTAAGTATGCGAGTTCTGGCCCTCTTGCTGGTCTCCTCGGCGTTGTTGTTAGGCGCGTATGCTTTTTATTTAAAGAAATTACCCACCACGGACAGTGGCACCGCAGCGACGCAAGCTATCAGCCTCACCGGTGTGCGCACGGACCTGCTGCAAATCGCGCAGGCAGAGCGTGCCTACGTTGCCTCCAACGGGAGTTGCGCAGCGCTACCTGATCTTATCTCCTCGAATATGTTGGTGATGTCCAGGAGCGAACGCGACGGCTACAGTTATTCCGTGGAATGCTCCGGTGGGGAATTTAATGCTGTTGCTCGGCATGCGCCTGCACCCGCAGGCTCGCCCATTCGCTATCCCAATCTTGCCGTCGATCAGAACATGCAGGTTCACGAAGTAAACTAACCGACTGACAGGCACGGTTTATCGTCGTACCCATGCACGGAACATTCCGTGCAACCTCTCCGTATCATTCAGCGACTCCGGATAAACGAACGCGAGCCTGGACGACTCTCGACGATTGCACTTTCCGAAAAGGAGAAGGTATGGAAAATACGATTGGGCTGGTGGCAGTCATTCTGTCTTTAGGATTTCCTCTGGGTGCCATGTACACCTACTACTGCGTGCGCAAACTGCGCAGCCAAGAGCGTCTGGCGGCCATGGCACGCGGCGTCGAAATTCCTATGGAGCCGGAACTTTCCCAAGGAGCGCGTTCGCGGCGTTGGGGCATTCTGCTGATTTCTGGTGCGCTGGGTTATATGGCAGCGACTGGCACAATTGCCCGCTTCGCGGAGCCAGATGCCTGGACTGCTACGGCCTTGGGCATCATTCCGTTCGCTCTTGGGCTTGGGTTTTTCGTTGATTGGACGCTGATTCGCCGGGACGCTCGCGCTTCGAGCTAGTGTTTCCTGTGCGCGGCCGCAACCGTGGTCCACGAGAGTAGCCGTGTTAGAATTGTGCCTCAATGCACCCTGCAATACCGCACCTCATCGAGCTGCAACGGGTTGACCACAACATTGGCGCGTTGCGCGCCGAAATCGACAGTTATCCCAAACGGATCCAGGAAGCCGACACCAAGTTGAGCGGCGCTCGTGCGGCTGTTGTGTCCGCCAAAGAGGCACATACCAACGCGCTCAAAGAACGGAAAAAATTTGAGCTGGACGTCGATCAATGGAAAGATCGGGCACGCAAATATCGCGACCAGAGCGGGGCGGTCAAGACCAATGAGGCCTACAAGGCGTTGCTTTACGAGATTGCCAACGCCGAAGCGGAAGTAGCCAAGGCCGAAGACCGCCAGCTCGATGTGATGATGTCCGGAGAAGAGTTTGAGCGGCGCGTGCGGCACGCTGAGGCCGACCTGAAAGAAGCGGAGTCGAGCGTGGCGGCCGATCGCAAGGAAATCCATTCGCGATACGATGAAAAACAGAAATTGCTCAAGGCGGCATTAGCGGAACGCGAGCGCATCGCTGCTCCAGTTCCGAAAGATTTACTTGAGCTTTATGAGCGCATTGCGAAGCGGCACAACGGAACCGCTATGGCGCAAGTGCGCGACGATCAATGTCGCGGATGTGGGATGCGCGTGCTCCCGCATATCATTCAAGGGCTGCGCCAGGAAACTAATGAAGAAGTCTATCGTTGCGAAATGTGTGGCCTGATTTTGTACACGCTGGATCCTATTCCAGTGGCAAACTCCGGCTCTGGCTCAGGTAGCGATAAGACGTCGGCTACTTCGGCTATTAATTCCTGATGATTCGACGCCCGACCTCGTCACGTGAAACCGGTTTGTTTGCCAGTTCCGACCCGGAGCCAAAACCGCGTGCCGCCGCCTTCCAAGCCAACATCGACGGTGGCTCGCGCGGGAACCCCGGGCCGGCCTCCTATGGTGTTGTAGTTCGCAACCAGCGCGGCGAGATTGTCGCGAAGCTAAAAAAATACATCGGACGGATGACTAATAATGTTGCCGAGTACTATGGCCTCATTGCCGCGCTCGATTATGCGCAGTCCCACGGCGTGCGGGCCTTGCGCGTCGAAAGCGATTCCGAGCTGCTGGTGCGGCAGATGCGCGGGCATTACAAAGTAAAGAGTCCCGATCTGCGTCCGTTGTTCGAACGCGCCAAAAAGATGTCGCAGACCTTTGAATCGTTTCGCATCGATCACGTCTATCGCGAGCAGAATGCCGAGGCCGACGCGCTTGCGAATGAGGCTCTGGATGAAACATCGGGCAAGCCGAAACCATCCGTCACGACCAAGCCGGAAAGCCGCCCGACGCGGCCTGGAGACCTGCAAAGTGCTCCACGCAAACTGCGCGCGCAAGTACGCAATGGCGGATTGCATCTTCTCGAACCGCTGGATTTGCCGGAAAATACGGAAGTGGAAATCCTGCTTCGGCCCGCGAAAAGCTAAATTACGCAACTACTTCAAAGAATAGGAACGGTACAGAGTGTCACGCTGTGCCGGCACGAAACCCGCATCGGAAATTATGCGGCGCAGTTCGCTTTCGTTGGTGCGGTTTTTAACGCCCGCGGCGAACACCACGTTTTCCTCAATCAATATGCTGCCGACATCATCTGCGCCAAACTGCAACCCGACCTGGCACACTTTAACCCCAGGGGTCAGCCAGCTCGATTGAATATGATCGAAATTATCGAGATATAGACGGCTTACCGCGAGCGTCTTCAAATAATCTACCGCGGTGGCTTCGGGTACTTTTTTTCCGAGGGGAGTATTATCGGGCGCAAACATCCAGGGGATAAACGCAGTAAAGCCGCCAGTATCTTCTTGAATCCGTCGCAGGCGTTCCAGGTGATTTACGCGGTGCCGCAGCTCTTCTCCGCAACCAAACATCATCGTCGCGGTGGTGCGCAGGCCAAGAGAATGCGCCACGCGGTGCATTTCTTCCCAGTCATCACTGCTGCATTTCAGCCGCGCGATCTTGGACCTGACTTCGTCATCCAGAATTTCCGCGCCGCCGCCGGGTATGGATTGCAAACCGGCTTCCATGAGCCTCTGAATCGTTTCGCGGACGCTGAGCTCGCTGACTTCCGCAATGCAAAGAATTTCTGGCGCGGAAAAGCAATGCAGATGCACTTGGGGATAACGTTGTTTCAAAGAACGCAGCAAATTTTCGTAATAGCCGATTTGAAGATCGGGATGTAAACCGCCCTGTAAAAGAACGCCGGTGCCGCCGAGTTCGAGCATCTCCTCGATTTTTTCGTAAATCGATTCGAAGGATAGGAGGTAACCATCCTTTGCGCCCAACGGTCGATAGAAAGCGCAGAAAGAGCAATACTCGGTGCAAAAATTTGTGTAATTGATGTTGCGGTCGATCTGGTAGGTTACTACGCGCGGATCATTCTTTTTAAGGCGCATTTGATGCGCGGCCATTCCAATGCCCAGCAGGTCATCGGATTCCAACATGTCCAGCGCTTCTTGTTTTGTCAGGCTCAAGGGGTTCCTTGCTTAAGTCTTATTCTATCGAATGAACTCCGTGAATCCGAACCCTGATGGCCTCACTTGCCAAAAGTTTATCGCCATGCATATCGAGGGGTGTTGATATTAGCCCATTCGATGGCTTTGGCTCTTGGTATCAGTCCTAGCTTGGCCGCCAAGCAATAATAAAGTTCCAGCCCGGCGAGATTTTCGCGGTCTAACGTGAAATCGATATTTTCCTGCAGATAGTTTAACAAATCGGCGGAAGGCAAATCCTGCTCCACACTTGCGGTAGCGCTGATCTCCGCAAGATGCGCGACGCCGTACTCTTTGGAAGCCGCGAAATCGGCGACTACTTCCGGCATCACCGATTCACGGCGCCCGGCCCACACCGCCAAGACCGCCGGGAGGCCAGTCAGGCGGCGCCATTCCTGGACGACATCGTACAGATGCAGCGTTTCTGTTGCGTTGACGCCGGCTTTGCCGGGACTGCACATCAACTCGCCGTCGGCGCCCAGCGTCGCGCTACCGGCGATAGAAATAGCGAGCCGCAGCGCCGGATCGCCGATCAAAAGCGCGGCGTCGGCTTGCTCGAGTATTGTCGCTGCGGAGTCAAATGTTTCTTCGAAAAACGCTGGCTTGATCTGCCAGTGTTCGGCACACAAAATCCGCGTCAATGCCTGGGTGCTTCGGGAACTGCGATCGAGCGCGATGCTTTGCACTTCCGCGATTGGCTTACGCGATACGATCAGTAGGCTGCGCACACGTCTTTTTGCGGCGATCGCCAGGTCCGGCAGCACCACCAAGTCCTCGATGCGTTGAAACTCGATGGCCGGAATGATGGCCACATCAGCCCGTCCATCGCGAAGATCATCGGCGCATTGCGAAGGAACGGTAAACGAAAGCTCGTATTTATCTTTTAGAGCACCGTGAGTAAAACCGTGCACCAGTGGCAGGGTGTTCAAGTATTGCACTACGGAGATGCGAAGTTTTCTCAAAATGGCGGACGCTCGCGGAAGACTTAGTATAACAGCGAAAATTTACGCTGTGCCGGCGGTCTTCTGTAGTAAGAGGTACGGGACCGCCGGAGGTTTTGAAAATGACGAAATATGCTCGTGCCGTATCCCTTATGGTGGCTTCGGAAATTGCGGCAATCGGCGGCGCTGCCCACAAGGACTTAAGTTGCCTTCCAGCAGAACGGAACTTTTGAGCTCAACCTTCGTCTATACAGTTGGCGTCTATACGCCTGGAGGGATATGCATGTATCTAAAAATTTCTGTGACCACTCTGTTCCTTGCCGGCGTTTTCAGCGGTCCGATAGCCGCGGGTCCAGCGCCGTCCGAGCACCATTCCATGCGCATTTCCGCGCGGGGAAACGGTCCGGTCGCCGACTGCGCGGGTCTTCACATTCATTTGAACGATCGGGCTGCCGAAATGCGTTCGGAAGAACAAACCATTGCAAGGCCCGAAGGGCCGCTGCGCGTCGAGTCCGAAGTGAATAGCGGCCTGCAAGTACAAGGTTGGGACAAAGATACCTATTCCGTGACCGTCTGCAAAGCCGTAGACGCTTCAATGGATAACGTCGAGCAAATCTTTTCGCAGATAAAACTTTCCGTGGAAAATGGCGGAGTGTCCGTTAGCGGTCCCTCCGACCGTGACAATTGGACGGCCTTTCTTTTGGTTCGAGCCCCCAAGTTGGCAAACCTCGAGTTGAGCGCTAAAAATGGTCCACTTTCCATTTACGACCTCGATGGGAAGCTAGTGGCACGCGCCATAAATGGTCCAATTTCTCTGCAGGGTTTTTCGGGTGATGCGGATGTATCAGCTCAGAATGGCCCAATCGATCTGACCGGTAATTCAGGCAAATTGCGGCTGCACGCCGAAAATGGGCCTATATCGGTATCGCTAAGCGGCGATGCATGGAAGGGTTCGGGGTTGGAGGTCGACGCCCAGAACGGCCCATTGACTCTGCGCGTGCCAAAAAATTATCAATCCAGTCTGCTGGTGGAATCAGAAGGCCATTCTCCTATGAGTTGTCAGGCCAGCTTTTGTAATGATGCGCACAAAACCTGGGATGAAGAACATCGACGGATTGAGTTTGGCAATGCCCCGGCAGTCATTCATCTATCGACCGTTAATGGGCCTATCTCCGTCAAACCAATATAGGCAGAAATGTAGGAGCTTGGTCGCGGGAGCCGGGCCAAGATAAACCGTGGCGCATAGACGGCCATCGCCGATGCCGCTAAAATTTGTCGCATGCTTCTCGAATCAGGCGTAGCGCGTCCGGTTGGCGTGGAACAGGCCGCAAAACTGGCACGCGATCTTTATGGTCTCGATGTCACGGCGAAGTCCCTGCCGGGCGAATACGACGATAATTTCCACTTAATTTCCGCCGACGGCGCGCAGTTCGTGCTGAAGGTGATGCATCCGGCGCGCGAGCGTTGGTTCATCGATTTACAGTGCCAAGCGCTGCATCATCTGGCGAAGCGCGGCGAAGCCGCGGTGCTACCGCGGGTCGTTCCTACGCAGGGTGGCGAGCTACAGACGCAGATCAAAGCAGTCGATGGCACAAATCGCTTAGTGTGGCTGTTGACGTTCGTGCCCGGCACAGTGCTCGCGGAAGTTCGTCCGCACAGTGAAGAGCTGCTTAGGAGTCTCGGACGACTATTAGGAGCGATCGATTCTGGTCTACAGGATTTTTCTCACCCGGAGGCGCAGCGTGAATTGAAATGGGATTTGTCCGCTGCCGGATGGATCAAAGGGCACCTCAACGAAATTGCCGATTCGTCGCGGCGTTTACTCGTCGAAAAATTCCTGGCACTTTACGATTCGGAGATCTTGCCTGAACTTGGGCGTTTTCGGCGCAGCGTAATTTATGGGGACGCCAACGATTACAACGTGTTGGTAAGCGATCCGTGGCCGCTGCCTCGCAGAGCGGTGAGTGTGATCGATTTTGGCGACATGCATTATGGAATAACCTTGTCAGAAGTGGCCATCGCCGCAGCTTATGCTGCGCTAGGAAAAAAAGATGCATTGGGGGCCGCAGCATCGGTCGTAGCTGGATATCATGAGGTATTTCCACTGCAAGAAGTCGAGATCGCGGCTTTATACAACCTGATCGGCATGCGTCTGGCCGTTAGTGTTACAAATTCTGCGTATCGCAAAACGATCAAAGCAAAAGACGCCTATGTCACCGTTAGCGAAACCCCCGCGTGGGAGGCGCTTGAGCGCCTGGCCAAAATTAACGGGCGCTTCGCGCACTATACATTCCGCCAAGCCTGTGGACTCAGCGCCGTACCGCAAAATGAAAAGATACTGCGATGGCTCGAAACAAATGGCCGAGGTGCGGCGTCTTTATTCGATGCGGACTTACGAACGACTCCGAGTATCGTCCTGGACTTGAGTGTTGGCAGCGAATTTCTCGGCGCCGATCCCCGCGAGTCTGAAACCCCAGCATTGAGCAGCAAAATTTCTGACGTTATGGAAGAAGCGAAAGTGTCGATCGGCGTCGGCCGCTTCGACGAAGCGCGTTTGCTGTACAGCTCGCCGTTATTCGGCACGGATGCAAACCCGCTGGAAGAGCGGCGAACCATTCATCTCGGGATGGATCTATTCGCCGTGCCGGGGACCTCGATCCGTGCTCCACTCGACGGTGTAATTCACACTCTGGCAAACAACGCCGCGCCTCGCGATTACGGTCCGCTGGTAATTTTGCAACATGACGCCGGTGACGCCGGTGCATTCTTTAGTTTGTACGGGCACCTAGACAAAGAATCGCTCGCACGCCTGAAAGTTGGCCACCGAGTCATACGCGGAGAAAAATTCGCGCGCATCGGCACTTCCGCAGAAAACGGCGGATGGCCGCCCCATCTTCATTTCCAAATCATTCTTGACCTGCTCGATCTAGACGCGAATTTCCCCGGCGTCGCTTACGCTTCGCAGCGCGCCGTTTGGACCAGCCTTTCGCCAGACCCCAATCTGTTAATCAGTATTCCGAGGAACCGTTTTCCAGAGCAGGATCCTGGTATTCAGGAAACGCTCGCGGCGCGGCGCGAGTCGCTAGGCAAAAATCTAAGTATCTCCTACGAGAAGCCGCTGAAACTCGTTCGCGGCTGGATGCAACATCTTTACGACGAAACTGGGCGCGCTTTTTTGGACTTTTACAACAACGTGCCGCTGGTGGGCCACAGTCATCCCCGGGTGGTGCAGGCCGTCCAGAAACAAATTGCGTTACTCAATACCAATACGCGGTATGTGTACGACCTTGTGAATTGGTACGCCCAGCGCCTCACGCAACATCTGCCCGAACCATTGCGGGTATGTTTCTTCGTCAATTCCGGCAGCGAAGCCAATGAGCTCGCAATCAGACTCGCGCGCACGCACACACGCCGCGAGCACATCATCGTTCTGGAACACGCTTACCATGGGAATACCTCCACATTAATCGATATCAGCCCCTATAAATTTGACGGGCCCGGAGGCAACGGCCGGAAGCCGTGGGTTCACGTCGCGTGCCTGCCCGATGACTATCGCGGAAAATACCGCCGCGACGATGCGCAAGCGGGTACGAAATACGCGGCGCATGTTGGCGAAATTCTAGACTGCATGCGCAAGCAAGGAAATGCACCGGCCGCGTACATCGCGGAGACGCTTCCAAGCGTTGGTGGCCAAATTGTTTTCCCGCCAAAATATTTAGAGGAGGTGTACAGCCAGGTTCGCGACGCCGGAGGCGTGTGTATCGCCGACGAAGTGCAAGTTGGTTTCGGCCGCTTAGGCACACACTTCTGTGGCTTTGAAACGCAAAATGTGATTCCTGACATAGTTGTTCTGGGAAAGCCCATTGGCAATGGCTTTCCACTGGGAGCGGTAATCACCACGTCGGAAATCGCGCGCTCCTTCGACAATGGCATGGAATTTTTCAGCACCTTCGGCGGCAATCCAGTCGCCTGTGCGGCGGGCCTGGCGGTGTTGAAAGTTGTGGAAAACGAAAATCTAGCGGACCGCTCCGTTCGCGTGGGCAAGTATCTGAAGGATTCGCTTCTCTCGCTTCAAGAGCGGTATCCTCTCATCGGCGATGTGCGCGGCTCAGGGTTATTCCTGGGCGTCGATCTGGTTTTAGATCCTGTCACTCGTTCCGCGGCAACGGCGCAGGCGGCCTACGTGGTAAACCGTCTTCGCGAACGCGGCATCCTCACCGGAACGGACGGCCCGTTTGACAATGTCCTCAAGCTTCGCCCCCCGCTTATCATTTCCGAACGTGACGTGGATATTTTCACAGACGCCTTTCGTGGTGTGCTGGCTGAAGATTCCGCGCAGCCCATATAGTATAACAGTAGTTGACAAGTAGGTAATCAACCGCATACGCTCAACGCGCGATGGAGCTAGACGCTTCCCTCTCCTGGCTCGCGCTGGCTCTGACTTTCGGGCTGGCGTGCCGCTTGTGCGCCCGTTTGCTGCGCAAGATTGGCTCGCCTGATCGGATATTTCACGCCTCGCTCACAGAACTGGAGTCTTGCAGTCTGCCAGCGCGTGTGGCGCAAGCTACCCATCATAAGGATGTCTTCAAACGCGCGGAAAAAGAGCTGGCGGGCATACCAAATATTCCCGGCAGCCACCTCCTGAACTGGACCGAGCCGGAATATCCGCAAACGCTGGCGCAAATCTATGATCCTCCGGTACTCTTTTGTCTGCACGGTGATCCGCAAATCCTGAACATGCCTTGCCTCAGCATCGTAGGCACCAGGCGCCCCACGCTTTACGGTTCACAAATGGCGGAGCGCCTGGGCCGCGGCCTGGTAATCTCCAGAGGCATGGCAACGAAACTTACAGGCCGCCGCATCATTGGGAGTGTCGGAAAAGAAACTCTACGAATTACTGGTAGTTGAGGAAACCAGGCACATTGACGAACTCGTCAGAAACTCTGACTTGAACTCTTCCGAGGTTCTGGCTACGCTTTTTGACTTGGAAATGAAAGGCGTGATTCGGCAGTTGCCGGGCAAACAATTCAGTAAAGATGTGCTGTAGCTGGATTTAGAAGTGAAATCAGGTTAACAATTCAGCGCATGCGCCGGGAAAAAAGCACCCGGATGCACAATCTCAGCATCTGCTAAGGTAGCGAGAAGGACACACTCCCCTGCGGTTGACCCTTCCTGCGCAAGATTACGGAGTTACAAAGGCAACATGGCTCGTTCGCTCGTAATTGTGGAATCGCCAGCAAAGGCGAAAACTATCAATAAGTATTTGGGGCGGGAATACACCGTTAAGGCCTCCCTGGGCCACGTCTTGGATCTCCCTAAAAAAACGTTGGGCATTCTTCTGCCCGGCAGCGAAAACGGAAACAAGAAAAAGAAGAAGCGCAAGACCAAGGCGAAAGCGAAAGACGGCGAGAAGGTTATCGAAGAGAAGAAAGCGCCAAAACCGGTAGTGGTTACCGCGGAAAACATTTTTGAGCCTACGCTGGAAGTCATTCCCGGCAAGGTCAAGGTAATCGCGGACCTCCGCAAGGCAGCCGAAAAGGCTCCCAACGTTTATCTGGCCACTGACCCTGATCGCGAAGGCGAAGCCATCTCGCAACATCTTCTGGATACGCTCGCCACCAACAAGTCGGATCGCGCCAAATATCGTCGCGTGATGTTCAACGAAATTACTCCCAAGGCGATCAAGGCCGCTTTCGCCAAGGCGGGTGACGTCAATGGCGATCTGGTGGACGCGCAACAGGCACGGCGCGTTCTTGACCGCCTGGTTGGCTACAAAATTTCTCCCATACTTTGGAATAAAGTGCGCCGCGGCCTATCTGCCGGCCGGGTACAAACGGTGGCGCTGCGCCTGATCGTGGAACGCGAGGTTCAGATTCGCGAATTCGTGCCGCAGGAATATTGGAGCATTCACGCGATGCTGGATGCCGGCGAGCCGCCACTTTTCGAAGCCAAGCTCTTTAAACATAAGGGCCAGGACATTGAAGTTTCCAATCAAGAAACGGCCGACAAAATCGTTGCTGCCGTTACTGAGGCCAACTGGGAAGTTGCGAACGTCGCGCAGAAAGAAAAGCGCCGCAACCCGCCTCCGCCATTCACGACCTCCAAATTGCAGCAGGCCGCTTACAACCGCTTGCGATACACCGCTAAACGCACCATGTCGCTGGCCCAGAAGCTGTACGAAGGAGTCGAGCTTGGCGAAGAAGGATCGGTCGCGTTGATCACTTACATGCGCACCGATTCCGTGAACGTTTCAGCGGATGCTCTCGCGCAAGTCCGGGAAATGATTCCCGAGCGGTTTGGTTCTGATTATCTGCCCGAAAAGCCGAATTACTACAAATCCAAAAAAGACGCGCAGGAAGCTCACGAAGCGATTCGGCCGACGGATGCCATGCGCGCGCCCGAAGATGTGCGCAGATATCTGGAAGACGATCTTTTCAAGCTGTATCAATTGATCTGGCAGCGCTTCGTCGCATCGCAAATGCTGCCGGCGATTTTCGATCAAACCACGATCGACATTACGGCTGGCGACTACACCTTCCGTGCCAATGGTTCGGTTCAGAAATTTGACGGTTACTTGCGCGTATATCAAACGCCAGCAGCCATCGCGGATCGCGAAGAGGACGAAAAAGCCGACGAAGGCGAAGGCAACGCTTTGCCCCGCGTCACCGAAGGACAAATTCTGCGCCTCGACAAGATTCGTCCGGACCAGCACTTCACCGAACCTCCTCCGCGTTACAACGACGCCACGCTGGTGAAGGATCTGGAAGAAAAGGGCATCGGCCGCCCGTCGACGTACGCCTCCATCATTTCCACGCTGGTGGATAGGGAATACGTGAAGAAAGATCAGGGTCGCTTTACGCCCACAATGCTGGGGGAACGCGTCAGCGTGTTGCTGATCCGCAGCTTCGAAGATATTTTTGATGTCACCTTCACCGCGCGTCTGGAAGACGAACTGGACGAAATCGAAGAGGGCAAGCTTGGCTGGCGAGCGGCTGTCGGCGAATTCTGGGATAAGTTTGTAATCGACCTGGATAAAGCCGACGACCAGATGCTTTCCTATAAAGCAGGCATACCCACCGGAAAAAAGTGCGAAAAATGCGGTGAGGGCGAATTGCTGGAGCGCATCAGTCGTCACGGATTTTTCCTGGGCTGCTCGCGCTATCCGGATTGCGAATTTATTGAGGACCTATCGCCGGAACTTCCTCCAGGCGATGAGAATAAAATCGAATACTGCGATAACTGCGGCAAGGAAATGGCTATCAAGCGCGGACGTTTTGGCGTGTTTCTGGCCTGCACTGGCTATCCCGATTGCAAAACTACGAGACGCCTGGTGGAAGGCACGCGGATCGCGCGCCAGCCTGATGAGCCGCTGGATGAAAAGTGCACCCTGTGCGACGCCGGGTTGGTAAAAAAACACGGCCGTTTCGGCGAATTTATCGGCTGCTCAAATTACCCGAAATGCAAATATACGCGCCCGATCAGCATGGGCATCAAATGTCCCAAGTGCAACGAAGGAGAATTCGTTCGCCGGGGCAGTGCCGGAAAAGGTGGACGCGGTCGTCCGCGTGTTTTCTATGGCTGTTCGCGTTATCCCGATTGTGATTTCACCACTCCGCACATGCCCATCGCGGAACCTTGCCCTAAGTGTGGCGCTCCGTTCATCGTGGAAAAGCGCAGCAAGATCGGAACCGTGCGCACCTGTCTGAAAGAAGGCTGCGACTTTGAGGTTCTCGCTCCGGAAGCGCGGGCAACTCCTGTTGCCGCGGAAGAGGCTGTTCCCGAGCCGGCAAAAGTCTGAGACTCCTGGTCAGTTGCGCTCTGGGCATACAGCGTTCTGAACTCCCACATACATCTAAATGTTTAGGTATGATTTTGCATGGAGTTCAGTCCGCCCCATGAAACAAGCGATCGAAAGTTATCTCGAATATCTTGTTTCAGTTAGGAATTCTTCGCCGCATACAATCTCCAATTACGGTAAAGATTTGCGCCAGTTTGTGGCGTTTCTCACACCACCGGGAATGTCACTTCCGGCCCTTAGCGCGATAAACCACGGGATCATTCGTGAATTTGTAGCGCACTTACACGAGCAGGGGCTCGAAAAAACTTCCATTGCGCGCAAACTCGCGGCTTTGCGTTCGTTTTTCAAATACTGTGTACGCGAAGGCATGTTAAACGAGAGCCCCGCGCGTCTGGTGCCCACCCCGAAATTGCCGAAGCGCATACCTTCCATTCTTTCCGCGGAAGAGATGAATAGTTTTTTAAATCACCTTGCGGAAATGGGCGGATCGCTGCCCAAGAATAAAAACAAACCTAAAAAGAAATGGTCACCTGTGGAAGCTCGGGCCTTGCGCAACGAACCGAAGCTTCGTGAAGAAGGTTTATTGCTGCGTCGCGATCGCGCTTTGCTGGAACTTCTCTACGCGGCAGGCCTACGCGTCAGCGAATTGACCGGCCTGGATCTCGTCGATATTGAGCAGAAGGAGCGGGTGCTCCGCGTAACCGGCAAAGGCAACCAGGAACGCATCGTGCCGTACGGCAATAAGGCCCAGGAAGCTCTTGATAAATACTGGCCGCTGCGCGAGCAGCTTCTGCTGCAAACTTCCGGCGGTTACGCCAGCAGCACCGCGACTCCGCACAGCGAAGCGGTCTTTTTGAATTACGCCGGCCGGCGCCTTACCCAACGCTCCGTCGGCCGCATCGTGAAAAAATACGTGCGCCTGGTAAACATGAACTGGGATTTGCACCCGCATTCTCTGCGGCACGCCTTCGCCACGCACCTGCTCGCCGATGGCGCCGACCTTCGCGCCATTCAGGAGTTGCTGGGGCACCAATCACTTTCCACCACACAAAAATATACCCATGCATCCATCCGCCAGCTTATGGACATCTACGACAAGTCCCACCCCCACGCTTAACGCGTACGGGCGTCTGGCGCGGCAGCAACTCGCTTGCTGCGTGAATGCAATGTCGCAGTTTTGATAAATTTCATTTTCTTCAAATTATTTCTTACCGCTCTAGTGTTGGGGTGGGATTTGCCGAGATCATTGACCGTAGAGGATCCTTCTGGCGATGGTATCTTCCCAATCCTATTCATGCGCCTTCATGGCGTGCGTTCCGTGTGTCATTGCGCCGCCGGCACGCAATGCCGCCGCGACAACTACCGTCTCGGCAATTTCCTGATCTGACGCTCCCGCCGTGCGCGCCCGGTTCGAATGAATCTCGATGCAGTACGGGCATTGCGAGGTGAAGCCCATCCCCAACGCAATCAGTTCCTTGTACTTCACGGGATTGCACCCTCTGCCATGGCCGCCTTGTCAAAGGTCCAAAACGCCTTCATGCCTTCCGGGGCATTGGCGTCCAGAAGTTTTAGTTTGGCGAGATTTTTCCCGCGTCCACCTCACGGGGCCGGCGTTCTGCGGGAAGCGTCCTGTATGGAACAGGTGAACTCACGGTACGGGCGTATCATCAGCCAATGAAGCGAGAGCTACCGGTCACGTGTTGTACACAGTGTGGCGGCGTTGGTTACAACTTGAGGGTCGCAAACGGTCGTTGTTCCAAAACCATTGGCGAACAACGCTGCAGCGGTGTTAACGCAATTGCCGTAAAAAATCTTGATTGGATCGAGTGCATTCACTGTCAAGCAACCGGATATTACCGCAACAAGGAATGCCCGAAATGCAAAGGCGCCGGGTATCTATTCGTGGGGCTGCTAGGTAAAGAAACGGTGGCTTAAATGCCTGCGTGTCGCTACGACGAACGCTTTGGTTTATTTACCGAACAGGCGGGAATTTGCGACCACCGTAAGCTTTAATTCGTTGACGGAATTGTCGAGTAACTCGTATAATTACTGTTTGTCTTTAGAGGGCGGAGGCTTATGTACGCGGTAATCAAAACCGGGGGCAAGCAGTACCGTGTCGCACCGGGCGATACTATTCGAATTGAACGGGTTAGCGGTGATGTCGGCGAAGTTGTGAATTTTGGATCTGTTTTGGCGGTGCACACGGAAGACAAGAAAGTTCTCTCCGGATCGGACGCTTCCAAAGCCAAGGTGACTGGAAAGATCGTGCAACAGGGGCGCTCCAAGAAGGTCACTGTGCTGAAATTCAAGAAGACCAATCAGTACAAGATTTCTCGCGGCCATCGCCAGAATTTCACGGCCGTCGAAGTCAGCGAAATCAAACTGTAACCTTGGGTTGTAGGGGCACGATTCATCGTGCCCAGGTTCGAGC
>DATHMG010000054.1:0-6475 GCA_035487275.1 Candidatus Acidiferrum sp. | reverse complement strand
CTGCGGATGATCGTAAGGCAACGACCCTTTACCCGCCTGAGTCTCACACACAGGAATGCCGGTCTGTTGCGCAAATTTCGCAAGCGCTTCCCACGCTCCCGAATAAAGCACTCCACCGCCCGCCACTATCAGGGGCTTTTTTGCAGAACGAATCCATGCCGTAGCCGTCTTCAGGAAGCCGCGATCGCAACGATTTCGCGGAATCGTCCACAACCGCTTCTCCAGGAATTCTTGAGGAAAATCAATGCTCTCGACCTGTACGTCTTGCGGCAAGCTGAGCGTTACCGCCCCGGTATTTTCGGGGGAAGTAAGCACGCGCATCGCTTCGGGCAACGCAGTAAGGATTTGTTCCGGTCTCTGGATGCGGTCCCAGTAGCGCGAAACCGGCTTGAAACAATCATTCACGGAAATATCTTGTGATGCAGGAGATTCCAGTTGCTGCAAAACCGGCGAAACATTTCTTCTGGCGAAAATATCCCCGGGCAACAACAGCACCGGTAGACGGTTGATGGTTGCCAGGGCTGCGCCAGTAACCATATTTGTGGCGCCCGGGCCGATGGAGGTTGTGCAGACTAACGTGCGCAGCCGGAAACTCGCCTTGCTGAACGCCGCAGCCGTATGGACCATAGCTTGTTCATTTCGGCAAAGATAATAACGAAGCCTCCGGTCCTGCTCGAGCGCTTGTCCCATGCCGGCTACGTTACCGTGACCAAAAATTCCGAAGCACCCCTCGAAGAATTTTTGTTCATGGTTATCGCGACTTGAATATTGATTCGATAGGAACGCCACAATAGCTTGCGCAACGGTCAGGCGGCGATTCATGGAGAAGTTCTCCCCGCTTGCGATTCTTCAATTTGCGCCATAGCATGCCGTAGAACTTCCGGAGACACCAGTTAAAAATGAAGTAATTCGCTAACCGCTTATTTGTTTTTTTGCATTTATCCGGGCTATCCGGCTTGGATCCGATCAGCCCGAACGATTAAGTTGCTAGCGAATCAACGGAAGGCGTGGATCGGTTTCTTTCCACGTCGACTTAATCCATACGTGGTTGGGATCCTCGGTCACCGACAAGGTGCGCGAAGTGCCGGCAAGAAAATTCAAGTAGTACACGTTATACCCCGGCCCGGCCACCACCGGATGAAAACCTGAATGAACCAGCACGGCGTCGCCGTCCTGTGCTCGCACCGTGAAGTCTCGCGACTTATCTGCGGAGTACAGTCTTTGCAGCGCGAATCCTTCTTGGGGATGCTCGATACGGTAGTAGTAAATTTCGTCGAGATCCACTTCAGTAGGCGGATCATGCACGTCATGTTTGTGAGGCGGGTAACTTGACCAGTTTCCTCCTGGCGTATACACCTCGACGACCACCAATTTATCCGCAGGAAAATCGGGTCTGATAATATCTACGATCTGCCGCGAAGCATTGCCCCCGCCGCGCAAACTGGTGGCCACCTCGTCCGGCGTGATCAGTCGCGGCTCGAGTTTGGCCTCGGAAGGCACTCGGCATTCCGCAATCTCGCACATCGTTTCGGCGGTAAAGGTAATTTCGTGACCGGCAGGCAGATAAATGGCATATGGAAATCCGTCAAAAACATTTGCGCGCTTGCCGATGCGCTTGGGCCCCTCACCCCAATCCGTTATGCACTTCCCGCCAAGCAAGACAAATGCGCATTCCTCATTTCGCGTAGACGCTCGAACAATGTCGCCCGGCCGCAAGCGGCGCACCGACATACTCATCCACTTCCATCCCGCCTGTTCGCGGGCCAAGTGCAGGAGTTCTCCCGATTGCTCCGCGGCCAATTCCTGGGAATGGACCAGAAAGATAGGTTCACTCACTTCGCCTCCACATCAGCGAATTTTCCTCCATCATTTACTTTTCGGTTCCGCATTCTAACCGGTTTGAGACTATAAAATGCCTTTTATCTTGTCAAATCGGGCTGGTGAGAGCGTCGGGGCAGTTCCTCGATGATATCTCCGAAGGAGCGCAAACAATATTTATTCCACACGATTGGACAGCGGTACAGCGGTTGAGGAAGGGCGAAGGTCTGATTGCTGGGAATCTGTTTCCCGAAGCGGACGCGCCGCCAGAATTTCGTAATCGCGATATTTGATGGACAAAACGGCGTGTCCACCGACGCGCATGGTGGACGTGGATTCATTCTCCGAGGGAAACCAAAAATCACCCAATTTCTTATAGATATGATGAATTGCGGTGCTCTTAATCCAGATCGATGGGTTCTTTGCGGGCTCTGCCTCGATGCGACATACCGCGAAATCTTTGCTATTCACCCAGATCCGCCCGCGATATAGAAGCTTGTTCGGCATCTTTGGTTGAACGGTCAGCACATAAGAGCAACCATCACTGCCGTCTTGAAACGCCATCCCATTAAATTCGTAATTGTGGCGATCCAGGGCCACACGCTCGCGATTCTTCAGGGCTTCCTGTTCAGCTTGCATAAGCCCCTTGAAAATACGATCAATCATCCATTTGGGGCCGCTCTGCGAAATGACCGTAAATTTTTTTGTGCCGGGTGCCTCGTACACCACGTCGACAACCATTTCAGCCCTTAGCGAGGCGGGAAATCCAGTGTACTCCAGGCGATAAAAGCGCCTGCTTTGATAACGTTGCAATGCGACTGCACGTTCCGCATTTTTCGCGATTAGCGTGTCCACCACCTGCTCCAGCGTTGGTCGCCCGGTCATGCCTGTTTGCAGAATGACCGTTTGCGCCTGGCCGCTGTCGGCGCAACTCAGCAGAAATAGAGTAATCGAGCTCAGCACTGTCGTGCCACGTGCTAACCGTCGCCCACCCCAATTGGTATTACGCATTTGCATCGCAAGGAATCTCGGAAGCCATAGGTAATTCCGCATTTCCGCCAAAGGTGTAACTTAGCGCGTGACGCACTGATTTCCTTTCGGCCATGCGAATAACCGAAAAAATCCGGCCCAAAAATGGAGGCGGCGCTTTCCACAATGCCGATAACGGACTGTCGCAACCTGTATAACAGTCAATATGAAATACTCGCTCGTCCCAGCGCCGCGAACCCAGCGGGTATTCCGGGTACTCGCGGAGCACATCAATCACCGTTTGCCAGAAGCGCAAGCTGCGCGGCTCCGCGTATTGCGGCATAAATAAAACATGACTGAGTTGCTCCTCCCTGATTTCCAGAACGAAGGCAGAAAAATTGGTGGCGCGTGTCAGGTTCAGTGCTCCGCTCGGCTCGCATCCATGCCGGTCTCCGCCTGAAATTACCGGCCTCTGCCAAAGCTTAGACAACTGCACGACCCTCTTGTTTTCGCTCCAGTTGCGCATGGCGTTGAGCTCGAAAGCATGAAGAAATTCAATGTGCCGCTGCAAGAATCGTTCCAGAACAAGTTGGAACGGAAGTTCTCCTGGACCCAGTTGGTCCCACAGGGGATGGTTGAAGACGATCAATACTTCCGGCAATTTATGAAGCTCCGCCATTATTTCCGTCAAACGTGACGAACACGGGTTGCGGGTATATTCGGCAAAGTCTTCCATCATCGCCGGTGCCAAATGCTGCGGCAGGTTGTGAACGCCCAGATGAAAGACGGCATCTTCAAACGGTACACTCCACTCCACGGCAAGCGGGATCTGTATGGCACCGGACAATTCTCGTAAAGCGGTTGGCGCCCCCATGCTGTCATGGTCGGTAAGCGATACCAGGCTCATCAACTCCAGCTCGTATTCAATCTGCCTGCTCTCCAATTCGAATCCCACCTTGGCCGACACTGGCGGTCGCCAGTACGCCGTGGAAAAATCGACCGGTCGGCATGATTTCTTGCACTGTTTGTCGAGAGCCCGCCGCAAGATGGGCCACTTCTCAGCGAATGCCGGGATGAAGTGCAGGCTTTCTTTGGAGAAGTTGGTGTGACTGTGAAGAGAGACTGCGGCGCGATACTTTCCCGCGATTTCTGGTTGATTCCAAACGCAAGAAATCTTCGATGGCGTCAATCGCTGGCCTCCGATTTTTAGCCGCGGCAGCGGCACCTTACCGCGACCTGGTGTCTAACTACCTGGAGGCCGACGCTTCCTTCAGACCGTCATTTCATTGATTGTAACTGCTATTCAAGTCTTTTCTTCAAGCATTGGTATACAACAGTCGCCAATATGAAAATATCCATAATTGCACACTGACAAATTAGAATTGTGGCCGCAAAAAATGAAATCACCGGGCAGTCAATACTCAACGGCCATTCCCATATCGCGTCGGAGGCCGAATTGTGGCTTAATTGTTTCCGCGATTCTCCGATTCTTTCACTGGAGCGAATTCGAATGCCTTCCGTTAAGTCGCCGCATGTCGTGAATATCCATGATTTGAGGCGCGTAGCGCAGCGGCGACTCCCCCGAGTGGTTTTCGATTATCTGGACGGCGGCGCGGAAGGCGAAGTCACGCTACGAGAAAATTGCCGCGTTTTTGATGATGTAACCTTTCGTCCGCGCCACGCGGTGGCGTTTGCGAATTGCGATTTGCGAACAACCGTGCTTAGGCATGAACTTTCACTTCCAGCAATGCTGGCTCCCGTGGGCTATAGCCGTCTGATGCATCCCGGTGGAGAAGTTTCGGCCGCGTGCGCGGCAGGAAAGGCCGGCACCGCTTATATTCTTTCCACCATTTCAGGGCACAAGCTCGAAGATGTGAAAGCGGGCTCGACCGGGCCGGTCTTTTACCAGCTTTATCTGATGGGTGGACGCGCGGCCGCCGAAGCCTCCATCGATCGCGCGCGCCGCGCCGGCTTTGCAGCCTTGGTGATCACGATCGATACGCCTGTTAGCGGAATTCGCGAGCGCGATCCACGCAACGGGATGGTTGAGTTGCTGAACCCTGGGTTTTTTCAGAAAATTCCTTACGCCGAACAATTCTTAACGCATCCGGGATGGTTACTTTCCTTCTTGAAGGACGGTGGCGTTCCTCCTCTTCACAATGTCGTCTTACCCGGAAAAGGCCCCATGCCCCTCACGGACATTGGCCGCGCTCTGGCCGCTTCCACGGTGACATGGAAAGATTTGATGTGGATCAGGCAACACTGGAACGGTCCCATTGTCGTCAAAGGTGTGCTCACCGGCGATGACGGCAGAAGGGCCGTGGACGAAGGAGCCGCCGCCATTGTCGTTTCGAATCACGGCGGCCGCCAACTCGATTGTGTTTCCGCAACGCTGCGCGTGTTGCCTGAAGTCGTCGCAGCAGTTAACGGTCGAATAGAGGTGCTAATGGACGGAGGCGTGCGCCGCGGCACCGATATCGTGAAAGCGTTGTGCCTTGGCGCGCGCGCCGTGCTCTGTGGAAGGGCCTACGCGTACGGATTGGCCGCCGCCGGTGAAGCAGGAGTAGCTCGCGCTATCGAAATTTTACGCGAAGACGTCAAACGCACGCTGGTGTTGTTGGGCTGTCCGAGCGTCGCAGCGCTCGATTCTTCTTACGTGCGCATCCCTGCAGATTGGGCCGCCAATTAAATTGGGACCTCGTTCCTTCACCAAAAGGATACGAACGCCATCAGCACACGAACTTCAGTGCACAAAGGTCAATCCGTGCGGTATAAATTGCGGGAAAACGTATGCATACAGCATCACAATCACGCCGATGACGGCCGCCAGCGCCACCGAATGCCAAAATACAAATCGGAAAATCGAGCCTTCATTGCCGACCTGATTGGTTGCCGCAGTAGCAATGCATATGGATTGCGCATCGATCATTTTGCCCATCACGCCACCGGCGCTGTTCGTGGCGCACATTAAAATTGGACTCAGGTTCAGTTGCTGCGCCGTAATGCGCTGCAGCCCACCGAACAAGGCGTTCGAGGCCGTATCGCTTCCGGTCAGCGCCACCCCCAGCCACCCAATATAAGCGCCGAAAAATGGGAAAAACCAGCCCGTCCGCGTAAACGCCAATCCCAATACCGCATCCATGCCCGAGTACCGGGTCACATATCCCAAGCCCAACATACATGTCATGGCAATGATCGCGAAGCGCAACCGAAACATCGTGCCCCCAAATATCTCCAATATTCTCCTGGGTTTTAGACCAAGCAAAAGCCCAGCCACAATCGCAGCCAGGAAGCATCCCGTCCCTGTCGCAGTCAACCAGTTTAGATCGAACTTGGCGTTTTCGGCCGTAGGCTTCATCACCACCGGTTGAGCCCGAAACACAGCCTGATGCAAGTAAGGAACCGCCCATCCTCCAGTCTTAAACGCCGGAGTGGTGGCCTTCCCCATGGCGGCCTTGATAGTGGGCAATCCCCAAAGCAAAACAAACAGCGATAGCAGCGCAAACGGCATCCACGCTTTTGCAAGCTGCCCGGGAGTGTGAACTACGGCAACTTCTCCGCGTTTCACTTTGGCGGCGTCTTCCCCACGTTCATCCTCAAAACGCCAGATCCGTTTCGGTTGCCATACGCGGAGGAATAAAAGTGTCGCGATGATGGACGCGATGCCCGCCGCAATATCCACGAGATT
>DATHMG010000053.1:0-2434 GCA_035487275.1 Candidatus Acidiferrum sp. | reverse complement strand
GAAGCCTGCAACAGCCAATGCATCGGTGCGAGCGATGATGATAAAGTCTTCGCAAACCCTGGCGTCCGTCGCTGCTTTTATTTTTTCGACCATCTCTTCAACCGGAATAACGGACTTATTGGCAAAGTGTCCGCATTTTTTTGGCATGATTTGATCTTCGATCTGAACTGCATCCGCGCCTGCTCGTTCAAGCACCCGGACACAATGCCAGACATTTACGGCATTCCCGAAACCTGTGTCGGCATCGACGATAAGGGGGAGATTCACGGCTTGACGTATCGCCGCCGTGTGTTGCGTTAATTCGGATAGGGTCATGAATCCTAGATCAGGCATGCCCCAGAGCGTATTCGTCAGACCCGCCCCGCTCAGATAAACGGCCTCGAAATCCAAATCTTCTACCACGCGTGCGGCCAGTGCGTTGGCAACGCCGGGGACTAACAAGGCGCGGCGTTCCACAATTTTTGCGCGCAAAGTCTTAGCAAGGTTAGGACGCATCGTTCCTCACAAAAGCCGCGGCACACAGAATTGCTGAATGCCAATTTAACTTAGATGACGCCGCTTGCACGCAAATCCTCAATCTGGGCCGTCGAGTAACCGAGTTTCTGTAGCCAGGAATCCGTGTGCTGGGAAAGAGTTGGCGCCGGGCCTGGTGGCACTGCGTCCCCATCAGAAATCCGATATCCGCCGCCGGCGAGCGCCTGTGGCGGATCGACGTCCGGGAATCGAGTGATGAATTGCCGGTCCGCAAGATGGGGGTGATTCAGGATTTCAGGCACGCTGAGAACGCGTCCCGCAGGTACCCCCGCCTCGATCAGTAATGTCTCCCATTCTGCCGCGGATCGAGTCAACAGAACGGCCTGAATCTCACGGTTGATGGTCTCACGATTCTGCTTACGAATATCGCGATCCGCAAAACGCGGATCGGTTTTCAGGTCCGGGCGCCGCAGCAAATCGCAAAGTTTTTCATACTGGTACGATTCATTGGCGGCGATATTCAGTAAGCCATCCGCGGTCCGAAACGTTCCGGAAGGCGCAGCGGTAAAATTCTCATTGCCGAGGGGTAGCGGTACCGTCCCGGCGTTCAAATAATTCGAAACCACCCATCCCATCGTCGCAAGCGTGGATTCCAACATGGAAACATCAATCATTCGTCCACGGTTGGTGTTGCACGCGTCAACCAGCGCCGCGCAAATCGTAAACGCGGCGGTAATGCCGCCTACCGTGTCGCACACTGGATAACCAACGCGCAAAGGCGCGCTATCTTTGTCGCCGGTAACGCTCATAACCCCCGACATTCCCTGAATCACCTGATCATATGCCGGTCGCGAAGATAAAGGCCCATGCTGCCCAAATCCCGAGACCGCGCAGTACACGATACGCGGATTTATTTTTGACAATACGGCATAATCCAGCCCTAGGCGCTCCATCACGCCCGGGCGAAAATTCTCGATCACCACTTGCGATTGTGTAACCAGTTGCTTAAAGATACTTTTCGCTGCGGGCATCTTCAAATTCAGCGTGACGGACTGCTTGCCGGCGTTCACCGCAATAAACGACGCGCCCATCAGTCGCGCAGCCGTCGCAGGGTCGGCGCCCAGCCTGCGCGCCAGATCGCCTGATCCTGGCTGCTCGATCTTGATAACCTCCGCGCCCATCAATACCAGTTGATAGCTGCAAAAAGGGCCTGCGAGCACGTTAGTTACATCTAGAACGCGGATTCCGGTGAGGGGAAGGGCCATCTGTGTTGTATTGCTAAAGCAACGGCACCGAAAGATGTACGCTACGCAAGCTGGCTTTCCTTCGGTTGCTTCACTCCGCAAGCACCGGCTCTCTTCGCCAGCAGCAAGTGCCCTTGATAAGGCCGCGAAGTAAAACCATTCGCAAATTCCGCTGCGTCCAATAACTTCTCCATATCAATTCCCGTTTCGTAGCCCATGCCATCCAGAAACGCCACCAGGTCTTCTGTCGCAAGGTTGCCGCTCGCTCCCGGACAATATGGACATCCGCCCAGTCCAGCGGTAGCCGAATCAAACTCGCGCACACCACCTGCAAGCCCGGCCAAAGTATTAGCGAGTCCACGGCCATAGGTGTCGTGGAAATGCAGCGCCAGTTCCGTCACCGGCATTTTCAATGCACTTTTCGCGAGAACCAAAACCTCAGTCACCTGATCCGGGTACGCCATTCCGTTGGTGTCGCAGATGGCAATGCGCCACGGCGAACGCTCGCGTGTGGCGCGCAGCAAGTCAACGACGGCCCGCGCAGAAATTTTCCCTTCAAACGGACAATGGAAAGCGGTGGAAAAGCCAACGCGGATCTCAACATCGTCTTGTTGCGCCAGCTTGGTCACTTGGGTGAGGAGTTCAAGCGACTCTGCAGTACTGCGATTCAGATTTTTGTGATTGAAGGTGTCGCTTACAGCGATCACAAACTCCAG
>DATHMG010000052.1:0-4635 GCA_035487275.1 Candidatus Acidiferrum sp. | reverse complement strand
GAACATTACAAAATTGACCCCGCGAAACTCAAGGAGTCGCACTCCTCCACCATCGACTACGTCATTTCTGCAACCGCCGGTTGAATGATGGGTACCTTCGGAGGCGCGCTGGAGGCGCGCCAAATTGACGCCAGCAATGGGGCCTTGACCACTGATGTAAGCGGCGAAGTGGAAGCGGAGGAAGGTGTGCTCATGATCCGACGCATCCACGTGGCAATGCGCCTCAAGGCGCCAGAACACATGAAAGAAACCGTGGAGCGCGTGCACAGCAAATATGCCATGCACTGCCCGCTATACCGGACACTGCACAAGGCAATCCAACTCACCTCCTCATTCGAGCTGGTAACAACGCAATCGGCCTAAGCTGCTAAGCGCACGGAACACCGGCATTTGATTCATAGTTAAGGGTAGCGTAACTTAGTCGGGATTTGCCGCAGTTCAACGAGGCCGTCCAGAGTTCGCCGCTGGGGAAAGTTTTGTTGTGACGCTCGTCGATGCCGGGCGGATGACGAGCAAGCCAGAAGTTACCGTTCGTACGTCGGGCCAGTACCGACAAACGCGCTTGTATTGACTGGTCTGGCCACCTTCCGGGTGGTTAGCAAACCGGAAAGTGACCCACTCCCTAAAATCCGCAGTGCTTGCGTTTCTCTCGCCGATGTATTCTAGTGCATAAGCCCAAATGGTTGCCCACGACAGCCAATACCCGCCGCCGAGAAAACACTCTCTAACGTTTATTGGTGGAGCTCTCTTCAGTTCCGATCACAAAACGATTGGCCTTAACTATCTCTGGCTGGCCCTGGTCAGCGTCTTTCTGGGCATGGGGCTATCGCTTCTCATGCGGATTCACCTGGTTTGGCCCGGTGCGCACATTCCCTTCGCGTCCGGCCTGGCGACCTCTCCGGCGCGCTATGCAGCACTGACCCTGTTGCATGGCTCGCTGATGGTCTTCATGGTTCTGACAGCAGCGCCTCAGGCGGGACTGGGCAATTATTTTTTGCCCTTGCAAATCGGCGCGCGGGAAATGGCCTTTCCTTCGCTCAATGCTTTTTCCTTTTGGATGACTGTCTTCTCGCTGCTGGGGATTACTATTTCTTTTTTCGCGCCACTCGAATCCGGCTTGACCCTCTGGGTAGCAAGCGTCGCTCTCTTTTGTGTCGCTTCGGTGTGCACGGCTCTAAATTTCAGCGTTACGACGATCGATCTGCGCATCAGCGGCATGACGCTCCCGCGTATGCCGCTTACTGCCTGGGCCTGGTTTGTCACCGCCATTCTCGGTTCGCTCATCTTCAGTATTCTACTTGCTGCTTGCGCTCTTCTGCTTTCCGACCGCATGATCGACACGCAATTTTTTAACCTGCCGCAGATATCAGCGAGTGCCACGCTCTACGCTACCGGGCAGGGTGTACCGCTCTTGTGGCAGCGGCTGTTCTGGTTCTTTGCGCAAGCGGAAGTTTATGTCGCTATGCTTCCTTGTTTCGGAATCGTTTCACACCTCCTCTCCACGTTCGCACGCAAACAGGTCTGGGCGCTCCGTGCCGTTGTGCTCGCCTTGTGCGGCGTGGGACTTTTCGGATTTTGCATTTGGGGCTATCACGTGTTTCAGAGCGGATTGAATCCCTGCGCTCCGCCTGTGTTCGCGATTGTCGCCGAATCTCTCGGACTACCCGCGGTCATTCTCTTGGTGAGCTGGCTCGGCACCCTCTGGAACGGCAGAATTCAGCTCACTACCGCGATGCTTTTCGCCATCGGATTCGTCTCGCTGTTTATTGCTGGCGGACTTTCCGGATTATTTCTTGCGCGGCGCGATCTCGCCGAAGCCGCGCTCAACGACGAATTTATCACCGGTCACTTTCATCTCGTGATGGGCGTGGCGGCGACGTTTGCGATCTTGGCCGGATTATTTTTCTGGTTTCCCAAAATGTTTGGCCGTCGGCTGAATGAGACTCTTGGGAAATGGCATTTTTGGCTTACCTTTGCCGGCGTCTATTTTGTTTTCATGCCGATGCACTGGATGGGACTGCTCGCGCACTCCGGGGCCGCGTCAGGGAGTTTTCTATTCCCCGCGACATCGACGATTACAGTGATGGGTGATTTCGTCACTTTAGCCACAACCGCAACTGTCGTTGTGCAAGTGATCTTCCTCTTCAATTTTGTTTGGACCTTGCGGCGCGGCAAAAAAATTGCCGACCCAAATCCGTGGCGCGCTTGCACACTCGAATGGAGCGTCGCATCGCCGGCACCCTCGGATAACTTTGGCTCCGTTCAACCTGTGGTGTATCGTGGAGCGTATGAGTTTCTTTCGAACGGCGAGGCAAAAGATTTTCTCGCGCAAAATCTCGCGCCACAGAGCGCGGATCGCAACGAACAAGCCTTGTTCGAATTGAAGGATCGCGAAGGAAAAAACTAGCCGCGCCGTTTCGCGCCGCAGGGAAGGACAGCATGCCGGGCACTCCTGTTCTCGACGACATAATCATCAACGTGGAAGATGACGGCGGCCGTGGTAGTGGCAGCGCTCCCCCTCCCGGCGGCGATGACGGCGATGATCACGGGAAGCGCCGGCGATTCGAACCGCCTTCTCCGAAGCGGTATTACACCGGTATTGCTCTGGGCTTAGTTTCCATTCTTATGTTTTTTATGGCGCTTTCGAGCGCATACTTGGTTCGCCGAGCCACTACCGCGCAATGGATTCCCATTCGTCTTCCCGCGATTCTCTGGGTCAACACGGTAATTCTGCTCGCCAGCAGCGCAGCGATTGAACGCGCGCGAAAGCATCTTTTGTTCGGTGATTTTTCTGGTTTTCGATCATCGTGGCTGTTGACCACGGGACTCGGTCTGGCATTTCTTGCCGGTCAATTGATCGCTTGGCGCCAGCTTGCCGCGCAGGGAATTTACGTGGCGACGAATCAGGCGAGCGGATTCTTCTATATTTTTACCGCGTTGCATGGAGTGCACCTGACTGGCGGCGTTACGGCGCTGATTTATGTTTCGCGGCGCAAATTGGATTCAACGAAAGTTTCGCTTGCGGTAGTTGCGGACGTGACATCTTATTATTGGCACTTCATGGATGGGCTGTGGATTTTTTTGCTGGCCGTTTTGTATTTGGGAAAGTGAGCGGCCTGCGAATCCGCGGCGGCGGAATTTTCCGTTGTAGCGATCATTTATTTCTTCAGCAATTTTGTGCACAACGAAACAGCGTTGTTAGGATTGATGGCGCTGGCTTCTTCCTCCACTTGACGGATTACGCCCTGCTTATCCACAACGAAAGTGGTGCGCTGGGCCCAATCGTATTCTTCCTTTTCCACGTTGTAGGATCCCAAGACGCCGTATTGCTTCAGGACTTTGCGGTTCATGTCGCTGAGCAGAGGAAACTTGACGCCGATTTTTTCGGCGAAGGCGTTGTTGGCCGCCGGGCTGTCGATGCTGATGCCTAGAACGATGGAGCCGGTGGCTTCGAGCTTGGCCATATCAGCCTGATAGGCCTGGAGTTCCTTCGTTCAACCCTCGGAGAAGGCCAGGACGTAAAAAGCCAGAACGACATTTTTCTTGCCGCGAAAATCGCTGAGGCGGACCGGTTTCCAGTGATTGTCGAGCAGGGTGAAATCCGGCGCCATCTCGCCGGTTTTGAGGGCGGTGTGGGTGATTTTCACGTTCTGCGCGGAAAGCAGGCCGCATGCGGCAAAGATCAGCAGGAATATGCACGGCAAAGCAGCGCGAAGACGTAGGGGGGACATGGAGGGCCTCATTGTTTTGTCCGGAGCGAGAAGAGACAGTATACGCCCAATCTGGTGACTGGTGGTTCGTGACTGGTAATTGGTGGTTGGTGACTGGTGATTCGTGACTGATGAAGAGGGAGAAATTCTCTCTGGCCGGGTCGAATCTCCGGCTCTTGAGGCTTGCACAAGGCGCTGAGTGATGAAAACAGGGGCATGGAGGTTTCCTTGAAAAGGGGGGGGTGTACCCCCCCGTCGTTGGAAAGGAAAGAGTCGGGTAACGATAGGAAGGGAAAGGAGATAGAACGAAATTCCCATGGGAAAACAACGAGGCTCCAACGGCGTATCGACGGCACGGCAACAGAAGCGGCCTCCCGTTGAATCTCTTGTGACGCCAAATGGACGCCGAGAGGTCCCCGACCGGATCGGGGCAGGCCGCATCTTGAAGAGTGCGTAAACCCTTGAAAACAAGAGGCAGAATCTCTGGGGTATACCCACCCCCGGTGTTTTGCGTAAAGAGTGCGGAAGGACTTGATTCAAAAGGAATTGCGAAAATCCCATTTCCGAAAGAGTGCGCAAGAGATTGAAAACAAAAGGGGCAGAAAACGACATTTTGGGAGTTTGGGGTAACTATTTTATAAACAGTCTGGCGGGTCGTGCGTGCGTAGGGGCGAGAGCCCTGCGCGGAGGACGGCCAAACCATAACACAAAATAGCATAGAGTGGCTTTACTGTCAAGGGAATTATATTAGTGGTATCATTCGAACCCGCCCAAAAGATGGCGTGGCAGGTGAGATGAGACGCCGTAAGCGATGGATGGGGAAGGATTTGCGGGGATGCGCTACGGGAAGTAGCGAAGGAAAGTGGGTGGTGGATGGTGAGTGGTCGGTGGTGAGTTCAGGAGATCTTGGTATCGTATGATTCCG
>DATHMG010000051.1:0-2657 GCA_035487275.1 Candidatus Acidiferrum sp. | reverse complement strand
CTGGTGAAAGCGCCGCTTGTTTACACGCACGTCGCGCTGCGCAACTGGACGGCGTTTGCGAATCTGGGAATTCACCAGATTGTGGCACCCGGCGGGTATCACACGTACACCGCGCTCGATTTTCCGGTGAGCCTGGGGAACTATCAGTTTCCGAGCAATCCCGAGGAGCCGGCGGTTCTTTTCATGCTGCGCACGCCATGCAAGCCCGGACTGCCGGTGCGCGATCAGAATCGCGCAGGACGGACGGAGCTTTTGCAAACGCCCTACAGCAAATTCGAGCGGAATATTCGCGAGCAGTTGGCGCGCATGCTCGGCGGTGGCGGTTTCGATCCGGCGCGCGATATCGAAGGCATCATTGTTAACCGATGGGCTCACGGCTACGCCTTCACGCCTTTTGGCCTTGATCTGCCGCAGTGGAAAACGGGCCAACAGCCGTGGGTGCTGGGCCGCCAGCCGTTCGGGCGCATTGCGATCGCGAATTCGGATGCGGGCGCGAGCGCTTACACGGATACGGCCATCGACCAAGCGTTTCGCGCGGTCAACGAAATATTCAGCCGTTAATTCTTCAGAAAATTCTACGAAGGACAAGCACATCGCATCCGCGAGATGGCCTACTATCGAGGCTAATCCCAGGCATTTCCGACGAAAGTGGAGAGGATTCCGTTTATGTTGGTTTGCACCGGCGGGATGCCGACGCGCTCGCCAAGTCTGATAGAGTTGTTCCGCAAGATATCGAAAAGCTTTTGGGCATTGAATACCACCTGGCTTACCCCAGTTCCCGGCCGTATTCCGGGTATTCGCAAGCACTTTTGTTTATCACGAGGAGAGAGAAATGGGCGTTCTGCGCTTCGGCATGGCATTGTTGCTGGCACTGACTCTTACGAATGTAAAGTGTTCTGCGGACCCAACACCAAAATCATCGGTTCAGATTCAGCCATTTGGCGCCATTGCTGCGGGCCAGAAGACGGATTTGTACGTTTTGAGGAATAGCCGCGGGATGGTCGTCGCAATTAGCAACTACGGCGCGACGGTTGTGAGCATCAGGGTCCCGGACCGCGCGGGGAAATTCGAAGATATTGTGCTGGGCTACGAAACGGCGAAGGAATATGAGGACGGCACAGCCCACTTTGGCGGCACTGTTGGGCGCTACGCCAACCGCATCGCGCACGGAAGTTTTACGCTCGCCGGCAAAACCTATACGTTGCCCAAGAACAACGGCGAGAACACGCTGCATGGCGGATTACTCAGCTTTGACAAGAAGATCTGGGCGGCCAAGGAAGTTCCGAGCAAAGATGGCGTGGCGGTGGAGTTCACTTACGTGAGCCCCGATGGGGAAGAAGGATTTCCCGGCACCATGACCGTGACGGTTGTTTTTACCTTGCTTAATACGAAAGACGAACTCCGGATCGATTATGCCGCGAGCACCGACAAGCCCACCGTGGTGAATCTTACCAACCACAGCTATTTCGATCTGGCGGGGCAGGGCAATGGCGACATCCTTTCGCAGACGCTGCAACTGAACGCCAGCAAGTTCACGCCGGTGGATGCGGGGCTTATACCGACTGGCGAGCTTCGTGATGTGAAGAATACGCCTTTTGATTTCACGCGGCCGGTTGCGATTGGCGAGCGGATCAATGGAGCGGATGAGCAGCTCAAACTTGGGCGGGGATACGATCACAACTGGGTTGTCGACAGAAAGATTGGAGCTTCGGCGATTGAGCTGGCGGCGGTCGCGCGCGATCCCAAGAGCGGCCGGGTCCTGGAGGTCTTAACGACCGAGCCCGGGATACAGTTTTATACCGGGAATTTTCTGGACGGGACGGCGCATGGCAAGGGAGGGAAGGTCTACGAGCAACGCTACGCGTTTTGCCTGGAGACGCAACATTTCCCGGATTCGCCGAACCACCCGGGTTTTCCGTCGACTACGCTATTTCCCAGCAAGCCGTTCCACTCCACAACGATTTTTCGGTTCTCAGTTAAATAGCGGGGCGCGTTGTGTTGGAATTTGCGGTGAAGGGAAGCGGCAAAAATGGTTCCGGGGCCTGGACTCGAACCAGGATTCTAGGCTCCAAAGGCCCATGTGCTACCAATTGCACCACCCCGGAATGGTGTGGACAACCCTATTAGTCTACTTGAGAGGCGGCGGCCGGCAAAATCGAGTTTCGCCGAGGAGCATTCGAGTTTTTTCGCCGTGCATCTTGCAAAAATCTCTGCGCCACTCTGCGCCATCGCCATGCGAAGGAAATCGATTTCTGCTAAAGTTAAAAGGTTGCGCTCCACAGCGGAGAGGTGGCCGAGCGGTTTAAGGCGCACGCTTGGAAAGCGTGTGTAGGTTAACCCCTACCGTGGGTTCGAATCCCACCCTCTCCGCCATTTTCATTTCATGGATTAATTTTTTGTTCACTCCACGGCGGAGAATTTCTCGAAACCGCTTTCCTCATTGCAGCATCTATAGGTTATCGGGCTGCAGCTTGAACTTCCACAGGGTTGCCACTCGACATCAGGGCTGGGGCCAATACGCAAACCGCTGCAACTCCCCGCGTTGAATAAATAACGGAAATAAACAAATCGGTCTGGAGCTATGCCTTTGTGTAGTCATAGAAGACTCGCATGAATTTGCCCAATGCCATCTTTTTGTTCGTCGCTGGTGTGATTGG
>DATHMG010000050.1:0-7829 GCA_035487275.1 Candidatus Acidiferrum sp. | reverse complement strand
TGGCGCGCTCCATGACGGTGTTCTCCGACATGTTTGGGCCGCTGCCCGATCCGGCCATGTCGGTGATTCAGATCCCTGACGGCACCTTGCGCGAATTTGCCGGGCCAGGCGTGTTATTGCTGAGCCAGCGCGCGTGGGATCCAAAGTCGAATGACCGCACCATTGCGAGGTTAGTAGCTTCGCAATGGTGGGGCAACGAAGTGTTGCCGGCGTCGCCGAGTGACGTATGGATTAGCGATGGCCTGGCGCGATATTCGGAAGCCCTTTATGCCGAGCAGAATGCCGGGCGAGAAGCAGGGCTGAAGGCGGTTGACGAGTTTGCGGTTGGCGCCCTCATGTTTGAAGACGCGGCGCCCATTGCCCAAGCAGCGCGACTCGCGCCGTACTCCGCGGACTACCGCTCTGTGGTGATGAACAAGGGTGCGATGATTTTTCACATGGTGCGGGCGCAGATGGGGGATGTAGCGTTCAAATCACTGCTGCACGATTTTTATACCAAGTATGAAGGTAAAAGTGCGCGTGTAGATGATTTTGCAGCCATGGCGCAACAACATGCGCAAGCCTCAGTGAGGAAAGGTGAGGCCCCTCCGGAACTTCGTGGATTTTTCACGCAGTGGCTCAATTCCACGGGCATACCGGAATTTACGGTTGATTATGTGGTTTATCGTACCCCAAAAGGATTTCGCATTTCCGGCAAGATCAAACAGCCGTTGGATACCTTTCGCATGCCAGTTGAATTGCGCATCGATACGGAAGGCAATCCGGAATTGAAAACGATTGATGTGATTGGCTCGGAATCGGATTTCACGGTCGAGACGTTTGGACGGCCGAAACCCGGGGGAATTCGCGTCGATCCCAACAACCTGATTCTCAAGGCCAGCACAAATTTGCGCGCCCGCGCGGCTGTGGCGCGCGGAGAAGAATTGGCAGAGCAAGGGCGCTATTACGATGCGGTCACGCAATACCAGCGGGCGCTTACCATCCAGCCCAATCGCCCATTAGCGAATTTCAGGATGGGCGAAGCGTTCTTTTACCAGAAAAATTATCAAGCTTCTGCCAACGCGTTTCGCGAAGCATTGCAGACGGTGCCGGAACCCGCTGAGAAGTGGACTGAGGTTTGGAGCCACATTTATCTAGGAAAGATTTTTGATTTGCTGGCACAGCGGGAGCGCGCGGTCAACGAGTACAGCAAAGCAAGACAGACCAACGACAATACTGGCGGAGCGCAGCAGATCGCTGAGGGATTTTTGAAGAAGGCGTACACGGAAGGCGAGAAAACGGCTGTAGCACCGGGCGCGGGAGGCACCGCAACTCCTGCGGCCCCAGCCGCTATTCCGTCGCCGTCTGAAGGAAATCGCCCGGTGTTGAAAAAGCGCACTGATCCGGCTCAATTTTTGCCCTGATTACTTCGATAAAACAGCGGCCGCCTTTCCACTTAAACTCCTTAGGAAGTCCCCAAAAAACCATTTGATTCTCAGCGCATCCTGGCCCTTGCCTTGACTTGCCGAGCAACGCGTCGCAAACTTTGGGCCTATGGCCCACATCTATATGCATTTTGATTTTGCTGACGAGGAAAACGCGCAGCAAGCGCGTCACAAGCTTGACGTCTGGAAGCAAGCGTTTCGCCTGGACAAAAAACTTCAATACAAACTAGAGCGTGCGGAAGAAGCGGGCGCAGAGGAAGACTCGGCGAGCGCCGACGCCGCAACCAGCCCAAAAGACGACGAAAAACCCAAATCCAAGGCAAAATCGCAACCTCATAAAAAATCGGCGCGCACTGCAGGCGCCTCAGAAGATTACGCCACTGGCAGCGTATCCCTGTTGGTGCGGCTGTATTTCTCCAGCCATGAAAAATTATCCGAACAACGTTGGCTTGATCGTATCCCTACAGAAGAGCCGTTCAAGAGTGCCTCTCCCAAAGTACTTCGTCAGGGCGAGGCTGGGTTTGAGCAAGCGGTGAAACAGTTCAGCGATCTGGACTAACCGCTCTAAGTTGTTGTGTTGCAAGGACCTTTAGTACTTCGGCTACTGGCCATTTTTTCAGGCCGGATGAGAAGCGTAGAATTCCGCTATAATTAAGAGTCCGCAAGAGACAGCTTCCATCCTTCGCGAGGTCGGCACGAATGGCGTCACAGACGCGCATCAAAGTTGCCAAGCTTGACTCCCCGAAAATGCATGGCCTGGATCGCGATACTCTCATTCGACTGTATCGCACGATGTACCTGTCGCGGAAGCTAGACGACCGCGAGATTCAACTCAAGCGCCAAAACAAAATTTATTTCCAGATTTCTAGCGCGGGGCACGAAGCTGTGACCGCCGCGGCAGGCCTGCTGCTGAGGCCCGGCGTCGACTGGATCTATCCTTATTATCGCGATCGGGCCCTTTGCCTGATGCTCGGCGTTACCCCGCTCGAGACTTTGCTTCAGGCTGTCGGCGCTAAGGACGATCCCAGTTCCGGCGGACGTCAGATGCCCTCTCACTGGGGCCACCCGGAATGGAATATCGTCAGCCGGTCGTCCTGCACGGGTACGCAGTTTGTTCAGGCTGTGGGGGCAGCGGAAGCTACCCTCTATTATCAGGAACGATCGAAAGCGCTCGCGAAAGCGAAAAAGGCTCCGCTTGGCAAGTATGTGGGTTATGAAGACAACGAAATCGTGTATGTGTCTTCCGGCGATGGTGCTACCAGCGAAGGAGAATTCTGGGAATCTCTGAACACTGCGTGCATTAAAAAGCTGCCGATGTTTTACCTGATCGAAGACAACGGTTATGCCATTTCCGTCCCGGTGGAAGTGCAAACCGCTGGCAGCAGCATTTCTAAGTTAGTAGGCAGTTTTCCCGGCCTTCACATCGCGGAGTGCGACGGCACCGATCCGCTGGAAAGTTATGCGGTCTGTCGGGAAGCCATTCAATACTGCCGTGACCGGCGCGGCCCCGCATTGGTGCACGCGCAAGTCACGCGGCCGTATTCGCATTCGCTATCTGATGACGAAAAACTGTACAAATCCGCCGAGGAGCGCGAAAGAGAAGCGCACCGGGATCCGCTCTCAAAATTCTCGCTTGTTCTCGTTCGTGAAGGATTACTCGATCAAAAGCAAATCGAGGATCTGGAAGCGCAAGTTGACAATGAAGTCCGTGAAGTCGCGGATCAAGCGCTGGCGGCCGCGGAACCCTCCATCGACTCGATCAAGGTAAATGTTTACTCCCCGGACGTCGATCCCACTTCTTCCGCTTTCGAAGCGGAGCCGCAATATCACGGCGCGCCAAAAACCATGGTGGAAATGGTCGCTGCTACCCTGTCCGATGAAATGTTGCGCGACGAGCGCATCACCGTATTCGGCGAAGACGTTGCCGACGCCAGCCGCGAAGAAAATCTAAAAAGTGTCAAAGGGAAGGGCGGCGTCTTCAAAGCGACTGCGGGTCTACAGCGCAAATTCGGAGCTGATCGCGTTTTCAATTCGCCGCTTGCGGAAGCGAGCATTGTCGGGCGCGCGATTGGCATGGCCACCCGGGGACTGAAGCCTGTAGCGGAGATACAATTTTTCGATTACATCTGGCCCGCCATGATGCAGATTCGCGACGAATTGTGCGTAATGCGCTGGCGTTCGAACGGGGCCTTTAAATGTCCCGCAGTGATTCGCGTGGCCATCGGCGGATATTTAACCGGTGGCGCGGTGTACCACAGCCAGAGCGGTGAATCGATCTTTACACATTGCCCGGGTCTGCGAGTGGTGATGCCGTCTACTGCGCTTGATGTAGCTGGATTGTTGCGAACCGCAATTCGCTGCGACGACCCGGTAATGTTCCTCGAGCATAAACATCTTTATCGTCAGCCCTACAATCGCTCTGAATATCCGGGCCCCGATTACACCGTGCCCTTTGGTAAAGCGCGCGTGGTTGCCGAAGGGTCGGACGTCAGCATCATCACCTACGGGGCGTTGGTTCATCGCGCTGAAGTAGCGGCTGCGCAACTCGGGCGCGAAGGCGTGTCCGTTGAAATCATCGATCTTCGTTCGCTTTCTCCATATGATTGGGAAGCCATCGCGTCGACGGCCCGAAAAAATCATCGGGTCATCGTGGCATACGAAGACATGCTCAGTTGGGGTTACGGAGCGGAAATTGCCGCGCGCATTGCCGATGAACTTTTTGAGGAGCTTGACGCCCCGGTGCGGCGAGTCGCCGCCATGGATACCTTCTGCGCGTACCAGCCCAATTTGGAAGACGTAATCCTCCCCCAGACCTCGCACCTGATCAACGCCGTGAAACAATTGCTGGAATACTAAGAATTTTAAGGCTATGAGCAGGGGGTTCGGCTAGCTCAGAGACTGAGCCCTTAGTGTGTCGCGGGGCGACTGACGGCCAAGAGAGTTAATTTCGGCTTTGCAACTTTTTGCCCTGTTTTGACGTATTATGCTCTGAGAATGACCTGTGGAGGTGTCTCAATGATCTGCCCAAATTGCCAGAAAGAAATCGCCGATCACTCCAATTTCTGCTACAACTGCGGCGCCCGCCTGGTTGCCTCGGCGCCCGCGCCGGCGTACTGCGCACCTACGTCGAAGCGCTTGACGCGTTCGACGAGCAACAAAAAAATCGCCGGAGTCTGTGGCGGTCTGGCCGAGTATTTTGACCTCGATCCAACACTGGTTCGCATAGTGTGGCTGCTCCTGGTGTTGTTTGCCGGCACAGGCGTGCTAGCGTATTTGATCCTCTGGATTGCGCTCCCGCCGGCGCCTGCGCGCATCGCGGCAAACTCAGTTACGGTCACACCCTAAGGGACAGTGTGCATGGGAGCGGTGTGGGCGATCAAAATTCCTGCTCGTAAATGGGACCCCGTTATAGGTCTACGATTTGGCCTTCGGTTTTCCCGGACGCGGCCCACGGCCTGATTCATACAACGCGTAGTCAACCGAAGCCCGCCCGGCTCCGACGGTTGCCAGCGCGAAACAGGCAGCCGCGAGCGCCAATGGAAATTCGTAGTTGTGCACCGCCAGGTATCCTCCGGCACTGTGTACTTTCCAAATGGCGACAGCCATTTCAATGGCCAGCAGCAGCGCCGCCATACGCATCAAAAATCCTAAAATAAGCAGCCCGCCTCCAAAAACTTCCAGCACGCCTGCGACGGTAACGAAATAACCAGGCAGACCATGTTGTACAAAAAAACCCTGCATGCCGTTGGGGTGGGTAAGCTTTGGGTAGCCGTGCGAAATAAAAATGATTCCAAGCGCCAGCCGCAAAACCAGCAATCCTAAAGGTTGAACAGCATTTAATCTAGTCATAAATTGGGCGTCCTGAAAATCGTGCGTCCGGCTACGATGATGCGGCATTTTAGCAGAAACCCAATCCCGGCACGCACCGGTCGCGGTCAGTTAAAACTCATCACGCTACATTCAGGTACAATCTTTATAGAGATTAACGTCGAATGATGAGTAGTTGTCGGGGACAGACCTCAGCCCAGAACCAAGAATTTCGACCCTCGTTGGCATGTATCCCACTTATGGATTCTTTTCTTGCACCAGGTGGAGTCCGTTTTTGCAACTATTCCGCAATCAACATTAAGGCTTGTCCATGAAGCGCAAGCTGCTGATTGCCATTCCCCTGCTGTTCGCCGTCGTTGTGGCCGCGTGGATCTTCAGGCCTAAGCACGAAGCGCTTGGCGAGGGCTACATCGGCGAGCGCAGCGTCACATTGTGGAGCGGTGTGGCGCAGGTTCGGGAACCGCTGGACGCGCTGCATTATGGCGATCACGTCGAGATCGTCGCCCGTCATAACGACAACGTGAAGGTGCGAACCGCCAGCGGTGAGGTTGGCTGGATCGATGCACGATCGCTGATGGAAACAGCCTTGTGGCAGCGCAGCGCGAAACTCTTGGGCGAGGCGCAGGAGTTGCCGGTACAAGCTCGTGGTCGAACCAAGGTCGCCACAAATCTGCGCGTTCTGCCAGGCCGCACGCAACCTCGCCTTTATCAATTCGGCCGAGGCATCCCAGTGGAAATTGTCGGACGAGCTGTCGCCGACATCGCACAAGTGTCAGATGAAAAAGAATCCGCCGGCGACGCTGGAGACCGCAGGAAAGAAGACGCCAAAAAGGAAGAGTGGCTTTTCGTTCGCGGGCTCGCTACCCGGCCGCCCAGCGAAACCAATCCACGCGCGCCGGATACTTCCACGACCACGCAGCCCGGTGATAGAACCTCTCCCATTGCCGGCTGGATCATCGGACGTTTCGTGGAACTGGACCTGCCGAACACGGTGAGAGACGGGACAGCCTCCGCCAACGTTCGGCCGGTAGCATGGTTCGAATTAAACAAGGTCAACGACATTTCTGGGGCGAAGTCGCAGTACCTGGTCGCAGGGACTCGTGGTCCGGACACGCAACCTTGCGATTTCACCAATATCCGCGTTTATACCTGGAATCTCAAAAAATCACGTTACGAGACGGCTTATATAGAAAACAATCTTTGCGGACAAATGCCCGTAAGGATAGGTACCGGGCCAAAAGGAGAACCTGAATTTCGATTTCGCAGCAAAGACATGAATTCCCCAGTTGGTAAAGCCCAAGGTGGCAATAATGACGAGCGGGTCTATCGCCTGATACTGACGGTGGTCAGACGCATACGCGATGACGGCTCCATCGCGCTGCCAAAAACAAAATCCAAGGTCGCAGGTAAGGCTAATAATCCAGCGAAACCCAAGAAAAAAAAGCTGCGAGCAGCGCAATGACGCTACACATTAATGAAGCGGAAGTACGTTCTGTACTGACGATGGCCATGGCCCTGGAAGCTGTCGAAGAGAGCTTGCGTAAACAAGCTCGTGGTGACGTGGTTGTTCAGCCGCGTCGCCGCTTCGAATTGCCAAAGGGGTTTTATCACTATATGGCCGCGGCTGATTATACAGGCGGGTTCGTCGCGGAGAAGCAGTATACGTACGTGGCCGGCAAGATTCGCTTTTTGGTGCTGCTCTACGAAATGGCTACCGGCGATCTTGTGGCGCAGATTGAAGCGGATTACATGGGCCAGTTGCGAACGGGTGCGGCCTCGGGCGTGGCGACCAAATTCATGGCGCGTCGCGATGCGCGAATCGCGGCCATTATCGGGACCGGTGGGCAGGCGAGGACTCAACTGGAAGCAATCGCAGGCGTTCGAAAGTTGGAACAGGCGCGAGCCTACGGCCGTGATGTTTTCCGCCGTGAGAAATTTTGTGCGGACATGGCCGAACGCCTCCGAATCCCGGTGTACGCCGCAACCTCCGCCGCGCAAGCCATTCAAGGCGCGGATATCGTATGTACTGCTACGACCGCTTCGCACCCGGTCGTAACTGGCTCGGACATCGCATCGGGCATGCACATCAATGCCATCGGCGTGAATCATGCTCACAAACAAGAACTCGACGAAGCGGCAGTCCGACGTGCGGACCTCATCGCTGTTGATTCCATCGAGCAATCTCGCCAGGAGGCGGGAGATTTAATTATGGCCTTTGACCAGGATGAATCGAAATGGTCATCTGTGAAAAAACTGGCCGAGATCGTGGATGGCAAAATTCCGGGGCGTTCGAATGAAACAGACGCCACGCTGTTCAAATCCAACGGCATCGCGTCCTGGGACCTAGCTGTCGCCGTACGGGTATGGAATATGGCACGTGAAAAGAACCTGGGCCGAAAGCTGCCTCTCTGGACTACTGCCTAAAACGTCGTCAGTGGAACACCGGAGTTGCAAGAACGTAGTTGGACTCGCGGAATTGCCCCTCCACCCGTTGACACTTCACACCCGGCTGAGAAACACTGGGACCTGCTTTGAGGCGAAATTCGCGCCACGAAGCCTCCGGTGCAGTAAACTGGT
>DATHMG010000049.1:0-2685 GCA_035487275.1 Candidatus Acidiferrum sp. | reverse complement strand
GGGTCGTGTCAGTGAACCGCCTAAAATAGATTTCTTGCTCGCTCTTTATTTTGGGCGGCCCAACCAGGAATACTGCCACGCCGCGGAGACGCTCTGATAGTTTCCACCGAAGCGAATATAAGTGCCATTGCTGTAGCTTAGTTTGATGGCTTGGTGTTTGCTGATCGGGAATGAAACCGTGCCTCCGAGGCGCGAGCCGGTCTGCTTTGTCGCCAGGTTCTGTATGCCACTCAAGCTGGTAATGCCGCCCCACCAGAAATTCACGTCCAGCGACACCCACAAGCGCGGCTTCACGTCGTAACTCAAATGCCCCTCCAAAGCGCCTATCGGCGCTACGTTTTGTGGTTTGGTAACCGGGCCGGCGTAAAACGCCGGGTTTGTGGTGTAGAACCACCCTCCAGCATAGCCATCGAGCACCCAATGGTCCCATCGTTGGGAATACCCAAGTTCCGGTTTGAAAGCCCATCGATTGCCGCCCCAGTTGATCAATTTCGAGCCGCTGTATTGTCCAGTGGGCGCAATCAGCTTCAGACTCACTCCCAACAGCTTCTTCTGCTTCCACTTCGCCATATCCTTCGGTTGCATCGCCGGGCCGCCCATCAGGTTCACCGAAAAACGAAAGCTGGAATCCAGCAGGCCCGAACGGTAGATCGATGTGTGTTGCCCCGACACGTCGCCCTGAAAAGTTCCCACCCCATAAGGCAGCGCAGCCGTTATGTTCGCCGAGCGTCCAAAAAAATTCAGCGAGTGGTAGTAGCTGAAGATCGGTACGTTGTAGGTTCCCCTTGCGTTGGCAACCGGTATAGTGCCGTTGAAGTTCAGGCCTCCGTCATAAAAGGACCAGATGATCGTAATTGCGTTGCCATGCACTGGCGTTATCACATAGGCTCGTGGCGCAAGGTCTTGCCCCCAAGCCGCGCCTAGCGCGCAGAGTGCGAGCGTGACTGCTATCGCGAACTTTCGCAGAATTGGCATGATAGCGGCGCAAAAACACTAAAACGCTACAAGCTCGCACTTTTGGCGATATTGCCCTCAAGATTGGCTCGGTGGAATTGTCAAAAGTGACAAGCAAAGCGCAGGGCCAAATAAAGTGGGCTAGGATTTCGTCCCAGCCAACAGACTGCTTCAGCAAGCTTATTTTAGAAGTTGACGAGCACTCCGTTGAGCTTGGGAAGCCACTCACCGCTTTGGCCTCCTATTCCCTGGATTCAAATCAGTTGGACTGTTTGGCGGGGCTCTGCTACAACCGCGTTCCGACGGTGCAACTTTAACGCCTTTCAAGCTGTTTTTATTGGCAACGCACGCGCTAAAGTCTTTGAGTTCGGAGACCGTCGTCCCGCCATTCCTGCTTCGCCAGGTTTGGCTCTCCAACTTCCCCGCTTCGGCACTTCTGCCGGTCGGATCCCTACGCTACAATTTGGCCGCAACAGTTTCGCTGCTACCACGGGAGGTGGGCATGCTTCGTTGGGCAATTGGAATTTTGGCGCTGGGAATTGCGTCAGTGTGCTGCGCGCAGGGACAGACAAAGCTGCCGGCGAAATGGGAAGAATTGACAGCGGAAGAGTTTCGGCAGGCGATTGGCAAGGCGCAAGGGACTTGCCTGCTGCCGTTCGGGATATTGGAGAAGCACGGTCCGCACTTGCCGCTGGGAACCGACCTGCTGAACGTGCGCTACGTTACCGAGCGCGCCGTGCAGCAGGAGTACGCCGTGATTTTTCCGGAATATTATTTTGGGCAGATTGCGGAGGCGCGGCACGAACCAGGGACCGTGGCGTACAACGCAGAAATGCAGATTAAATTGCTGCAGGCGACCACGGACGAGATGGGGCGGAACGGGTGCAAGAAGGTGATCATCGTGAATGGCCATGGCGGAAATGAGAATTTGCTGCCGTACTTTGCGCAGGCGCAGCTCGACACGCCGCACGATTATGTGGTGTACGTGCAATGGGGACACGAGCCGACGAAGAAAGTGGGCGCGGAGAAAGAAGGGCCGGACTGGCACGCTGGGGAGACAGAAACGTCGAACATGCTGGTGACGCATCCGAACCTGACGCACCTGGACCGTGCAAAAAACGAATCGGGCGCGGACCAGAAGCGGGTGCGGCTGCCGGAAAATGTGTACACGGGAATCTGGTGGTACGCGCGGTTTCCGAATCATTATTCGGGCGATGGATCGACGGCGACGAAGGAGCAGGGCGAAGCGGATTTGCAAGGGTGGATCAATACGGTGGTGCGGGCGATTAAGGCGGTGAAAGCGGATGAGGAAAGTTTGAAGTTGCAGAATGAGTTTTATGAGAAGAGCCGGCATCCGATGGAAACGGCGCATTGAGGGCGGCAGAATGACCGATCTGAAGATCGGCCACTACATTCAGATGACGGCGAAGAACGGCCGGCACACCGGCGTTAGCGGGCTTGGCGGAGGGCGTCAATCCAGGCGATTAGCATTTCGTTGTGGTCGGGCTCGAGGTCGAAAAACTCGATGCCCATGCCGATGCGGGGCTTGACGATGCGGACAGAGACAAGAGCTTCGAGGACCTGCCCTTTTCGGACGAGCTTCATCCGCGCGCGGGCATTCATGGGCAGCGGCTTGCTGGTGCAGACGAAACATCCACCGAGGGAGATGTCGGAGGTGACGCCGTCCACCTGTTTGCCGGATTCCAGGTCGATCAATTCGACGTCAGCGGC
>DATHMG010000048.1:0-17688 GCA_035487275.1 Candidatus Acidiferrum sp. | reverse complement strand
GTGAACAAACTGCGGTCGCCGGAAGCGCACCTCGATTTTTGCCGGGTGCACATTCACATCCACTTCGCCATACGGCATATCCAAGAATAGAAGTGTCGCGGGAAAAACTCCGGCAGGTAAAATATTGCGGTAGGCTTCATGAATGGCGTGCAGGATCAGCCGGTCACGCACTAGCCGGCGATTCACGAAAACATAAATTCCGTTACGATTCGCGCGTTGCACTTCAGGGCGCGAGGTGAAGCCGCTGACCGTCAGGGTGGATTTTTCTTCTTCGGGTTCCAGCGCCGGCTCCGTAATTGCGGAACGAAACGCCGACATCGCTGCAGGAATCTCCGCTAGCTCATCGAGCGCTTGCTTTCCAAAAAGCTGATATACGCGCTCAGCCAGTTTCCCAACGGGAGTGCAATTGATGATTTCCTGTGTTGGGGTGGTCAGCACGAAATGCTTCGATGGATTGGCGAGCGCGTAATGCGTCACCAGCGACGCAATGTGCCCTAGCTCGGTGGTGTCGGATTTTAAAAATTTCCGGCGAGCGGGCACGCTGTAAAAAAGATCAGCGACACTGATGGTAGTTCCCGCCGCCAGCCCAGCCGGCTTCACGCCAGTCAATTTACCGCCGGCAAACTCAACGCGCGTACCTTCCGCTTCTGCGGCGTCGCGGGTTTCGAGTGTCAGCCTGGAGACCGCCGCAATGGTCGGCAGCGCTTCACCGCGAAACCCCAGCGTGGCGATAGAGAGCAAGTCATCGGCGGTGCGCAATTTACTGGTGGCATGCCGTTCGAACGCCAGCAGCGCGTCGTCGTGGGTCATGCCGTGGCCATCGTCGATCACACGAATCATGCGCCTGCCGCCCGATTCCGTCTCCACGCGAATGGTGCTGGCGCCCGCATCCAGCGCGTTTTCGAGCAACTCCTTCACCACCGAGGCGGGCCGCTCCACAACCTCGCCTGCGGCGATCTTATTCGCCACCGCCTCCGCCAATATGCGTATTCGCGACATAAATTGTTTCAGCAGCTCATGACCACGGTCTCGCGATTTTTCATGAGCCGCTTTCGATGACGCGAATCCCTAGTTGATCGAGTTGTTCTTTGTCCACTTCGCTTGGGGATTCCGCCATCAAATCAACCGCCGCAGTAGTTTTCCCGAACGCGATGACTTCGCGAATAGACTTTTCTCCTGCCAGCAGCATGACTACGCGATCGAGACCGAGCGCGATGCCACCATGAGGCGGAGTGCCATACGTGAGTGCATCCAGAAAGAAGCCGAAGCGGCGTCGCAGTTGCTCTTCTGTAAGTCCAAGCGCCTTAAACAGGCGCTCCTGCACGTCCTGACGGTGGATTCGGATGCTTCCTGAACCCAGTTCAACACCATTCAAGACCAGGTCGTAGCCCTTGGAGCGCACTTCCCATGGCGCTGATTCAAGTTTGTCCAGGTCCTCGTCCACAATTCCGGTGAAGGGGTGTTGCGCGCTCACCCACGTTTTGTCGGAATTGCTCCACTCAAAAAGGGGAAAGCCGGTCAGCCATAGAAATTTCCATTGAGTTTTATCGATAACACCGAGCGCCTCGCCAAGCTGCAAGCGCAATTGCCCGGCTACCAGCGCCGCTGCTTCGGTGCCCTTAATTTGTTCGTTCGCGGAGACGGCTACGATCAGGTCGCCAGTTTTTGCGCCGCAGATTTCCGCAATTTTCTTTACGTTTTCGGCGCCGATCAGTTTGTCTACGGTGGAAGTCGCGCCTTCGGCGGCGACCTTCACAAAATAAGCGCCTCGCGCTCCTGCGGCTTTGGCCTTTTCAGCAACTTCATCCAATTGTTTACGCGAATATCCAGCCGCGCCGGAAGCGGCGAAGGCAAAAACATTCCCCTCAATCCGCAACTTCGACTTGGCTTCGGCCGGAAACGCTTCCGTGACCTCACGGAGCTCCATGCCAAAACGCAGGTCGGGCTTGTCGCTGCCATATTTGCGAACGGCATCCTTGTAAAGCATGTGCGGGAATGGCGCTTCGACTTTAACGCCTGCTACCGCGCAGGCGCGCACCATCACGTTTTCGATCACGTTGAAAATATCTTCCTGGCGGGGAAAGGACATTTCGAGGTCCAGTTGCGTGAACTCGGGCTGGCGGTCGGCGCGCAAATCCTCGTCGCGAAAGCACTTCACGATTTGAAAGTAGCGGTCGAGCCCGCCGATCATCAGGATCTGCTTAAAAATTTGTGGTGATTGCGGCAAGGCGTAAAACTGGCGATGATGCACGCGGCTAGGAACCAGGTAATCGCGGGCACCTTCCGGCGTGGAGCGCGTCAGCACGGGGGTTTCGATTTCAAGAAAGCCCAGCTCGTCCATGGTTCGGCGAATTTCGAGAAATATTCTGTGGCGCAGCGCCAGGTTACGATAAGGCCGCGGTCGGCGCAGATCAAGGTAGCGGTAGCGTAGCCGCGTTTCCTCCGCAGCATTGATGTCGTCTTCGATCTGAAATGGCGGCGTCTTGGCAGTATTTAAAATGTGCAGTCGCGAAGCCACAATCTCGATTTCACCCGTGGCGAGTTCTGGATTGGATTTTTGCCGCTGGATGACTTTGCCTTCGACGGCTACCACAAATTCCGAGCGGGCCTGTTCTGCCTTGGCATGGGGCTCCGGATGCGTTTCCTTGTTGAAGACCACCTGCACTATTCCGAAGCGGTCGCGAACGTCCAGAAACAGCAAATTACCCAGGTCGCGGCGACGCGCGACCCATCCCATCACGACCACATCGCGGCCGGCATCTTTTGCGCGCAACTCACCGCAGTAGTTTGTTCTCTTCAAATTGCCCAGAAAATCCAGCAAGACTGTTAACTCCTCAGAAAAAGCTTGATTACTCAGGTCCGTCGTACACGGCCGGCTTGGCGTCTCGCAGATACTCCAGCAGCTCGCTCTCGGTATATTTTTTCTGTGATCCGTCGGCCAAGGTCTTTAAGGTCCACTCACCGGAGGTTACTTCGTCTTCGCCTAATATAAGAGCGTAACGGGAACCCAGCTTATCGGCCTGACCTAGCGCCTTGCCGAATTTTTGCTCTGTCGCGGGCAGTTCCACGCGATACCCCGCAGTGCGCAGGTCCTTCGCTGCGCGAATCGCCGTCGCAAACGCCTTGTCGCCCATCCATGCTATATAGATGTCACGACTCGGCGGTGCGGGCACCTTGCCACTTTCCTGCAGCGATAAAATCAAGCGATCTTCGCCGATTGCGAATCCAATTCCCTTGGTGGGAGGACCGCCGAGTAACTCCACTAGACCGTCGTAGCGCCCGCCGCCGCACACTGCGTTTTGTGAACCCAGGCCTTGCGCGGTGATCTCAAAAGTCGTGCGCATGTAATAGTCCAGCCCACGGACGAGCCGCCAGTTTTCGCGATAGATCACGCCGCGCAATTCCAGTTGCCGCTTCACTTCCGCGAAGTGCTCCGCGCAGTCGGGGCAAAGATGCGCAGCCATGCGCGGCAATGTCGCGATAATCTCCTGCTCGCTCTCGAGTTTCGAATCCAGTACGCGAAGTGGATTTGTCTCGATGCGCCGTTGGCTGTCCGATCCGAGCTTGTCTTTCACTTTTATGAGTGCGGCCCGCAGGACTTCTACATATTTTGGACGGCACTCGCGGCAGCCTATGGAGTTGATGTCGAGTTCCAGGCCTTGCAATTCCAGCCGATCAAAAAAGGTCATGACCATTTCAATCACTTGGGCGTCGATACCGGGAGCATCGTTGCCGCCCAGGACTTCGGCGCCAATCTGGTAAAACTGGCGATATCGCCCCTTCTGCGGACGCTCCCGCCGAAACATCGGACCCATGTAATACAACTTTACAGGCTGCGGAAGCTGCTGCATGTTGTGTTCAATGTAGGCGCGGCAAACGCTGGCCGTCGCCTCGGGTCGCAGCGAAATTGATTCGCCTTTCTTCAGCTCGTTGAATTCTATTTCGTCCTTGGGATTGACGAAACTACCACTAGGGGTAAACGTCTCTGCCGGCTTTGTAAATATTTCGTCTGTCAATTCCCTCGTCGTTGGACGAAGCGGGAAGGTGTACATTTCTTTCGACACCACGTCGGTATCGAGGCCTATCGAGCGCGCGAACAATTCGGTGGGTTCAAAAATTGGCAGGCGAATTTCGCTGAAACCGAACGTGCCGAAAACGACGTGCGCCGTTTCCTCGACATGATTCCAAAGGGGAGTCTCGGCCGGCAGCAAATCCCGCACGCCCTTAATGGCTTGAAACTTACGAGGCTTGGCCGTGGGCTTGGATTGCTGTCCGGCTGCGGAACTGTCACTCACTCGCGGATTCCTCACGATAAATATTTTTGTATTCCACGTAGCGCTTGGCGTAATCGGCAATCGAAGTGCGATCCGCTTCCGTGAGCGGCCGCTTCACCTTTGCCGGGGCGCCCATTACCAGGTTGCCGGGCGGAATCACAGTGCGCTCGGTGACCAGCGTGCCCGCGGCAATGATGCTGCCCGCTCCAATTCTCGCGCCGTTCAGAATGATGGCACCCATTCCGATCAGGCATAGCGATTCAATGGTACAGCCATGTAGCGTTACGGAATGGCCCACGGTGACGTCGTCGCCCAGCACCAGCGGCCAATCATCGCGCATGACATGCAACACACAACCGTCCTGCACATTGGTGCGTGCGCCAATGCGAATGCAATGCACGTCGCCGCGAATAATGGTGCCCGGCCACACGCTCGAATCTTCGCCAATGGTTACGTCGCCGATAATTACCGCGGCGGGATCGATCCACGCGCTGGCAGCAATTTGCGGCTTCTTCCCGCGAAAACCTCGAATGTCCGGAACTCTGGCCAATATTCCCCGTGGTTAGCAGCCTAAGACGCGAGGGCCGCTTTATCTTGACTTCTATCTTAATGGGGATTGTGTTTCGCGCAAACAAATCGAGTCTGTGAATGGCTGTGGTTAATCGTTTGGCCGCGTAACGAGCATTAGGCCGGTGATCTAGTCGATTTGTACCGATGGGCTCGACGCGGTAGCGCCAACTTCGGCAAGCCGCGCGGTCACCGCGCGCGCCAGACCAAAAAGGCTTTTTGCCCCCGCGCCAGTTTCGCCCTGCGCGGCCACCGGCTTGCCGGTATCACCGCCCACACGAATGCGCGGATCGATTTCAATCTCGCCCAGTAGTGGCACACCATATTCCCTCGCGGTCGTGGCGCCGTCGCCATGACCAAAAATGTCCACCGCTTTGCCGCAGTGCGGACAAGAAAAGGTGCTCATGTTTTCGACTACGCCCAACACTTCCACGTTTACCTGGCGAAACATTTCAATGGCTTTGCGCACGTCTGCCAATGCTACGGTGGAAGGCGTGGTAACAATTACGGCCCCAGTCACAGCCACGGTCTGGATCAGCGTCAGTTGCACATCGCCCGTGCCGGGCGGCAGATCGATCAACAAATAATCCAATTCGCCCCAATCGACGCTGCGCAAGAATTGCGTGATGACGCTGTGCAGCATGGGCCCGCGCCAGATCATGGGCTTATCCCCGGGATTCAAGAGGCCCATGGAGATCATCTTGATGCCTTGGGCCATCACCGGGATGATGCGCTTGTCCTGCGTGGCTTGCGGTTCAGTGTGGGTGCCCAGCATGATCGGCACGTTTGGACCGTACACATCGGCGTCCATCAATCCGACTTTGTGGCCGAGCTTGGCAAGGGCCAAAGCAAGATTTACCGCGACGGTGGTTTTCCCCACACCACCTTTCCCGCTGGCAATCGCTACGAGATTTTTCACGCCGGGAATTGGCTGACGTACGGGTTGCTGCATGGGACCTGTTCCTGGCGGCATTTTATTCGATCCTTTGGATTTGCTCTCGCGCTGTTACGAAACTACTGCAGTTCAGGGTAATTCACGTCACGGTAATTTAATAAGCCGTAGGGTCGCGATCAGACATTCGCGCCGTGACACTTCTTGTATTTCTTGCCCGATCCGCAGGGACACGGATCGTTACGCCCCACTTTGGCGGCGGCCCGAACGGGCTTTGGTGCTTCGGCTTGCGCCGGGCCGGTTTGATATTGCAGCTCGCGCTGCTGTCTGGCCTGCTTGCGCTCGATTTCGCGCGCTACAGAGGGCAAATGCTGCGGCGCTGAATTTTGGGAGCCCGACTCTCCCAAAGAGGCTCGCGCTGCGGCGCTGGCCATGGCGTTCCGCGCATCGGGCCTCGGGGGCCGCGGCGGTTCGGGACGCTGCTCCAGTTGCTGCGGCTCTCCTTGCTGCACCTGGATGTGGAATAGATACCGTACCGTTTCATTGTCGATGCGCGCCATCATGTCTTCGAAGAGAGTGAACGCTTCCTTTTTGAACTCGACCAACGGATCTTTTTGGCCGTATCCGCGCAGCCCGATGCCCTCTTTCAAATGATCAAGCGAAAGCAGGTGATCTTTCCATTGCGAGTCCACTACATCCAGAATGATGCGGCGTTCCAACCAGCGCATGAGGTCCGCGCCGAATTGCGTTTCCTTTTCCGCGTAACGCGTGCTTACCGCTTCAGCAGCGGCATCGGAGAGCGCGTCGTGGGTCAGTGCGCCGGGATCGGCGCCCGCTGCTTTGGCGTCGATGCCAAACTGAGCATTCATTTCCGCCAAAAACTGCGTGGTATTCCATTGATCGGGATGCTGTTCACGCGGGCAAAACGTGTTTACCAGCTCGCGAGCTACATCTTCGGCGATACCCAGAACATAATCGCGCTGATCTTTGCCTTCGAGTGCTGAGCGGCGAATACCATAAATGGTTTCACGCTGCTTGTTCATCACATCGTCGTATTCGAGCAAATGTTTACGGGCATCAAAGTTTTGCGCTTCCACGGATTTCTGGGCGTTTTCAATGCGTCGCGAGATTAGGCCAGATTCGATGGGTACGCCTTCTGTCATACCCAGGCGGAACATTAGCGCCTTGACGCGTTCGCCCCCAAAAATGCGCATCAAGTCGTCTTCCAGCGAAAGGAAAAAGCGCGACGATCCGGGGTCGCCCTGTCGTCCCGCACGGCCACGCAGTTGATTGTCGATGCGGCGGGCCTCGTGGCGTTCAGTGCCAAGAATGTGCAAGCCGCCAAGCGCTACAACTTCATCGTGTTCCGCTTTGCACTGCTCCGCGAACTGATTGTAAACAGGCTTCCACTGGTCGGCAGGAACCTGGAAAATTTTGCCTTCGTTTTGGAACAGCACCATGGGCGCTGCCGGCGCAGCGCCGTTGCCGGCTCCGTCGACTGCGGCAATCACCGCGGGAGCCGCGGCGTACGGCATAGCCATTTTATTTTTCAGGAAATAATCGCGCGTCATCTGTTCGGGATTTCCACCGAGCAGAATGTCCGTGCCACGACCGGCCATGTTGGTGGCCACGGTTACCGCGCCTTTGCGTCCGGCCTGCGCCACGATGCGAGATTCGCGCTCGTGTTGCTTGGCGTTCAGAACCTCATGGGGAATTTTTGCCACTTTCAACAGCGACGAAATCGTTTCGGACTTTTCGATGGAAATTGTGCCTACGAGTACCGGCTGCCCGCGTTCGTGATAATGGCGAATGCCATTAGCGAAGGAATCGTCTTCCTGCATGATGCCGTTTACCACGGCGGTGAATTTTTCCTTTTCCGTGCGGTAAACGATGTCGGGATGCTCTCTGCGAATCAAGTTGCGGTTGGTGGGAATCACCACGACGTCGAGGTTGTAAATCTTGCTGAACTCCGCAGCCTCCGTTTCCGCCGTACCGGTCATACCAGCGAGCTTCTTGTACATGCGGAAATAATTCTGAAAGGTGATGGTGGCGAGGGTCTGATTTTCGCGCTCGATCTTCACGCCTTCTTTGGCTTCCACGGCTTGGTGCAAGCCGTCTGACCAGCGGCGCCCGGGCATCTGACGTCCGGTAAATTCGTCGACGATGATGACTTCGCCGTTTTTGATGACGTAGTCCACGTCATTTTTGTACAGCGTGTGCGCGCGCAGCGCTTGATAGACATGGTGAATCGATTCCATGTGCGCGGGATCGTACAAATTGCCGAGACCGAGCAGCCGTTCCGTTTTGCTGACGCCTTCTTCCGTGAGCGTGGCGGTGCGATGTTTTTCATCGATGGTGTAATCGATGTCCTGGATCAACTTTGGAATAATTTTGTCAATCTTGGCGTACTTGTCCGTGGACTCTTCAGAAGGCCCAGAAATAATCAAGGGCGTACGCGCTTCGTCGATAAGGATGGAGTCCACTTCATCGACGATGGCGAAGTGATGACCGCGCTGGACACAGTTGGCAAGGTCATATTTCATGTTGTCGCGGAGATAGTCGAAGCCAAATTCGTTATTCGTACCGTAGGTAATGTCCGCGTGGTAGGCGGCACGGCGCTGCTGGTCGTCAAGGTCGTGCACGATGACGCCAACGCTCAGACCCAAGGCGCGATACAGGGGGCTCATCCACTCGGCGTCGCGGCGCGCCAAATAATCGTTGACGGTAACAATGTGTACGCCCCGCCCGGCCAGCGCGTTTAAACACGCCGGAAGCGTGGCCACCAGCGTTTTTCCTTCGCCGGTTTTCATTTCCGCGATTTTTCCTTCGTGCAGAACCATGCCGCCGATCAATTGCACGTCGAAATGGCGCATGTTCAGAAATCGCCAACCAGCCTCGCGCACCAGCGCAAATGCGGGCACGATCGCTGGCTCCAGCGCTTGCTGCATCAAGTCGCGAAAAGTCGGTTCCGCGGGATCAGCGTCCTTGAGGCGCTCCTGTACCTGAGCTTTGAGTTCCGCGAAGCGCAACTTCAAGTCTTCGTCAGACAGCGCTTTCATCTCAGCTTCGCGCGCGTTGATCGAAGCTATGAGAGGCTGCAGCTTCTTTACGTCGCGCTCGTGCTTGGTGCCGATAAATCGCGCGACGACTCTATCCAGTATTTGTGCTGCTTCCATGGAATGGTTCGCCGTTTCCTGACGGTTTTCAGCGTGTAGGGTCGAACAGAGCGCTACAGCAAACTGTGTACAATCATCCTATTCTAACTGGTTGGAAGCATTCACGCCAAGAATCGCAACAATTCAGCTTCCAAACGCAAAGCTCGTTACGCCATTGGTCTGGCCGGCTTAATCGGTCCGATCTACAGACGGCCAAATCCCAATACCGACCAAGCCGGCGCGTTCAAGCGCACCCCAACGTAGAGAAGTACTTTAAATTCAGCCGCGCTTCTGTTCTGTATCTGGGCCTCTGGTTTGCCTAAAAACCCACCGGATGGTGTGCTCGGAGGCTTGAGCTATGGATAACCTTTGGAATGTACGAGACGAACGAGTTACAGAGAGATGATTTTCAGTGCTAGCCCCAGTCCACGGGTGGGGTCGCCAAAGACCAGAAATCCGGAGTAGGGTGCTCAAATTCAATACCCACCCTGGTTAAGCCCGCGTTAGGAAGTCCGACGTAGACTACTTTGCCTTCGAGTTCGTCCCAATTTCTTCGATTCAATAACCGCACTTTTTGGCCGACGGAAACGCTGGCCTTCAGCGCCAGCAACACACCATGAGCGCTAGCGGTCAGGGTGAATGTTTCTTCGCGAAAATCCTGCCCGCTTTCGGCGCGTCCTTTTATAACCAGCGGTACATCCAGCGGAATACGTTGGCTACGTCTCTCTGCAATGGCGGTTGGCATATATTCACCTGTGCAGCACGGTCGGATGCTAGACGAGAATCGTAAGGAGCAGTTTCAGACTACCGAATTTAGCAGCAGAAAAATACTGTCCTTTGGTACCTAATTTAGGTGGTCCAACGACTAGGAAATCATCCTAAGGGTCTTCTTAAATACTGCGGCACCTGGGTCGACTGCAATTCCCGCTGGTCATGACATCATGGGGCTGTAAAGCGGTCAGGCGACGTTCGGGCTCTATGGGAAATCTAGCGGGCGATTGCAGTATCAACTGGCGGTGCCGTGGTGACGGCGCTTTCTTCGATGGCGGGCACGAGGCGAGTGAGTTTTCCGGCGAGCAGGCGGCGGTACTTGGTGCGCTCGTCAAGATTCATGTCCACGATTTCAAAAGCCATGTCTTGCGCGCGATAATCGCGCATTAACGCGGTGGCTTGCAAGCTGCGCAAACCCAGCTGCAACTTGAGCTGGACCTGTGTGCCAGGCGCGAGATGACGGTTGATAGTAGCCACACCGCCGGCCAGACTAGCGGTTTTTATTTCCAGGCGGCAATTCTCTTTCAAGTTCGTGCTGACAGCGGTAAGCGGCTTTCTGAGACGCACGCGAGTGTGCCGGCGTTGGCGAACAAATTTGGAGTTAGCCAAGATCGTTAGTGGTGCAAGCGTTAGATCTTCATTTTCGATGCCGCTCTTGGGCAGAAATTCCTGCGCCCATACGAGATCCAGTTTTTCGAGAGCTTGCAGAGCAGCTATGCGCAGCTCCTGCGAATGCGTCCAGCCAAACACTTTTTTCCCACTGGCAATACGCTTCAGTGCAGCAATGGACTCCGTTGCGGGAATGCGGCCCAGCGCTTCCACTGCTTTTACGCGTAGATATTGACCGGAGCCGATGGGCAGATCGCCGTCGACGATAGTCAACAAACGGCCGAGAGCTTCGCGATCGGCGGACACTCCAATTTCATCGATGACCAGTGGCATGATCAAAGGATCGACATAGTCCAGGATGTCCAGCAGAATGCGGCAGCGCCCCGTTGCACCGCTGCCGGAAATCTGGCGCACAATGCGATCCTGGGCACTACGCGCAAAGTCCTTGATGCGCCCCGGTAGAAACACTTCTACGGCTTGTGGATCCAACTTGCTGAGCAAGCCCACCATTTCAACGGCTTCAGCAACCGGTCCACCCCGTAGCGTGCTGCGCAGGTATTGCAGACCTTCCTCACCCAGATCTCCGGCGAGATTGGCTATGTTCTCTGCATCCTGACGCTGGCTGCAGCGATTAAAACGCGCCGAAAGCTGTTCCATGGCTGCTTGGGGCAAAAGTTTCAAGACTCCGGTGAGGCCGGCTGCAACTTGGCGGGCACGCAGCGCTTCATCGACAAAATCGGGCACGCGTTCTTCGATGCCCATTTTGCCGCGCAAACTGCGTGCGATACCCGGACGCTGCGTTTCAACGCCATCCAATAATTCGAGCGCCTGCTCCATGGCGGAAAACGAGCGACTGGATGCGGCTTCCTGGCTGAGCCGAACGAAGGCGGCGCTGACCATGCCTTGCACTTCCGCATCCTGCTCGACACTTAGGCGAAGGCCGACGTGGCGCAGCGCTTCCCCAAGAAGTTTGGGATCGGCTTTGGAATAAAGCTCCGCCATCTCGGATAAACCGACAGCGGCTTTTTTGCGCGCATCGGATTCTTCGCTGTCGGCACAGGAAGCATAGTTCTGCAAAATCTCGATGGCTTCCGCGACGTTTCCTTTTTCCATCAGGCCAGCGACGTAGGACTGCACGTTACGCGGCGGAATGCACCACGCTTCTTCCGAAAGCAAAACACTTTGTTTGCCAGATTCCGGCACGGCGGCCCAGAATTGGCGGTCCAGGATTTCGCGGTGAGATTCTACGAGAATTCCCGCGTCAGTCATTTTATTTTCGTGCGCGCCCAGAATGTTGCGGAGACTTTCAATCTCCTGATTCATGCGATCAAGCATCTGGCGAACGGCGCTGACTTTTACATCGCCGTGCTCGAATTGCTCCAGGGCGAAGCGGATGGCGAGGTGTTCGGCCAACTGCACAAGCATGGTTTCGTCGGGTTTGGCTTGCGTGGTTTGGGCCGCTAAACCTGCAATGGCCTGACGCAGCGTGGACTGCGCGGTGCCCGGCAACTGCGCAATCTGCTGTTGAAATGTACCGGCACCGGCAATTCCACCTTGAGCTGAAGCGATCTGACCAAAAGTTGTGAGCGCGCCGAGAATTTTAAACATCTCAGCTTCACTGGGCGCGACAGTTTTTCCAACCGAATGACTTGGGACCAGGCCTTCTGGTACGGCTGCGCCAGCAGGGATCCAGTAACCGCCGGCGTCGCCACCCGGGGATAAAGAGGAAAGTTCGTTGCCCGGGCCGGTTGCAAATGCGGTCTCCGGATTTCCTGTGCCCGGAACTCCGGGGCCGCTTGCCGTCGTGCCGCGTGTACCTAAGCCAGTGCCCGGGCCGGCCGCTCCAGCAGCTCCTGAACCGCTGCCACCCTCGACGTGCGAACCTTGCGCTGCTGCAATCAACTCCAATAATTTTTTGGGATCGTTAAGCCACTGCTTGAATTGGTCCTGACCGGCATCGCCGAGCGAGGCAACCGCAAGCTGCGCGGCAACGCTTGCGTCTTTCAGGCGCGCGTCGGTAGCAATGAAGCAGATTTCGTTGATGCGCAAGCCGCGCGCTCCCACGAGAGCGGATTTAAGTTGCAATGCCAGCTCGGCAGGCTTGGCTTTGCTGGTGGGAAAAGCGCGCGCGAAGCGCCGCAATTCCTCATAGGTCACGATCGGAAAAAATTGAACGCTGGCAATCCCCGCGGTAGAAAGTAACAACGCGAACTGCCTTTCTGCGGGAGCACCTTCCAGCGGAACACCATCAAGCAATAATTGCGAGCCCGTCGCACCCAGAAGCAGCCCAGATTCAGAGGCGGGAGGGATGGCGCCTTGCAGCTCACGCCAAGCTATATCCAAATGCTCGATAGTGCGGACATGGTCGTAACCGTAGAGGCGCGCGAACTTCAATAGAATATTCAGGCTGCGAACGAAAGCGCGTGCCGAAGCTGAGTGTGGATCGATTTTCATGACACCCCGGAGAGCCCTGCAATAGGACTTCCTCTCTAGTACCCTAAGTTCCAGGACGGTCCCCTGCAATGGTACATAGGTCCTATGTGCCCAGCGGGTCAAGTAACGGGCAGGTGGCAAAGTGATCCGAACACCGGCTCCCTTTTGTCCGGAAAAGACGGTGATTACGATTTAATTTTTGGAGAGCGCTATGCGGCCGCGGCGCCGGGTGCGATTGATGGCAGCAGCGGATGGAGGTAGTGAGCCGAGCTCAAGCAGCAATTTTCTGAGCCGCGAGCGCTCTTCCAAGTCCATTTCCACGAATTCAAAAGCCATGGCCTGGGGACGGGCGCCGCGAACAATCGCTTGAGCTTTAATATTTCGTACACCTAAAGCTATCTTCAAATTGATGATCGAACCGGGTGCCAGATTGCGCTCTCCGGAACCGATGCCGCCGCCAAGATTTAGCTCAGGGACGGACAACCTAAAATTCTCTCTGAGGTTCGTGGTGGTAATAATTATATTGCGAGAAAGTTTTAGGCGCGCGTAACGACGCTGGCGGATGACGGAAGCGTTGGGCTCGGGGTCCGTGGGTCCGAGTGCCAAGTCCTTGTGATCGATCCCGCAACTAGTCAGCTTTTCAGTTCCGAGAGGCGGGTTAATCAGGAGTAGCGCCTGCGCAGCTGCGATGCGCAACTCACTAGGATAAGTCCAACGCCATAACTGCTTGGCGTCAAGAATGCGCTCGAGGGAATGGCCGGCGCGCGTCGCACGCAATCGTCCCAGGGCCTCAGTGGCTTTGACGCGCGCAAAGCCTGGGGTGTGGTCGTCGTCGACAAGATGCATAAGTTTGGCGATGCATTCAGGACGCCCGGACATGCCCATCTCGTCGATAGCTAGCGGGCGAATGATGAGGTCGAGAAAATCGTACAGGGCCACAAGCAAGCGGGCGCGCTGCTCAGCGGGAACGGAAGAAAGTTGACGGACGGTGCGGTCATGCGCCGCGCGTGGCCATTGTTCAAGACGGGCGGGGAGCAATTGCTCGACGGTGTCCGGATCGAGTTGACTAAGAAGGCCGATAACTTCGGCGGCTTCCGTGGCGGGCGCAGTCTGCAAGGTTTCAACCAAGCGATGAGTGGCGTCATCGCCGAGGCCGCGAGCCATGGTACCCAACAGCTCGCAATCCTCACGGAATCCGCAATGTCCAAATTTGCTCGTGAGATATTGCAAGGTGGCCTGCGGCATTAAAGCTAAAATTTCGTGTAAGCCGTCGGGGAGCTGGCCGTTGCGCAGCGCCTCCTCGACGAATTCAGGGAGACGTTCCTCGGCACCGATGCGGGGACGTAAGCTCTGCGTAGCACCAGGGCGTTGTATCTCGATGCTTTCGAGCGAGGCCAGAGCCTGATGAATTGCTGCGTAGCAACGCTTGGCTGCGGCCTCCTGACTGAGCCGAACGAAGGTTGCGCCAACGAGCATTTGCAGTTCCGGCTCGCGTTCCGCGGCTAGTTGATTTCCGGTGCGGCGAATGGCGTCCATCAGCGGACTGCCGTCTCCACTGCCATAAAGCTCGGCGAGATCCGAGATTCCAATTGCGATAGTCCTTCGGGCTTCGGGCGCTTCCATGGCGATACAGGTAGCGTAATTCAGAAGAACTTCGTTGACGGTCTTTAGTTCGCCGCGACGGAGCATATCCTCGAGATAGATACGAATATTGCGCGGGGGAACGCACCAAGCCTCTTCGGAGGTCAAAACCTCTTTTTTGTTTTCTTCCGGCACTTGCTCCCAAAATTCCTGATCCAGGAGCTCAGTGTGGGATTGAACAGAAAGGCCAGCGCTGGCCATCACCTCTTCCTGGGCGCCGAGTATCTTGCGCAAGGCTTCAATCTCCGTATTCATGCGATCGAGAAGCTGCTTGACGGCATTCACGCGCAATTCCCCGCGCTCATAGCTGTCGAGGGCGAAGCGGATGGCTACGTGCTCAGCAAGCTTCAGTAGCATGGGCTTGTCTGGCGCTTCAGTGGGCGCCTGGGCGGCCAAACCAGCCAAGGCCTGCTGCAACGTATACTGTGCGCGAACGGGCATGGCGCTGAGCCTGGATTGAAACGTGGGCATATCCATGCGAGCATCCGGGTTCTTGCGCGACTTGCCAAGCTGCGAGAACAAACTTAAAACAGAACGTATTTCTTCCTCTGCCACGGAGTAAGTAGCGCCAAGGGTCACCGTGGTCGCGGGCAACATTGATTCAGGGGACCCGGACACCTCGGTTCTCAATAATGCCGAGGCGGATCGCCACCGGCCCAATGGAGGGGGCTCGACTCCGGAACTTTGAGTTCCGGGACCTGTCCCGCTCCCCGAACCCAGACCAGAACCGATTCCACCAGCCGTTCCGGATCCTGACCCTATTCCAATACCTGAGCCGGTCCCCGATCCGGCACCACTGCCTCCTGAGCCCCTTCCATTGCCAGTTCCAGATAGAGCGCCAGAGCCGGTTCCGCCGCCAGAACCGCTACCGCGAGACTCCCACAGATCGGTCCCGCCTGAGCCTCGGGACGGCCCTTCCCCTCCGCTACCTATTGAACCGGGGGGTCCCGGACCGCCCCCGGCTCCGCCACGGGAGCTTTCCGCAGCCAGAATCATTTGCAACAGGCGGTTAGGATCATTGAACAAGTCCTGGAATTTGTCGCCGGTGGCGCCAAGAACTTTTGCGGCTAGGTTTGCGGCGGTTTTTATTCCGGCGACCGAGGAATCTTCGGCGACGTAACGAATCTCATTCACCTTGATGCCGGTTTCACCTGCAAGAGCGGACTTAAGTTGTTCTGCAAGGGAAGATGGTTTTGCGTTGCCACTGGGAAATGCGCGAACGAAACGGGCGAACTGTGATTGCGTAAGTGCTGGAGAAAAGTGAATGCTGGCGATACCGGAAGTGATTAGCAGTTGCGCGAAATTTTTTTCGCCGGCAGAGGTACCGAGTGGCACACCATCTAGAAGAATTTGATTGCCAGAAGCGCCGAGTAAGAGACCCGTTCCGCCGCTTTCATCCAGGGCGCCACGCAATTCCTTCCACGTGGTTTCAAATTGAGCAGCGGTCCGCACATGTCCGAACTCATACAGTCGAGCGAGTTTCAACAGAATGTTGAGACTGCGAACGAAGCTGCGCGAGCCACCACGCGTGTCGACGCTCATGTGCTTTGGCGAGGCACGGCCCCTCCAGAGTTCTACAGTAAAGTTTACTGACACACTAAAACAAGCATTGCGGCTGGCCCTGTGGCTATCTAACTAACCCCAGGCATGAAACATGCCGGAGTCTTTAGCCGGTACCAGATGGGGACCTGGACTGGAAATCGTCACTGTACGTTTGCTTTGAGCGTCCCTGGAAAAGCAAAAGGCGTCCCAAGATCGGGACGCCTTTTGCGAAACCTTTCGCTTGATCGAGAAGCGAACGGGCTCAGTCTAGAAGAAAATCTTCAAGGATAGTTGCAGCGCTCGAGCTTCGCTCGGGAACACCGCACTAAAGTTGTTGAAGATGCCGCGTTGCGGTTCAAGGGCGTTGCGCGCTGAACCGGTGATGCCTTGAGAAGTCACTTGGTTGGTCGCTCCACCAAGTGCACCAGGACCCGCTCCTGCCGCGCAGCATGGAATAAATTGTGGATGATTCAACAAGTTGAAGGCCTGCACCGCGAACTCAACCTTGTACCGCTCGGTGATTGCGAAGCGCTTGATCGCTGTAGCGTCGAAGTTGTTCGTCGGTGGGGTGAGAATGGTGTTGCGGCCGGTATTCGCTAAAGCGCCGTAGTAGGCTTGGATATATTTAGCCTTGGGATTAAGCGCGGAGTAGCCGACAACGTTATCTGCAACGTCGTACGTCACGCCAGTATTGGGATCAATAGCAGCAAAGTTGGTGGTGTTATCCAAAGTACAATCTGCCGCTGGGATGTTGCTCCTGCACAAGGGCGAAACTCCACTGCCGGTGACCCCAACACCCGCGGGATTCGTGATGGTGCGATCACCAGCTGAGTCGCCGTTCAAGTTAGCGTCAACTCCGCTTTGCGCGGTTGCCCACTCTCCGGTCTGATACGTGTAGACCGGAGCGACTTCCCAATTGCCGAAAACGTTCCTGGTAAATGCGTTTCCATTTTTGAAGAATGGCTCGTCGTATACCAGCGCCAAAGTAAAGCGATGACGATGATCCAAAGCTGAGTTTGACCGGTCCGCAGCCAAGTTTGTAAAGTCTTGTTGGCGGCGCGGCGTAAGGTCAGTGGTATGGAAGTCTGCGGTGCTGTTATCAATTAAGTGGCTGTAGGTATACGCACCCACGAACTGCAGTCCGTGGCTCATTCGACGCGTAACCTGCAGGGCCAGGCCGTGATACGTCGAGGAGCCGGCTGGAATGAACGCCGTAAGCGCTCTTTGATTAAAACCAGCGGCGTCATAAATTGGCACAATGCCGTCACTGCTGTTTAGGATTGTGCCCACACTTACGGTCGAAGAGTCCAACGCAGCCTGCGATGGCACATTTCCAATGTACGTGGGCACGTTCAAAGCAGGCGTAGTCTGAGCCGCAAGGTTGACAATGGATTGCACGTTGAGATGAATCCCTCGAGTGCCTATGTAGCGCACCTCTACGGTGTAATCATTCCAGAAGCTGCGTTGGACACCCAGGGTCCAGTCCATGGACTTCGGATCCTTCACGTCTGGCGGATAATACGTCGTAGTATGTGCCCGTGCGGAGGCGGGGCTCGGATAAGTTTTAGTTCCTCCCGTCCCCGGTGGCAAGCCGCCATTGGCGAGAAAATTCGGGGTAGTCTTTGTAAGCGACGGCGTGTTCTCCGTAACGCTCAACTCCGGCGGCAAAGACAAAATGCCGATGTTGTCGTAGTGGACGTCATACGCGATCCCGAAACCGCCGCGGATTGAGGTCTTGCCGCTGGTGCCAGGTGAATAGGCGAATCCCACACGCGGTCCCCAATCGTTTTTGGGAGCGCGGGGC
>DATHMG010000047.1:0-24010 GCA_035487275.1 Candidatus Acidiferrum sp. | reverse complement strand
TTACGCGCCTTCGGCGGCCGCGGTGGAGATGGTGGAAGCCATTTTGAAGGACAAGAAAAAGATCTTGCCCTGCGCGGTTTATCTCGAAGGGCAATACGGGATCAAAGGGTTGTTTGTGGGCGTGCCGGTGAAGCTGGGGGCGAAGGGCGTCGAGGAAATTATCGAGATCAAACTGACCGCGGAAGAAAATGCGGCGCTGCAAAAGTCGTCGGCTTCGGTGAAGGAACTAGTGACCGTGCTTGGTCTGTAAGGGATTTGCCACTTTTTCAGCAAACTTACGGCACATCGCTCTCGTGTGAGAATTCCCGGCACTTCCCTGCTGCGGCTAAGTCTTCGCTGGGTTACCAGCCCCAGATATTTTGAGCTCCGATTACCAATCCCAAAGTAAAGACGGCGATCACTACTTCGCCAATAGCGCCTACTGCGAAGGGGCGTAAGCCTTGTTTGCGCATCTCGCGGAAATTGGTACGTAGGCCAACGCCTGCGAAGGTTAGCAAAAACGCCCAGCGGGAAAGGTTGGCGAGTGCGGTGACCTGATCTTTTGAGAAGAAGTGATAGGTGGCGAGTACAGAGATCAGCAAAAACCCTAAAACAAATTTGGGAAATTTCTGCCATAGGAAGGCCGCTTTGTTTTTTACGGTTTTAGCCTGACCCTGGCTGGCCCAATAAATGGCGTACGCCAGAACGACGAAACCGATCATGGCGTTGCGCGTGGTCTTGGCGAGTACGGCAAGTTTTCCGGCGGCGTCAGAGTAGAGGGCGCCTGCGGCGCTAGCCTCCGCGGTGTTATCTACCGCGAGCCCAGCCCAGAGGCCGTAGGCATGATCGCTCAAATGGAGCGCGTGCCCGATCAGCGGAAAAGTGAAGAGCGCGAGCGCGCCCAGTGCGAGAATCGCGGCGATGGCGAACGAAGAATCTTCCTCATCGGCATCGATGGCGCCTTGTGTGGCGATGATGGCGCTCACGCCGCAGACCGCGGAGCCCACCGCCAGGAGCGTAGTGAGTTTTGGCTTGAGATGAAACAGGCGGCCAAGCAAGGTCATAAATGCGATGGCGCCGGTTATTTCGATGGCTACCAGCGCAAGACTGACTCCGCCGAGTTTCAGCACATCTCCAAGTAGGAAGCGCGCGCCGAGCAGCACGATGCCAACTTTGAGCCAGAATTCATAGGTGGCCACGCCCGCTCGGAAAATGGCGGGAACACCGACCGTATTGGAAATCGCCAGGCCCAGTAGAATGGCCCACAAGACGTATTCAATATTTGGAAAGATCCAGTGGTGAGCTTTGGCGTACTTGCCCACGTTTTGCTCCAACAATTTTCCCGCGTAGCCGATGGCGGCCAGCAGGAGAATGCCTGGAATGACGCGAAATAATTGCAGGTTGGGCTGCGCCGGCTTTACCTGGACCTGTTTGATTTGCGGAATTGCAAAAGTCTCTGACATCAATGCTCTCCTTCAAATGCGAATATTTTCCTGGCCGCAGACGCGCAGCTCACCAGGGAATGTGCTTCACGACGCCGAAACGGATTAACAGTGCGGCTATAAAAGCGGCCAGCACCGCCCAGGTGTCCCAGGAAATTTTTGTAGCGGAGAATTTCTCTGATTTCTTATCGAGTGTGGCGTCATTCGCGGTCATTTCTCTTTCTCCAATAGTTTTTAGGCGATGGATTCCACTTGCCGAGACGTCTCTAGTTCATGCGACGTCCAGAAAGATTTACTGATTTCCGAGATTTGGTGCGAGGCGACGCGGCCCACAATAAAAATCGCTGGCGCGGGTAGTGTTTCTTCGGCGGCAAGCCTAGCGACGGTGGACCAGCGCACTTGCTGCTCGGCATGCGTGGCGCGCGAGACGATTACGCAAGGCAAATCCGCGGGCAGGCCGCTGTTTTGCAAGCGCTCGGCAACTTCCGCGTAATCCGAGCCCGGCATGTAAAGCACCAACGTGGTGTCGGCGGTCAGCTGGCTCCATTCCAAATTCCCGCGCTCCGGGCTTCGCGAAAATGTGCTGAAGAGCGCTTGCGAGGCGACCCGGCGGTCGGTGAGCGATATTCCGGCCGCCGCCGCGGCTCCCAGTGCCGCGCTGATGCCGGGAACAACTTCGTGCGGAATATTTGCCCCGCGGAGTGCCTCTAACTCTTCGCCGGCTCGCCCGAACATAGATGGATCGCCGCCTTTGAGACGCACAACCGTGGTTCTGCTCTCCGCGCAGGAGACCAGCAGCGAATTGATTTCGTCCTGGGTGAGCAACTTGCGGCCGGCGCGTTTGCCGACGTCGATGATTTCGGCGCGTGGGGAAATCATGGCTAAAATCCCGGTGCTAACGAGGGCGTCGTGCAGCACGATGTCGGCAGCGGCCAGAAGTCGCGTGGCTTTTACGGTAAGCAATTCCGGGTCGCCGGGGCCTGCGCCGACTAAATAAACCGTACCGAGAGCGCGATGCTCCGATTTTATCTGAGAGGATTCTCTGGCTTGCGAACGAACAAAGCGGGAAAACATCTCCGGGCTCGCAAGGTGGTGAAGAATGGCTTTGTTCTCTTCAAAGTTTTCTTTCTGATCGGAGTTGGCGCGAAGCTTCTCGCGAGCCTGGCCCAGGGAATCCAACCACGCGGCATATTCCGTAGGATATTGCTGCTCCAGTTCTTTTCGTAAACGTTGTGCAAGCGCTGGGCTTTTTCCGTTGGTCGAGATGGCAATTTGCAAATCGCCACGCTGCACAATGGAGCCGTAGTAGAAATGGCAGTTGGCGATGTCATCGACCGCGTTGCAGAAAATGCCGCGGGCTTCGGCGCCTTGGAACACCGCGGCGTTCACCGCCGGAATAGAAGTCGCAGCGATTACCAAAGAAACCTCTTGCAGATCGGCAGGTTCGAATTCCTTTGCGGACCACTGAATTTCTCCTGCGTCCACCCAGACGGAAACCTGTGGATTAATTTGCGGAGCTATGACTCGCACGCGTGCTTGAGACTGTAAGAGCCCCGGGATCTTGCCGGCTGCGATGTTGCCGCCTCCGACGACTACGACCAGTCGACCTTGCAGCTTTACAAATATGGGAAAGAGACTCACGGTTTTCTTTCGGCCTTAACCTTCCACGCCGTGCGGCACGGGGCCTAGCACGACATCGCGCTCGACGGCACCGATGAAGGTGCCGGCCAAAAGTGCCCGCAGCTCCTCACTAGTATGGCGGCCAAAAAACTGGCGGAGATTTTCCTTTCCTTCACGCCGGGTGTTGAAACCTTCGAGTAGCCTTTCGATGGCGTCGGGCACGGTATCCGCCGTGCAGCGGTAGCCCACGGGGCGCGCGATGGAAGCGAACTGGCCCACACTGCCGCCGACGCAGAAGTAGTAGGCGTCGACCATTTTCCCGTTCTGCTTGATTTTCTTGCCCTCGATGCCGATGTCGGCGATCCAGTGTTGGCCGCAACTGTTCGGACAGCCGGTGATGTGCAATTTGAGTTGCTCTTCGAAGGCTGGCACGCGCTCTTCGAGTTCCTCGGTCAGCCAGCGGGCGAAACTTTTGGTTTCTGTAAGCGCGAGCTTGCAGAATTCCGATCCGGTGCAAGAAATCGTGCCGCGGGCAAAAACGGAGGCGCGTACGGGCAAGCCCGCTGCAGTAAGCGTATCCGCTACCAGCGCGGCGCTCTCTTTGCGCACGTTTACGATGAGCAGGTTTTGCATCACGGTATTGCGAACATGGCCGTCGGCGTAGCGATCCGCGAGGTCAGCGGCGAGATTTAATTGTTGGGGAGTGATGCGGCCGCGCAATACCGACGCGCCTACATAGACGAGACCGGGCTGCTTCTGATCATGCACGCCGACGTGATCACGATGGATGTCCGCTGGGATTTCTTCCCTTTCGCCGGGATCGAGAGAAAAGCCGATCTGCTGCTGCAATTCGGCCAGGAATGTGTCGGCGGTCCAGCCATGTTCGAGGAACAGAAATTTGAGGCGGGCCTTTTCCCGGCTCTGCCGCAAAACTTCACTGGCGCGGAAAATTTCCGCCACGCCGCGAACTACCTGGACAACTTGTTCGGGCTTAATGAAAGCGTCCAAAGCCGCCGCCAGGTGAGGATTGGTGGAAAGACCACCTCCGACGCGCAGCGTAAAGCCTACTTCGGCCTTTCCTGCGCGCCGTCGAGTGGTGGCGGTGAGGCCAATGTCGTTGATTTCTGGATAGGAGCACCAGTGGCGGCAACCGGTAATCGAAATTTTAAATTTGCGGGGCAGATTGTAAAACTCGGAATTGCCGCCGAGTTCGCGATCGATTTGCAGCGCGAGTGGAGAGGCGTCAATGATCTCTTCACCATCGAGACCCGCGAGTGGGCACCCGGTGATGTTGCGCGCGACGTCGCCGCAGGCTCCGGTAGTGGTCAGCCCAACGTTCCAGAGGCTCTGCAGCACATTGGGTAAGGATTCTATGGTGACCCAGTGCAGTTGAATGTTTTGACGCACGGTAATGTCTGCGACGCCGCGGCCATATTTTTCTGCAAGGTTCGCTATGGTGCGCACTTGCTCGCTGCGCATCAATCCATTGGGAATGCGGATGCGCACCATAAAAAATGGTATGGCCTGGCCTTCACCATTTTTGCCGCCAATTACGCCAACTCCGTCGCCCTGGGTGTAAACGCCCCAGGAGCGAAAATAGGTGCCCAACCATTCCGGTGGAATGGACTCAAATCCGGTGCGAGCAAACTGTTGGATCTCATCGAAATGGTCCCAGGCATTTTTGGAACGCTTCAGGCGCTCGACGCGTTGTGCTTTGGTTTCGGGCGGCTTAGATTCGGGCGATTTATCTGGAATAACTTGAGCCATGAACGATTCCCCTGTGAAACTCTTCTTGTTCGTTTACCTGTAAATCCGCGCGTAAAAACAAAAAGCCCACGTTCACCAGTGCTCTGGCAACGTGGGCTTCGGAACTTTTTAGTATTTAGGCGTTAAGTCCGGAAACTTGTTTGGCCAGAGCTGTGGTCGGTGCAACACGCAGCGTTGCATGCGCACGCACAACGGAGCATCTGGCAACAAGTACTCATCAGCAATAGGGTACGACGGTAGAGAAGGACTGTCAAATCACGGTATTGTCAAATATTTGTTTAGAAGTATTCAAATTGCTGATTCATGAAGAGATCTGTTTGGCCAACAAACGCCCCGACAAGCGCTACGGTTGGGGCACGGTCTTTTTGGCCGGCAAAGTCTTATGGGTTGCCGCGCCGGGAGGCGGGGTTAACGTGGTGGTCTTGATGTAATCGAGCTTCGGGAAGTTCTTGTCCAGATAGGGTTTGCCCTGCTTCTGAATTTCGTCTTGGTCGGGCCCGCTACCACTGGGGGCACCTTCGCCATAGTCGGCGTACAAGCTATCCACGACGTTCATTCCATCTGTGACTTGGCCAAACGGGGCAAACCCCATGCCGTCCAGGCGGGGGTTGTCGGCCAGATTAATGAATAGCTGAGTGGTACGAGTGTTTGGGCCGGCGGTAGCAAAGGTGAGGAAGTACTTTTTATTGCTTTCTGTCACTGGGTCGTCCTTGATAGTGGCCTTTTGCCACACCACGTTCAGGGGAGGGTAAGCGCTGATTCCAAATTGCGCCACGAAACCCTTGAGCACACGGAAAAAACTTTCGTTGTCAAAAAAATGATGCTTGGCAAGACTGTAAAAGCGGTCTGCTCCCAGGGGGGCCCACGCGCGCGTGACAGAAACGGTGAAATCGCCTTTGTTGGTTTCAAATTTCACCTGGTAAGTTTCGGGAGCCTTATCCTTCAATAGCGCAGGATGAAGCAAGGCGCGATCGTAGGACTTTGCCGCGGACGACGCGCCAGTCTTTCCCGGAGCCGGTTTTTGCGCCGTGGAAGCTTTCGGTTTAGCGGGAGCGGTATTGCCAGTTTGCCCGGACGCTGGGATGCCCGCGGAAAGGATACTCACGATGATCAGAATTGCAAATTTTCTCATTTCTCTTCCCTCTTTATTACTTATGCAAAACAGTTTAGTTTTTATTGTTTGCATTCAAATCGCGGCTGACGCGCTCCACTTCGGCCATAACTCGTAAAGTATTCTCGCCCAGAATTTTCTTGACGTCACTCTCGGAATAGCCTTTTTTGAGCAAAGCTTCAGTAATGAGCGGCAACTTGCTGGCGTCTTCCATGCCGTAGGGCATGTTCGCGCCATCGAAATCAGATCCGAGGCCTACATGGTCGGCGCCCGCAACTTTTACGGCATGATCGAGGTGTTCAATGATTTTTTCGTAGCCGACCCTTGGCAACTTTCCCTGCTCGACCGCTTCGCGTGTGAGCTTGTCACCTTCGAGCAGTTGGCAAGCTTCGTTATCGCCACAGCGTTTGGTCACTTCCTGCTCAATGGCAGCGTTGATTTTTGGATCAGCCTTTTCGGCATCGCGAAATTCCTGGCTTAGGAACCCGACGTGATAATTAATCTGCACTACGCCGCCCTTGGCAGCCAGAGCCTTCATCATATCGTCGGTCATGTTACGGGGAGCATCGCAAATCGACCGGCAGGAGGAGTGTGAGGCGATCATGGGGGCTTTGCTGGTGGCCAACGCGTCGCCAAACGTTTTGTCACTCACATGAGAGATGTCCACCATGACGCCGAGGCGATTCATTTCCCGCACAACGTCCTTACCGAAATCGGTCAGGCCATTGTGAACAGCTTTGTCGGTAGAAGAATCGGCCCACTCATCGTTTCCACTGTGCGTAAGCGTCATGTAGCGAACCCCCAGACCGGCGAACTTGCGCAGCACGTCAAGATTGCTGTTGATCATGTGGCCGCCTTCTACACCCATGAGCGCAGCGATCTGACCTTTCTTTTTCGCTTCTCGAATTTGCGCTGCAGTGGTTGCCAGCACCAGGTCACGAGCGTGCTTACCCACTTGTTCGCGCACGGCATCGATCTGCTCTAGAGCCCGCCGGACTGCTTCGGGGCCGGTAACTCTGCTGGGAATCCAAATGGAAAAGAAAATCGCGTTTAGGCCACCTTCCTTCATGCGCGGCATATCGATGCTGCCGGTATTCGCCCTTTCACCGAGATCGAATTTGCCATCCAGAAAGCGCTGCGTAGTGTCGTCGTGGGTGTCCACAACAATAGAAGAAAAATGCAATTTGCGGGCTTTCTCGGAAACAGAGACCGCGGAGAGAGCTAAAGCTGCTACAACCAAAAAAGAGATGGATGCGAAAATCAACACTAGAACGCGCGTCATTTTTTCTCCAAAGTTATAGGTGAAGGCCAGATTGTAAACGGAAATTGGGTTTGGCAAACGGAAAAGTACGCGTGATGCGGCGTTAGAGCACTGGTGCTGTTCAGATGTTACCCAATGAGCCAGCCTAATAGCGATTGTTTCCAAGCTTCGCGATTTATTTCCGCTAGCGATTCCGTCAGCGGGATGCCTTTGGGGCAAGCCACCACGCAATTTTGCGCGTTGGCGCAATCCTCGATGCCACCGTTGCCCATTGCCGCGGCAAGGCGTTCTTTGGCATGCATTTTTCCTGTGGGATGCATGTTGAAGAGACGCACCTGGCTAAAAATCGCGGCGCCCATGAAGGGATTGTGCTCGTTCACTTGAGGACAGACTTCCAGGCAATTGCCGCAGGTGATGCAACGCGAAAGTGGATAGCCCTTTTCCTGAACTTCGGGAGCCACACGCGGGCCTTCGCCGAGTTCGTAGGTGCCGTCGATGGGAATCCATGCTTTGACACGCTTCAAACTTTCAAACATGAACTGGCGATCAACGCATAGATCACGCACCACGGGAAATTTCGACATGGGCTCGATACGAATGGGCTGCTCCAGCTGATCGACTAGCGCGGAGCAGGCCATGCGTGCCTTGCCGTTAATGAGCATGGCGCAGGAACCGCAGACCTCTTCAAGGCAATTCGAATCGTAGGACACGGGCGTGGTTGGCCGACCATCGCTGGTCGCCGGATTCTCGCTGATATCGCGCAGACAAATGATGACGTTCATATATGGACGCCATTGCAGCCGAAATTCTTCCCAGTACGGGGCGTCTTTGGGGGAAGACTGTCGCTTTACTTTGACGAGGACTTCTTTTTTGTCGCTCTTATTCTTATTGGGCATCGCAACCTCTTGCAGCACCAGGAAACTTTTTTGGTCGCTTGCTATTTGGCGGCGTCGTAACGTCTCGGTCGCGGCGGAATCTGGGAAATGTCGACAGGCTCATGGGTCAGCTGGATTTCGCCGTCGCTAAACCTGGCGCGGGTAGTTTTGAGCCAGTTGGCGTCATCGCGTTCGGGAAAATCGGGTTTGTAATGAGCACCGCGCGATTCGTTGCGCTGCAGGGCGCCTAGGGTGATCACGCGAGCGAGAATCAGCATATTTTCCAGCTCGCGCGCGAAATTCAGCGTCTGGTTGGACCATTTGGTACGGTCGCTGAGATTAATTTTATGATAGCGCTCCTGCAAGTCGCGAATTTTGGAGTCCGCCAATTCGAGATTTTTGTTGATGCGCGTAACGGTGACATGCTCGGTCATGATGTCGCCGAGCTCGCGCCATATGGTGATGGGATTTTCCGATCCTTGATTGGAAATTAGCGACTGATTTTTCTCGTCCTGGCGTTTTTTCTCATTTTCAAAAACGGTGGACGACACGGAGTCCGTTCCGGTCTGCAGGTTTGCGGAATATTTCACCGCTGCCGTTCCAGCGAGGCCGCCGCCGAAAATACAAGAGACCAGCGAATTGGCGCCAAGGCGATTTGCTCCGTGATATTGATATTCGCATTCGCCGGCCGCATAAATTCCAGCCACATTGGTGGCCTGATCCTGCCCATTCACCCACATACCGCCCATGGTGTAGTGCATGGCGGGAAAAACCTGCATAGGTTCTAGGCGCGGATCAACGCCCAAAAACTTCTCGTAAATTTCCAGGATGCCTTCGAGTTTGCGATCCAGCGTTTCGCGCGGGATATGCGTCACGTCGAGATATACGGCGGCCTTTCCGTGCAGGCCGAGGCGCTCCTGATAGACGATGCGATGAATGGCGCGCGTGGCGATATCACGGGGCACGAGGTTGCCGTATTTCGGATACCACTGTTCAAGAAAATAAAAACGGTCGGCGTCGGGAATCGTTCGCGGCGCACGCTGATCGTTGGGATTTCTTGGGACCCACACGCGGCCGCCCTCGCCTCGCGCCGATTCGCTCATCAAGCGGAGTTTGTCTTCGCCGGGAATTGCGGTGGGATGGACCTGGATAAATTCACCGTTCGCGTAGTCAACTCCTTGCTGAAAAAGTGCGGATTGCGCGGAGCCGGTGCAGACGACGGAATTGGTGGAGCGGCCAAAAATGGCGCCGATTCCACCGGTGGCAAAAATAACAGCGTCGGCGGAGTGCGTAGTCACTTCCATGGAGCGCAAATCCATGGCGCAGATCCCGCGGCCCACGCCTGATTCATCGATCACCGCGGAGAGAAATGTCGCGCCTTCGTATTTTTTAACTTTGCCTTCGGATTCGTGGCGGCGGACTTGTTCATCGAGCGCGTAAAGCAGCTGTTGTCCGGTGGTGGCGCCGGCAAACGCGGTGCGGTGATACAAAGTGCCGCCGAAACGGCGATAGTCGAGCAGTCCTTCAGGGGTGCGGTTGAACATCACGCCCATGCGATCGAGAAGATCGATGATGCCGGGAGCGGCTTCGCACATGCGCTTTACCAGCGGCTGATTGGCTAGAAAGTCGCCGCCATAAATGGTGTCGTCGAAGTGCTTAGCGGTGCTGTCGCCCTCACCCTTTTGATTTTTTGCCGCGTTGATGCCGCCCTGCGCGCAAACGGAATGCGAGCGCTTCACCGGCACAATAGAAAACAAATCGACCGGGACGCCCGCCTCGGCTACCCGAATGGTGGCCATCAGTCCGGCGAGGCCGCCGCCAACCACGATAATTTTGGGCTGTTTCATTTGATTAGGGCTGATTCATTTAGGCACATACGAAGCGAATGGGTGCCAGTCCAGGCGAAAACTGAGAATTATCAACACTCCGACGACGCTGAATACTACTCCGATCAAAAAGCCCAGCTGGCCAGCAGCACGTTGCGCGCGAGCAGTGGCGGCAAGCCCCCACTTGCAAAGAAAATTCCATATGCCTACGCCCAAATGAAAAGAAGAGGCCAACACTCCGACCACAAAAAATGAGAGATACCAAGGATTTGCCAAATCATTGGCGACCGTTGCGTAGGTGGAACGCCCGTGGGTAATCCAGCGCTCCGTGTAAAGGTGCCAGCCGATATAAACGAAGGCCACGAGGCCGCTCCAACGTTGCAAAGTGTAGAGCCAGTTGCGCACCCACGGATATTGGGAAACGTTCGACTGTCCGCGCAACCAGATGTATACGCCGTAACCGCCGTGATACAGAATGGGCAAGAAAATAAATATCCATTCCACGAAAACTCGATATGGAATGGTCTGCAAATCCTCGGAAGTTTGATTATATTTTTGGGCGCCGACCAAGGCCGCGCTATTAGACCAGAGATGCTCGGCTAGAAAGGCCCCAACAGGAACAACGCCGGTTAAGGAATGAAGCTTGCGAAGAAGGTAACTTGCATCTGTCTCGGTGGCGGTCGCGGACATGCCCTCTCCGCCGCGAAAGTCCCTTGCAAGAAATCGGAAAAGCAAGGACGCTCGAAAATCGCGGCAAATTCAGTATAGGCAGTTGATGAAAACGTTGCAAGTTAGTGCCGTAAAGCGAATACCGTATGTAATTCGAAAGTCTAAGTAATTATTTACACTTTAAGGCCTTGGCTGGCCTGTACAATTTAAGTTGACGGAGGAACGTGCGGGTGTTGTAACACGCGGTGTTGCCCACAACTTCATGAATCCAAGTTTCAGTTTGGTTACCGAGTTGGAACGGCTGGCGAACGCGCTGAGCTCCGATGGAGGAGCAAACAGCAAACTTTCCCTTCAATCCATAGCCGAACGCATCGCAAAATTGTTGGGCGTGAAACCTGACGAAGTAGCGATTATGGGATTGTCAACGCGTTGGAAGCACCTCTACTTTCTGGCACCTGAAGCTCTACATCAAGTCGGATATATCCCCTTATCGAGCAATTCCGCATTAGCGGCGCGCACGGCCAGAGAGAGCCGCCCAGAAATTAACAATAAATTCGCGGCGGTCCGGCACGCCAGTGTTTTTGAAGGCGTGAAAGTCGGAAACGCCAGCGCGGAAGCGATTCAGAAAATTATCAGCGCTCCGATTTTGTCGGATGGAAGAGTCGTCGGGATAATTCAGGTCAGCCGCAAAGGCACTAGTCTCGCCACCGCCGGCCCGGATTTTACGCCGACTGACTTAGGACAGATTTTGGCGCTTTGCAAACCACTGGGGAAACTTTTGCGGCACGTCGCGGAGACGAAAGAGTAGCGCGTGGTTAAATTTTTTTTAGATTAGCTCCCCAATATGCTACGACGGCTGGAATTGCGTTGACACTGCAATACCTTCTTGTTACTTTTCCACAGTGGAAAATTTTTTACGTTAACTTACTCACGGAGGCACGGCCACCCGGTACATGGCGTTTGTCGCTAAAAAGATTTTCCTTACTAAAGGCGTCGGTAAACATCGCGAAAGGCTTTCCAGTTTTGAGCTAGCCTTGCGGAACGCAGGAATTGCGGCGTGCAACATCGTGCGGGTTTCCTCGATCTTCCCTCCCAACTGCAAATTAATTTCGCGCAGCGAAGGATTGAAACACATCAGGCCCGGACAAGTGGCTTTCACGGTCATCAGCGAGAATTCCACCAAGGAAGCGCATCGACTGATCGCAGCAAGCATCGGTTTGGCGTTACCGAGCGATAAATCCATGTACGGATATTTGTCCGAGCATCATTCTTTCGGCGAAACGGAAGAAGTTGCCGGCGAATATGCCGAAGAGCTGGCGGCGGAGATGCTGGCTACCACGCTGAACGTGGAATTCGATCCGGATTTGTCTTTCGACGAAAAGAAAGAGGTTTATCGAATTTCAAATAAAATTGTGCGGACCATGAACGTCACGCAGTCTGCAGTGGGCGACAAGCGCGGTTTGTGGACTACCGTTCTGGGCGCGGCTATTTTAATAGGCGAAGACGACTAGCCGACAGCGGCTCTGCAGAATTCAGCCCGAATTTCCTTCACAATCTTCCGCTTACCGAATATTTTACGATCTAACGCAGGTTTGTGGTTATTTTCGTTTGAAATACCCGACGCGATCCAGCACCGCCCCAACAATCAGCGGCAGCGCCACGGTAGCGTCGTCAAACACTTCCGCCAACTGGCCGCCTTCCTCGCGCGGAACAAACTTTCCCCATGATACCGCTTCCGTGTAGGTGCTCCCGCTAAGCCCTCCCCAGTGAACAGGTTCGGGGCAAATGCGCACACCGTAGTTGTAGCGTTTCAGCGGAATTTCTTTGTAGCCGCGACGCGCAAGAAGTTCTGCGTACACCCCGAATTGTTGGGCCCAGTTCCGGGGCACTCCGCCGCCAACGGTAAAAATCCCCATGCGCTTGGTAGCCAGCATGGTGTTGGCAAATTTCTCAAAGTCTTCGAAGGGATCGAAGCGCAGCAATGGCCGCTTGTCTCTCAGGCGGAGTATTTTGTGCAGCGCAAAATCGATGCCGAGCTCGGAGTCCGTAAAGGCCGGAACAAAAACAGGAACATTTTTCTGGTACGCGGATTTCAGAATTCCCCGCCCCGGCATGGTTTTATGCAAATATTCGCCGATGCGTTGGTGGATTTTCCAACTGCAGACGGTCTCTTCCGCATCCCAGTTGTTCAGTACCCGCTCCATCACTTTTTCGACGTGGTCAAGATTCGATTCCGGCTCGAGCGAATCGTAGACGCGATTGTAGCCGGCTTGAAAAAGCTCGTTGTCGTCCATTTTCTGGTCGTCATAGCGGAAATGGGAACGCCCGGTAGCCTCGACAAGGCCGTGGGCCATTAATGCGCCGGTAGAAATGACCGCCTTCACGATCCCGGACTCGATAAGGTCGCAAAAAATCAATCCCATTTTGCCGACAGTGAGAGCACCGGAGAGAGTCATGGCCACAAAGCAGTCTTTGTCCCGCGCCATCGCTTCCAAAACATCGGCGGCATCGCCAATCTGGCGTCCGGTGAAGGCCGTGTCGCCCATGGCGCGCACCAGTTCATCGATGGTGCGGCATTTCGAAAGATCCAGTGGGAAAATCGGGCGCAATTTATCGCTGACGGGATCGTGAAGCACGCGGCCGGTTACTGTTTTCTTGGACTGCTTCGTCATTGCATCTCCTGGACATCAAATGCTACGACAATCGCTGCGAAGTGCGCACACAATTCGCGTATGATTCGCGTTGAACTCTGCACAGATTGATAGTACAAACTCGCTAAGAAAGGAAGAACAAAACAGCACGCAAGAGAGTTTTGAACGGACATGCTAAAATTATTTCATGGCGGATAAATTTACCATCGGTTTGGTGCAAATGAAGTGCACGACGAATGCGGAGGAAAATCTCACGCATGCCATCGAGAAAATCCGCGAAGCAGCCGCACGCGGAGCGCAAATCATTTCGTTGCACGAATTATTTCGCAGCGAGTACTTTTGTAGAACTGAAGATGCGGAATTATTTAATCTGGCGGAACCGGTACCTGGCGCAACGACGGAGAAATTAGCGAAGATCGCAAAAGAGTGCAGCGCGGCGCTAGTGATTTCGCTTTTTGAACGACGCGCAGCGGGAATTTATCACAATACCTGCGCGGTGCTGGATGCCGACGGAACTTTTCTGGGTAAATACCGCAAAATGCATATACCGGACGATCCTCTGTATTATGAAAAATTTTATTTCACGCCGGGCGATCTCGGCTTTCCCAATTTCGATACAAAATATGCCCGCATCGGGATCCAGATTTGTTGGGATCAATGGTATCCGGAAGGTTCGCGGCTGACGGCTTTGAGTGGCGCGCAAGTTATTTTTTACCCCACCAGTATCGGTTGGCATCCGCACGAAAAGGAGCAATTCGGTCCCGCGCAGCTCGACGCGTGGAAAACCATTCAGCGTAGCCACGCAATTGCTAATGGAGTTTACGCAGCAGTGGTGAACCGCGTGGGATTTGAAGGCGGGCTGGTTAAAGGCGATGCGGGACTGGAATTTTGGGGAAATTCGTTTGTGGCCGATCCTTTTGGCAAAATAGTTTCGCAAGCCTCCAATGATCGCGAAGAAATTCTGGTGACAGAGTGCGATCCGGCCATGAGTGAAGATACAAGGCGAAACTGGCCGTTTCTACGCGACCGTCGTATTGACGCCTACCAGCCGATCCTCAATCGTTGGCTCGCGGAATAATGCCGCAGCGCAGCACGATCTCCAAAAATCCAATTCCAGCCGATCTCGGGTATCGCATGCCCGCGGAGTGGGAGGCGCACGAAGCTACGTGGCTCGGCTGGCCGCATGAAGTGACGGACTGGCCGGGGAAATTTGCGACAATTCCATGGGCATTTGCGGAAATCGTACGCTTGTTGTCAGAGGTGGAGCGTGTTTTTTTGCTGATGCAAAATCGCACAGCCGAGATGCGCGTGCGGACCATGCTGAAAAAGGCGGGCGCCAATCTTGGCGCTGTGGATTTTTTCCAGGTGTCCACCGATCGGGGCTGGATGCGGGATTCTGGGCCGATCTGCGTTCGAGATACTGACGGCGACGTCGCTTACAATCACTTTTCATTTAACGGTTGGGGGAAGTATCCGAATCATAGAAAGGATGCACGGGTGGTTGAGCACGTGAACCGCCAACTGAAACACCGGCTCTGGCAACCGATTCACAACGGAAGGCGGGTGGTGTTGGAAGGCGGAAGCATCGACGTGAACGGGCGCGGAACGCTGCTGACCACGGAAGAATGTCTGCTCAGCAAAACGCAGGAACGCAATCCGGGATTTACGCGCCAGGATTACGCGGAAATATTTCGCAAATATCTGGGAGTTAAAAAGGTACTTTGGCTGAATCGCGGAATTGCCGGCGATGATACTCATGGGCATGTGGATGACCTGACGCGTTTCGTAAATCCAACCACGGTCGTTACCGTTGTGGAACAGGACACGACCGACGAGAATTACGCGCCTTTGCAGGAAAATCTTGCACGGCTTGGAGAAATGACGGATCAGAACGGGACTCCGCTGCGTGTGGAAACGCTGCCGATGCCTCAAGCAGTTTATTTCGACGGGCAGCGCCTTCCGGCGAGTTACGCAAATTTTTATATCGCCAACGGACTCGTGTTGGTCCCGACGTTCAACGATGAAAACGACCGCGTGGCGCTAAATAAGCTCGCCGAACTTTTTCCTGACAGGCAAGTTGTTGGGATTGCTTGCCGCGATCTGGTGCTGGGGTTGGGGACCATACATTGCATGACGCAGCAGCAGCCTGCCGGAGATTTGCGCCATCGGTGAGTGAAGTTCGCTTAATCAAAACTTGCAGGTGAAACCGACACATAGCGCCGCGTTAATGAACTCCATGGGTTTGCCGGAATAATTACCGAAATGTTATAGGGGCACGCCTGACTTTGATAGACTAACCGCCATTATTGCGGCCACAGAGATAGGGTTTGCGGAGGCACCATGATTGCGACAATGTTGGCGACCTTTTTTGAATCACGAGTCGTGGTAGTGGAATATCAGCGCAGCATACTTGGCTGGATCATAATTGGCTTGATCGCCGGGTGGCTAGCGGGAAAGATTTCACGCGGCGAAGGTTATGGCTGTATCACCGACATCGTGCTGGGACTGGTCGGATCGCTTCTCGGGGGATGGATATTTACGCGACTTGGACTCTTCGGCGGCGGATTTATTTATTCGCTGGCTGCCGCAACTCTGGGCGCGGTGATTCTCGTTTCTATTGTGCATTTGATTGCCGGTGGTCCTCGTTAAGCGCTAAGTCCGGACGAGCCGTAGAGCGCCGGTACCACAGAAAGTACCTACGTGGGCGCTGTAGATGTGTTTTTCAATCGCGTTCACCTGCTGTTTTATGCATCGCGGCCGTCCATTGCTCGCCGCCGCTCTATGATACGATTCAGCACCGCGTTTTGGAGATGACGCTTCATTGAATAACGCTTCATTGAATAAAAGTTCGTCGCAATCCCTCACGGTAATTCCCCTCGGCGGTCTCGGCGAATTCGGAATGAACATGATGGCCCTGCGGTTCGGCCAGGACATTATGGTCATCGACGCGGGCATGATGTTTCCTGAGTCGGAACTGCTGGGCGTGGACCTGGTCATCCCCGACATTACCTATTTAAAGCAGAACCGTGAGCACGTCCGCGCCATCGTGCTGACACATGGCCACGAAGATCACATCGGCGCGCTGCCATACATTCTGCGCGATTTGAATGTGCCGGTGTACGGAACGCGGTTTACGCTTGCGCTGGTAAAAAAACGCCTTGAAGAAGCTGGCTTGTTGCAATCCACGACGCTGCGCGAAGTGTTACCCGGCCGAAGGATCGAAATCGGGCCATACGAGGTTGAATTTATCTCCGTGACGCACAGCACCATCGATTGCGTAGCCCTCGCGATACGTACACCGGTGGGAGTCATTATCCATACTGGCGACTTCAAGATTGATCAGACTCCAGTAGGCGGCGTGCCCTTTGATCTTCATGCATTTGCGCGCTACGGAAACGAAGGCGTGCTGGCGCTCTTCAGTGATTCCACCAACGTCGAACGGCCAGGCTTTACACCGTCGGAGCGCGCTATCGTGCCGCGCATCGAGGAACTGTGCCGCTCGGCCCCGCGTCGCGTGATTTTGTCGTGCTTCGCGTCCTCGATTCATCGCATTCAGCAGGTTATCGACATCGCCGGGCGCGTGGGACGCAAAGTGGCGTTCGTGGGACGCAGTATGGTCGACAACGTGGAAATCGCGCACTCGCTGGAGTGTTTGCGGATTCCGGACGGTATGGTGGTGCGGCCGCCGGACATTCGCGGCTTCGATCCCAAGCGCATTGTGATTCTGGCCAGCGGTAGCCAGGCGGAGCCGATGTCTTCACTGTCGCGCATCGCGGTGGACAATCACCGCTTTGTTTCGGTGGACGAGAATGACTCAGTCATACTTTCGGCCCGCATCATTCCGGGAAATGAAAAAGCAATTTTTCGCATGCTAGACCACATGTTCCGCAGGCGCGCGCTGGTTTACTACGATAACTCCGCGGGGACGATCCACGTTTCCGGGCATGCCAGTCAGGAAGAACAAAAGCTTTTGCTGCAACTGGTGAAACCGAAATACTTCATCCCGGTACACGGGGAATACCGTCATCTTTTCAGACACGCGGCGCTGGCGCACCAGATTGGCTGCGTTTCCGGAGAGATTTTGCTGCTTGAAGACGGCAAGACCATCGAATTCACTGAAGATGGCGTGCACCGCCGCGATCCGGTGACGGCCGGAAGGGTGTGCGTGGATTCCGGTTCGCTGGAAGAGATTGAAGAGGTGGTGATACGCGACCGCAAACATCTTTCCGAGGATGGTGTGGTGGTTTCCATCATCGCTATCGACAAACACACCGGTAAAATGGAATCGCATCCGGAAATCGTGACTCGCGGATTGATGAGCGATAATGGCCAGGAGTTAATTGCCGGTGCCCGCGCGGTGATCATCAATACCGTGGAGCAATCCAACGCGGAAGAAAAATCCGACTGGAGCGTCATCAAGGAAAAAATCCGAGTGGACCTGAAGCGTTATATTAATAAACATACGTCCAAGCGCCCGCTTATTTTGCCGGTGATTCTGGAAGTCTAGCGCAGCATTATTTTTCTAATGGCTGATTCGGTTCCATCTGCTCAAGAAAGTGTGCCTGGCGAGATTGCGCCCGGTCCGGACCCGTCCCTTCCCGCGTCGCGCTTTGGCCAGGCCGCATTTATTTTTATTTTTATCACCATTCTGTTAGATTTTCTGGCCCTTGGCATCGTTGCCCCAGTCCTGCCCAACCTGATCATTCAATTCAAAGGCGGCAACATTGCGAGCGCTGCGACTATCACGGGATACTTCGGGTTCGCATGGGCGGCTATGCAGTTTATTTTTTCTCCCATATTGGGCGCATGGTCGGATCGCTTTGGACGGCGCCCCATCATTCTCATCTCCTGCGCCGGATTGGGCTTCGATTACATTTTAATGGCGCTGGCGCCGACACTGAGCTGGCTGTTCGTGGGCAGGCTTATTTCCGGAATCACCACGTCTAATATTTCCACGGCGTTTGCCTACGTCACCGATGTAACTCCACCCGAGCGCCGCGCCAAACACTTCGGACTGATCAGCGCAGCCTTTGGACTGGGATTCATTATTGGTCCTGCGGTAGGCGGACTATTGGGTAACGTGCATTTGCGACTCCCCTTCTGGATCGCTGCCGGGTTAAGCCTGACGAACGCGATTTATGGATTTTTTATTTTGCCGGAATCGCTGCCGCCGGAGCGCCGCTCGAAGAAAGCGTGGCACATGGCGAATCCTCTCGGCGCCTTGACGCTGTTGCGATCGCATCCGGAACTTGGCGGTTTGGCTATCGTTACGGTGCTTTATTATTTGGCGCACCAGGTGCTGCCCACGATTTTCGTGCTGTATGCCGATTACCGCTATGGATGGAGCGAACGCACCATCGGACTTTCGCTTGCGGCCGTGGGAGTATGCGTAAGCCTGGCGTCCGGTTTGCTTGTGGGTCCATTTGTGAAACGTTTCGGAGAGCGGTTCAGCTTACTGGCCGGTTTAACATTTGGCTTTCTGGCTTTCATGGCATTTGCACTGGCGTCGCGAGGATGGATGGCGTTCGCGGCGATTCCTCTGATTGCTTTGTGGGGCATTGCCGGGCCAGCTATGCAATCACTCATGTCCCAGCGGGTGGATCCCACTTCTCAAGGAAAGCTGCAGGGCGCGATCAATAGTCTGCGAGCGATTACCGGGATGATTGGGCCGTTGCTATTTACGCAGGTTTTCGCAATCGCAATTTCTCGGCATGTGAGCGTGCATGTTCCCGGCGCGCCATATTACCTGGCTGCGTTGTTAATGCTTGCCAGCGCCAGCGTGGCGTACATTGTGGGACGTCCGGCGGTGCCGGCAACTGCAGCGCAAGCGGTTGGCGAACCCTCATAAAGGTCGCGCGGCGGCTCCTGCTCATTCAATTGTCGAGCGCTCTGAAGGCTTCGACCTCGGGGAATGCGGGGTTTACAAAAACGAAACACTGCCAACCGATCTCGCTTGCACGCGGTGGCCGGATGCTAGACTTCCCGCATGATCAGAGGAAGCTTCCTGGATGCGCCGCGCTTCAGCATAATCATCACCTCTCATAATCAGAGTGCGTACATCCGGGATGCTGTGAACTCCGCGTTGGAGCAAGGCTACGAAGCAAAAGAAATTGTGGTGGTGGACGACGCTTCCAGCGATGCTTCGCCACAAATCCTCAAAGAGTACGGCGACAAGATTCATTTGGCGGCATTTCAGACCAACCAAGGGGTTACCACTTCGCGAAACCTGGGCGCGGCCATGGCCACTGGTGAATATTTTGTATTCCTGGATGGCGATGATGTGATGCTGCCTTGGGCGTTGGACGTATACGGGCGCATTGTCGACGCCAAGAAGCCACAAATTATTTTAAGCTGCATGCAGTGGTTCGAGAGTTCCCTGCAGCATTTACAATCGGCGAGCGTTCCGCACCAAATCGAATTTGCCGAGTATGAACTGTTGCTGAAGAGAGACAGACGATATCAGGCTGGTGGGAGCGCAATCGTGGTTGCTCGTCAAGTTTTCCAGGCCGTAAATGGCTGGACCGACCAATTTTTCCCGCTGGAAGATATCGATTTGTTGATGAAACTGGGAAACTCCGGGCCCACCGTTCAGATTTTGTCGCCTTGCACGAAAGGGTATCGAATCCATTCGAGCAATGTGCGGCACCGGGTTCCTGGCATGGTCGAGGGCCTGAACAAAGTAATGGAGCGCGAAAAATCCGGGGTGTATCCGGGAGGTTCGACTTTACGAAGGGAACGATACGCAGTGCTGGGTGCGCCAGTATTTTTTTGGATCAAGTCAGCTTTTACGGCTGGGCTTTATGGCACGGCCATAGGTGTCCTGGCTCGAGGCTGGCCGATGTTTTTGGCGACGTGCGCCCAAAAAATCAAGGCTTCGGTTCACGGCCGGCAGAAGACGGAAGTCTTGTCCTTTGAATTCCAGCCCAAAGGAACGCGTGAGCGTCAATCGCAAAGCGCGAAAGACGAATCCGCTGTGCCGGTGCGCCAAACGGCAGGGCGGTAATGCTATGTGCCGCCTCTTTTGATCCCTAAGCTAACTCGTAATCCACTGAATCTAGGCCACTTGCCATTTGGCGCACCTTGGGCTAAATGAACAGTAGTATTGTGTGTTTCAGCCATTTCTGATATTTTTTGCGCGCGTTGCGGGCTAAATGAATGACCTGCTCGAATTGCGGCAGTTCTCGATTAAGAAGGTCAAAACGGAGTCTCGGGGAGCGCGTTTTCCTGCCCATTCTGCTGGTACGCCCGTTTCGTTGTGAAGATTGCATTTCTCGATTTTACGGATGGCTTTGGCAATCGCCAGCGAAAAACTCTTCAACGGAAGCGGATGTTAGGAGCCTCGTATATCAGTCATCGACGGCGGCGCTGCATTCCGCTGGCTACCGGATAGGCAGTGTACGTCGCAGAATGATTACCAAGGGGCTGCAACCGTTTCGGAGGTTAGCGGGGGCGCCCATCACGACGTGGCTGAGCAAGCCAATTCATCAACGGCGATCCGCGAATGAGCTGGCGAATACTGGCGCGACGCAGGCCGGCGCTCTTAACGTGCCATCAAAGTCGCAATCCGCGCCTGAAATCCTGGGCGTAATCCCGGAACGCAAGAACGAGGAACTTTAGTCTTAGCTTCAGTCCGGGAATCCACCTGATCAAACCCCTCCCCCACACTCATTATTGTCCGTTGAACCCGGGGTCAAATGTTCTCAAGGTTGTTCTCCTCGACAGGACTTGCCTCCATTCGAGCAGGGGTATAGGCTTCTTTTCGCCGGCTCATGTGTCGAGCCGAAGGTCTGACGCCAGATGGCCAAATGGGCCTCAGCGATAGACGGGCTAGGTTCGGCAGCAGGCTAGCCACCGCAACTTGAAATTAAATAAAAATGTACATCGTAGGAGGTTGAAAAATGGCTACAGCAACGACCGTGATGGAACCGGATGTCAAAATTAATGCCACTAAACTTCTGATCAACGGAAAGTGGGTAAACAGTGCTTCGGGCAAAACTTTTCCCACGATCAATCCTTCGACGGGCGAGGAGATTGCGCAGATCGCAGAGGCAGATGCTGCCGATGTGGATAAGGCGGTGGCGGCCGCTCGCGCTGCGTTTGAAAAAGGCGCGTGGCGCAAGATGACCGCTTCGCAACGCGGCAACCTCATGTTCAAGCTTGCCGATTTGATCGAGAAAAATCTTGATGAGCTTGCCCAACTCGAAGCGCTGGATAACGGAAAGCCGTATAGCGTGGCTCGCGCGGCGGACTTACCTCTGACGATCGCCTGTTACCGCTACTATGCGGGATGGGCGGACAAACTTCAGGGCAAAACCATTCCGGTGAACGGCAACTATTTCACGTACACCAAACATGAGCCTGTTGGAGTAGTGGCGCAGATTATTCCGTGGAATTTTCCGCTGCTGATGCAGGCCTGGAAGCTGGGCCCGGCATTGGCGACGGGCTGCACGGTGGTGATGAAACCCGCGGAGCAGACTCCTTTGTCTGCCTTGCGCGTCGGTGAGTTGGCGCTGGAAGCGGGATTCCCTCCTGGCGTTTTGAATTTGTTGCCTGGTTACGGCCCCACAGCGGGGGCGGCACTGGCGCGCCACATGGACGTGGATAAGGTGGCCTTCACAGGTTCGACCGAGGTGGGGCACTTGGTTATGAAAGCCGCGGCCGAATCGAACCTGAAGCGCGTTACGCTGGAGCTGGGCGGCAAGAGTCCCAACATCGTATTCGCGGACGCCGACATGGATAAGGCCATCGAAGGTTCGCATTTCGCGCTGTTTTTCAACCAAGGGCAATGCTGCTGCGCGGGTTCGCGTACTTTCGTCGAAGACAAGGTCTACGACGAATTCGTGGAGCGCAGCGCCGCGCGCGCCAAGAAGCGGACCGTGGGCAATCCCTTCGACAAAAATACCGAACAGGGCCCACAAGTGGACCAGGAGCAATTCACCAAGGTGATGGGCTACATCGATTCCGGCAAGCAGCAAAAAGCCAAGCTGATGGCTGGCGGTAATCGCGTCGGCGACAAGGGATTTTTCATCGAACCCACGGTTTTCTCCGATGTGAACGACGACATGAAAATCGCTCAGGAAGAGATTTTTGGGCCGGTGATGTCCATACTTCGGTTCAAGGATATTGGCGAAGTCGTGGAGCGCGCCAACAAATCGCTCTACGGCCTGGCCGCCGCGGTTTGGACTAAGGACATTACCAAAGCTCACGCCATCGCCGACAACGTGCGCGCCGGAACGGTGTGGGTGAACTGCTACGACGTCTTCGACGCTGCCGCGCCATTCGGCGGATTTAAGCAATCCGGCATCGGACGCGAACTCGGCGAATACGGACTCGCCAACTACACGGAAGTAAAAACCGTAACCGTCAAGCTCTAAGACCGGGCAAACTCTGAACAGGCCGCGTTAGCAACCAGCTTGCAAAAATTCGAAAGGCTCATAGCAGCTACGGCGAGGACATGATTAGTGTGCGCAAAGCCCTTGGCCGCATCGTGCCGCGCGACTGAAGTGCTGGTCCGCGCCTACCAGCCGCATGATTTTGACGCGCTCTATAGACTTGACCAGTCGTGTTTTCCGCGCGGCATTGCGTATTCCAAGACTACCTTACGTTATTTTTTGGCACTTTCATCCACGGAGTGCCTGCTTGCCGTAGAAGAAGACGACATCGCCGGGTTCATTTTAAGTGAACTCGATGGGCCGGTCGCGCACATCATCACGCTGGACGTTGCCGAGGGCCATCGAAGGAGTGGTGTCGGCTCGCTGCTGCTAAAGTCAGCGGAAAATGGCTGCTCAGCGCGTGGTGTACGGACAGTGTTTCTGGAAACGGCTGTGAATAATCTGGCTGCTGTGAACTTCTGGTTACGTCACGGTTACATCGTCGAAGGTATGTTGAAGCGCTACTACTTGAACCGTATCGATGGTTATGAAATGAGGAAAATGCTTCCATCCGGGCAAAACCAATAAACATCAGTAAAGAATTGCGACGGTCGCGACGAAAGGTTTGTTAATCTAGCTACGCTTCAGTAACGATACGGAATTTAAAAACTGTCACAGTGCAACGTCTACCTTTGTGTAAGCTGAGAGAAAACCGGAGGGGTTTTGAACGATTATCTAATGTCCGTGGTGTTGGGGATTGTCGAAGGGTTGACGGAGTTTTTACCGGTTAGTTCCACGGCGCATCTGCGGATTGCCGAAGTCCTTTTGCACATCAGCTTGCAGAGCGGTTATTGGAAGATGTACACCATCGTGATTCAACTGGGGGCGATCCTTTGCCTGCCAGTGTACTTTCGAGAGCGCATCGTGAAGTTCTTGTCCACGTTTCCGAAGGGCGAGAAGGGCGACCGGACGATTTTGACGCATCCCCTGGGGCTGGTAAGCGTAGCGTTTGTGGTAACGGCGGTGCCGGCGTTCTTGCTGACGAAGGTGATCGGGAAGCATCTAGAGAGCCTGTACATCATGGGGAGTTCCCTGCTGATCGGCGGTGTGGTGATGTGGATTGTGGATGCCATGAACGCGAAGTGGGAGCTAGCAGGTCCGGCGGCGATTGGCAGCCGGATACATACTTGGGAGATGGAGAACATGCATCTGGGGCAGGCGATTTGGATTGGCGCATGCCAGATATTGTCGGCGGTGTTTCCTGGTACGTCGCGATCGATGTCGACGATCGCGGCGGGGCAAATAGCGGGGATGTCGCGGGCGTCGGCACTGGAGTTTTCGTTCTTCTTGTCGATTCCGACGATGGTGGTGGCGACTTGCTACGACCTGCTGAAGTCCCTGCGAGGCAAAGGCGAGAATGCCATTGGAGTAACGCGCA
>DATHMG010000046.1:0-20663 GCA_035487275.1 Candidatus Acidiferrum sp. | reverse complement strand
CTTTATCGCGCGGCACATGCTTCAAGGCCTCCGCTACATGCGGGTGGCTGCCGTAAGAATCCGCCGCATCAAAAAATCGCAAACCCCGCTCGTACCCATTCAGCAGCAGCGCGGAAAGCCCCGCCACTCCCAAATCGGTCTGATGGGAATGGTGTCCAACTCCCACAGTGCCGGTGCCCATCGCCAGACGGCTGGTTGTAATTCCGGTGTTACCCAGCGTCACCGTATCGGTGGCCGTAAATTTACGCGGCAACGGCGCGCGCAAAAACGCCGCGGGTACCAACGCGCTTCCGTCCAGCCATGCCGCGCCAAACCCATAGCTAGCGGATCGAATAAAATCTCTTCGCCTCATTCTGTGGTTAGTCATCGGCGGTTCCTGATCAAAAAGTTTTGGCCGGTCAAGCCCGACTGACTCTGGTGATCCCAATCTTAGGGACGCTCGACCCCGTGCACCTGTTACCAAAAAATTCTATTTAACCTACAGTCCTCTGGTGCGTCCTACCACGTTCATATCCAACAAGGGATGATAATGCGAATCTCAGCTGATATCGAGGCTAAGGTGTTTCTAACCTACAGCTTAGAAATCAGCGATGTACATCATTTTTCTTCTCTAGAGAGGCAGTTTCGCATCGATTTTGCACTATAATCATCTCGCCGAGGCGCTCGAGTAAGACTGAGTTATCGGCGTAAAGACTATCGTGCAGACTCCATCGTTCGTAGCTCTGTTGGCCACGCAAAGTTCTCTCGGCCATTACTGGCACAAAATCACTGATCGCACCTTCTCGGGCGTCTACCACGCCAATGGCTTCGACTTGGCCATGATGATTCCCTACTTCATCGTGCTTTTTATTCTGGCGCTGTATGGGCTGCACCGCTATTGGCTGGTTTATGACTATTACGCATACCGTAACAATGTTCCGGCGGAGCCGCCGCCGGTTACCGAATGGCCGCGCGTCAGTATCCAACTGCCTATTTACAACGAGCGCTATGTGATCGAGCGCCTCGTCGAGGCCGTGTCCCGCTTCGATTACCCGCCTGAACTTCTCGATGTGCAAGTCCTGGACGATTCCACCGATGAAACGCAGCAGGTCGCGCGTAACTGCGTCGAGCGTTTCGCCGCTCAGGGCATGCCCATAACCTATATTCATCGCAGCAATCGCGAAGGTTACAAAGCCGGAGCGCTGGAAAACGGCTTGAAAACTGCCAAAGGCGAGTTTGTAGCCATCTTTGATGCCGACTTTGTTCCCGCGCGGGATTTTCTACAACGAACCATCCCGTACTTCAAGAATCCCAGCGGCGGCGCCGGTATCGGCATGGTGCAAACGCGCTGGACGTATCTCAATACCGATTATTCGCTGCTCACCCAGGTGGAAACCATTTTGCTCGACGGCCACTTTGTCGTGGAGCATGGCGCACGGTCCCGCCGCGGCACGTTTTTTAATTTTAATGGCACTGCCGGAGTGTGGAGGCGAAAAGCCATCGATCAAGCCGGCGGGTGGCAACACGACACGCTCACCGAAGACACCGACCTTTCTTATCGTGCGCAGCTTGTGGGGTGGAAATTTTTATATTTGCCGCACATTGAGTGCGCTTCTGAGCTTCCCGTGGATATGAACGGCTTCAAAGCTCAGCAAGCGCGCTGGGCCAAAGGCTTGATGCAAACAGCCAAGAAAATCCTGCCCAAAGTTTTTAAAGCCAACGTGCCATGGCACGTGAAGTCCGAAGCGTTTTTTCATCTTACCGCCAACATCAGCTACCCGCTGATGGTGTTGCTCTCTACCATGCTGCTGCCCGCCATGATTGTGCGTTTCTACCAGGGTTGGATTCAGATGCTGGTTATCGACCTGCCGCTGTTTCTGGCATCCACATGCTCGATCTCGAGTTTTTATCTCGTGGCGCAAAGAGAATTGCGTCCCAAAACCTGGTACCGCACCTTTCTCTATCTGCCTTTCGTGATGGCCACCGGAATTGGTATCTCCGTTCGCAACGCGCAAGCAGTAATCGAAGCCATCGCGGGAAAGAAAAGCGAGTTTGCGCGCACGCCCAAATACAACATTGCCGGCAAACAAGGTTCCTACGCCAAGAAGTCCTATAGAAATAAAGCCGGCTGGATGCCTTACGCGGAAATTTTCTTAGGTGTGTATTTCGCGCTCACCGTTGTTTACGCAGTGGCGAATGAAAACTACGCTACCGTGCCGTTTCTGCTTCTCTTTGTATGGGGCTACCTGTACACCGGTTTCATGTCGCTGGGTCAAACCTACTTGGCGCATCTCCGCTTCGAAGTGGAAACTCCTCCGGAAATGCGGCCCGCGGCCTCGGGCGCTCCCGGCTTCTAAACCATTCTCCGCTCACCGGGCTTCTATAGCCATCCGCTACGGCGCGATTTGTGAAAGCAATTGCAGCCACACCGTTTTGTTCTTCCAGTACTACACGTGCGCAACGAGCCGAACAGCCGCGTCTCTATCTTTAATATTTTGCACCGCCACTGGGGGAACCGGATCGTCTTGATATCCGGGCAGGTCGTAAAATTTCAGATGTCCCGAAACAATGTCGTTACGAGAAAATACATTGATCCATTTAAATTTTCTAAATTTTGGGTAGCCCATAAGTTTCCGGCTTTGCAATGACATATTTTGAGGGCAAGGGAGGGCCAAGAAGAACTGGGCATGACAACCTCTGCGTTATGTACCGCAGAGGTTAACTTTTTTGAATTTTAGTGTCAGACGAAACGAAGAGAAAATATATCCGGAAGACTGATTCTTCTTTACTGGCATTCCACAGCGGCACCAAATGCCTCGTTAGACAAACTCGATCGCAACGATTTCCGGACTGCTTCCCACCCGCAATGGCGGCCCCCACGTGCCTGCGCCACACGAAGTGTAAACCTGCAGTTCGCCCAGGCATTGCAGCCCGTAAACGTATTTGCCGTACATTCGCTCGGCGGCCATTGTCCATGGCCAGAATTGCCCGTGATGGGTATGTCCCGAAAGCTGCAGCGAAACTCCCTCTTCGGCGGAAACCTGAACGCGATCGGGCGCGTGAGTCAGCAAAACGCTAGCTTGCCCGCGATTGAATCCTGTTCTTTGCAGCGTTTTGCGAAAATGTTCGCCATGCGTCGCGTCTCGGTAGGTAACCCCAACAATCTGCAGACCATCCACAATTATCTTTTCATTTTCTAGTACACGCACGCCGGTAGCTGCCACCGCGTTCAAATATTTTGTTCGATCTGTAAATTCTTCGTGATTGCCTTCCACAAAAAATGCGCCCAGCGGCGGCTTCAACCTCCGTAGAGGTTCGGCCAGCCTCGCTAGATCGGCAGGAGTGCCGTCGTACAAATCGCCGGCGATAAATACCACATCGGGCTTCAGCCGCAGGACCATCTTTACAACGCGCCGAATGAATCCAAACGCGCGATAGTTCCCGAGGTGTAGGTCGCTAACTAAAACGGCCGTCCGCCCACGCCAGGACTCCGGCAGTTTCGGCAGTTTCACGATGATGCGCCTTAGGCGCGTCCACTCACCATTAATCACTCCGTAAGCGGTCACGGCTACGGATAATCCGAGGAAAGCCCCTGCGAAATAGTGGCGTTCTATTCTCGCTCCCCCTAACCGCACGGCCAGATACACCAGCCAGCACAGCACACTCGAGAAAAATGCATAGTTTACGAATCCCAGCCACACCGCAGTAACGCGATACACAAATCGCAAAACCGCGTTTGTAAGCCGGAAACCGATAATGGATGTGGCAAGAAAGCTGACCGACAAAATGGCCAGGGCAATCAGCAACCGCCAATGACGCCGCGGACTGAAATCATAAGCGCGGGCTTCTCCTTGGATATGCGGCGCCAAAAAATAAACCGAGGTGAGAAAAAGAAACCCATGGACCACAATTAAAACTGTTTGAAAGATAGTGAGAAATACAACGAATCGCTTGGGCAATCGAATACCCCGATCGAAATGGCAGTTTAGCCATCGTTATCAGCGTATCATGCTCCCCAGAAAGCTTCCGTAAATGACCGCCGGCTTTCCATCCGCAAAAAATCTTATCGAAGCAAAGGCCGGCCCTTTGGGTGGTCATTTTGGCCGCCGGGAATAATTCAGATACAATCGCCGCAGTAGAGCACGCGTCTGCTATTCGCGCTGAACCTGATGGACCGCGTCTGGCATTTATCTTAAAAGTGCTCTTTGCAAAGATCCCCGCTTGCCCCGGGCCGCATCATTGTGGTGGTTACTCAAGGAGAATCCGTGAGTCGTCAGGCTTTTGCCCACACGCAAAACCGGTGCGTGTTCAGTGTATCTTTGGCTCGATTGCAAGACCGCTGCAGAAATTTGGTTACTTGTTTTGTGATTTTCACCGTGATGGCCGGCCTTTGTTTCGCCGCAGCTCTCTCCGCGCCGCAATTAAGCGCGCAACAACGCCGCGACCGCGAACCGAACATCATTTACGCCGGGCGCCGCGCGCAACTTTCCGCGCAAGCCGAGGGCCCCATTATTCTGTGGGGCTTCACCGGGCGCGAAGAAGCTTCGCAAACGAACGTCTTTGCCCAGGAAGAAAATTTTTACTATTTGACTGGTCATAACGAAGAAGGGGCCGGGCTGATTATTTTCCCCGCTCCAAAGCACGACAACGGATCGTCTTCTGTCGCGCGCGATGATGCTTCATCGGGTCCGCGCGAAATGCTTTTCTTGCCTGCCAAGGATCCCGCCAAAGAAAAATGGAATGGCGTGCGCATGTCGCCGACTGATCCGGACATCGCTGCACGCACCGGATTCGCTACCGTCAAGCCTTTTGCCGACATGCGTGCCGAGGTTGAAAAACTCACAAAAAACTTTCCCACCGTTTACACCATTCTTCCCTACGAAAAAGAACTGGGCGGCTACCCGCACGAGAAAGCTGTCGTTGACTGGCTCGGGATTGCCGCGCCGCAGGCCAAGCTGAAAGATATTCGCCAAAATATTTATGCTTTGCGCCAAATTAAATCGCCGGGGGAAATTGCGTTTCTAGAAAAGGCCATCGAGCTTTCCCTGGACGCACAACTGGAAGCCATGAAAATGATGCGGCCGGGACTTTATGAGTATCAAATCGTCGCAAAAATGGTGGAAGTGCACGCCATGGGTGGCTCCGAAGGAGAAGGCTACGCGCCCATCGTGGGCGCCGGGCCTAACTCCGTGGCGCTGCACTATGACAAGCTTGCTCGGAAAATTGAAGACGGCGATATCGTGGTCCTGGATGTGGGGGCGCAATATTCCGGATATTCCGCGGACATTACGCGCACTTTGCCCGCCAATGGAAAGTTCACCGCTCGCCAACGCGAGATTTACGACATCGTGCTAGGCGCGCAAAACGCGGCCATGGCGACCCTAAAGCCTGGAGTTGATCTGTGCAAAAAAGGCGGCCACAGCGCGTACAAGGTCTCTTACGATTACATCAACTCGCACGGCAAAGACCTCCACGGCAAATCGCTCGGGCAGTATTACATTCACGGTCTCGGCCATAACATTGGCCTCGATGTCCACGATCCCGGCGAATACTGCCAGCCATTGCAACCCGGCATGGTCGTCACCATGGAGCCCGGCATTTACATCCCCGAAGAAAATTTGGGCGTGCGCATCGAAGACGACGTGCTCATCACACCCGATGGCTACAAACTTCTCAGCGAGCGATTACCACGCGACCCCGACCAGATAGAAAAAATCATGTCCGACGCCGCGAAAGACCACATTGCAAATAAACCGTAAGGATTCAGCATGAATCGAATTGACCGCAGCGTTAATCGGCCTTGGCGCGCTTCAATCAGTATAGGTCCCGTAATCAGAGATGTGATTTTCTCTGATTCCATTGATCTGATTCATGTATTACCGAGGCGTTCAGGCCGCTTCAGGAGAGCAACAAACTATTTCACTCTCGAATCTGTATAATCCCCTCACAAAAATGGCTCTCTCCATTGGAGGCAAATTAGGTCCCTACGAAATCGTCGCGGCGATAGGTGCTGGAGGAATGGGCGAAGTTTACCGCGCGCGAGACACGCGGCTGGAGCGTGACGTCGCGATCAAAGTCCTGCCCGAGGCACTGGTGAAAGACGCGGACCGCTTGCGCCGGTTTGAGCAGGAAGCTCGCACCATTGCGGCTCTCAACCATCCAAACATTCTGGGCATCCACGACACCGGCACGCACGAAGGCGCGCCATTTCTTGTGAGCGAATTGCTTGACGGCGAAACGCTGCGGGAAAAGCTTGACGCGGGGCCCTTGCCGGTGAAGCGCGCCATCGAATACGGACTGGGCATCGCGCAGGGACTTGCCGCAGCGCACAACAAAGGAGTGGTGCACCGCGATCTGAAGCCGGAGAACGTGTTCATCACCCGCGATGGACGCGTCAAGGTCCTCGACTTCGGGCTGGCGAAGCTGGTGCAACCCGAAGAAAACGGCGTGACCGCAAAAACGCTGACGAGTCCCGGAACACTGCCCGGGGTGGTGATGGGCACCATCGGGTACATGTCGCCCGAACAAGTGCGTGGAACGACGAGCGATGCGCGCTCGGATATTTTCAGCTTTGGCGCGGTGCTGTACGAAATGTTGACCGGGAAACGTGCGTTTAAACGCGACACCGCCGCAGAGACCATGACAGCAATTTTGCGTGAAGAGCCGCCGGAGTTGAGCGACACGGGATGGCAAGGACCGATCGGGCTGCAACGAATTCTGGGACGATGCCTTGAGAAAAATGTCGAGCGCCGCTTCCAGTCGGCCAGCGATCTGGCGTTCGCGATTGAAGCGCTCAGCGGCACATCCACGTCGGCCGCGCAGACCGTTCAACACCCAAAAGCGACGAGAGCATGGTTGCCCTGGGTCGCGATAATACTCGGTGGCCTGGCGCTGGGTGCTGGGATGTGGATAGTCGGGCGGCGATGGTCCGCGAACGTTGCGCCAAAATACACCCGGCTGACGTATCAGCAGGGCTATATCTCCAACGCGCGTTTTGCGAAAGACCTCCAGACCGTGGTGTACAGCGCGCAGTGGGAAAGCAATCCTCTACAGATTTATACGGTGCGAATGGAATTTCCACAATCAAGCAAGGTGGATTTGCCGAGTGCAATATTGCTGGGACTTTCGACCACCGGAGATATGCAGATCGCCGTGGACCCCATGTGGCACGCGAATTTTCTAAGTGGAACTTTGGCGCAGGCGCTGATGTCCGGGGGCACGCCGCGCGTCGTGGCGAACGGTGTTATTGCAGCGGACTACGCCCCCGATGGAAAGACGCTGGCGGTGGCGCGGATGGCTAACCAGAAAGTTCAACTGGAATTTCCTATGGGGAAAGTGATTTATACCACCAGTGGTTACCTTGACGCTGTGCGTGTCTCGCCAAGCGGGAAAGAGGTCGCCTTCCTGGAACACCCGGTGTTCGACGACGACCGGGGCTGGGTCGCGACGGTGGATGAGGCTGGTAATCACAAGCAACTGACGAAGGAATATGAGACTACACAAGGCCTGGCATGGGCTCGCGGCGGAAGCGAGATATGGTTTTCCGCGAACGGCCCTGCGACCGGCGCAGACCGACAACTTTATGGAGTGAGCCTTGCCGGGAAGGACCGTCACGTCCTAACGGCTCCGCATGGAACGCGACTAATGGATGTAGCCAGCGACGGGCGCGTGCTCCTTTGCAGTGAAGAATTACGATCAGAGATCTTGGGAATCGATCCCTCGACGGGAAAAGAGCGCCGAGCACTGGGATGGTTTAATGGATCGGGGTTGGGCGATGTATCGCCGGACGGAAACGCAATTTTATTTTCCGAATGGGGAGGGCCTGCCGGGTCGTTGTACATGGTGGTGTACCGCAAATTGGATGGCTCCGCGCCAACAGCACTGGGAGAGGGTGCGACTCCGAGATTTTCGCCAGACGGAACGACTGCGGCGGCGCCGCTCTTGTCGAGACCACCACAATTAGCGCTATATCCGGTCGGAACGGGTGAGAGCCGCCGCTTGGCGTTGGGAGACATTGCGAATTTTACAACTGTGGCGTGGTTTCCGGATGGCCAGCACGTACTGCTGCAAGCCTCGAAGGAAGGCCAACCGCTGCGAACCTATGAGATGGACCTGCAGGGTGGTAAACCGCAAGAACTCGGTCCTGCAGATTTTGCGGGCGTCGCCGTGGCCAAGGATGGACAAAACATCGCAGGACGCAACGGGGCCGGCGAAGCCGTGGTGTTCAATCGAGGTACACAGAAAGTGCAATTGATTCCGGGCGTTGCTCGCCAGGACCTCATCGAAAAATGGACAAAAGATGGCCAAGCACTGCTGGTAACAACTGCGACTCCTTGGGAAGCACAAATATTTCGAGTGGAACTGCCGTCGGGAAGGAGAACCTTGCTGCAGAAAGTGGAATTGAGCGAAAAGGCCGGATCGATATTCAACGTGAGGGCGTATTACGCCGAGGACAGCAAGACCTATGTGTATAACACGCGGCGAGTGCTGGGCAGTTTGTACGTAGTGGAGGGCCTAGAGTAAGCGTGTCGGCGAATCGCAGAGCAATCTATGAAAGCGGTTGTACGCGCACAATACGGATCACCGGATGTGCTGCAGTTCGCGGAGATCGCAACACCTGCGCCGGCAAACGATGAAGTCTTGATCAAACTTTTTGCGGCTTCGGTAAATCCACTGGACTTGTTCTTGATGAAAGGTATGCCGTGGAACCGCGTGATCCCGGGACTGCGAACGCCGAAACAGAAGGTACTCGGTTGTGATATTGCCGGGCGAGTGGAAGCGGTGGGCAAAAATGTACAGCAGTTTCAGGCAGGCGACGAGGTGTTTGGGGTAACAGGTTTCGAAGGCACGGGCTTTGCCGAGTATGTATGTGCTCTTGAAAAGAAATTGGCACTGAAGCCGGCCAATTTATCATTTGAAGAAGCGGCAGCGGTACCAATCGCCGCAAGCACCGCCCTGCAGGGCCTTCGCGACAAGGGACGGATCCAGCCAGGCCACAAAGTTCTGATTGAAGGCGCGTCTGGTGGCGTGGGTACATTTGCGGTGCAGATTGCCAAAGCGTTCGGTGCGGAAGTTACCGCGGTGTGCAGCACCAGGAATGTGGAGATCGCGCGATCGATTGGTGCAGACCAGGTCCTCGATTACACCCGGGTAAATTTCGCACGGAGCGGGCAGCGTTACGATCTGATCCTCGCGGCAAACGCACATCATTCGATTTTGGATTATCGCCGCGCGCTGAGTCGGGACGGAATTTATGTCCCGGCCGGAGGTAGTGTGCTCCGGATTCTCCAAGCTTTTTTACTGGAAGCATTATTGTCACTGATTGGCCGCAAGAAGATGGCTTTGTTTATCGCAAATATAAACCAGAAGGATTTAGTTTTTCTGAAAGGCCTTCTGGAAGCCGGGAAAGTTGTACCGATCATCGATAGACGTTACAAGTTGCGCGATACAGCGGACGCGCTCCGTTATCTGGCAGCAGGACATGCACAAGGGAAAGTTGTACTAACCGTTTAACGTCGAGCGCGATTCAAAGAACTCAAAGGTAAAGCCATATTCGGCGCATGAAGTTTCTCTTTCATATACCACGTAGAGATTCCTCTGAATCACAATCTACATTCGCAAAGATGGTAGTGGATTAACGCGCTGTTTACGAAGCAGTGTTTTTTTTGATCTATCTCTGCCAAATTTTGAATGAAAAACATTAACAACTTTTTACACAACCTGCAGTTCTGCTCCGCATCGAATTTTGTAACCAAACGATTTGAACACTATTCCGCTGCAACGCGTGCTGTGTCCTGCACCGAGCGGTGCACGGAAAATAAAAGGAGCTATTTATGAAAATGTCGAGAATCTCAATCATGCTTTTCGGTAGCGCGCTTCTGTTTTCTTCGGCCGCACTCGCTGGGGGAAATAATAAAGGAAAACTTGACTTAACTGACAAGATCGTTGTCGATGGCAAAGCAATCGAACCCGGCAATTACCGGGTGGAATGGGATGGCAGCGGCCCGGCCGTTCAAGTCCAAATTCTGCAAGGTAAACAGACCGTGGCCACCTTGTCCGCCCACGTGACTGAACAGGCCAGCCCAAACCCCCAGGACGCCTATAGCACCGCCGCCGGGCCAGATGGCTCCAGAGCTCTCACCGCAATTTACCCTGGTGGGAAACGCCTTGCCTTGGAGTTCGACCAGAACGCAGCCAGCCCGCAGTCGGGAAACTAACTGAGCAGCCAAAACTGAAGCGCCGCCCATTCCTTTCCGGCCCAACCGGAAGGGATGGGTTGTAATTTTTGCGAGTGTCATAACGCTTCGGCCAGGCAACCCAAAAATCACGCATTGTTATTCTCGTTCAGCATCTGGCAAATGCTTTCCGGCCGATTCACGCGTCCGCCGCATTAACCCGCTGCCGCGTAACCCGAATACAACGGTCGGAGTTGTCGCCTGCCGTAAACTCAAATTTCGCAAACGTTTCCAGCGCTGGAGATTGTTGCGGCGTCCTTCAAGTGATTTCGCGGGTCTTTTGGGATTTACGCCAGGTTCTTTTCTCGCTTGTAGCCGTCGAACTTTTCCAGAAACCGGTCGATGTCTTTCTTCTGCAAATAGTACGGCGTGGATAATCGCAGCTTGTTAGGATCGGCGCCGCGGATGCGGATTCTGTGCTTGTGCCATAGCCAGTTCTCCAAATCCATGCGCGGAACAGGCGGCACATTTACGGTGACGATCGCACAACGAAGCGCTGCATCCGGCGAAGTCCAGGAAATCGCGCCACGCTTGGTCATTTCCGCAAGCATGTAGTCGGCAAGGGCGCGGTGACGACGTTCGATGCGGTCCACGCCAATGTCGCTAGCCATCTTTATGGCGGCGCGCAGGCCCCAAAGCGCGGGAACATTGGAGCTGCCGATGCGCTGGAATCGCTCTGCGCGGATCTTCGTGTCGTCCCAGCCTTCCGTGGCAATCGTGTTCCAAAGGCGGTCAATCACTTCGTCGCGAACATAGAGAAAGCCGGAGCCCTTGGGCGCCTGAAGCCACTTGTGCGGGCTGGAACTGTACATGTCGCAACCAATGTCGTGCACGTTACAACGCATCATGCCGAGAACATGGGCGCCGTCCACCGCGGAGAGGATGCCTTTGGAACGGGCCAGCGCAGAGAGTTCTTTCGCGGGCAAAACCACTCCAGAGAAGGTAGTGATGTGGCTGAAAAAAATAACGCGGGTGCGCGGTGTGATGGCCTCGTTGAAAAGGTTAAGCACCTGTGCCGCATCTTTCACCGGCCGCGGCAGAGTGATTTTCTTCACCACGATGCCATAGCGTTTGGCTCTGAGGTTCCATGGGTGTTCGCCGCCGGGATGTTCCTGATCGGTCATCAGCACTTCGTCGCCCGGCTTCAGGTCGACACCGTTGGCGATGTAACTGTTGGCTTCTGTGGCGTTGCGCAGTAGCGCGATCTCGTCTCGATGGCAGCCTACGAATGCGGCCAAGGGATCGCGGAACTCGTTCCATGCGGCATAACCCCAGATAGGATAATCCTCGGGATCCTGCTGATCCATTTTTTCGGTTGTGGTATATCCGTCGAAGACGGCACGCAAGACCGGCGCTGGGCTGGAGCCTACAGTGCCGTTATTCAAATAAATCTCGTCTGCGGGAATTAGAAATTGCTTGCGCAATTCTGCCCAGTAGGCTTCCTCGTTCTTGTCGAAGAGAGACCGATCGGGCAATGAGGAGGGAGCGTCCTGGAGTTGAGCCAGCAGATTCCCACGGAAGGTCAGAGTTGCCGCCAATCCAGTGGCACTGGCAGTGAGAAAGTTGCGGCGGTCGAGCATGTCACCTCCGGTGCGAACAAAATAATTTGATGGAATATATTTGAGCGAACAGCGATTGCGAATTGTGTGCACCTTCACAGCGGAATGCAACCTATTTCGTTAGTTCTTGCCTTAGGTGGGACCCTCTAGGTGCGATACATGTCTACGTGCATGATTGACCACGCGGAATGGGGGCATTTATACTGTTGATTCAGCGCCGGAGATGGTTCCGGCGTCCCTCGAGTGATTTCACAAGCCCTTGGGAATGCAGGCGCCCGGCGAAATTTCCGATACCACCTTTGATTGGGAGATTATGAGCAGCACAAAAGCCACACAACTTCGCCCCGGCATGGTTATCCAGCATGAAGGGCAGCTTTACACCGTATTCAGCGTGGATCACCGCACTCCGGGCAACAAACGCGGATCCATGCAGACGCGCATGAAGAATCTGCGCACCGGAACGATGATCGATTACCGTTTCCGCGCGGAAGAATTTGTCGATCGCGCCATCTTGGATGAAGTGGAGTTTGAATATCTGTACAGCGAGGGCGACGAATTTCATTTCATGAACACCAAGAATTACGAGCAGATGCAGATGACCCGCGACGAACTGGGCGAGACTGTGTTTTATCTGATTCCCAATACCATCGTGCATGTGGAATTTTTTGAAGAGAAAGCCATCGGTATAAATTTGCCGGATACCATGGAAATGAAAGTGGTGCAGACCGAGCCGACGCTGCAGAAAGCCACTGCCAGCGCGGTGGGAAAGCCAGCTACCCTGGAGACCGGCCTCGTAATTCAGGTGCCGCCCTTTGTGAATGAAGGCGACCGTGTAAAGGTGGACACCACCGAAGCGCGTTATGTGCAGCGCGTGGAGTAATTTTCGTTAGTATCGATTTTCAGGATTGAGTTTCCGCCTCCGCAGCTAGATGCAGTTTCAATCTAGAAGAGGCTGTCAACGCCGGCTGATAAAATCAGCCGGCGTTTTGTTTTTTGGCCGTGCCGCTGGCTGGCTCGCCGAAGACGCGCGCGAAGATGGCGTCTACGTGCCGAAGCTGGCGCTTCAAGTCGAAGGTATGGGTTAGCGCGGCGGCATCTAGATATTTTGTGATGCGGCTATCCTTAGCGACGCGGTCGCGAAAACTTGATTCTGATTCCCACGCGGCCATGGAATTTTCTTGTACCGCTTTGTAGGCCTCGTCGCGGGGCATGCCCTTTTCCACCAGGTCCTGCAGCAGCTGGCCGGAGAAAACCAGGCCATGCGTCAATTCCAGATTGCGCAACATGCGTTCGGGAAAGACGCGCATGTCCGCAATGATGGTGGTCATTTTGGCGAGCATGTAATCGACGAGGATGGTGGAGTCCGGCAAAATAATACGCTCGACGGAGCTGTGGGAAATGTCGCGTTCGTGCCATAGTGCTACATTTTCAAATGAGGCGACCAGATTCGAGCGCACGATACGGGCAAGCCCACAGATTTGCTCGGAGGTGACGGGGTTGCGTTTGTGCGGCATGGCGGAACTGCCGCGTTGTTCGCTGCCGAAGGGCTCTTCGGCTTCGCGTACTTCGGTGCGCTGCAAGTGGCGAATCTCCAGCGCGATCTTTTCGAGCGTGGCGCTAATCAGCGCGAGCGCACTCAAGTACTGCGCGTGGCGATCGCGTTGAATCACCTGAGAAGCCACCGGAGCGGCGATCAACCCGAGGCGCTGGCAAATGCGCTCTTCAATATCCGGACCGAGATGCGAAGCGTTGCCAACCGCGCCGGAAATTTTGCCAACCGCCATTTGCGCGGCAGCATCGCGAAAGCGCTGCTGGTTGCGCTGGTTTTCCGCGTACCAATTGGCGATTTTTAAACCAAACGTGATGGGCTCAGCGTGTACCCCGTGCGTTCGTCCAATTTGCGGCGTGGAACGAAATTCCTGAGCGCGCTTGGCAAGCGCGTCACCAAACTTCACGAGCATGGATTCTATTAACCTTGACGCTTCGCGAACTTGCAGAGCCTGCGCGGTATCGACCACGTCGTTGGAGGTCATGCCGTAGTGGAACCAGCGCGCGGCGGCTGAATCGCCTATGGATTCGCCGACGGCCATGGTGAAGGCCACCACGTCATGCTTCACGAGCGACTCCAGCTCCTGGATGCGCACAACATCGATCTTGGCGTTGGCGCGAATCTTGCCAGCCGCGTCCTTGGGCACGTCGCCAGCTTCCGCGAGCGTTTCGGTCGCGGCCAGCTCCACCTCAAGCCACTTGGCGTATTTGTTGGCATCGCGCCACACGGCTCCCATTTGCTCACGGGTGTATCGGGGGATCAACCTGGTCTCCTTAGAGTGTGGGTTTGCGCCGGCGGGTTCCGCGCGCAAGTCCACGGTAATGATACGGTATTTCAAACCAGCACGCGACTTTCGCGGTTCGCGGCACCAAGATGTTGCAGCTGCGTGCCTTGCGGTATTCGAATAAGCGGCAACTAAGCCGCTGGGCGCTTGGCGGACCTAACCGCGAGCCCAAAAACCTGTCTAAGGATACGAATGAAGGAAAGCGTTGAGAGCGTCCGGGCGGCCGACGCCATTGCTATCGAGCGCACGCTTGCGGGCGATTGCGACGCTTTTCGCGTTCTTGTAGAGCGGCATAGCGGAATGATTTTTCGACTGGCGTTTCGCCTGACGGGCAACCATCAAGACGCCGAAGAAATCGTGCAGGAGGCATTTTTGCGTGCTTATCAAAAACTCGAACAGTTTGCCTCACAGGCCAATTTCGCCACCTGGGTGTATCGCATTGCTGCGAATTACGCCATTGATCGCATGCGCCAGCGCAAGCAGGAAGATGCACGCAGGCAAGCCCCGAGCGCGGAGATGACCGATGAGGTGGACCAGGATCCGCTACGGCAGATTCCCGACGCGGCCCCAACGCCAGAGCGGTTGACGCAGAGCGTGGAGCTGCGAAGACAGATGGAAACTGCGCTGCAAAGTTTAACTCCCGCGGAGCGCATCGCTTTTGTGATGCGCCATTGCGACGGTTGTGGAATTGAAGAAATCGCGGCGGCGCTGAAATCCAATTCGGGCGCAGCGAAGAATACCGTTTTCCGCGCGGTGCATAAGTTACGGGAGATGTTGGAGCCGCAATTTGCGCCGCGCGCGACAGTAAGAGCGATGGGGACGGAATCATGAAGCATTTAAGCGAAGAACAATTAATCGCCTATCAGGATGGTGAGAGTTCCGGACGCGATGCTGCGGCATCGCATATAAACTCTTGCGTGGAATGCCTGGCGGAGCTGAATCGCCTCGCGGAAATGCTTGCGGCTTACCAGGCGCTCCCAGTTCCTGACCCGGTCGAAGACTACGGCCGGCGCGTCTGGCAACAGATTGCGCCACGTCTCAAGGAGAAGCGCGGCCACTGGTGGCAGGTGTTCCTTGAGCCGCGAAGATTGACAGCAGCGGCACTGGTTGCCGCGCTGTTGCTCGTCGCTTTTCTCACTGGGCGCGTCAGCAAGCGAACGGACCACGGAGACGCTGCGCTGACTGCCGAGCAGGTGCGCCAGCGGGTTTTGCTGTTGGCTGTAGGCGAACATCTGGGGCGATCTGAAATGGTGCTGATGGAAATTGCGAATGCTGGCCCCGAAGGCGCAAGCATCAAGCCGGTGAACCTTTCGTCGCAGCGGCGGCGCGCGGAAGACTTGCTGGAAGAAAACCGGCTGTACCGCCAGACCGCCTTGCAGGAAGGCGATACGGGCATCGCCAATGTGCTGGACGAATTAGAACGAGTGCTTCTGGACGTGGCGAATGGCCCGGGAAACGTGACGCCGGCGCAGTTCAAGTCCATCCGGCAACGTATCGATGACGACGGGCTGCTGTTTAAGGTTCGCGTGATGACGAAAGAAATTGAACGGCGAGAAAACACAGGAAAACAGAGGCCGGCGCAAAGCGGCTCCGCAAAAGTCGAAAGGAATAATCAGGCATGAGCTTTAATAAATCATTTGGTGTCGCGACATTTATCTGGGTGGGCTCATTCGCACTGTTGGCTCGACCGGCGGGCGCTAATGGGCGCGGAGGCTGGACAAATTTCGCACAAGCATCGGAGAACACGCCGGTATCGGCCGAGCATGAGAGTAGTAGCGAGATGCAAGGCGATCGCGACCAGGAGCAACGTGACCGGGAGCAAGAACAGCGCGATCGCGAGCAAGAGCAGCGTGACAGAGAACAAGAAAAGCGCGACCGGGAGCAGGAACGCGCAGATCGACTCGAAGAGCTTTACGACGACGGACGCGAGGCTCTGGATGATGAGAAATATGAGCAGGCGCGGGATAAATTCGCGGCACTTGCGAAGGCGAATGGCCCACAAACGGATGCGGCGTTGTACTGGCAGGCTTATGCCGACCAAAGGCTGGGGCAGCGCCAAGCGGCCTTGACAACAATTGCCGATTTGAAAAGCCGATTTCCGCAGAGCCGGTGGCAGAAAGATGCGAGAGCACTGGAAATCGAAGTCCGGCAAAACAGTGGGCAGCCGGCTCGCCCGGAGGCGCAGGGCGACGAAGAATTGAAAATGCTGGCCATTCAAAGCTTGCTGAACAGCGATCCCGAACGAGCCATGCCATTGCTGGAAAAAGTTTTGCAAGGGCCGGCAACACCCAAGGAAAAATCAAAGGCCATGTTTGTGCTGGCTCAAAGCGGCTCACCGCAAGGGCGGGAAATTATCGGACGAATCGCCCGCGGCCAAAGTAATCCGGAACTGCAAAGAAAAGCTGTGGAATACCTGGGAATATTCGGGGGCGCGGAGGCGCGGAAAACGATGGCGGAGATTTATGCCTCCAGCAGCGATGTTACGTTGAAGCGCTCCATTTTGCGTAGCTACATGATTGGCGGAGACAAGGATCGCTTGTTCGCGGCGGCCAAGAGCGAGAAAGATCCGGCATTGCGAGGTGAGGCGATTCGGCAACTTGGGCTGGTTCATGGTGAGAGCGAGCTGGAACAGCTTTACAAAACGGAAACTTCACCAGAAATCAAACGGGAATTGCTGCAGGCATTTTTTCTGGCGGGAGATTCCAACAAAATACTGGCAGCCGCAAAGAATGAAAAAGATCCTGAGCTGCGGCGTGCGGCGGTCCGCAACCTGGGACTGATTCATTCCGACGATTCCGCAAAAGCCCTGGCAGAGATTTATGCGAAAGAAACGGATCGCGGAATTCGCGAAGAAGTGCTGAACGCTTATTTTCTTCAGGGGAATGCCAGCGCGATTGTGGCGATTGCAAGAACAGAGAAGGATCCGGGACTCAAGAAAACAGCGGTGCAAAAGCTGTCGCTGATGCACTCCAAGGAAGCGGCGGATTACATGATGGAACTGCTGCAAAAATAGACGGAGACGAACATGACGATCGTAGTATGCAAGGTTTTGCTGGGAGCGATTCTGACGCTATTCAACCTCGGCACCACAGTGAATGCCAGCGCGGCACAGGAAAGTGCAGCAAGGAACAGCGCAACAGTGTCGAGCAACGCCCCAGGCATTGAAAACGCCAGAATTGAGACACGGCGCGTAGTTGGAACATTAACCGCCACGATGGCGGAGGTGGAGAAAGACGCGGCCAGGCCGATGTGGGTTGGTTACGCGGTGAAAGCAGTCGCGGGCGAGCGCACGGTTTGCTGCAGCAACTACAGCGATTCTCGCGGGGAAAGTTGCGGACAAGGCGAGCTGGAAACAGATCGCGATCACTCGAACAACTCGAGTAACAAGAAGGGTGCGGGCGCAGTGAAGCTGGAGGGCGGAGAAGAACTGTTGGTGCTATTCCGGCTGGCGGATCGGCACCTTACGCGCATCAAAGTGGCTTCTCAAGATTGTGTTCTGGATGCGGGTGGATTGGCTTTCGTTTGGCTCACGGATGTGAAGCCAGCAGAGAGTGTGGCTGTCCTTGGTGAGTTCGTTCGCAGAGAAAATCTGGCCGGACATACAAGACAATCGATCGGTAATGAAGCACTGACGGCCATCGCTTTACACGATGGACAGGAAGCGGACGTGGCGCTCGAGTCTTTTACCGGGCCTGCGCAACCGGAAGAGTTGAGAAAACACGCGGCGTTCTGGCTTGGAGCGGCGCGGGGGAAAGAAGGCCTGTTGGCGCTGCAGCGGATGGCGAAAAAAGATACGTCTGCTGAAGTGCGCGCGCACGTGGCGTTCGCCCTTTCCATAAGCAAAGAATCGGCAGCGCTGGAAGAAATGATTCGCATGGCACATGAAGATGAAAGTGGGCATGTGCGCGGGCAGGCTATTTTCTGGCTGGCGCAGAAAGCAGGTAACCGCGCGGTGAGCGCGATAGACAGCGCCATTGCGAGCGATCCGGATACCGAGGTAGAGAAGCAGGCGGTTTTTGCGCTGAGCCAGTTGCCGAAAGATGAAGGGGTGCCGAAGTTAATTCAAGTGGCGGAGAATAACCGCAATCCGGAAGTGCGGAAGCAAGCGATGTTCTGGCTGGGACAATCGCAGGATCCGCGGGCCTTGGGGTTTTTTGAAAAAGTTCTCCTCAAATAGTTCTTCGATCGTTCACCGAAAATAAAAAACTTCCCACTTTAGAACTTGCACTCGCGTTCGAATGATGTACGTGCTCATGAACATTGAGGAGAAATTCCTGTACTTAAAGCTGGATGCCAGAAGCTGGCAAATCGGGGCAGGGTTAGTCGCCGGTGGGGTTGCTGCGCATGTAGCGCCAGGGGTTGACGGGGGCGTTGTTCATGCGGACTTCGTAATGGACGTGCGGACCTGTCGAGCGGCCACTGATGCCGGTGTAGCCGACCACTTCGCCGCGCTTTACGCGCGCGCCGGGAATAGCTGAGAAGGCCGAGAGATGCGCGTACCAGGTGGTGATTCCGAATCCGTGGTCGATCACTACCAGGCGGCCGTAACCGGTGTGCGTCTCGGCATTTATAACCACCCCGTCAGCGGTGGCATGCACGGGCGCGCCGTAATCTGAGGCTACATCCACGCCGCGGTGGAACGCACCTTCCCCGCTGAAGGGGTCAAGGCGTTCGCCGAAGCTATCGGTAATGTGCCCAAGGACCGGCCAGATCGAGGGTGTATAGGTGGAATCCGCAAAGCTCATGGCGGGCATCAGGCGCAAACTGGCATTGGAGACGGCGATGACTGCGGCGTTGCGTTTCAGAAAGGTGTATTGCTCGACGGAGCGGTCGAAGCTGTCCTGGGCGTCGGCGGGGCCATCCGGCTCATCAAACGCGGCGGGATGATAGCGAAGCACTCCGTAGGTCATGGCGACTTCGGTAGCCAGGGATTGCAACGAGTCAAGGCGCTGGTTGGTGTCGACCACCGTGCCTTGCAACTGCTTATACTGCTTTTTAAGAGTTTCCTGGTCGTGACGGAGGGCGTTGTAATTGCCAACTTTCCAGAGCATGCGGGAGTAGGAACCTACCGCGGCAACAACGGTGATCGTGCCAATAAGTGCCAGAACCGCCAGGGCGTGTAACTGGTAGGCAGGCACGATGAGCTTGCGCATCTTGCCTGGCGTGGACGCTACATAAAAAGTGTAGTTTTTACCGGACATACTAATCCTCAGTTTTGCTACACCGCGAGGCGCTGCGACCTCCCCAGCAAGCAACCTCTATATTAGCAAATCCGAGTGGCGGGCTGGGTTTGGCTCGCTGGGGCATACTAGAGGCGGCGGGTGTTAGAGTCAATCCTGTATTTGCCTGGCCGTGGAACAGGGTGTGGAAGCCTGTTCCCTGCCCTTTTGGACAGGGGTGAGCAGATAAAGGGTTGCTGTACTTGAATTGAACAGACGAGAGGGTCTACTTGCGAGGACGCAGGACCGGGAGTGAGGAGAAGGTTCTCGAACGGATCAGGCGCGCGTTCGTGGGGTCGGACTTACCTGCCGCACGAGCTGGTTTGCGGAGTGAAGGGCGCTCAAAATTCTTGACGCTGGGAATAGGAGATGATGCGGCGCTGGTTTCTGGCACTCCAGGCTACGAAATTGTTTTGACCTGCGATTGGTTTCTGGAGGGTACGCACTTTCTGCGGGACAAGCATCCGGGCGACGCCGTTGGCTGGAAATGTCTGGCCCGGGCGATGAGCGATTTAGCGGCTATGGGAGCGGTTCCCAGCTGTTTTCTGTTGAGTCTGGCGTTGCCGCGAGAATTGGCGGGCTCGTGGCTAGATGATTTTCTTAGGGGTTTGAGGCGAGCGGCGAGGCGGTTCGGGTGTTCGCTGGCGGGAGGAGATACGACCGAGCGCCGGGAGGTCTTAATCAATGTCACCGTCGTTGGCGAGGTGCAACGTGGTCGGGAAATGCGGCGTTCGGGGGCGCGGCCCGGCGACATCATATATGTGAGCGGACGGCTGGGGGAGGCGGAGCTGGGATTGCGATTGCTTCGCGAACGGAAGCGAGGGTTGGGCGTGTGGAAAGCGAGGTTTCGAAAGCATTTGTATCCGGAGCCGCGACTGGAGTTGGGGCGGTGGTTGAGTGAAAAACGCGTGGCGAGCGCGATGATGGATGTGTCAGACGGCTTGTCGAGCGATTTGCGGAGATTGTGCAACGCCAGCAGGGTTGGGGCGGTAATCAGCTCGGACCAGCTTCCCGCCGTTCGCGTGACAAAACTAGAGCGTAATCGTGGTGTTGATCCGTTGCAGTTGGCGCTTCACGGCGGGGACGATTACGAATTGTTGTTTTCGGTGCCGAAGAGTAAGGCTAACCGGTTACTGCGCTCATTGGGTGGAGTGGCGATCACGCCAATTGGGGAAATTACTCAAACACCCGAAGTTATGATTGCCGATGGCAATGACCGGTCACGAGTTCTGGAGCCTCGCGGCTGGGACCCGTTCAGAAGATCGAAGTGAATTTCCCGATTCCATTCCCGGTTAGGCGGGCTGCGGGCTTCCAATGGTGGTGTTAGGCGGCAGCGGC
>DATHMG010000045.1:0-27328 GCA_035487275.1 Candidatus Acidiferrum sp. | reverse complement strand
TATGGGATATCTCCTTTATCGATTCTTTCCCGATGCACGCGGCAGCGGCGTGCCACAAACGAAAGCAGCGCTGTGGGCTCGCGGAGGACACATTTCTTTTGCCACCGTCTGTGGAAAGTTTTTCTGCACTTCCGCAACGCTCGCATGCGGAATTCCACTGGGACGCGAAGGGCCCGCCGTGCAGGTGGGCGCGGGCATCGCCTCCATCTTGGGCCGCTATTTAGGATTGAAACCGGAAAAAGTGAAGGCCCTTATTCCTGTGGGCGCCGCTGCTGCGATCGCCGCGGCCTTCAACACCCCGCTGGCCGCGGTAGTCTTTGCACTCGAAGAAGTTGTCGGCGACTTACACGCGCCAGTATTGGGTTCCGTGGTGCTGGCATCAGCAACTTCCTGGGGAATGTTGCGATTGCTGCTCGGCAATGATCCGCTCTTTCAGGTACCGCAATACCAGCTCGTGCATCCGGGCGAGCTCGGGATTTATGCCCTTCTCGGAGTCCTGGGTGGCTTCATCTCGGCGGTCTTTACCCGGCTGCTGTTGTCGATGCGCGCATGGTTCTTGCGGCGTCCCAAAAAAACGGTGTGGTTCCAACCACTGGCCGGCGGTTTGACCGTCGGAGTCATGGCCTGTTTTGTGCCACAGATACTTGGTGTCGGCTACAAATATGTTGGCGACGTTTTGAATGGCGGAATGGCGCTGAAGTTAATGTTGCTGCTGCTGGTGCTCAAGCTATTTGCAGTGACCATCAGTTATGCCTCTGGAAACGCCGGCGGAATTTTTGGTCCGAGTTTGTTTCTCGGCGCCATGCTTGGCGGAATTGTAGGAACATTGGCGCATCACGTCGCCCCCGGATACGTGGCTAGCCCCGGCGCTTACGCATTGGTGGGCATGGGCACGGCATTCTCGGGAATTGTGCGAGCGCCGATGACCTCGGTGCTAATGATTTTCGAAATCACGCGCGATTATGCCGTGATCGTTCCCTTGATGATTTCGAATCTAGTCAGTTTTTTTATTTCGTCGCGCTTTCAACGACAACCTATTTACGAAGTTTTGGCACACCAGGATGGCATTCATTTACCGACTACCGGATCGCGCATACAGGAAAGCCAGCGGCAGGTATATCAGGCGATGCATGCGGCGACAGAAGTTTTGGATGCGCACGCCACCATTCAAGAAACTCTGAATAAGGTTTCCACCAGCCGGCTCCACGCCTGGCCGGTCGTCGACGACAGCGGCGTGATTGGCATGGTAAGCCTCAGCCGGCTGAAGAAAACCCTCACTGAAGGCGCGCCAGCGAAACCACTTAGCGAGATTCTGGAAGCGGGAGAATTTTCCCACGTGCATATGGACCATTCTCTCGCTATGGCGCTTGATCGCATGGGCGCCAGCCAACTCGACGTCCTGCCGGTAGTAAATCGCGCCAACGTGCACAGGCTCGAAGGCATTGTGACTCTGCAGGATGTCTTGAGGCTCTACGGCGTGGAAAAACCGGTGACTTCCTGCGAGCCTGCAACAACGCCTTCGCACGATTAATCCAATTGCGCGCAGAACTAAATTGAGATCGAAACCTAGAAACCGCCTCCACCACCACCGCCAAAACCGCCCCCCGAAGAGCCGCCGCCCCCAAAACCAGATCCGCCCGAGCTGCGCGGCGCAGAAGCCATAACGCTGCTCGCGCGCGACGACATGTCATTGAGGTTATTGGTGAAGTTGACGGGATAAAAAATTGGGCCGGACCCGCCGCGATACCAACCTGGCGGCTGCGTCATAATCCCGTCAAATGCTTTACTCCAATTTTTTTCCACCCCGAACGCCATCGCGAACGGCAGAAACTTCTCAAACATTTGCGGAGTTTTTATGGTGCGATTGAAACGGTCGGCCTCCACATGATTTAGAAAATCCTCGAAGCCCAGTACGTTTTCTAGAGCGCGCGTCCCTTGCTCCGTGTGCGCCGGCATAAACCAGCCAAATCCGCAGATGACTAGCGCAGAAAGAATTCCACCAATGATGAATGGCAGAGGTGCGATGCCCATGGAGCGCGCCACAGCTGAGCCGCCCCAAATCATGAGCACCGCTACGGCGACGCCAGCACCGAGGTATGTAGAGCGAACACTGTCTGGCCGGCGCTTGTAAAAACCCTGCGACACGAGTGAGTCGAAGATTCCGCTCCTTATAATCGGCAAACTTGTGTAAAAACGGTTGTGAAGACTATCCATGGAAATCGTTTCGCCCGCGGTTCCCGTGGTAAAAAACCCGTCCAGAAGCGCTTGTTCGTGGGCCTTTAACCCGCCCCACTGCGAGCGATCTTTTTGCAATATGAAGTTGTAATCCTTTTCATGCATGAGACCAAGCATGCGATCCTTCTCAACCTCTTCGATGAGCATGTAGCCGTGCACCGCCAGATCCACAATGGAAGCGGTAATGTCGCGCATATCGGCGGAATTATCCACTAGCGTGCCCGCTTCGCCAGGGGTGAGTTGATTAGGCGGGTCGTATTGTGGAGCGATGGGACGCAGCCGAGGATCGCGGCCACGCGTCCACCACAAATAAAACATCACGCAGAAAACACCAACAGGCAGCAACAGCGGCCAGTTGCTCCGCAAAAACCGCCCTACTTGGTCCGCAGCCGTAGGCTCTCTAATGACACCCTTATCAATTGCCACCGCCACGGTCAAACCCGCGTGGTAAGGAAGCGGAGCAGTAGTTCGCACTTCAACGCCGTTCCCCGCGATATCAATTTCCGCGTCCTTGGCGCGCGAACCATACACACCGGTAAACGCCGTACCGCGAATATTGCTGGCACCAGCCGGCAGAATAATCTGCGCGTGCGCGGATTCGATGGGTACATCCCAATCGTCGCCAGTCACGTTCCAATAAAGTTCGTCATGGTCCTCAAAAAATTTAATGGCATCGCTGACCGTGTACTCGATCGAAACCGTTTGTACCGAATTATCTGCATCCGGAATGTAGATTTTCAGCTTGCGGTAATGGCGCACCCGGCTGGAATCAAATTTCAGTGGACGGCCGCTCCCATCCGTGACCCCTTTCACATCGAGAAACAACGTGTAATTCAAGCCCTGCGGCGTCACGTACTCCACGGGAATAGATCGGTACAACCCGTGCCAACTGCTGCCGATGAAATGCGCTCGTATCGTCTCGGTCACATCGATGGTGCCATTACTGGCTACCACGATGTGCGCATCGAAATTTTCTATGCGTAATTCCTTGGCCCCGGCGGTGGTCAGGCCCGCCAGCGCAGTAAGCCCGATCAGCGCAATAAGCTCAAAAGGACGCGGCACTGCGCGCACTAGCCAACCCCGCACACAGCGGAATCGATCTATAAACATGAATCGGGAACCCGGTGCCGTCATGCTGATGCAGCGGGCGTGTTGAAGCTGACTTTGGGGGCTTCGCGTTCGGCGGGAGCCGAAATCTCAAAAAATTCCCGCGGCTTGAATCCCAGCATATTGGCAAAAATGTTGGTCGGGAATTGCTGAATTTTTGTGTTGAGATCGCGAACCACGGCATTGTAATAACGCCGCGCATTTTGCACCGCATCTTCGATCTGCGTCAGCGAAGCCTGCAGAGCCGTAAAGCTTTCAACCGCGCGCAGCTGCGGATACGCTTCGGACAGTGCAAATAAATTTTTAAGCGCGCCCGAAAGCATATCTTCCGCTTGCGCTTTCTCGGCAGGGCCGCTGGCAGTCATGGCCCGATTACGCGCGTTGATAACCGCCTCAAGCGTCCCTTTTTCGTGCGCCGCGTATCCCTTGACGGTTTCCACCAAGTTAGGAATCAAGTCGTAGCGCCGTTTGAGTTGCACATCAATATCCGCCCAGGCGTTGTCGGTCTGCACCTTGAGTCGGACCAATGAGTTGTACATTCCGATCGCAAAAATAAAGATCAGAATGACAATGCCTAAAATAACGAATCCGATCATGCGCATGACCTCGCGAGACAGCCTATAAGTGACGCCATCGCGAGCCAATATACGTCGCGACGCCAAGCGTGTAAAGGCAGCCGCCACCCCATCGCCGCTACCTCTTCTAGTACCTCTAGCGTATCTTAACCAACTAGTTTATGATTCGCGTTGCAGCCCGGGCGGCGCCTTCGGGTACGGAGCCGACGCCTACCTCGTAGAAGTCGAAGTAGCCGTAGATTCCGCGCGCATGCCGGACTTCAACGTGTGAGCCTCCCGGACAACGCCGTGAAAGAAAGCCGTCTCGCAGGGTCGCGCTCGTGGCATTACGCCCATAGATATTTTTCGGTAGGAGCGTGAATCAATTGAGCAGTGATGCGAATTTTGTCGCCAGATCGCAGCACCGTGCCTTCTACTAACGGAGGAATTGCGATGAGATCCTCTGTGACTTTGACTTTGGCGATCCTTCGGCCCGCTGCTTGACCGCATCGATATTCATATCGAAGTTCCGGCGGTGAAATACAAGGAGCTCCGAGCCCCCGCATTAGCGGAGGGCTCTGAAGCGGTGCGATCGCGGGTTGTCGCCGCGCCCAACCGCCAATTGAGCGCTATCGTGGCGAGAAGAAAACGCATTCAAATGCGCAGATGTTGCCGAAGATGTTCCGCAAGCATTGCGGTATCACCGCCGAAGACGAGAAGGTACTGAAAACGCCATCACCCGGCTGGGCTTTCGGCCCGCCCACGACCACATGTTGAAAGTGGCGCGTACCATAACCGACTGGGAAGCAACCGAAAACATCGCTCCTAGGCATTTGAGCGAGGCGATCCAGTACCGCACCTTGGACCGCTCCTACTAGGCCTAGGCGATTAGATATCTGTCGGCTGCCTCGGCAAGCAGGTATACTCTCGTCATCCTTTCCTTCGGTGGTGAACTGGTACCCATGAAACCCGATAAAATTGTAAATATAACGGTATAACTGCAGTGCTCGATTGACTCTTTTTCCGGCACTGTGTTACCCATAATGCACTCAAATGCGCGTCCAAACGGCTATGGTGGTGGCGACTCATAAAAATGGCTGACCAGAAACACCTCGACGTCACGCTCGATACGCAGGTGGAAAGTGTCAATCTTGCCGAGGAGATGTGTTTGCGGGTCGCTGAAGCTGCGGGCTTCGATGAGGATGATTGTTACCGCATCGGAATGTCGGTGCGGGAAGGGGTCATCAACGCATTTCATTACGGCAATCAAGAACGCCCGGAGAAAAAAATCTATCTGGCAGTCGATTTAACATCTGACAAAATGGTCATCCACGTTTTGGATGAGGGCAAAGGCTTCAATCTTGGAGACGTTCCCAATCCACTGGCCGAAGAAAATCTTCTGAGCACCTCCGGACGCGGAATATTCTTGATGCGTTCCTTCATGGACGAGTTCGACGTGGTACCAGGCCGCACCGGCGGCGCGGAAATTATTATGTCCAAGAAATTGCCAAGCGCGGATGGCCACCCGTCAAACGACAAGGGCGACCACAACGCAACGTCGCACCAAGCTTAGACTTTTCATTCGTGGAAAGGGACCATGGCTCTATTACAGGCCACCTACAGGGATGCTGGAGCGGTAACCGTGCTGGACTTGAGTGGTCGCATCACCCTTGGCGAAGGCAGCGCTTTGCTGCGCTCCACCATTCGCGAACTCCTCGACGACCAACGTGTCCGGATCCTGGTCAACTTGGGGGACATCAATTACATCGATAGCTCCGGTATCGGCGAACTGGTAAGTGCCTTCACCGCCGTCAAGAACCGCGGCGGCGAACTGAAGCTGCTGCATTTAACCAAAAAAGTGCGTGACCTGCTGCAAATTACGAAACTCTACACCGTTTTTGATGTGCACTCCGACGAAGTGACGGCTCTACGCAGCTTTGACAAAACACCCATCTAGCTCCCTAGCTCCCGTCTAATCGATATAATATTTTCAGCGCGTATTCGTCTTCACGTTCCTGTTTGCGGTAGGTCAGCCGCTACGTAAAACAATTCCATGGTAAACGCTTCCGCTACAAATTGGATTTCTGAGCGCGCCACTCAACTGGGCTTCGCCATGGCCGGGATAGCTCGCGCGGAGAGATTTCCCGAGCTCGCAAACCAACGAGACTGGCTCGCGCGCGGCTACGCAGGCGAGATGAAATATTTAAGTGATGCAAGGCGCAGCGACCCACAGGCTGCCTTGCCCGGCGCTCGAAGCGTGATTGTCTGCGCGTTGATCTACAACACCGAGCATGCACGAACCGCACAGGCATGGGCAGATCCTCGCGATGCAGCGGAAACAAGCGGGCCTCGTGGATGGATCTCGCGATATTCATGGGGAGATGACTATCACGAGGTCTTAGGCGAGAAGTTGCAGCGGATGCTCGACGGATTGCGTGATCAGTATCCACAGCCGTTTGAAGCTCGCATTTATGCGGACACCGGCCCCATTAACGAGCGCGTGGTGGCCACGCATGCCGGGCTTGGATGGCTGGGCAAAAATACTCTGCTGCTCAATGAGCGCATGGGCTCATTCTTTTTTCTGGGGGTAATTTTAACCACCCTCGATTTGCAACCGACCTTGGGAATTTCCGATGTTCCTCCCGCGGACCGCTGCGGCAGCTGCCGCAAATGTATTGAAGCCTGTCCCACAGAGGCGCTGGTCGAAGATTACGTCATGGATGCCCGAAAGTGCATTTCCTATCTGACCATCGAGCTGCGTGGGGCAATTCCGGAACAATTTCGGGTGCCGATGGCCCAACACATATTTGGCTGTGATATTTGCCAGGATGTTTGCCCGTGGAATCGTCATGCGCCAGTGACTTACGCGAAAGAATTTCAGCCGCGTTCTTTTGCTCATGCAATCGCGCACGCAGCAGCATCCGGAGGAGAACAAGATTTTGGTCGCCCCGAAAATAATGACGGTTCGCGAGAAGCACTGTTCTTGCCGCGCCTGGAGTGGCTTGCGTCGATAAGTCAAATCGAATTCACCGAAATGTTCCGCGGCAGCCCGATCAAGAGAACGAAGTGGCAGGGCCTTATTCGCAACGTGTGCGTTGCGCTGGGAAATTCAAACGTATCCGCTGACTTGGCTGCCTTCGAAAGGATATTAAGGGTATTGACTCGGCTGGCAGCATCACCGGATCCGGTAATCTCCGAATCTGCCCAATGGGCCATTTCGCGCATCCAAGCAAATGAAGCAAGCAAATCGTGGAATGACGTGAGATGAATTGTTGGCCGATGCAGGAAGGCTTGCGATGTGGGAACCAGGGAAACAAGCGGTATAATTCATCGACTATGTTTGTCGACTCTTACCACTGCTGCGCTCGCCGGCAAATGACTTTGCAATTCTCGTTTTCAAGCCCGGGATAGTTTCACACTTTCAAATCTGAGTTGGAGGAAAAATCGTGGCCTTTACCTTACCGCCGTTGCCGTATTCTCTCGACGCATTGGAACCGCACATCGATGCCAAAACGATGGAAATCCATCACGACAAGCACCATGGGACTTATGTCACCAATTTAAACAAAGCCCTCGAGGGCCACGCCGATCTTCAGAACAAATCCATCGATGATCTGCTCAAGAACCTGGACGCCATCCCAGAAAATATTCGCACCGCGGTGCGCAATAATGGCGGCGGCCATTGGAATCACAGTCTGTTCTGGCCGCTCATGAAAAAGGGTAGCGGTGGCGAACCAAAGGGCGATCTCGCTTCGGCAATCAATTCGGGTTTCGGTTCCTTTGCTGGTTTCCAGGAAAAAATCGCCGCCGCGGGCGTGGCGCGTTTCGGCTCCGGCTGGGTGTGGTTGTTGGTGCGGGACGGCAAACTGGCCATAGACTCCACGCCTAATCAGGACACGCCCTACCAATTATCAGGCGGCGGCAAAGCAGTACTGGGACTCGATGTTTGGGAGCATGCCTATTATTTGAAATATCAGAATCGCCGTCCTGACTACATCAAAGCCTGGTGGAATACCGTGAACTGGGACAAGTCTGCTGAACTGTACGCCCAAGCCAAGAAATAATTAAAATAAAACCGCACAAAAAGCACAAGGCCTGCCGATCCGGGGCAGGCCTCGTGGATTTCAGAACGGCAATTTAAGCCATGCAACGCTTCACTAACGGAAGCACGTTAGAACCGGAAGAGAAGCCTTTTGGCAACTCGCCATAGTCTCCACGCGTTCCACGAACATCACGCGTTGCCGGCGCAGCCGTAGCATTCGAGTGGCGGGAGGCCTCGCGAACCAGCTCCAGGCGCCCGCGCACGCGGAACTTCGCTAGCAGCGAAGAAACATGGAATTTTACCGTGCGCTCCGAAAGGTTCAAGTCCGCAGCGATCTCCTTGTTAGCCAGGCTACGCATGATTCCGCCGAGGACTTCGTCTTCCCGGCGCGTCAGCTTTACAGAGGAGCCTGCGGAGCGGCCGGCTTGCAGCAACTTGTCAGCCTTTTCTTTGAGCCCTTCTAGAAAGTCATTCTCGGCGGGAACCATGACGATGTAGTCATTGGGAGACTGTCCGCGAACCATGCAATGCATCGCGAGTAGTCCGGCGGCCTGCTCGATCGGGAACTGCCCGTCGGGCCCGGCTTCCACGTTAAAATGTGCTACACCAGTATTCTTTTCGTAAAAAAAATACATCTCGCGCGGTTGACCTGACCGTGCGGACAGATGTGGCTGTTCGTTTCTGCGAATAAGCTTCACTTAACCCCTCCAAATGCAGTCTCGACTACCGCCGAGACCCGTTTAAGTTTTTTTACGATTTGCCCCTGAGCGAGGCCAGCTTACACACTAACTGTTAAGGAAAGCAGCAAACAGAAGCCAAGGTTGACAGTTGTTATCCCGTCGCCCTTGAAAAAGGGCACCCGACGTCCCGCCTGCGACCACTGCACCGAACCGCCCCAACAGTGCAAATTTTTATCCAAACTACAATTTATTATATTCCTACAGAAAACACGGTACTTAGCCTGAGTCCGCTATCGAATCGTTTATGACCGATGGTAGTAATTGCACGCACGGCGCAGTTTTTCCCATTTTCACAATCAAAATATTGTTTTTGCCGCCAGATTCAGGGCCTTGACCTTTTTGGAACCCATACAGACCGCAACGGCATCGCAATTATTTTCCGGAGAATACCAATTGGATCACACACGTAGTGAATTAGCTGTGGAAAACGCTCCCTGCTTAACAATAAGCAGCTAGTTCAATTGCCAATTACGCGTGTTTGGTTCGCTGAGATTAATTCATATTGAATATTTCGCCATCGAATCTTCCTGGTGATCAACGAATGCGTGAAATTCACTAAATAGAGGAATGGAATTGCGGCAAGCAGCGCAATATTTACCCACGCTTGATTCATGATTTGCGCTCTTGACGCGGGTAGAATCTCCGTGACCGCTACAACTCGCAAGCTGGCGCGAATTGCAGACAACAATAAAATGAAAATCATGAGCGCGGCGATGTGCAGCGCGGGACGTTCGCCGATCAAGTCTCCGATCATGAGGGCTAGACCTAGGACTACCGTGACGCAGTACAACAGGTGCGTAACCGCCGCTGCGCGCCAAATTTTCTGTGCGTAAACTCGTGTAATTAATATTTGACGATTGGTAAATTCCAGCAGGCCGCTGAAATCGGTCTCCACAAAAGAAACCGTCAAGCATTCAGGAACAAACAAGATAGAACGGCCCGCGCGCTCCAGGGCGTTGGTCATAGAGTAATCATCGCTGACCGACGTGCGCCATTCATCCACTACGCCTATGCCTTCAAATACCGATCGCCGAATGGCCGTGCCTCCGCCCCAGCAGAAATTTTTGCCGTTCTCGCTAAGCATGGTCACAATCGGCGCATTCCAGGCTGCCAAGAGTGCGCTAGCCAGGTTGCCACGATTGGCAATCAGCCATCGCATAGTGGTCGTAGCGCCTACGCGGTCATTGCCTAAAGGCGCGGTCAAACGCTGCAACCATCCCTTTCCCGGGTGGCCGTCAGAATCGGCGAATACCAGTACTTCGAACTCTTCCGGCAACTGTTCCACACCGACGCGCAGGTTGTTCACCTTTTCCCCGCAGCCTTCCGGCTGGCCCGCAACAATTAGGTGCGCCTTTACATGAGAACTGGAGATAACCCGTTTCACGATGGCAGCCGCAGGATCGGATTCGGAAGCCAGAATAAAATACACTTCATAGTTTTGATGATTGAATTCCGTGAGTGAAACCAGATTGCGCTCTAATCCCGGTTCGAGGCCCTTGCACGGACAGAGCACCGCAACACGCGGCGCATGGAATCCTGGATCGGTGCGCATCCGCCGGCGAGCATACTCGAGCCATTGCCAGCCCTGCCAGATAAGATACGCGCCCACGGCGATCTGCACGACAGCCAGGAAATAGAAGAGATCTTCCATGCGCCTTGAGCGTAGCAAAGTAAGATTGCTTGGGTTTGATTATCTGTGCGGTTAGAATCGCAGCGGTAAACCTGGAATAAGGAGAGACTATGACCATGCCAAGTGTAAACACCGCAATGGTGACCTCGGCGCTGGAATTGCCCGGGTATCGCATCGTCAAAAATTACGGCATCGTGCGGGGCATCATTGTTCGTTCACGCAGCGTAATTGGAAATCTGGGAGCTGCATTGCAGACCATCGTGGGAGGAAATATCACCATCTTGACCAACCTGTGCGAGAAAACCCGCGAGGACGCTTTCGAACTTATGTTGCAACACGCACTGCAGCATGGAGCGAACGCCGTGGTGTGCATGCGTTATGACGCTACAGAAGTGATGCAAGGCGTGACCGAGGTCCTGGCCTATGGAACCGCAGTGCATGTCGAACCCATCGCCTAAGCCGCGCTATACGAATTCGAGCAATGCGCGTTTAGCGCGGGTCATCGCGATTTTGCAGAGCCTTTTTGGGGTGCAGCCGAAGCCACCACGTGCGCGGCAAGATCTTCCAGGTCCCCCAGAGCGCGGCTCGCCGCAATGCGCGCTTTTTCCATAAATGATGAATCCAAGAGGAACGCGGAGCGATCGACAAACGGATGGTTGGCTACTTCGAAGGACTTGCGGGTACGTCGCGGCGCGCTGTTTCGCCTGATCAAATTCTCGTAAATTTGCAGATCGGTCTGAAAATCAAGGGCCTCGCCAACGCTCCATTTTTGCTGGCGTGCCAGGGCGTTTAGAAATTTGCGCCGGAATGCCGCCGCATCTTTCTGCGACATAGGACGGGGCTTGGACTTTTTTGAAGATGGCGGCTCGGAGCACGCGGTGGAAAGCGCCTGAACCGTTAACGCCAAAAGCGCTTCACGTTGCAGAAGAGCGAGTCGATCGCGATACAGCGAGGCATGCACTTGCAAAGCGTGGCGGCCATTTTCCACGACGTAGGAATCCACGAAGCGAGGAATGACCCGCTCTCCGATCAGCGCTTCGGGCAGTCGTTGGGCTAGTTCACTTGCCAAGTCCGTGACATTTGGCGGCTGGCTGCGCATGCTTGGAGAGCCATGTTAGCAGGGTTTGTTTTACCGCATATGGTGCTTCAAAAAACAAAGAACGGGCGCCAAACCTTGCGCCCGTTCTTTCTTCCGGGGACAGCCGACTCTGCGGGCTTCTGGTTTTAGTGAATCGCTCGCGGGGCATCTGGCCCCACGTGCGGTGTTTTGGGTTTTGGTTCTGGAACGATTGGCGGAGGCGCCACAACTTCCTTCGATAGCGCATGCTCCAGCACTTCCTCCAGCGTTCGAACGTAAGTGATCTTGATATCGCCGAGAATTTCCGGTGTAAGATCCGCTACGGCGTTGGGCTCATTGTCGGCAGGCAACAAAACTTCGGTAATGCCCGCGCGCTTGGCCCCGAGAACTTTCTCTTTTACGCCGCCGATTGGTAGCACGATGCCCGATAGCGTCATTTCACCGGTCATCGCCAGCCGATCACGGACAGGCCTTCCCGTCAGCAAGCTGACCAGCGCCGTAACCATGGCTGCACCAGCAGATGGACCATCCTTAGGCACCGCGCCCGAAGGCACGTGGATGTGAATGTCATGCTTGCGGAAAAAGTCCGTGTCGATGCCATACCGATCGGCATTCGCGCGTACCCAGGTGAGCGCCGCGGTCATGGACTCCTGCATAACTTCGCCCAAATGGCCGGTCATGGTGAACTGCTTGCCTCCACGCATGCGCGTGGCTTCGATGAAGATGATGTCGCCACCCACTGGCGTCCACACCAAGCCGATCGCCACGCCGGGTTTCTTGACGCGCTCTTCGACTTCTTTCTCCGTGCGGTACTTCGGCACGCCCAGGTATTCCCGGACGATTTCCGGCGTCACCACCATCTTGTCCAGTTTACCTTCGGCGATACGCCGAGCCTGTTTGCGAGTGACCGTAGCAATCTCGCGCTCCAGGTTTCGAACGCCTGCTTCACGAGTGAAGCTATGAATAATTTCGCGAATGGCGTCGTCGCTGAATTCCAGCTGTTCCCCAACTTTTAAGCCGTGTTCCGCGGCCTGCTTGGGAATCAGGTATTTGTGCGCGATATGCAGTTTTTCTTCGCCGGTATATCCCGGCAGCTCGATGATCTCCATGCGATCGCGAAGAGGTTCTGGTATTGGATCCATCCAGTTCGCGGTAGCAATGAAGAGCACCTTCGACAAATCAAAGGGCACGTCCAGGTAGTGATCGCGGAACGCGTAATTCTGCTCTGGATCAAGTACTTCCATCAGCGCAGACGACGGATCGCCACGGAAATCGCGTCCGAGTTTGTCGACCTCGTCCAACATGCAAACCGGATCGTTCGATTCCGCGCGCTTCAGTCCCTGAATAATTTGCCCAGGCAAAGCGCCGATGTACGTCCGGCGATGTCCGCGAATTTCAGCTTCATCGTGCATGCCGCCCAAAGCCAGCCGCACGAATTTGCGTCCCAACGCGCGAGCGATGGATTTGCCGAGCGAGGTTTTGCCCACGCCCGGAGGCCCGACGAAGCATAGGATCGGACCCTTCATACCAGGCTGAAGTTTCTTAACCGCCAGGTAATCCAGTATGCGTTCTTTGACCTTCTCGAGGTCGTAGTGATCTTCGTCAAGAATCTCGCGTCCCTTGGCGATGTCGATTTCCTGACTGCCCGAGGATTTTGACCACGGCAACGAAGTCATCCACTCCAAGTAAGTGCGAGACACCATGTACTCCGCGGAAGCTGGAGTCATCTTGGCGAGCCGCTTGATCTCGCGGTCGCATTCTTTCTTGGCTTCCGCGGTCATGCCCGCTTCGTCGACTTTTTTGCGAAGCTCGTCGATCTCCTGCATGGAGTCGTCGGATTCGCCAAGCTCTTTCTGAATCGCCTTCATCTGCTCGCGCAACAAATATTCGCGCTGGTTCTGGCCCACTTGCTCCTGAACCTGTTCGTGAATTTTGGAACGCAGTTCCAGAACTTCAAGCTCCTTGGAAAGCTCGCGAATCAACGTCTCCAGCCGTTTGCGAACGCTGGGAGTTTCAATCAACTCCTGGCGAAGCATGGTAGACAAGGAAGGCAGAGTGCCCGCGATAAAGTCCGCCAAACGTCCGGGATCATCAATATTGGCAGCCACAGAATGCAAATCATCTGAAAGCTGCGGAGAATGACTGACCACATCGCGGAACAAATCCTGAGCGTTGCGCTGTAGCGCTTCCAACTCGGAATCCTGTTCGGCATTCAAGTCCGGCTGCGCTTCAATACGTGCGCGCAGGTAAGGCCGCAAGCTAATCAGGTCCACGACCTGAATCCGTTGCAAACCCTCCAGGAAGATGACCACGTTGCCGTTAGGCATCTTCACCGTCTTATGAACTTTTGCCAGCGTGCCGACTTTGTGCAGATCCGCGGCTGCTGGATCCTCAACACGAGGGTCAAGCTGCGCTACCACGCCCAGCAGCTTTTCATCCCCCATCAAAGCATTAACTAGCGCCAGAGAGCTCTCGCGTCCCACAGTCAGTGGCAGAACCGCCCCAGGGAACAGAACAGTGTCACGAACAGGTAGGATAGGGAGTATCTCTGGTACAACAAATTTTTTCTCAACCATTATGTCCCCTAATCTAAAGCGCCGGACGAGAAGGGTCCAGGCCTATGAAGCGTTAGATGCGATCAAAAAGAAAAAGGTGCCTTAAGATATAAGTGCTTGCAGCACAAAATCTTAGTGTACTTCGCTCAATTATAGAACCCTTGCACCCCTTTCCCAGCCTCCATACTAAATATCTTATGTGCAATAAGATAACAGTACCATCATCCTGAAGCGGATGAGATTTTACCTTTTCCCGCCGTGGTTTCTCCGTAATGTCGGGCCACAAATGCCATAGCTCCCTCCCTCGATCTGACTAAACCTTCCAACTGAGCATCCTCAAGCGATCGTAGGATTTTGCTGAACAAAGGCCCCGGATGGTATCCCAAACTCTGCAGATCGTTCCCAGTGAGCAACCGGACCGGACGTATCTCCTCGGCCGGCGTCTCAGCGAGGGTGCGGCGCACAAAGTCGTACGCGTCCAGGTGCCGGTGGCTAGACAGGCAATCCAGGCGATGTAACGCCAGGTGCTCGTCAAACCGCGGCAACCGTATGAATCGCTTCAGCGTGGAAGCGCGCATGCGCGATACATCCTTAAACCGCATGTGATTGGCAATCAGCGCGAGAATCTGATCGCGGTCCTGATTCGAAAAGCGCAGACGCCCACAGATAACCTCGGCCATGCGAACTCCCACGTCAACATGGCCGTTAAAGCGAATGCGATCGCCGGTCTCCGAAACCGGTCTGAACGTCCGCGGTTTTCCTACATCATGCAAAAGAACGCCCCAGGCAAGCGTGGCGGAGCTCCCGGCCGGAAGTCCCTCCAGCATCAGCAGCGCATGTCTCCAGACATCCCCTTCAGGGTGGTATTTCGGCGGTTGCTCGACTCCCTGCATGGCCGCCACTTCCGGCAAAACCTGTTGCAAAAGGCCGATTTCATCCAGCAATTCCATGCCGCGACGAGCCGCGCCTTCGGTCAACAGCTTTGTCAACTCCTCACGGATTCTTTCGGCGGAAACCTGGCCGATTTCGTGGGCATGCCGGCGAATAGCGGCAAACGTTTCGAGCTCGACCTGAAATCCAAACCGCGCTGCGAAACGCACCGCGCGCAACATACGCAGTTTGTCTTCCGCGAAACGCCTTGCCGGTTCGCCGATGGCCCGGATTACTCCGGCGCGCAAATCAGATTCTCCACCAACGAAATCGAGAATTTCCCCGGAATCGTGCCGCATCAGCAGACCATTGATGGTGAAGTCACGGCGTTGAACGTCTTGTTCTGGACTCGATGTGAACACCACGCGCTCCGGATGGCGGCCGTCGGCGGACCCGATGTCCGATCGAAAGGTAGCCACTTCCACCTGATGACCGTTGCGCGGCACGATGATCACGCCGAACTGCGCGCCCACCCCCACCGAATCTGGAAATAAGGAAATCACGCGCTCGGGTGTGGCGTCGGTGCTGACGTCGAAATCCGCAGGTTCGCGGCCCAGTAACAAATCGCGCGCGCAGCCCCCCACCAGGAAGGCTTGGTGCCCTTCGCGAATTAACGTATTACAAATCGAATTGGCCAGCTCGCGAGACATCACTTTTCGATTATGCGCCAGAGCGCATGAAGCGAGAAGACTTGTATCGCACACGATGTTAACTGGTGCCTAATGGCAGGAAGACCACTAAGAATTAAAACTCAGCGATCCTCAGACTCTGAGTCTCCGCGCCGCAGCGAACCGCCGAATTGTACTTTGCTGAAACCAAACCGGTCTCGCAATCGGTCCGTAGCTTGCGTGAGTTTTTGCAGTTTTTCGCGCCGCTCTGCTTGCAGCAGATCGAGCTGTTCATCGCCGTGACTAAAATTGCTCAGGCTCACTCCCAGCAGTCGCACTTTTCGGCGTTGATCGCAATGTTTCTGAAAAAGCTCCTGGAACACCGCGTTGATTCCAGCGTCCAGTGCCGTACTTTCGCCAAGCGATTTGGAACGAGCGTGCGTATCGAATCCCGCGTAACGAATCGTCAATGTAAACGTGCTGGCAGCGAGGCCGGCCTCACGAAGGCGCTTGCAGGCTTTTTGCGATAGATGACTCAGCGCCGCGGTTAAAGCCGCCAAATCATCCGTGTCTTCGTTAAACGTGTGGTTCTGAGAAATGGATTTGGGTTCTGCATCGACTATGAACTCGTACGAATCGCCGCCACGCGCTTTGCGATATAGCGCCGTACCCCATTGCCCGAAAATTTTCTCAAGTTTTTCCTGTGGCTGCGCCGCAATTTGCTCCACCGTTTCGACTCCCAGTGCGCGCAAGGCTCTTTCTGTAACTTTTCCAATCCCTGGGATTTTTCGCACCGGTAGGGGCGCCAGGAATCGCTCTTCGCTGCCCGCCGGAACCCAAACGAGTCCGCGCGGCTTGCCCTGATCGGAAGCCACTTTAGCCACCAGGCGCGTCGAAGCCAGACCGCCGGAACATGGCAGACCGGTAGTGCGAGTAATGCTGCGCAGAAGTTTATCGGCGGCGGCAAGCGGTGGACCGTGCAGTCTTTCTGTGCCCGCGAGATCCAGATACGCCTCGTCGATCGATACCATTTCCACCACGGGAGAAAAGTTTGTGAGTATCATAGCCACTCGGTCGCTCCATTGCGTGTACTTCGCGTGGTGACCGTCGAGAAAAATAGCGTGCGGGCACAACCGTCCCGCAGTTCGCAAAGGCATCGCCGATTGAATGCCATACTTCCGAGCCTCGTAGCTGGCTGCTGTGACTACCCCACGTTGATCGGGGCGCCCGCCCACAACGACAGGCTTGCCACGAAGCTCAGGACGCTCCAGCAGCTCAACGGAAACAAAAAACGCGTCCATATCGACATGAAGTATCGACGTAGTAGTCTGCGAAGGTAATCGAGCAGGAACGTCATGCTTCGCGCGAAAACGTGCTAAATCCGGCATGTTCAGCTAAGCCTACGCCCGTTGGGAATACGCCACAACATGCAGCCGGCTCGTCAATTTAAAAGAGAAAATGTCGGGTCGGTTTGATTTTACTTTTCAGGTCGGCGTTCGGCGGCAATTACGCGTGGAATACCCGCAAGGTCGTTCTTCACGCCTACGGCTGTCCACTCACGGGCATCGAGCAGCGGTTGCACTGCGGGAAGACTATCGTGCCCAAGTTCCGCAACAAAAATGCCCCCCGATTTCAGTTGCGATCCTGCGAGAGCAATCAGGGCGGCATAAAGTTCATAGCCTTCTTCGCCGCCATACAGCGCGATAGCCGGCTCATGTTCGCGCACCTCTTGCGCCAGTGTATTTGCATCGCGTCTAGGGATGTACGGCGGATTGCTCACGATCAAATCGAAAGTTGATTCTTTCGCATCGTGCGCAGCAAACGGCCGCGATAAATCGGATTCGAGAAAGTGGATGCGCTCTGCTACTCCATGACGAGCGGCATTTCTCTCCGCCACCACGAGCGCTGCGGGAGAAATGTCCGTGGCATACACGATCGCTGCGGGCAGTTCCTTAGCCAAAGAAACCGCCAGGCAGCCCGAGCCCGTTCCGATGTCCGCAACCAAAAAACCTTCGCCGTTGGTTTTTTGCGGCCTGCCTGCGCGCAGTTCGCGTAACGCCAACCGGTCAAGTGCCACTTCCATGACATGTTCCGTTTCCGGCCGGGGAATAAGCACATCAGGCGTAACTTCGAATTCCATGCTCCAGAATTCTTGTTTGCCAGTGAGATGCTGCGTGGGCTCGCCATTCGCGCGACGACTAATTAGAGATAGGAAACTGTTCAGCGCTTCAGAATTTATAGGTTCTTCAGGGTGCGCATACAACCACGCGCGGTCGCGCCCTAGCACGTATAGCAACAGCAATTCAGCGGCAAGCGTGTACGAAGCGACCTGCTTCTCGCGGAGTCGCGAAATTCCCGTTCGCAGCGCGCCACGAATATCCATAGGCATTTTTAGATCGCAATGCAGGCTGTTTGACATCGAAACACGCGCTCGAAAACGAATTAGGCTGCGCCCAACTCCTGATCCAGCCGCTCCGCTTCATAGTGCGAAACCAGCCCGTCTACCAGCGGCGCCAGCTTGCCGTCCATCACATCCGTGAGTTGGTGAAGCGTCAGGCCAATGCGGTGATCGGTGACGCGATTTTGCGGGAAATTATAAGTGCGAATTTTTTCCGAACGGTCGCCGGTCTTAATCTGACCACGACGTTCGGCAACAATGGCCGCTTGCTGCTTTTCCTGTTCCTGCTCATAAAGCCGCGCGCGCAAAACACGCATGGCCTTGGCTCGATTCTTGATCTGCGATTTTTCATCCTGCTGCGAAACTACCAGCCCGCTAGGCAAATGCGTAATGCGCACCGCAGAATACGTGGTGTTCACGGACTGCCCGCCCGGTCCGGAAGAACAAAACGTGTCGATGCGTAAATCCTTAGCCTCAATCTTAATATCAATCTCATCCGCTTCCGGAAGCACCGCGACGGTTGCAGCGGAAGTGTGGATGCGCCCTTGCTGCTCGGTAGCCGGCACGCGCTGCACGCGGTGAACTCCACTTTCGTATTTCAGCTTGGAATAAACTTTGTATCCCTGAATGGCCGCCACGATTTCCTTCAAGCCGCCAAGCGAAGACGGCGAGCTTTCCAGTACCTCCACTTTCCAGCCCAGTGTCTCCGCGTACCGCGAATACATGCGAAAAAGTTCGGCGGCGAAAAGCGCCGCTTCATCGCCCCCAGTGCCCGCGCGAATTTCCACGATGACGCTCTTTTCATCGTTGGGATCCTTGGGAAGCAGCAGCAGTTTCAGCTCGCGCTCCACGGTCTCTTTGCGCGCCACCAATTCCTTTTCTTCGTCGTACGCCAGTTGCTTCATTTCCGAATCTTCCGCTTCTCCGATTAGTTGATGAGCGCCAGCCAGATCCTTCTCGATTTGCTTGAACTCGCGATGCTTCTCGACGATCTGTTCAAGCTCGGCATGCTGCTTGGCTACTTTTTGAAAATGGGAAGAGTCGGACACCACTTCGGACGTGGAAAGCTCCTTGGTAAGCTCATCGTAACGGGCGCCCAGCTGATCTAATCTCTCGGATAGTGTTACGGCCATAGAATCCTCACGAATGAATGTTCAGATGAACTGACGGAAGGAAAGTAACAACACGGAAGCCAACAGGCTTAAAGAGGACCCGCTAATAGAAGTTTGAGTTCACTGAATAAAGCTTAACACGCTTTTCGTTTATGACGCGCCCGCACAGCCCCGGCGCCCAACCCAATCAAAACCAATATTGCCGTCCCCGGTTCAGGCACGCCCACCGGAGGTGGTGTTCCACCGCCGGGAGGAGGCGTTCCGCCGCCACCGCTACCGCCGCCACCGCCGGGAGGAGGTGTTCCGCCGCCACCGCCCGGAGGCGGGGTAGACGAACTCTTGTTACCGACAATTCCTCCGCCGCCCGGCAAAGGAAAAAAAGGCGCGACTGGCACGAACGAGGCACCCGGTCCGCCGGGTGATTGGATTGGGCCGGAATACCATGCCGGCACCGGAGCCGAATACGCCGCGAGATACGGCGACGACGCGATGGCCGGAAATTCCGGTCCATCCAACTCCGACGAAGTCGGTTCGGCCGGGGCATTAGGTCTCACCGGCAGGACCGACACCCGATTCCCGCATCGGGTTCGCGCCATATTGCGGCCGTCGCTAAGCATAGCCTCGCCTTTCCGCAGCGCCAGCTTGTGCTTTGTCCAAAAGACTTTGTTACCGATGCGATAGGAAACGTACATCAATTTCGGAGCATCCAGCGTCACCCGACGCGCTTTCGCAATATCGAAATCCGCATAGTGTTGCGCCGCCACCGGATCTGCTGCCACTGCATCCCTCAGCTCCTGAGGCGACTCGGCGCCCCCGGCGATCACGGAGTACGGGAAAACCGGCCGCGAATGCCCAACTGGCACGAGTATCGAGGAAGGAGGCCACCATGGCGCCACGGCAGGCTCGGCACCAGCTAAAGGCTGCCAGGCTCGCCAGTTGAGGCTCAAAGACACGCACACTATGCCGATACAGCACAAAGTGACTAAAGCAGCGGTAACCGCAGCTCGGCTCGCGAAAGGACCACCCATTTGCGCAAGTTTCTCCACGATTTTGACTGTTCGGGAGGCACGGGGACTACGGTGAAACTTGGACTGACTGGAGGACACCTAGACACCTCAGGCCTTTGTCGGCACACTGCTCGAGAGGACAGCGCACCTTAGACCTTTAGAACAGGCGCTAATTCTAGCACTAGTCCGCACAGAACTCAGCAAGAAAAGTGTGTGACCAATCAGTTAACATTTTGGCCCGAACTGCCACCCTGCGCCTCCCCTACTAGGGCGCCGTGAAATGGACAACTGGCCGGCCGATAAGTTCGGCAACCTTGGCTTCGACGTTCGGAGAACGTCTCGCGAAATGGAGCCGTACCTCGGGTTCAACGCATCGCATTTGGTCTGCCAAATGTCATCAAAAGGTTACTGCTCATCGATACAGACATATTCGTATTTTCTTCGCTTATTTGAATGTTTCCACTAAGTAAAGGAACTGGAACTAGCCTCAGGCCTTTTTCTTAAACTATTGATCCCTTTGAACCGCACCGCATCATCTGTACACTCCCTGCATGCGTGTTCTCTTCGTCGGTGATATCGTTGGCGCGCCCGGGCGCCACATCGTTCGCGATCGTCTCGCCGACATGGTAGCCCAAAAAAAAATCGATCTGGTCATCGCCAACGCTGAAAATTCAGCTGCCGGATTCGGCATCACCCCTCGCCTGGCCGACGAATTTCTCCACGACGGAATCGACGTCCTTACCGGCGGCAATCACAGTTGGGACCGCCGCGAGATCATGGATTACCTGCCTCACGAGCCTCGCCTGCTCCGCCCTGCGAATTTTCCGGATGGCAGCCCCGGCAGCGGCCTCTTCTGCGGCATCGCCAAAAATGGCGTTAAGTACGCGGTCTTAAATCTTCAGGGCCGCACCTTTCTGCCCGCTATTGATGACCCGTTTCGCAAAGCCGACAGCGAGCTAGCCAGGTTATCGCCGGACATAGACTTCGTCTTCGTCGATATGCATGCGGAAACCACTAGTGAGAAGGTCGCCATGGGTTGGTATCTGGACGGGCGAGCCACGGTCGTCGTCGGAACGCATACGCACGTAGCCACCGCCGACGAGCACGTGTTGCCTCAAGGCACCGCCTACATCACCGACGTGGGCATGACCGGGCCCCACGGTGGCGTCATTGGCATGGATCGTCAGGCCGTCATCAAAAAATTTCTCAATGGCTTACCAGCACGCTTCGAGGTTGCCGAAGGCGACCTCCAAATGAACACCGTCCTGATCGAAACCGCCGATGAGTCCCCGCGCAATTCCGCTGGCCGCTTGCGCGCCCGCTCCATCGAGCGCCTCTGCCTTCGCCTCGATACCTAGCATTGATCTCTTGTTTCGCAGCGAAGGCCCTGCACATAGTGCGGAGCGCCTGTAACGGGCAACCCTGGCGGGCCGTCGATGCTCTGAGCATTCAGGAAACCCAATGAACATGGCGAAGCTATTATTTATATCCGGCGTGGCGCTCTGTCTTCTGGCATTCGCCGCAGCGATCGCTTCCGCGCAGTCTGAAGACGAAATCGCTTCCAGGCAGTACCAAGGCGAACTAACGGCCAAACGCCGACTGTTCCCCGAGGTTGGTGTGGGGCTGCGTGCGATCAAGCGTAGCGATGGCGACCGAACCTACGTCCTGAGCTCGCAGGGCTTAATGGTTTTCGACGCCAAAGATCACAAGCTCCTAACTATCGGCTCGCCCGCGGCCGATGTATCCGCTTCCAAAACCACCCCACCAGGAGCCAGCTTCGCAGAGGATTTCGACGTCGATGGCACAGGCCAAATTTATGTCGCTGACCGCGCTGCCAATCTGATGGTTGTCTACTCTGCCGACGGCAACCGGCTCAAGTCCTTCCACGTAAACGCACCGCTTTCCGTCGCCGCACTCCCGGATGGCGAAGTGGCCGTCACAACATTGCACGACCCTCAGCTCATCCAGGTTTTCGATAAAAACGGCAGAGATATTCGCGATTTTGGTGAATTGGAGGAGATCTCCAGCCGCGAGGATTTAAATCGTTATCTCAACTCGGGCTACCTCGCTACCGACGCACGGGGGAATATCTACTATGCGTTTATCTACACCCCTGAGCCGACTGTTCGCCAATACGACCGCAACGGATACGCCTCCCAAACCATTCAGTTCACTGAAATCGAGGCATTCGCCGCCGCGCAAGCCGCTAGAAAGGAAATAGAACGGCAGGAGCGCAAAGGCAAGCAGCCCGCGTTCAAACCCATCCTCACCGCCATGGGCGTTATTCGCGATAGCGGCGAAGTGTGGATCGCGCTCCACAACCGACTTCTGCGTTTTGATAAGGACGGGTATCGCAAAGCCACCTACCAGTTGTACACCCCGGACGGAACGCGTCTCGATGCCAACAGCATTCTCGTCGAAAAGGATCGCATCCTGATCGGCAGCGATCCCCTCGGGATCTTCGAATTCGACCGTCCTGATATCAAGCTTGGACAGTGAGCGCTGCACTTCACGACGCGTGCGGCTGAAATTCGATTCACGCGATTAACGGGGCCTGCGGTGAATATCCAGTAATCCGTATTCGCACAAAAACGGGCATTCTGAGCGGACTAGGCTGCCGCACTCTGCTTTCGTTCACTCGGTGCTAAAGAGCATTTCCGTGTATCCGAGCCTTCGCTCCTCGATCTCTCGCGGAAACTTGGTCAGCCTTCTTGTCGCGCCCGCAACTTAGGTTGAGCGCTTGAAAATATATTTGCAAACAGTCCGAGTTTTTAACAGGCCATGCACACGCAGAAAATAATTGTTAGCGCTTTCAAACAAAAAATTCCTTCGTTTATCCCAATAAAATTAAGTAATTCCTCATTGATGAGCGTAAATTCATGTTGTGGAAAAACTGTGCACCGTGTGTGAATGTCGGCAAACGTTGCATCGCACTTTTCTCTTGCCCCATGCACTCGAATGGGCGACAATCCCGCGCTGTCACTTCCCGGCGGCTCGTGGGCCGGCAATTCCAAAAAGGACGCGACGGTTTGCAGGGGCGAAGTACTGGCACCATCGCGGGCAAGAATCCGAAGACTTAAAGAAAGATGAAACCAAGCCTGCTTTCCACAGCTTATGCACACCTGTGGAAATAGCGTGGGCTTTCTATTCCCTTACCGATGACTATCTCTGTTAATTCCTGGGAAAAATTCTTAGACCACGTGAAGTCCCGGGTCAGTATCAACACCTTCAACACCTGGTTCCAGCCTACCCGCCTCAATCGCGCCGAAGGCGAAACACTCTACGTGCAGATTCCCAGCACCGTTTTTCGCCAGGTTCTGACGCGCACCTATGGCGAAATCGTGAAAGCCGTTTTCCACGAGATTGGCACTCCCCATGTGAAGGTACAGTACCTCTGCAACGATGACGCGCCGCTGGCGGCCACCCCGGTGGTTTCCGGCACTAAGCAATCCAGGCTAGATTTCGAGAGCAGCGACCATCAGCTCAATCCCCGTTACACCTTTGACAGCTTCGTGGTCGGCAAGTCCAACGAATTTGCGCATGCCGCATCACGAGCCGTTGCCGAGCAGCCTTCCAAGGCTTACAACCCGCTGTTCCTCTACGGCGGTGTGGGTATGGGTAAGACCCACTTAATGCACGCCATCGGGCACACCATCAAGCAGCGTAATCCGGCCATGCGGCTCAGCTACGTCAGCGCGGAAAAATTCACTATCGAAGTCATCAACTCCATTCGCTTCGATCGCATGATCAGCTTCCGCGACCGCTTTCATACCGTCGATGTCTTACTGGTTGACGACATCCAGTTCATTGCCGGGAAAGAACGCACCCAGGAAGAGTTCTTCCACACTTTCAACGCTCTCTATGAACAACAAAAGCAGATCGTCATTTCGAGCGACTGCTTGCCAAAAGACATCAACTCCATCGAAGAAAGATTACGCTCGCGTTTCGAGTGGGGTTTGATCGCGGATATTCAACCTCCCGATCTCGAGACCAAAATCGCGATTCTTCAGAAGAAAGCCGACAACGATCGCTTTTCTCTTCCCGATGACGTTGCTGAATACATTGCGCGGGCTATTAAGTCGAACGTACGCGAACTTGAAGGCGCGCTCACCCGTTTGATGGCTTACGCCTCACTGACCGGGGTGACTGTTTCGCTTTCCACCGCGCAGCAGGTTTTGCGCAACATCATCGCCTCGCAGGAAAAGCGCGTGACCATCGACTTGATTCAAAAACGCGTCAGCGAACATTTCAATTTGCGTGAACAGGATTTAAAAGTTCGCAGCAATACTCGCGCCATCGCTTTTCCACGTCAGGTGGCTATGTACATCGTCAAGCAACTGACTACCGCCTCGCTGCCCGAGATCGGCCGCCAATTCGGCGGCAAACATCACACTACCGTCCTTCACTCCATCAATAAAATTGAAGAGCTTCGCCGCAACGACAAAGATTTGAATCGCACAATCACACGCCTAATGGACGCGCTGCAGTAATCCACGGACGCCAGACCGGCTGATTAGCGCATTTTGCGAAAGCAACGACCTTAGTCAAAATCCATGTGAACGCGAAAGTCTGTATCGACGCGTTAGCCCTCACGTCATCCCCTGCGCAGTAACCAAACTTCGATCTGTCGCGCGAGTGTGACGCTTCTCGACGCACAGCTGTGAACAACCGTTGCGAAATCCTTGCATAAACTGTTAACCGCAAAGCAAGAATTTAGTATCGACGCGATGCGAACCGACGCGACGTAGGGCTTTTCCGACATTCCCACATTGACCCACTCGCGCACCTCCCTACCTATCTCGCACTCATCAAACGCGCTTACCGCGATTTCCACCAATCCACAACGTTCATCAACACAACAAGCTTTATAATTTCTCTAATCAAATTCAAAATCTTGTTGCTTGTGAAATCTCCTTTGTACGGTCATTTCCACAGCATCCATTGTTGCATTACGCTTTATACTTCTTACGAAAACGGGTAAAGTACCGCAGCGGTATAACTGCATAAGGAAGACCAATGACCGCACCCGTTACGGCACGTGAGGATTATCAAGCAATGGAATTCAGCGTCACTAAATCCGCGCTGTTAAATGAACTGATCACTACGCAAGGTGTGGTCGAGCGCAAAACTACTATCCCCATTCTGTCTAATATTCTTGTCGAAGCTAAAGGTACACGCCTCACCATCACCGCCACGGATCTGGAACTCAGCATCCGCACGTCTTGCGAAGTAAAAATTAAAAGGGAAGGCGCGGGTACGATCCCCGCCAAAAAACTTCTCGAACTCGTTCGCCTGCTACCTGAAGGCGAAATTAAATTCCGTCTATTGGAAAATTATTGGGTCGAAATCACGAGCGACAAAAAGAAATACAAACTGGTCGGTATGGCTAGGGAGAATTTTCCCGCGCTTCCCGCAATGCCGCACCCGTTGGTGAAGCTCCCGGCGGCCATACTGCAAAGTTTGATCGCTAAAACTAAATTCGCCATTTCTATGGAAGAGTCCCGCTACACCTTGAACGGCGGCTTACTTATTCTGAAGCCGGACACGATTGCGATGGTTGCCACTGACGGTCATCGCCTGGCCCTTGCAGAAACCAGCCAAAAACTCAGCGGCTTAAACGGCGAAGTGAAAGTTTTGATTCCCAAGAAAGCCATGGACGAGGTTGAAAAGCTTTCCAGCACCGCGGGTTCCGATGCGCAACTCGACTTTGCCAAGGACGAAAGCCACCTGTTTTTCCAGGCAGGTCACCGCCTGCTAATCTCGCGAATTCTTACCGGCCAATTTCCTAATTACGAAGCAGTGCTGCCGCGCGAAAACAACAAAACCGTGGTCATCGAGCGAGCAGAATTATGCGATGCGGTACGCCGCGTGTCGCAACTCGCCGACCAACGCTCACACGCCGTCAAACTCGCTGTCTCCAACGAAGGAATTGAAATTTCTGCGTCAAGCCCTGAGTACGGGGAAGCCAAAGAAAATATCGAGAAGGAATACGCCGGCGATCCCATCGCCATCGGTTTCAATTCCAGCTACATGTTGGATTTTCTAGCAGCCGCGGCCGATGGCCCCATCAGCATTGAACTAAAAGACGAACAATCCGCCGGCCAGATGCGTCCCCTTGCCGACGAATCCTACCGTTATCGCTATATCATCATGCCCATGCGCATTTGATTCATCTCGGAGTTGCCACCAAAAAAGGGCGCATTTTCTGTGCACCGCGACGCTCCCCAAAACACTTCCGTGCAAGCCGAATCTCAAGTCACTGTGTAGGCCCTATCTAATTGCTCACTGGCGCTTTAAATATATATAAACAAAAGGTTTACACGCCAAATTAAACCATTTAACAACTTGAGAAATTGGCCCAAATCGGCTACACTGTTGGGGTTGTCGATTCGCTGTTGGGCCCTCCAAATCGGCACGTCGGCCAGGTGAAATTTTCGGGGTTTGGTTTCGCGCCAGAAACCAAATAATTATTTCGCTTGGAAAGCATCAGTCTTCGCCACGTCTCGCTGCGCGAGATGGGATGGAGCAGGAAACCTTACGAGTTTCAATCGCTACGGCGATCGAAATCAAAAGGTGGGGCGACGTACGGAGCATTCCGCAAGCACGCCTTCCTCGCTTCAAAGTTTTTGTCCAATTTTTTTTGAACGCTGAATAGCGTTCCATGGTCTTTTTGCGAACGTGAGGTTCGCAAAGAAATCAAATCGCGTCAAGAAAAATACTTGGCTGCCCGTCAATGAACGCCGGGCAAACTTTTAAAGCGAAATTCACTGCGGAGCCTTCATGGAAGATAGAGAACCGGTCATCACTGCGACGCCAGGTCACAAGTACGACGCAAAATCCATCAAGGTTCTCGGCGGCCTCGAAGCTGTTCGCTTACGCCCCGCCATGTATATCGGTTCCACCGGTGAAATGGGTTTGCATCACCTGGTCTGGGAAGTGGTCGATAATTCCGTTGACGAAGCTATGGCCGGTTACGCCGACGAAATAAATGTCACCGTGCACGCCGACAATTCCGTCACCGTGGTCGATAACGGCCGCGGCATTCCGGTCGATATGCACGCTACGGAAAAGCGTCCCGCAGCTGAAGTGGTGCTCACCGTGCTGCACGCCGGCGGAAAGTTTGACAGCGATACTTACAAAGTTTCTGGCGGCCTTCACGGAGTCGGCGTTTCTGTCGTCAACGCGCTCGCTGATTGGCTGGAGCTGGAAATTTCCCGCGACGGTTCGGTTTGGGAGCAAACCTACGAAAAAGGCAAGCCCACCTCCAAGCTGAAGCAGACCGGAAAGTCGCGCAAAACCGGCACAAAAATTACTTTCCATCCGGATCCCACT
>DATHMG010000044.1:0-2151 GCA_035487275.1 Candidatus Acidiferrum sp. | reverse complement strand
CTCATCGGCATTCAGAATCCAGACCTGCATCCCTCGCGGGTCGTCCGCTACGTCCTCAATCCACAATGGGACGCGATCACGAGCGCCGAAGTGCTCGAAACTTACAGCCCCCTGGCCGAGCTCCCCACCACCGGCACAATCGTCGGCGATTCGCTCTATTTCATGGGCAACACGCAAATCGACAAAATGAAAGAACACGACGCTATGCCGCCACCCAGTGAACTAAGCGACATCCGCATCCTTAAATTGAAGTTGTGAATTTTCCGCCGAGGAACGCCCGAGCGATCTGCAAAACAAAAAAACAGCCCTTCGCTAATCCGCTGGCGCCACTTCCGGATTACACGATTCCGCCATCCGCAGCGTAAGCCAGTCCGTTCGGGTCCGGTCCCATTCCTGAATCAAGACTCCGTAAGACTCAAAAAACTCCCGCAACTGCGGCCGCTGCCATCCCACGATTTTCTCCAGAATTGGCACCAGCGTCGCCAGCGCATTCGTTCCCAGCACGGTTCGCGACGCGGTCTGCGACACGTGCCGCGTGTCGGACACCGCAATCGTGAATCCATCGCGCACATTCACATGCAGCATCACGTGCACGTCCGAGCTTCCATCGCCTACATACACAATGTGATCCGGTCCAATCTGCAAACTCGCTTGCAAGCGGTCCAGCGCCGCCACCTTGCCGTACCCCGCCGTGGCGCGCGTAATCGTATCGATTTCCCCGGAAGGGTGATATCGAAACTCCGTCCCGAAAATATGATCCGCGGGCACAATTCCCTCAAGCGCCGACTGAATCACCTCTACCGGCGCAGCCGACAAAACATAAAAGTCAAAGTGATAACCGGGAATCCCGTGGTCCAAAATCTGATACAGCAGCTCGATATTCTCTTTCAGCCGGATCTGCTTCCCCACCTGATGCAAATGCTCCCGCCGCACTTTCGAATGAAACTCCGGATCGTGCAGCAGCAGATAAGCCAATTCCGCGCCCTGCTGCACCAGATTCAGTTCCGCCATCCCTTTCGATTTGCGTTCAAATTCCGCCGGAGGAATTCCCACCAGTTCGCTCAACACGTATCCTGAGTCATTAAACGTCAGCGTTTGATCGAAATCGCTGGCAAACAAATACCGCTTTGTCGTTGCTCCCATTTCTCCTTCTCCATACACCCGTACCCGCGTCATCCGCGGTTTTCGCCTAGTTTTATTCTCTAGTACTAATTTAGATGCATTAGGAGGTCAAAACGCATCGAAAATTGCGATTGATGCTATCGGTTGACGTTGTTGCGGCTGAAGTTGTTGCCCTGAAATTGTTTCGCCGCCGAGTGTCGAGTTTTCATATCGCTCAGACTATACTCCGTCTTAGTTACTCGCATATGACAACGCATTGACACCAACCGGAGGATTCCGTGCGCACCTCGCTCTGCACTATCGCCGTCCTTCTCTCCGCTTCCGTAATCGCGTCCTCACCGCGCCCGCAACAATCCGCCAACAGCAATCCGCAAAAGGCAGCCTTCGTCGATCCCTGTGCGAACGCGGCCACCGACGCCGACAAAAAAGCCTGCTGGACAGAAGCCGCCCGTCGGGCAAAATTTTTCCTCGACGCCGACTCGTGCGAAGCCCACCCAAATCAAAGTGACGAAGAACGCGACAATTGCAAAATGGATCGCGCTAAACAAGCCACCGCCCGCCTCGACGCCTACTACCGCTCAATCCAAAAAGGTTTGCGCGCCGATCTAGCCAAAGGAAAAGCAGCCAAGTGGAACGACTCCGCCCTCCTCACTGAGCTGCAAAAAACGCAAGCCGCATGGAGTCGTTACCGCGACCTCGAATGCGAAACCCAAACCACTCCCTACGACGGCGGCACCGTCACCATCTCCATCAAAGCCGGCTGCGAACGCGAAAAAGCCGAAGCCCGCCTCAAAGAATTGCATGACACCTACGCCCGCTACCTACGTTCCAACTAGGCAGCATTGAGTACCGCACGGCTACGCATGCCCACCAATGCCGCAATTGACATCGCATTCCAAAAATATCAAACTGCCCGCCATGCGAATCGCTCTCGTTTGTCTTTTTGTTTCCGTTTTGCTCGCGCCGATCAGCCGAGCCCAAGGCGTTCCAATCGTCGAGCTCGACCACAAAGGAAGCACCGTGAAATTC
>DATHMG010000043.1:0-50874 GCA_035487275.1 Candidatus Acidiferrum sp. | reverse complement strand
TCCCGACCGCGATTTGCGCTCCGCGACCGCCATCACTTCTTTAATTTCCTTGATCCCCGCAAGCACCGCGCTGAACGATACAAATTCCGAGCGTGTAAGCCGCGCAATCAATCTGGCCAGGGTCGTCTTTCCACACCCGGGCGGACCCCACAGCAGCATTGACCCAATATCGTCATTTTCAATTTGTGTGCGAAGCGGCTTGCCCGGGCCCAGTAGTTTCTCTTGCCCAATGAATTCATCCAGCGTGCGCGGGCGCATGCGCTCCGCCAACGGCTGGTGCGCCGCGGGAACGTCGGACTCCAGCGAGTTCCCGCCCGGCTCCATTGGTATTTTGTTGAATAAGCTCACGGCTCTTGGATGTCCCGCGTGCGCACGGAGTTGCGCTGCCGTGCCGCCTCATAAAACAATACCGCCGCCGCAGCCGCGGCGTTCAGTGACTCTACACCACTTGCCATCGGTATCCGTATCCGTGCATCTGTACTGCGTTCCACTTCCACCGGAAGTCCCGAACCTTCGTTACCCACGAGCAACGCCGAAGCCACGCACCAATCCACTTCCCAAGGAGCCAGCTGAGGCGGTTCACCCGTCTCAGGCTCATGCACACTCGACGACAGCATCCGGAATCCCGCAACTTTCAATTGCGTCATTAAAATCGGCAGCGGAGTCCCAGATAAGACTGCGAGGTGCAGTGCCGCTCCCGCCGATGCTCGCAATGCTTTGGGTGAAAACGGACTCGCCGTCCCGCTTTGTCCCGATGCAGAAATCGCCGCCCCCGTCGCGCCAAACGCCGCTGCCGTCCGCAAAATCGTTCCTACGTTCCCGGGATCCTGCACGCCTGCCAACACCACGACCAGTGGGGAACAAACCCCCTGCGGTGCGCGAACCAAATCATCAAACGTGGTCACCCTGGGCTCCACTAGAGCCGCGACTCCCTGCGGATGCTCCGTGTCCGCCAGCCCTTCAAAAAGTCGGTCCGTCGTCTGCAACACTGGAAAAGCAATCTCCGGTCGCCCAATAAACGGCGCCAGTCGCTCCCGGTATCGCGCGCCCGTTTCGCTGAATAACACCGCATCGATACGGCATCCCGATCGCAACGCCTCTTCGACCAGCCGCACGCCTTCCACTCCAACGAATCCCGACTCCGTCGGAATCCCCCCGCGCAACGCCATGCGAAATTGTTTCAGCCATCGATTATCACGGCTGGTAAGCACCGCGGGAGCCGCCCGCACTGCAGGTGCAGACCCCGTCGCCGAACGCGATGCCCGCGCGCTGAGCGGCCCACTTGCTGGCGCCCCCTGCGCTCCTGGTGGTGTTCTCATCGCCCGAAAGCGTAGCATCCTTCCCAAGCCAAACGCACTTCGCCAATCACCCGAGACGTGCCTCTACGCCGTCGGCTCAGACGGTGTCTTCCGTGAAAAATTGGAGCGGCCATTCTGAATATCGCTGGTTATTTCAAAATTAGGGCCGGATCGGGATTCAAGGAATTGTCGGACAGCAGTCCAGCTCGGAAACGTGAATAAGCCGCCGCGGCAATCATCGCGGCGTTGTCAGTAGAGAGTGCGCGGCTCGGGAAAAATACTTCCATGCCCGAGGGGGCCGCGCGTTTTTCAAACGCGGCGCGCAGTTCGCTATTGGCCGCCACGCCACCCGATACGAGTATCGACTGCGCGGAGATACCCTCGGCCGCAGCCATGGTTTGCTCCACTAGGGTCCGCACCACCGATCTCTGAAATTCGTGGATCAGCGCCAAGGTTTGTCCGTCGCATAACGGCAGCAATTTTTCGAAGGTATTGTCGCCGCGTTCCAGCGCAGCTTGCCGAATACCGATGTCTTGGGCATATTCTGGATGTTCACGGAGATGATAGAGGACCGCAGTCTTCAAACCACTGAAACTGAAATCCAGCGCATGGCCTCGCATTTTTGTCGGCCCAAATCTCACCGGTGGCGCCGCACCATTGCTTGCGCCGTTGCCTGCAGCATTGCTTGCAACTGCTAAGCGATCAAGGATTGGACCGCCCGGGTAGCCCAGCGCCAGGAGCTTCGCGACCTTATCGTAAGCCTCCCCCGCGGCATCGTCCCGAGTCTGCCCGATTTTTCGGTAGCTCAGAAGCTTGAAATTCTCTGACGCCGCATTCCGCGTCTGCGTGACTTCATAAAGCACAGTGTGCCCGCCGGAAACGATCAAGCACACCGCAGGAAATTTCACTTCGCGGCCGACCCGGTGCGCTTCGAGAAAAACCGCGTGCACGTGCCCTTCAAGATGATTGACCGGTATCAGAGGTTTTTTGAGCGCCGAAGCCAGCGTTTTTCCATACGTAATCCCCACCAGCAAAGCTCCCACCAATCCCGGTCCTTGCGTGACCGCGATGGCATCCACTTCGCCAAGCCGCATATTCGCTAGTGCGAGAGCCTCGCGAACTACGGGCACAATCTGCCGCAAATGTTCGCGTGAAGCCAGCTCCGGCACCACGCCACCATATTTTTTATGGATGTCGATCTGCGACGCTACCGCGTTCGACAGCACTTCGAGACCATCCGAAACTACCGCGGCGGCCGTTTCGTCGCAGGATGATTCAATTCCCAGGATGCGCGTGCGCATAAACTTGCTCTCAAATAATGATAATCCATTCTTCTACAGTGACGGTCGGATTGACAAATCTGGACGCGTACAGCTACTTTCATGAAAGCTTATGACCATCGATAAGACTCCTGCCGCCGCCAACTCTCAACAGAATACCCGACGAAGACTTCAGAAGGTTCGCAAGGCGGTTCTGCCCGCCGCCGGGCTGGGCACGCGTTTTCTACCCGCAACCAAAGCGCAGCCCAAAGAAATGCTCACCGTGGTGGACAAGCCGCAAATTCAATATGTCGTGGAAGAATGCGTGGCCTCAGGAATCGAGCACATCATTATCGTCACCGGTAGAGGCAAAAGCTCCATTGAAGACCACTTCGATTCCTCCCCATTATTGGAAAAATTCCTCGAGGATAAGGGTAAGACGGACCAGGTCGAATTGGTGCGCAGTATCAGCGATATGGTGCAGATCAGCTATACGCGCCAGAAAGAGCCCCTTGGACTTGGCCACGCCGTCCTGGTGGCCCGCGATCTGGTCGGCGACGAACCCTTCGCGGTACTGTTGGGAGACGTGCTGATCCCCGGCAAAAATCCCGCGACTAAGCAATTGATTGATGTATACGAAGCCACCGGCGTCGGCGCAATTGCCGTGGAAGAGGTACCCAAAAACAAAACGCATCTTTATGGCATTGTTAGTGGCGAACCGGCGCCACAGCCGCCATTCGGAGCGCGCTTGCTACGCATAAAAGACCTCATTGAAAAACCAAAGCCCGAAGAAGCGCCTTCCAATCTGGCCGTGACTGGCCGTTACGTTTTGCCTCCGGATATTTTCGACTGTTTGGCGCGCACCAAGCCCGGAGCTGGCGGAGAAATTCAACTAACCGACGCGTTGCGTATCCTTGCGCAGGAACAAGGCCTGTGGGCCTACATCTATGAAGGTATTTCCTACGATGCCGGCGATAAATTGGGATTTTTAATTGCCACGGTGGAGCTGGCGCTTCAAAATGAAGAATTGGGCGCTGGGTTTAAACAATATTTGAAGTCATTGAAGCTAAATTAGAATTTTGTATTAGCTCACCGGACCAATCTACCCTGGCGGTGATTAAATTTCTAAAATTAAACGCTAGTTTTTCTTTGCGGCCGGAGATTTTTTTTCTTTGGAGCCCTTCGAGGACGACGACTCCTTGGAGCTGGTGTCCTTAGCGGAGGAATCTTTTGAGGAAGCTTCCTTTGACCCGGAATCCTTGGAGCCAGAATCCTTCGAAGACGATTCTATTGAGTCACCTGAGTTGCCAGCTGTCCCCTCTGATGTTTTCCCATCACCGGAACTTGGCTTAGCCGCGTAATCATTTACGTACCAGCCCGAGCCTTTGAATTTAATAGCCGGCGCGGTAATCACCGATTCCACTTTACCGCCGCAATGAGGACATTTTTTTAGATGCGGTCCGGCGACCGACTCGATTTTGTCGGTATGGCGACCACACTTCAAGCAGGCGTATTCGTACAACGGCACAAAAGTCTCCTTACGGAATTAGAAATCACATTATAACATGCGTGAGAGTACGCTTCCGGTGCGCATGATAGACTCGAAGCCATGAGCGGCAAGAAATTTCGTAGATCCTCCAAAGTGGACAAACTGGACAAACTGGACGAAGGCTCCTCTGAAGCCCCGGTAAACGGTGAAATACTTGGCACGCCGGCAAGTGCTGCCGGTTGTCTCTACCTCGTGGGTACGCCCATTGGCAACCTTGAGGATATGACCTTACGCGCTTTGCGAATTTTGCAGGAAGTGGATCAAATCGCTTGCGAAGATACTCGCCACACCTCCAAACTCCTGCACCACTACCAAATCAATAAGCCGCTGGTCAGTTATCACGAGCACAACGAAATGACCCGCGCCCCCGAACTGGTCGTGGCTCTCGAGCAAGGCGCTCGCATCGCTCTGGTGTCCGATGCTGGAATGCCGCTCGTTTCCGATCCCGGCCACCGGCTGGTGGCCATGTGTTTGCGCCATCACATTCCGGTGGTGCCCATTCCAGGCCCCTCGGCATTGTTGGCTGCCCTTTCTGCATCCGGCTTGCCGAACGAAGAATTCTTGTTTGTAGGATTTTTGCCTTCCCGCAGCGGAGAACGTCGCCGCGCACTCGAACGGCTGCGCATCGAAAATCGCACCATCATATTTTATGAAGCCCCGCATCGCGTCGAGGAATGCATCGCCGATGCGCGGGAGATTCTGGGGGATCGCCCAGCGTGTCTGGCGCGCGAGGTGACAAAACTTCACGAAGAATTCAGGCGCGGGAAACTTTCGGAGCTGACTGCTTCTCTGGAGGCCCGTCCAGCGCGTGGCGAGATTACTTTGTTGATCGGTCCGGAAGACGCTGCCGAAGCACGCGCGAATCTGGACTCCACCCAAAGTTTATCGGAGCGCGTAGATGAATTGATCCGCCAGGCTAAGCTGGATCGCAAAGACGCCTTGAAACTCGCCGCGAAAGAACGAGGCTTGACGCGCCGAGCCGCTTACGGGCAACTACTGGAAGCACTAGGCAAAACCGAAGTGGAATGAAAAAGTGGAATAACAAAAAAGAAGTGGAACGGCTAGGCGGCCGATTCTGAAAGAAACATGCGCCGGAAGTGCGGCCCGGTAAACTGCACCCCAATAATTTTCTCTCCCCGGATTTCGGCACTCCCCACATGAACCACGCGTCCCCGCGTTGCGAAATCGGATTCCGCTTCTTTGCGCCGAACCGAACTTTGCGCGATTGGAATGTGGATTTCCACATCGCAACCGATGGCCAGATCGAAGCGCGTCAGAAATGCCGCCCCGCCGCGACAGAGATTTTCGCTGGAGGTTTCTTCTTGAAAAGTTACTCCACGGCTGTCCCGGCCGCTCACCGTCAGCGGCAAGCGCACCGCGATCCTACGATTCGTGCGTTGCTCCGAAATGGATGTACTGAGCTGGAGCATGGACTGGGTCCTCCCCCGCTAATACCGCCCGCACCGCGAAGAACGCCTCCACACGATCTAGCACTTCTTTGGGCGTTCGCGCCGCATGTACGATACGGCGAAGCTCGCTGCCATTTCCCACACCATGAGTGAACCAGCAAGCGAACTGCTTCATTTTGCCCACGGCGTCCGGTAAATTGGCAGAACTAATCTGTCGGTAGTATCCAGAAAGTAAGCCATGACGATCATGGTCACTGGGAAGATCGTAGCGGCCTGTTTCCGCGTACTGCTGCATCTGAGAAAAAATCCATGGATTGGTCGCGGCGGCGCGACCGATCATCACCGCGTCGCAGCCGGTTTCTTCCACGATCCGTGCAGCGTCTTCCGGCGTGTTGACATCGCCATTCCCGATAACCGGAATTTTGACCGCCTGCTTGACCCGCGCGATCAGATTCCAATCAGCCTGGCCACTGTACCCCTGCGCCCGGGTGCGCGGATGGACGGCCACACCCTCCACCCCCATGGACTCCGCCATTTTGGCGACCTCCACGGCAACGACGGAATTTTCGTCCCATCCAGCGCGCAGCTTGATGGTCAGAGGAATGCTTACGGCGGCACGCACCGCACGAAAAATTTCGCCCAGAAGCTCCAGATCGCGCAGCAAACCGGACCCGCCGCACTTCACAACTTTTTTGGCCGGGCAGCCGAGGTTGATGTCCACCGCGTCATAGCCCAGGTCTTCCACCATTTTCGCGGCGTGGGCCATAACCCCAGGATTCGCTCCAAAAAGTTGCGCGGTAATGGGATGTTCGTCTTCCTGGAAATATAAATATCGTAAAGTTTTGGCGGCGCTGCGTGTGATGCCCTCGGACGAAGTAAACTCCGTCATCAACAGCCCGCAGCCGCCCAAGCCCCGAATCACGCGCCGGAACAGTGTGTCGGTGACTCCCGCCATGGGTGCGAGAATGGTTGCCGGCTGGATAACGACATCGCGAATTTTAAATGATGCTGGGAGCACGGAGTTATTTGCATTCTTCCGAAAGTTCGGGATCTTGCTTCAGGAATTCTTCTAGCCTCAAGAATTTGCGGCCGAGCGCGGTGCTGTAGGCGGACCACTGGTCGTCCCCCGCGCCGCTGCCCAACGCTGCGCGCACCGCCGCCATTTTCGAATCGAGATCGTCCATGTAGTGAAATACCATGGCTTCGCGGATCATCGGCAATTTCGGCGAGCCAAATTCGTACTGCCCATGGTGGCTAATCAGCATATGCTGCACCACCGTTTTCAGCGGTGCCGGGAAGCCCGCGATTGCATCGATAGCCCGCGATACCGTTTCCAGTTCCATAACAATGTGCCCCAACAGCTGCCCCTCCGTCGTATACCCAATGGCCCGTTCGTAACAGAGCTCATCTAGCTTGCCAACGTCGTGCAGCATCGCCGCAGTCAAAAGCAAATCCACATCCAGCTCAGCATATTGCGTCGCTAACAGTTGAGCCAGCGCGCACAGCCCGACGACATGCTCGAGCAAACCGCCGATAAACGCGTGATGCATTACTTTAGCCGCGGGCGCACGCTTGTAGCGGGGCGCGATCTTTGGATCGCTGACGATTCCAGTCACCAGAGTCTTCAGCCACGGATTGCGAATCGATTGGGCGAATCCCAAAAGCCGCTCGAACAGCTTATCGACGTCTTCTTTGGTATGCGGCAAAAAATCGACAAGATCGATTTCCTCGGGCTTGGCCCGCCGCACCTGCTGCAACGCCAACTGCGGTTTGTTGCGAAAGATTTCTACGCGCGCTTGAACCTTTACAAAATCATCGCGGTTGATGTCTTTGGCGATGGTCTCGAACAAATCCCACATGCGCGCTTCGATCGTCCCGCTACGGTCCCCAAGCTCAAGACGAAGATAGGATTTGCCTTCGCGCGTGTTGCGAATTTCTTTTTCGTGTACCAGGAAAAATGTGGTGATGACTTGCTCATCGCCTAGATCCGTGACAAACGGCGTCTTCATAAGCCAGTGTCCGGCTTTTTCCCGAATAACCCGTATTTTTTATGCGCCTTCTTGCTCTTCTTGGACGCTTCAGGTGTCGCGCTGACTTCCTGGATCTCCGAGTTGCCGCCGCCGGCGATATCCTGGAACCCCGGTTTGATCACTACGTAACTTTGTTCACGCAAGGTTTTCACGTATTCGCGCAGAGCGGGCTCCATACGCGCGGAATATAGCTTGTCGGTAATTTCCGGTTCAACTTTGGCGAGCGATTGTTCGCCTTCGTCGTAGTGTTCCAGAACCTGCAATATCAAAAATCCCTGCCTAGTGTCCATCACATCCGTAACGTCATTCTTCCGCATTTTAAAAACGACGTCTTCGAGTTCTTTAGATAATTCTCCGCGTTTGTAAACCCCCAAAAAGCCACCTTGCTTGGCGGTGCTGCCATCCGAAAAGCGCTTGGCCATTTCCCCAAAGTCGTCGCCGTCGTGAATACGCTTGAGGGTAGTCTCTGCCTTCTTTTTCAGTTCCGAGATTTCTTCCGGCGATTTCTTTTCCGTATTCACTTCGATGGAGCGCAGTGCAACCTGCTCCGGCCGGACAAACTCCGATTTATGTTCGTTGTAATATTTTTCGATTTCGTCGTGCCCGATGGTGATGTGCGAGCCCACTTCGCTACTGATCACCCGCTGTGTCAACACTCCGTTGCGGAGATTATTCTTGAAATCTTCAAAGTTTAGTCCCTGGGCTGACACCGCCTTCTCCAAATCTTCCATGCTGGATAAATTGTTCTGGATCCGGATTTGATCGAGCTTTTTGATGATATCGGCCTCCACACTAATGCCCATATCCTTGCCTCGTTGCACCAGTAATGATTGATCGATCAGGTCGCGCAGCGCGTTTTTCTGACGGTCCTCGATCGCAATCTCCAGTTGTTCAGGAGTGCAATGGTTCTGGCAATCCTGTTTGGCGTCTTCAGCAGCCGTGGCGCGCGCCTTCTCGTATTCCGATCGCGTAATGATTTCGTTGTTTACGCGCGCGATGATCTCTTCCACCACGCGTCCCGAGTTGGGATCAACCTTCGACGCCGCAGGTGGAGTTTTCTTGACCGGAGCCGGCGCGGTCTCAGGCGTTGCCGGAGCCATCCCGGGCTTTTCGAGCGTCGGAGTAGATTTATCTTGAGTGTCCGCGGGTTTCGGCTGGGGGCTGTTGGCGGAATTATCCTGCGCCAGAATCGTAATGGGCAATGCTCCGCAAAGCGCCAAAAACACAAGTAATTTACGCATTAATACCTCGTCTAGAGTTTAGCACTTTCAATTACTTCTGGCAGTCTAGCTCTCGCCCTGAAGCCCCAGCAATACGTTTCTGACCGATTCTCCCACTAATTCGCCGCGCGCAACTTCCATCCAAAGTACGCCGCTGGGATCGAGCTTAATTCCTTTTCGCGATCGCACCACGGAGACCAGCGTGGCCGGATCGAGAGTAGTCTCGGGATAGAAGCGAATAGCGATGCGGCTGCCTTGCCGTTCCACGGAAGAAATGCGCAGGCGCTCGCTCATGGATTTGAGGGTGGCGTATTCCAAAAGGTTTCCCACCGATTTGGGCAGCGCCCCAAAGCGATCTTCCAGTTCCTTGCGAACGTCTTGCTTCTCCGCTTCGGTGGAAATCGAAGAAATGCGCTTGTACGTCCGGAGGCGAAGATTTTCGCTTGGAATATATTCTTGCGGAATGCGCACATCGAACCCCAGGCTGAGCGTAGTACGCAGCTCGGGCGTGACCTCCTCGCCTTTCAGCTTGGCAACCGCGCGTTCCAGCATCTGACAATACAAATCAAATCCGATGGCTTCGATGTGCCCGTGTTGTTGCCGCCCCAGCATGTTGCCGGCCCCGCGCAATTCTAGGTCCAGCGCGGCAATGCGGAATCCGGCTCCCAGTTCGCTGAACTCTTTCATCGCCGCCAGCCGCTTGCGCGCGATGTCAGAAAGAATTTCCTCCGGCGGAACCAGCAGATAAGCGTAGGCTCGCTGGCTGGAACGCCCCACCCGCCCGCGCAACTGGTACAACTCCGCAAGCCCCAGGCGGTCGGCGCGATTAATAAGGATGGTGTTCGCGCGCGGAATGTCCAATCCATTTTCCACGATCGTGGTGGCCACCAGCACGTCTGCCTCATCGCGAATGAATTTGAGCATCACCGCTTCGAGTTCTTTTTCGCCCATTTGCCCGTGCGCCACCACCACTCGCGCTTTGGGCACCAGTTTGGAAACCAGCGCCGCCAGCGAATAAATCGATTCGATGCGATTGTGAATGAAGTACACTTGACCTTCGCGAGCTAGTTCAGTTTCTATCGCGCGCTGCACCAGGTCCTCTTGAAATGGAGCAACTACCGTCTGGATCGCCAGCCGGTCACGCGGCGGAGTCTCGATCAGCGACATATCGCGCAGCCCAACCAGCGACATGTGCAGCGTCCGTGGAATGGGCGTCGCAGAAAGCGCCAATGCGTCCACGTTCTTACTCATTTCTTTGAGCCGTTCCTTGTGCGCGACACCAAATCGTTGCTCTTCGTCGACAATCAACAGGCCCAGGTCTTGAAACTTTACGTCCTTTGATAAAAGGCGGTGTGTCCCGATGACGATGTCGACTTTTCCCGCTTCCAGATCGGCCAGCGTTTTTTTCTGCTCCGCCGTGCTGCGAAATCGGCTCAACATATCGATGCGCACTGGAAACGCTGCAAAGCGATGCTTGAACGTTTCAAAATGTTGGAAGGCCAGCACCGTCGTGGGTGACATCACCGCAACTTGCTTACTATCGGCCACCGCCTTGAACGCGGCCCGCATGGCTACTTCGGTTTTTCCGTAGCCAACGTCCCCGCACAGCAACCGGTCCATGGGTGCCCCGCGCTGCATGTCCCTCTTGATGTCCGTGAGCGCGGTGTTTTGGTCGGGCGTTTCTTCAAATTCGAATGCGTCTTCAAACTCCCGCTGAAAATTTCCGTCCGGTGAAAACGCGAATCCCGGCGCGGTCTTACGCTGCGCGTACAGCGCCAGTAGCTGGTCGGCCATGTCTTCAACCGATTTGCGCGCGCGACTCTTTCGTGTGTTCCAGGCCGTCCCGCCCAACTTATCCAATGGAGGATGGTCGCCCTCCACGATGCGATAGTTCTGCACCAGGTCCATGCGCTCCAAAGGAACGTAAAGCCGCGCTTCATCGGCGTACTTGAGCAGCATGAACTCCCCGTGCCGCCCGTCAGACTCAATCTGCCGCAACCCATCGAATTGTCCGATGCCATGGTCGACGTGCACTACGAAATCCCCAGGTTTGAGTTCAGCAAAATCGCTGAAGAAACCAGAAGTGCGAATCTTACGGCTCGGCCGCTCCACCGAGGGTGTTACATCGAAGAGATCGGCATTTCCGAATAGCGTCACGCGCGCCTCCGGAAAAGTGACGCCTTCGGAAAACGGCGCGCGAATCAACAACAGCGTGGCGGACTCCGTCGCGGCTTCTGCAGTAAATCCTGCTGCCGCGTCTTCCGATTCGCCCAGCACATAAGGAACTTCGTATTCGCGTGAAACGTCAGCAAGGCGCTCCAATTCTCCCAGGCTCGCGGCCGTGAGGAATACCGTTCCTCCGGCGGCAAGCTGCAATTTCACTTCGGACATGCAAGCCACCACATCGCCGTGGAAGCGCGCGCTCGGTCGCGAGGAAAGTTCGAATCGTGGGACAGAATCTGCGCTTAAACCCAGCTGTTCCAAACGGATTTGCGAGGTCTTTTCCAGCGCTTGAGTGAGTTGCTCGCCTGACCAAAAATAGTCTGAAACCTCCGGCGCGTTAGCCTGGCCGTGCCGATCGTAATTTTCCTTTGCGTTATCCAGATGTTTTTCCGCCGTGTCGCGCAACGATTGCGGCTCATCCAGAAATACCAGCGGTCGCAGCGAGCTTTCGGCCAGCTCGAACAATGAGGTTTGTTTTTCCTGCCTCGCGGGGCCGAAGAAGGAATGCGTTTCCCAGGGTGCGTCGCGAGTGGGTTCGAAAGACTCCGCGCTGGGCACCGCCCATTCCGTCAGCGGCAATAGCGTCGTTCGAACCACCGGAGCGATGGAGCGTTGCGTGCGAGCGTCGAATTCGCGGGCCGATTCCACCGTATCGCCCAGCAGTTCGATGCGCACCGGGCGTTGCGCTTCCGGGGAGAAAAAATCCACGATGCCGCCGCGCACCGCGAACTGCCCAGGAAGCTCCACCATCTCCGTGCGCGTGTAACCAACCGCAGCGAGATGCCCGACCAGCTCTTCGTGCGGAATTTCAGAATCCTTGCTTAGCGTGCGGGCTAAAGATAAATAAAGGTACGGATCGTTGTAACGCCACAACGCCGCAGTGATAGGAGCCACCACCAAAGAGATCTGTCCGTCAGCTAGACGAAAAAGCGTGGCCGCGCGGCGTTCCAGAATGTCCGGGTGCGGGCTTTGTGATTCCCATGGCAAAGTGTCAAACGCCGGAAGCGTAGCGACCTCCCCAGCAAGACCGCTTGCCGCACCGGTCTTTCCAGGGAAAATGCTCGAAAAAAAGCGCAGCGTCTCGGCGAAAGCCTCCGCACGCCGGTTCGAACTGGTGATGAAAAATGCCGGCCGTCGCAGCGCGTGCGTTGCATACGCTGCGACCAGCGCTTTAGCCACCTCGTGCAAGCCCGAAAATGCCACCTGATTTTCGCCAGTGCGCAGAGCGGCGAGCGCGCCCTCCACCGCGGGCTGGCGCAGCACTGCGTCCAAACGTTCGCGAACGGCGGGAAGTATCATGCGAGAACCATGCGAGGACTTCAGGACTCCGTAACGGGCGCGGGCGGCAAATCCCTAATGCTCTGCAGAATTGCAGTGGTGGAATAAGTGGGAACCACCGGCACCGAAACAACGCGGCCACCTGCTGCCTCTACTTCTTCGCGGCCGATGATTTGGTCCCCGGCCCAGTCGCCACCTTTAACCAGCACATCCGGCAACAGCGCAGCGATGGTTTCCCGCGGCGTGAGCTGGTTGAACATAACCACCGCATCCACACATTCAAGCGCTGCTAGAATTTCGGCGCGCTCTTGTTCGGGCACCACCGGCCGCCCCTCGCCTTTTAATACCCCCACGCTCGCGTCGCTGTTCATGCCTACAATCAATGCGTCTCCCAGTGCGCGGGAAGCTTCCAGAGTTTGCACATGACCCGGGTGCAGAAGATCAAAACAGCCGTTGGTAAACACGACGCGTTGATCACCGCGATGCGCACGGCCAAATTTCTGAATCGCGTCATGCAATGAAAGAATGGGTGAGGTCAAAAGATTACTCGCGGAACACGATCAAGTGCGGGTCCGAAGCCTTAGTTTACCACGTGCGCCATATGCGTTCCGAATCCCCGGGGTGAGTGCCGGAACAGATACGGGAACGAACAAGACAGTGGCTGGCGCCTCGATTTTCGGTGCTATACTTCTCCAAGGTTTCTGCCTGTTGATTGTCCATATTACTAGGCTCACCAAACCCACCGAATGACGCGTCTCGCATCCCGATGGATTTGCGGCATGCCAGGAAGACGTAGCAATGGCTGAAATAGCGATTGTCGGGGGTGGTCCTTCGGGCGCCATGTGCGGCGAACAACTCGCCCGTGCTGGCAATAACGTCACCATATTCGATGAACATTTAGCTTGGGAAAAGCCCTGCGGCGGCGGCCTCACCCACAAGGCCATCCAGTGTTTCCCCTTTCTCCTCGATAATCCCTACCCCAAAAAATTGATTAGCGAAATCGACATCATCAGCAGCGAGGAGCATCATGCTTTGCTGCAGATGACCCATCCCATCGTCATTTATTCACGCACCGTGCTTAATGGGATGTTGCTCGATCGCGCGCAGGCAGTAGGCTGCACTGTCCAACGCTCGCATGTTTTCAGTGTCGACACCGCCGGTTCCAAACCCCGCTTCTGCGTGGACGGCGAATGGCGCAGCACGGATTTTTTGGTGCTGGCCGCGGGCGCGCGAAATCAACTGGTGCCCGAGACGCGTGCCTTGCAGCGCAACGAGCTAGAAATGACCCAGGGCTATTTCGTTCCGCAAACCGCCGACGCCATCACCATAAAATTTCTTCCCCATTTCGAAGGCTACATCTGGTCCTTCCCGCGTTGTGATCATCTGTCCGTCGGGATTTGCGGCAGCATGGAAACGCATACCAGTCCCGAGCTCCGCACTCATCTGAAGACTTTCGTGGAAAAGCACAAAATCCCTACGGAAGGGGCAAAATTTTACAGCCATGTATTACCTTCGCCTCAGGAACACACTCTTTCGAAGCGCACCGTCCTCGGAAAAAACTGGGCTCTCATTGGAGATGCCGCCGCATGGGTCGATCCCCTTACCGGAGAAGGCCTCTTCTACGCCATCCGCTCGGGAGAATTGCTGGGCAAAGCGCTAGCCCAAGGCTGCCCGGAAAAATATCCGGTCTGGATTCGGGCGTCCTTTTCCGCGGAATTGGAATTTGCTTCGCGCATCGTGCGCCGTTTTTATCGGGGCTCCGTTCTCGGCACTGCCATTACTACCCGCATGGTGCAATTGATGCGCCGCAGCCCGGTTTTCCGGCAATTAGTTGGCGATCTTTTCAGCGGGAGCCAGGATTACACCAGCCTGAAGCGTCGGCTATGGGGACACTTGGGAATTTCCGTTAGCGAATTTATTTCCACCGTGTTGAACCTTGAAAGTCCCATGGCTGTCCCCGCCGCGCGTGCCGGAACCGGCGACTGAGCAGCACATTGGTTTCCGCGCGAGTGGCGCACCAATGTTGGGTAGCCGATGACCACCGCTGCGACATATAACAAGCACCCATGGCCGGACATCTAACAACGAGGGGTTCCGAACGCCCTTCACTGATGGCCACCGAAAAAGACGCCCGCGCTACTTCCAAACTTAAAAAAACCAAAACCGCGTGGAAAAATCTTCCCGATGTCTGGGCGCTGATCAAACCTCGCCGCGGGATTTTAGTTGCGGGACTGCTGTTGATGGCCTTGAACCGTGTGTCTGGCTTGATCCTGCCCGCCTCTACAAAATATCTGGTCGACGACGTCATCGGCAAACACCGCGTTCATCTGCTGCTCCCCATCGTGTTGGCGGTACTTGCCGCCACGGTGATTCAAGGGCTTACTTCCTTCAGCCTCACGCAACTGCTCTCGAAATCCGCGCAGAAAATGATTGCCGACCTGCGCCGCCAGGTGCAGGCCCATATCGGCAAGTTGTCCATTTCGTTTTACGATTCCAACAAAACCGGAGTTTTGGTTTCCCGCATCATGAGCGACGTGGAAGGCGTGCGCAACTTGATCGGCACTGGCCTGGTCGAATTCGTCGGCGGCCTGATGACCGCGGTACTGGCCCTGGTGATCTTGCTGCGCATCAGCGTGGCCATGACGTTGATTGCCTTCACTGTGCTGCTGGTTTTCGGCGTGGGGCTCAACAAAGCGTTTACCACCATTCGTCCTATCTTTCGCGCGCGCCCCAAAATCACCGCCGAGGTCACCGGCCGCCTGACCGAGTCACTCGGCGGAGTGCGCGTCGTGAAGGGTTATCACGCCGAAGAGCGCGAAGAAAAGATCTTTTCCGCCGGTGTACAGCGGTTGCTCGACAACGTGCTGAAAACCCTGACGGCCACCTCCATTATGAGTTTGTCGGGCGCGGCCTTAATGGGATTAGTAAGCGCGGTCGTCATGTATATGGGCGCGCACCGAATCCTGGCCGGAACCATGACACTGGGAACGTTTCTGACCTTCTCCATCTTTTTGGGCATGCTGGTTGCTCCGGTATTTCAGATCGTGGCTATCGGGACGCAGATAACCGAGGCCATTACCGGACTGGAGCGCACCCGAGAAATTCTCGACGAGAAAATCGAAGATGAAGCACCGGGTCGCGTCGTTACACTGCCCCGCGTCAACGGACAAGTTGCCATGGAAGACGTGAGCTTCGCGTACGACACGCGCAAGGAAGTCTTGCACGATATTAATTTCAGCGCCGAACCTGGCACGGTCACCGCACTCGTCGGGCCCTCGGGCGCCGGAAAATCCACCATTATTGGACTGATTGCTGCTTTTTATGTCCCGTCGTCAGGCCGCGTCTCGGTAGACGGAATCGATCTTTCCACCGTCAAGCTGGATTCCTATCGCACCCAACTGGGTGTCGTGCTGCAAGAGACGTTCCTTTTCGATGGAACCATTCGCGAGAATGTTGCCTTTGCGCGCCCGGAAGCATCCGAAGCGGAAATTCTCGCCGCCTGCCGCATCGCCCGCGTCGATGAATTCGCCGAAGCATTTGAAAACAAGTACGACACGATAGTCGGCGAGCGCGGCGTGAGACTCTCCGGTGGCCAAAAGCAACGCGTCTCCATCGCCCGAGCGATTCTCGCTGATCCGCGAATTCTGATATTAGACGAGGCCACCTCAAGTCTCGATTCGGAATCCGAAGCCCTGATTCAGGAAGGATTGCGGTACTTAATGCGCGGCCGCACTACTTTCGTAATTGCCCACCGCCTTTCGACCATCCGCCGCGCCGATCAAATTTTGGTCGTCGAAGCGGGAAGGATTATTGAGCGCGGCACGCATACTTCGCTCTACGCCGCGGGCGGCAGATATTACGACCTCTACACCAAGCAACATTCCGTGGAGGAGAATTTATTTCTGGCCCCTGGCGAAGGGTCGTCGCTTGACGTGGAAGACACCGAGACGGCCGGCCGTAACAACGGGATGGAAGATTCCGTGATACCTGATGCGATTCGCCTGATTCGCGATCGAAACTCCGCGTAGCCTACTGAACTCCGGGCTACCCTGAAACAATAAATTTGAATTAGGCCGTCGGGCGACGCGCTATCGGTTTGCGCGCCACAGTCATCGGCAACAGGCTGGCCATCTTGCGAATCATCGCAAGAACTAGCCGCTTGTCTCCATCGGAGAGCGTAGTGCTGTAACGCTTGATCTCGGCGAGGAAGCGAATCTCGTCCTGCGAAAGCTCACCAAGCATTTTTTGCGTTTCTTTATCGCGCGGCGTTTCCGTACCCGGGAAAAAGTCCGCCAGAGAAATATCCATGGCTTCGGCAATCTTGGCCAGGGTCTCGAGCGAAGGCACGGTATGGCCGTTCTCTACGCGTGAGAGATAGCAGCGCAGCAATCCAGTGCGCCGTTCGATATCGCCCTGCGACAAGCCGCGCTGGCTGCGATAGGTTTTGATCACTTCTCCGATGTTGACTCGTGGCTTTTCTTTGGGCACGTTATCTCTCCAGTAGATAGGGTATCTTATTCACCAACAGCGAGAGTGGCAAGACCGAACTTCACGGCCGTGAGTCCAATCAGACAATAGTAGTTATGGCGGTAGCGCACCGTACAAAGGCCAAAACGAGAACTGGCCCCTATTAGCGACGGGCGAATTTGCCGCAAAGTTACAAAACCTCGCCTGCAGAAACCGCAAAGCGCACCCTGGAAGGGGAGGGTGCGGTGAACAATTGCCAAAAAAAAGAGGGCGCAAGGCGCCCTCTTTTGCAACGTTTAGTTTCCTTCTACCGTGAAGTGCTCAGCGCTGCGTCGGAGTGACGGTAACGGGTTGCTCGAGCCGGAACTCCAGCAACGTTTCGCTCGGCACTCGCACTGCACGGCCGCGCGTAAGTATCTCCGCTCCCGCGCCTGCAGCTCCTCCTACTCCCGCGCCGATTGCCGCGCCCGTGCCGCCTCCCGCAACTCCGCCAATAATTGCGCCAATGACCGCTCCACCGCCGACCTTCTTGGCAGTGTCGCCGCCGCGCCCTTTACCTTTCATGGTGTACTCGCCACTGACCACCGGAAATTCCCGCCCATCAATGATGATGCGCGTAAGTTCCAATTGCAGTTCTGAGCTGCCAGACAAGCCGCGAGCTTCTTTGGTGTAAGCCAGGCGAACGTAAGCGTCGCTGCCACGCCGTGCCACTAATACGTTATTAGCCGCCAAATCAGTTTCCAGGTTGGCTTTGAAAACATCTCCCACCACGTTACGCTTCGAATCGACGCCATCGATCATGCGCACCAGAATCGGCTCACCTGCCGGCAACGTCACGGGAGTGCCGGGTGCGGCGTACACGTAGTGATGCGACTCGCCGTCCCGGTCACGGTCGTAATCGCGATCACCAGCGTCACGACCGCGCTCTCGATCATGGTCTCTGTCTCGATCCGGTGGAGGCGGAGGCGGCGGTGGGTAATCATTGGGCCGCCCTTGATCCGGCGGCGGAGGAGCATCATAGGGCCCGTTAGGGCCATTGTTAGTTGGCGGCCCACCTGCATCATTGGGCCGCCCTTGATCTGGCGGTGGCGCCCCCTCATAAGGACCGTTGCCACGAGCATCGTCATCCCGGTCACGCCCAGAATGCCTATCCAGCCTCACCGCGGACACTTCCGAAACACGGAAGGTCTGCACCTCGCCTTCAACCTCGAAGCGCACGATCACTCGCGTGCCACCCAGATATCTGCCTTGAATTACGCGGCCATCTTTTAGCTCCAGCGTATCTGCCGACGCACCCGCGCAAAAGAGCAATGCCAAAGCGCCCACGCCCACTAAGTGCTTGAATGTATTCATCACGGATTTTCCTCTCAAGCCTGGTGGCCACACCGGCAGGTATCGATCGCCGATATAGAACCGTCCCCCCGTTAATCTATTGTATTCGATGTTTGAGCAACGAAGACGGGTTGCGTGTCCTTTTGCGAACCGCCGCTGGGCGGTCGCAACATCAGGCTGCAGAGTCAACGTGAAGTTGACTTGGGTTTAGTGGTTACCGCCTGTGGCGCTGTCGGCCTCCAGCGTTTGTTTGGCGATGTTAAACCCGTCTACTTCGAGAACTGCGGAGTCGCCCGCCAGCGCCGAAACCGGATAAGTCGCCGTCACTTCGCGCTGTTCGCCCGGAAGCAGCGAGAAATAATTATCTTCCCACAGAATCGGAGTTATGTCCGTCCCGCCTCTGTTGCGAGTGGCCCGTAGGTGCACCATAAACGCGATGTTATTGTCCAAATTTTTCACTGTCACGCGGGTTGCGTTTTTCGCCGCGTCTGTTTTTGAAGATGAGCTAACGTCAAGTTTCACTTCAGGCAGGGAAGCCAAACCGGTCAGATCGCCAAATTCCGCTTGCGGCGTGTAAACCGTGTCCTGTTTATTTTTCCAATCCAGCACATCCGCCTTCGTGGAAAGCCAGTAAAAATTGTCGCTCACTAATTTCCCCGCGCGGTCCTGCAACTGAAGCCGCAGGAAATACGTGTTGCTGAGCCCTTCTACCTTAGGCAATTCGAACGCCGCAGTCGAACTGTCAGGCCTCAGGTCAAGACTTGCCTCCTTCGTACCTTTCTCGGAAGCATCAAGGTTGTAGATTTTCGCCGTGACCTTCGCACCTTGGACTGACTCGTAGGTGCTGTTGATTACCGCCACGGAATTATTATCGTAAGAATATTGCACGTGCACCGGCTCACAGGCCTTCTTCGTCCCGTAATACCCGCCCGCAGGTACCATGTAGTAGTCATACAAATGCCAAATCAACGATGGCCACGCGTTATTTAGCATCCACTGAATCACTCCCGTGGACGTGTACTTGTTTCGTGCGTAAGCCTCAAACATCGCCCGCTGCCCATCGTAGGTAACCGCCTGCGCCTTACGTTCGAAATCGTCCAGCGAAGTAGCCTGGCCGTAGCGGCGATTCAGTCCGTCGGCGAAAACATTTATGGTCGTAAAGCGCTCCTTACCCGCATGAAAGTTCCACACCTCGTCGACGGGCCACAGATGATCTTTCGGAATAAACCGCTCCAGCGATTCTCGCGGCGGAATCGCAGGCCCCGGGCTCGTTTCCGTGTTGTAGCCCTGCGCCCCTCCTGCGTCCTTGTCCGTCAGCCAATAAACCGGTGGAACATATTCGTAAGGTCCGGTCATTTTCACCCCAGACCCGCCGCTAACCGTCGTGGCCGTCTCGCTCGCCGAGGACAGCGCCGGATTCGGCCATTCCAGATCCTTGAGAATTCCCAGATACATGCTCTCCACATCAGCTGGCGGCGGCCCGTCACTGCCATTCAGCCACACGAACACGCTAGGGTGCTGCCGCAGAATGTGGATCTGGCTCTTCAAAGACGCGGCCGCAATTTCGCGTTGATCGCCGTGCCAATCCTTCCAGCGTTCCCACGCGTCGCAACAAGTCCAGCCCGGCATCACCAGAATGCCCAGGCGATCGGTCTTGTCGTAAAATTCCTCCCGATCCAGCCGCCCTTCGAGCCGAATCGTATTCAGCCCCATATCTCGAACATAAGACAAGTCCGCGTCAAGCTTGCCCGGCACCCAGCGAAACAATAAGTCCGGCGCCCACGCCGCTCCGCGAATTAGAACATTGCGGCCATTAATTTTGAACAGACGGAAACCCTTTTCCGTCAGCTCGGACCCAACCTCCCGAATGCCAAAGCTGGTTGTCACCGAGTCGCTCACATGGCCCGCCACTTCGAACCAAATCTTCGCCGAATACAGAAACGGCTCCCCCATGGTGTACGGCCACCAAAGGTGCGGGTGCGCAAGTTTCAATGCCGCAAATTTCGCAGGCGAGAACCGCACCGTTTTTGTTTCACCGGCGGCCAGTTGAACCGGCTGGCTGACTTTCACGCTATCAATTTCTGCACGCAGGATTCCACGCACCGCGTGATCGGCGCTGTTCTGCAGATCAGCGGCGACGGTAAGCGCCGCCGACTTGTAATTTGCGCTCAAGTTCGAGGACACGAAAGGATTGCGCACCGCTACCGCGGCGCTCTGCGTCAGGAACACTTCCTTCCAGATGCCCATATCCTTGTCCGGTGGCGTGGGATTCCAATCCACCCAGGTAATCCCCAGATCGTCCTTCCCGGGCGCGAAAACTTCGACCGCCAGCGCATTGCGCTTCCCACGTTTAAAAAACTTCGTGACGTTGAATTCGAACGTGCGGTAAGTTCCCGCCACTCCTTTGGCGTCGGCAACCTTCTGCCCATTCAACCAGACATTGGCGCGATAGTTGATGCCATTGAAATGCAGCCAATCCGTCTTACCCGCCCCGCCCACTGGCACTGCAAATTCCGTGCGATACCACCAGGAACAAGCAAAAGGACTGCCGGCCGGCATATCCACATTCGCAAAAAATGTCTTTTCCGAGGTGTACATCCCCGGAAAATTCTTCAGATTTGTCCCATAGTTCGGATCCGGATAGGTTTTCTCCGTCACCAGTACACCAACCACCGTGGCCGGAATATCCGTCCGGTGCCAGCCGCCAGCCTCGAATCCAACACTGGAAATCTTGTCGCCGCCCGCTTTGTCATCGCATGATGACTGTACTTGCCAGTCTTTGTGCAGAAATGCCTTGCCGGCCTCCTCGTGTGACTCGCTCTTCAATGCAGTTACATGTTTCGACTGTTCGTCGTGCAATCCGGCCTTCGGCGCAGCGGGGTGTTTCGCCTGGGCTGCCAGACCGGCGGGAATGGTGATGGCTGCGAACAGGAGTAGCCCGTATTTGCTGAAGACAACCATCCGAATCCTCCGAAACTTTTTTTGATTGCCCAGGTGGCAGGTATCGCCGACCATGGCCGAGGTTATATTAAACCGATTCAATGCAATATATTTAGATGTTCTTTTGTTTGGGACACGTAGCCGCGTCGCGAGGAAGGTTGGTGCCGGAGATAGGAGTCGAACCTACACGGGCGTGAGCCCGGAGGATTTTGAGTCCTCTGCGTCTGCCATTCCGCCACTCCGGCATGCCAGTATCTTAGGGCAGCTTTCACTTGTGGGCAACCGCTGTCCGCAGCTAAGCCTCCCGCGTATGGGAGATGTAGTCCTTCGACTTTAACCCCGCCTAATGAAATTGCAAACGCCGTAGTTGAACGTTCAACTAAGTTTTTCGCTAGCGCAGCTGAATATTCAACGAAGGAAAAGTCCTGGTACTCTCTCAGCAAGACTACCGAGGCACTACCTGAGCGGCTGAGACGGCCAGCACTGGGGGGCGCGTGGAAAAAAACTGTACGGCGTTTTTGCCGATCGTTTTAGTGGTGCGCTTGTTCCACAATGCGCCCATGAACATGGAGACCCCCGGCACCACCCCATTGACAAAGGACCGCCGCAAAAGCTTGTAGCCCAGTTTTTTCGCGAAGCGTTTCAGGACCTCGAATGATTCTCGTTTTGCATAATAACGTCCAACCACTGCCGCGGATATTTTTGCGCCCGATTTAGCTGCCTCTTTGCTTAAGCCTTCGGCTGCGGCCCCGCCAAACGCAAAATTCATGATGGCCAGCAGGTCCTCGGGATTTTTTTCTGGATCGAGCGTAGCTCCATACAAGGCCGCCAGCCGCGCCACCAATTGCAACTGTATGCGCGCAGTAAAAAACACTTCGGAGCAAATCGCGGTAGCCGCAACGGCGATGTTCACCGGCAATCCGACCACCCCTTCACCCGCGGTGAACAGTCCCACCAGCTCGTCAGCCGAAACAGCAGCCCCGGTGATGGCCCCAGCCAGTGCCGCTTTATTGCTGGCCGAAGCAATCAGCATATGGGCAATCTCAGCGCGCGTGCGCCCCGGAAATTCCAGAGGGAATGATTCCTTGGCGGCATTCTGCGAATAATGGCGAAATGTTTTTTCCATCAACTGGAAAAGCCATTCGCCACTTTTAAATCCGGGCCACCCGCCCAATTGCTTTACTTCCATCGCGACTTCTTTCAATTGCTGGCGAATGGCATCTGTCGCGGCACTTTTATTCATTGCGCACCCAATCGTTTCAACCGGGAGTAAAACGGGCACTGCATGTCACCGCTCAATCACAAGCCCCCAGTCCGTCTGCTCCAAGGATAAGGCCCTTTTGAGCATGGCAGATGTGGAAATTTCCTAACGACTATCGCTCACCATGTTTTGATTCGCGATACACTTGGTTTGGTTCACTTTTATGTCTATGCCCGTTATCGATCAAACCAATCCAACGACCCCACCAGCCAATAAAACGCTTTCCGTGGTGAAAGGAATTCTTGGGGGCAGTCTCCTGACCATTGCCTTTATCGGCGCTGCGGTGTGGTTATCTACCGGCGTAGGGCTTCTACACTTGATGGGATTTATGCGCAATGGCGGTATGCGCATAAATGTCGATCAGCCCACCGTAGTGCGCCAGATCCAGCAACTGCAAAAACTCGAGACCGTCAGCTATACCATGGATAAAATCATTGGCGGAGCGCGAGATAATCCTTACTTGCCAAAGTTTTTAGCTGGCGACCGCATACTGCTCGTAGTGCATGGTGAAGTGGTTGCCGGGGTAAACCTCGCGAACATTAAAGGCACCGATGTTAGCGTGCAAGGCCACAACATTTCGTTGCGTTTGCCGCCTGCCGAGGTTTTCAGCACGCGTATAGACAACACCAAGAGCCGCGTGTATTCGCGAGACACTGGTTTATTCTCATCTCCAGACCCCAATCTGGAAAGCGAAGTTCGTGAAGAAGCAGAGCGCCAGTTGCAGCAATCAGCGATGGTCGATGGAATTTTGAAGTCCGCGGATCAGAATGCGCGCAACACTGTTACAGGAATGCTGACCGGCCTGGGCTTTACGCAGGTAACGTTACAATAAATTCTAATTGGTGCCTTTCGCAGCCGCTCTCGATTTCCCCAATTTGTTAAAATCCCGTACGTAAATCCGCAGCGCGGAGTTCGACGAAATCTTCGAATAACCAGCTGCGATTTGATCCTTGTACCGATCTATAAAGAAATCGAACGGATCCGTGGGATCCATATCAATGAGCATCATGTCCACATCCGTCATTGTTAGTTTTCCGAATCGCAGGCGATTCCCCCGAAAAGAAATGTAGTTGCCTCCCGGGCGAGCTTTCGTCGCGCGACTTTTGTCGCCGAACGTCAACACGATGGCATTTCCTTCGATGCGTGTACCGCTGACGCGCCCCTCCATGTGGGGAGCAGGAAAAACCAGCGATGGGTCCAACACCAAGTCGTCACCGCGCGCTTCAACACCGGGAACTTTGCCATTCTTAATTAAGTCCGCAATCTCCACTCCGAATAAATTCATGATGCCTTTCACCGGAACGTGCAGGGCTTTCACTTTTCCAGTGCGCAGTAAGATTTCTCCGTCGTCAGTGGGACTGAGGGTACTTTCCGTTTCAAATGGAATAGTGCCCACCCCATGCAACTTGCCCTTTATGTTCAGATGCCCATTTTCGATGCTCATCGAAACGCCCTTCAGCGGGCTGTTCGCGCGAGCAAATACGTAGGAGTTAAATACACTTGCGAGGTCTGGAGCAGCGATGCCGATTTCGGCGTACCCAATGCGCAGACGGAATGAATCTTTATTATCAAAAATCGGAAGCTCGGCACCTTCTGTAGGCTGCAGCTCTCCCGTCAGCGTCTTAATACTTACGGTCGCGGATTCCGAAAAGTGATACCTCACATTTTGCATTTGAGTCTGCACTGCACCGCTGCTATCACTTTGACGTGAACTGGACTGCGCACCAACCCGGTCCACCGTGGCGCACATGAGCGTGAGCAGTAAGCACGTGTAGCAGGCGCCCGGTAACAATCCGGTCGACAAAAATGGCACCAGGGGGTACCAGTTCATCTTCATTCCTATTTTTAGTCCGATCTGCACGATTTCGCATCCCCCTTCCGATTCACTGCCGAATAACATAGTGCCAATAAGTTGGATTGCGTAGCGATACAAATATGAATCTGCTAGACTGGCGCGACTTTGCACGATAAGACACGAAGACGTTTTTTGCTCGATGCAGTTTCGGCTCTTGCTGGAGCGACCCTGCTTCCCAGCATGGTCAGCGCCGCAGCCGACACCGCGCAGCCCAGCATGCGCTTCCCCGAGCAACCCAGAGAGCGCATTGCCATTGCTTCGTATCCATTCAGGGACCACCTCGCCGGGCGAAAAGATGCGCTAGGCGGCCACAAGCTTGAACTGAAAGAGTTTTCAGTGCACGTCGCGGAGAAATTTAATATCAGTAAAATCGAGCCGTGGAGCGAACACTTCCGCTCGCTCGATCAGAAGTATCTGCAGGAAATTCGCGCTGGAGTAGAAAAAGTCGGGGGCATGATTGTGAATATCGCGGTAGATGGGGAACATAGCCCCTACGCCGCGGATAAAGCCGAGCGCCAAAAGTCCGTGGCCATCAGCAAGCAGTGGGTGGATGCCGCTGGCGCGCTGGGATCGCCCAGCATTCGCAGCAATATGCCCAAGGCCAGCGATTCCGAACCCGACGCGCAACGTGCCGCAGACACTTTGTCTCAAGTGGTGGACTACGCGGCCAACAAAAATATTTTGGTCAATCTGGAGAACGATAATCCAGTCAGCGAGGATCCCTTTTTCATAGTGCAGGTAGTCGAGAAAGTGAACAACCCGTGGCTCCACGCCCTTCCGGATTTCGCGAATTCACTGCTAACCGGCCGCGAGGACCATGCCTACCAGGGACTGCAAGCCATGTTCGCGCACACCTATAACATCTGTCACGTTAAAGCTCTTGAGACCAATGAGCAGGGTAAGGAATTTCGCGTAGACATGGCCAAAACATTTGGCCTCATGCGCGCCGCGCATTATAAAGGTTATTGCTCCATGGAATTCGATAGTCCGGGCGACCCTTACAAAGGAACCAGCGAATTGATCGACACCACCCTAAAATATCTTTCCCAAGCCTAACCATGCCCACTTCGCAAACCAAACGCCCAATACAGGAGGCCTGTTCATGATTGTAGGCGTGCCCCGAGAAATTTATCCGGGGGAAAGACGCGTGGCGTTTATACCTGCTGTTATTCCGAGCCTGTCAAAAGCGGGAATGGAAGTGGTCATCGAGCCGGGCGCCGGAGCCAGCGCCGGTTATCTGGACGACGAGTACATTGCCAAAGGCGCGCGAGTTGTCGCCGACCGCGCCGAAGTATTTCGCATCGCTGATGTGATTGTGCAGGTGTTGGGCTATGGCGCAAATGACAAAACTGGCCAGGCAGATGTGCCGCTGCTACGGCGCGATCAAACCTTAATTGGATTTTTGCGCCCGCTGGGTTCCATGAGCAGCGTGCAGGAAATCGCCGCACGCGGCGTCAGAGCCTTTGCGGTGGAATTAATGCCTCGCACCACCCGCGCGCAAAGCATGGACGTGCTTTCGTCCATGGCCACCATCAGCGGCTATAAAGCGGTCCTTCTGGCGGCGGATACTTTGCCGCGCATTTTCCCCATGCTCTCGACCGCCGCCGGCACCGTCACCCCAGCCCGCATTTTCGTAATTGGCGCTGGCGTTGCCGGCCTGCAAGCCATCGCCACTTCCCGCAGGCTGGGTGCTGTAACTTCCGCATACGACATGCGACCGATAGCCAAAGAACAGGTGATGAGTTTGGGCGGACGCTTCGTGGAACTGCCCATCGAGGCTAAAGATGCTCAGGACGCCAGCGGTTACGCGCGCGCCCAGGATGAGGAATTTTATAAAAAGCAGCGCGAATTATTGGGACAGGTGGTTTCGGAAAGCGATGTAGTCATTACCACCGCGGTGATCCCCGGGAAAAAAGCGCCAACCTTGGTCACCGGCGAAATGGTGCAGAAAATGGCGCCCGGCTCAGTGATCGTCGATCTGGCCGCCGAGCGCGGCGGAAATTGCGAGTTAACCCATCCTGGAGAAATCGCCGTGGAACATGGCGTGACGATTATCGGGCTCTTCAATCTGGCCAGCACCGTTCCTTACCACGCCAGCCAGATGTATGCGAAAAATTTAACCGCGTTCCTCCTGCACGTGGTCATGGATGGAAAACTACGGTTAGATACCCAGGATGAAATCATTCGCGACACCTTGCTGACCGACGGCGGAGAAATCGTGAACAAAAGACTGCGAGAACTTTATTCTCTGCCCGCTTTGGCCGCACCGGTAGCCGCAGCCCCGGAAGGAAATAAATCATGAAGCTGGATCTGCTCACCAGTCTTTACGTGCTCAAGCTCGCCGGCTGCATCGGCTTTGAAGTGATCCGCCGCATTTCGCCCTTGCTGCATACGCCCTTGATGTCGCCGACCAACGGGCTGGATGCCCTCGCGGTGGTAGGGGCAATTATTTAGGCCGGCGAACATAAAACCAACTTCTCCACCGTGCTCGGAACCCATGATCGCGGTTCCACAGCGGACCGCACTGAGTCACGCTTTCGGCGTATTGTGCGTGACACTCGTCGGACTGATGGAGACGGATGACGCCAACGGCGACTCCGCGCAGACCGACGTAGCTCTCGTGATTGGCGCGAATGATGTCACCAATCCCGCCGCCCGCACGGATGCCAGCAGCCCAATTTACGGTATGCCTATTCTGGACGCGGGCAATCTCGGACCGTAATGGTTATCAAGCGCAGCATCGAGCGCGGGGTTCGCCGGCATCGCTAATCCGCTTTATTATTCTGACAAGACGCTGATGTTATCCGGCGACGCCAAGTCCTTTGTTGGTTCGATTGTCCGCAAAATGTCCAGTGGATCAGGCCACTAACCTTTAGGGCCATCTAGAGAATATTAACCGCACGCGCCGCGATCAAAACTAGGATCGCCAGCGAGATCAGCGACTGAGCCATCATCCCGAGTTTCGCGCCACGCGACAACACCGCGGTGTCGGTGGGGGAAAACGCCGTACTGGTGTTGAAAGCCAGAAAAAGGTAGTCCACAAACTCCGGCGACCAATCGCTCTGGGCTTTCCCGCCCACGCTTTGCAACATCTGAGGGAATAGGAACGCACTGTTTAGCATTCCCTTGGGACGCGCGCGTTCGTGCGGGCCACCACCGTCAAGACGCCAGTACCACAGCGCAAAAACCAAAATATTGGTCAGCCATAGCCCTACCGCCGAGCGCAAAAGAGCCTCCGACGCCTCGCGATGTTTCGGTAATCCTTCAATCAAAAACGCTAGCGACGCAATCATAGCTGCGGTAATCACGCCGTTGGCCACAAGCGTAAGCACGCGCGTGATCGCCATATTGCCGCGCCAGTGTGCAATCACAATAGGGATCAGTAGAAAAACAACCACGGCCAATAACAGCCAACGGGGCCCGACAGAAAGAGCTGGCGGCAATGCCAGATAAAGGCAAGCGTCCGCCAAAATCGCAATGATCGCCGGCCAGTGCGGAACTTTCGGCAGTGCGCTCGTCACTCTTGGAGAAGTTTGAGCTTGCGGCATCGCCAAAAAGTATACCCGGAAAAGCAATCCGCAAACCGCAAGCGGCCGCCGAAACTATCAAGAATGAACCTTCGACGAACCGGCACGCAAGGTGCCAGAAAGACTGTGACCGGGAATATATTTTTATAGAGGCGTAGCCACCGGCCGGCGTCGCTCATCCAACAACCAGGCTGGGAGGCTGACTATGGACAGAACCTTCGGAATAACCGCGACACTGTCGCCGCAATTTAATCTCGCCCTTTTGCTACTCCGCATTGCCAGTGCCATGGCGTTCTTCTATCACGGTGCTGCTATTTTGTTTGGAGCGTTTGGTGGACCCGGCCCCGCCGGATTCGCTGGCTTTATGCATATGCCGGTGATCGTAGGTTATCTCGTGGGGCTGGCGCAGTTAGCCGGCGGGTTGGCCATGTTGACCGGAGTTTTCATTCGCGTGGGCTCTGTCTGTCTCATCATCGTGATGCTGGGCGCCATTTTCCTGGTGCACCTTCCGCACGGTTTCGATATTGGGCATGGAGGAATCGAATACGCGCTTACTCAGCTACTGGTGGCTTTTGCATTATTTTTGACCGGGCCGGGAGCTTATTCGTTGGCGGGATCCTTACCAGCATCGCTGCGGAGATTGTAATTAAGCCAGATAAGTTACTTCTGCATTCCGGATAACAAGTCCGGGCGCACACACAACTGTTATCAGAAAACAAATTTTGCTATATCGGCGTGAGGGATAACACCTTCGCGCACAACTTTCCACGTATCGCCCCGCAGCACCACGATAGTCGACGCGAGCGAAGCGCCCAGATCACCGACATCCAGAATAAGCGGCAGACGGCTGCCGAGCTGCTCCTGGACTTGCGCCCCGCTGATGCACGAAGGGTGTCCCGAAAGGTTAGCGCTGGTTCCCGTAACGGGCCCCTCGAACTCGTCGATGAGCGCCGCAATGATCGCGCTTCGTGGCAGACGTAAAGCCACGCGCCCCGTGTTGGCGGTGACTTTTAGCGGCAGACGATGCCCGGCATCGACCACCAACGTGAGCGCTCCCGGCCAGAATTCATGCGCCAGCCGGAGAAAATTCTCAGGCACATCGCGCGCCAGCAGCAAGGCCTGGTCGATGGAATTCACAAGGATCGGCAAGGCGCGAGTTTCCGGACGGCCCTTCACGCGGTAAATCTCTTCCACGGCGGACAAATTAAACGGATCGGCGGCCAGACCGTATACCGTGTCCGTGGGCACCGCCACCACGCGACCACGCGTTAAGAAATCTGCCGCATAACGCAGCACATTGGGTTCTGGGGAATGCGCGTTGACGCGCAACAATTCTGCCGCCAATTTTGGGCCTTCGGCGAAGTTGAAATTGCTTACGCAGCGCTTCGCGTCGCTGGTATTGCTGCCGGGACGCTACCACAGGGTGCACGCCTGTGCAATAAGTACAGCTCGATAATGGACGATGGCGGGGGCGGCTAGCCGTAAATTAAACTTCTCAAGCACCGCCACGAACAGCCTTCTCGGTAATGTAGAATCACCAACTCATGCGCATCGCTATCGACAGCGGCGGAACCTTCACCGATTGCGTCTTCGTCCGCGACGGCAAATTACAAATCATAAAAGTCGCCTCACGCCCGCACGCCCCTGCGGAGGCCATTGTCGAAGCGGTCAGACTGGCGTCCGCACACCCGTCTTCAAAAACCGAAATTCACGATCTTGTCTGCGGCACAACGGTAGGCACCAACGCTTTACTGGAGCGTCGCGATGGACGCGTAGCGCTAATAACTACAGCCGGTTTTGAAGATGTACTGGAAATCGGCAGGCAGGCACGTGCCCGGTTATACGACCTGTTCTTGCAGAAGACCGAACCGCTGGCGCCTGCCTCCCGACGCTTTGGAGCCAAGGAGCGACTGGCTTCAGACGGTTCCGTGGTTCAGGCCTTAACTACCGCTGAGATCCGCCGCCTGTTGCGCCAAATCCAAAAGGTAAATCCGGATTCTATTGCGCTCTGCTTGCTATTTTCGTTTCGCAATCCGCTACACGAAAAGCGCATCGCGTCCGAGGTAAGGTCCGCAGGTTACGCCGTTTCCGTGTCGCACGAGATTCTTCCGGAATTTCGCGAATACGAGCGGACCTCCACAACGGTTATCAATGCCTACCTCGTTCCAGTGATGAGCAGCTATCTCCGAGACACAACCGTCCGCATCTCGTCGCTTCTTCCACAGCAAGCTCAAAAGAAATCCAGCAAAACCCATGCAAGACCATCGCCAGTCGCGTGCGTACGCATCATGCAATCCAATGGAGGAATTATTTCCGCCGAACAAGCTGCGCGAGAGCCCGTGCGCACCATTCTCTCCGGCCCGGCCGGCGGCGTGATCGGCGCAAGTCACGCTGCCAAACTGGCGCGCCTCGACAAATGCGTCAGCTTCGACATGGGCGGCACCTCCACGGACGTGGCGCTGCTCACCGGCGAACTGCGTACTACCAGCGAAGCCATCGTTGCGGGACTGCCCGTCGCTGTGCCCATGCTTGAAATTCACACCGTCGGCGCCGGAGGTGGTTCCATCGCCCGTTTCGATGAGGGCGGCGCGCTGCGCGTCGGCCCGCAAAGCGCCGGCGCCGTGCCTGGACCGGTCTGTTACGGCCGCGGAGAGCATCCAACCGTCACCGATGCTCACGCTGTGCTCGGTCACCTTGGAGACGCGGGACTTCTCGGCGGATCGTTTTTACTGGACCTCCCGCGGGCTCGCGCCCAAATGCAAAAAGTCGTAAAACAGTCGGGCTCCCGGTTTCGCGCCGTCGAAGCTTTCGCGCAAGGCATCATCGCTGTCGCCAATGCCGTCATGGAAAAAGCAATTCGTGTGATTTCGGTTGAGCGTGGCCATGACCCTCGCGACTATACGCTGATTGCGTTTGGTGGGGCCGGGGGTCTGCACGCCTGCGATCTCGCTGCGGCGCTTGAAATGCGCGGCGTGCTCATTCCGGTATTTCCTGGCGGCTTGTCAGCGCTGGGAATTCTCCAAGCCGACGTGGTGAAAGAATTGTCCCAGACCGTATTACTCCTTGCTGACGAAATACTTCAGCAATCGCGGCGATTACAAGCCATCGTGAAACGGCTTGAAGCACAGGCCTTGCACGCTCTTGACGCGGAGGGATTTTCTCGCGACAAAATGCGCTTCCAGCACAGTCTAGATATGCGCTATCTCGGGCAAGCTTACGAACTAAATATCTCCCTTAGCCGAGCGGACTCAATTGGCCACAGTGCGATCGCCGCGTTCCATCGTGTTCACGAAATACGTTACGGCTACCATCACAAAAATAAAAAAGTGGAAATAGTGAACGTCCGTTGTCGCGCCACCGGAATCACCAACAAACCCCCGAGCCAGAAGATCGCTCCGCGTCTGCGCACCCAGGCCTTGTTACCAGAGCAAACCATGGAGCTTATATTCGACGACCGCGCTCGAAAAACTATTTTGTACCGTCGAAACAATCTCTGCGCCGGCGACGTTTTCTCTGGCCCCGCAATTGTGGCGGAGTACAGCGCCACTACGCTCATTCCACCGGACTGGAGAGCGCGAGTGGAGAGCTACGGCCAACTTTTGCTGACCCCCAAATGATCGAAGCCGTCGCGAAGGATTTTATGCGTGAAACGATTCGCAAACCCGACCCAACCCGTTTGGAAATATTTAAAAATATCTTCCATTCCATCGCCGAAGAAATGGGCGCGGTTCTTCGGCGTTCCGCATTTTCGCCCAATATAAAGGAACGACGCGATTATTCTTGTGCCGTCTACGACGCCAACGGCGAAGTGCTCGCCATGGGCGATCACATGCCCGTGCATCTGGGCTCCATGCCCGCCTCGGTTGCCGCCGCGCGCTCCGCTTTGACTCTCGAGACCGGTGACATCGCGGTCCTGAACGATCCCTTTGCAGGCGGCACGCATCTCCCGGACCTCACCATGGTCATGCCCGTTCATTTGAAAAATAAGAAACAACCTTCGTTTTACATCGCCAATCGCGCCCATCACGCCGATATTGGCGGAGCGCTGGCCGGCTCCATGGGCCCGGCGCGGGAAATATTCGAGGAAGGTTTAAGAATTCCCCCGGTGCACTTGTTTCACCGCGGAGAACTAAATCGCGATGCCATGTCCATCATTCTCGCGAACGTACGCACCCCCGACGAGCGCGAAGGCGACTTGGCAGCGCAGGTCGCCGCGTGCAGAACCGGCCACCGCCGCCTGCTTGAAGTTTCCAAAAAATACGGTGAAAGGGAATTGCACACCTACGGCAGTCTCCTGTTGGAATATTCCCAGAAAATGATGAGCTCTGCGCTTTGCGCACTGCGGCCCGGCAAATACGCAGCGGAAGATTTTCTTGACGACGACGGGGTCAGCCCCGACCCGCTCAAAATCAAAGTGCGCATAAAGATAAATCGCGACCGCGCGGAAGTAGATTTCTCTGGCTCCGCACCGCAATGCGCCGGAAATGTGAACGCTGTCGAAGCCATCGCCGTCTCCGCGGTCTACTATGTTTTTCGTTGTCTGCTCACCGAAGATGTCCCGGCAACTTCAGGCCTTATTCGTCCGATTCGCGTGATCGCTCCGGCCGGCACCGTGGTTAATGCCGAGCTGCCCGCAGCCGTCGCCGGCGGAAATGTCGAAACGTCGCAACGCATGGTGGACACTTTATTCCGCGCGCTGGCCAAGGCCGCGCCTTCACGCATCCCCGCCGCGAGCCAGGGCACCATGAACAATTTCACCCTGGGTGGCTGCCACCCTGGAAATAACAACGCGCCATTCGCCTATTACGAGACGATCGCCGGCGGCATGGGCGCACGCCCCGGCCTGGATGGCATTTCCGCCGTTCACACCCATATGACCAATTCCTGGAACACCCCAATTGAAGTCTTTGAACAAACCTGTCCAGTGCGCGTGCGCAGCTATTCCATCAGGCAAAATTCCGGCGGCGCAGGAAAATTCCGTGGTGGCGACGGCATCATTCGCGAAATCGAGCTGCTCACTCCGACGCAGGTGGGCATCTTAAGCGATCGCCGGGAGCGCGGTCCATTTGGCCTGAACGGCGGTCTGGAAGGGAAGCGCGGGAGAAACGAACTAGTGCGCAAAGGGAAGGCCACGCCACTGCCAGGGAAGTGCGCGTTCAACGCCGAGGCTGGCGACATTGTTCGGATCCAAACCCCGGGCGGCGGAGGCTGGGGAAAAATCAACGGCCGACGGCCCGGCAAAAAAAAAGTAGCTGTTCCGCAGCGCGTAGCGTCTAAAGCAAAATAAAATCCGCATTAAGAAAATAAGCGGCGGCCGCCCGCGACAAAAATTGTGCCCAAAAATAAAAAGCGGGCAGCAAACAGGCTGCCCGCGGAAGAAATAAAAAGAAAAGCTCTACTCGAATTTTTCGGTTAGCACCGGGAATTGCAATTTGGCCTTGGCCAACGACTTAACGACGGTGGCTTCCGCGTTTTCGGCTGAAGTGTTGCGCGCCGTGGCCATTTCGCTCACCAGCAGGTACTTGGCGCGTTCCAACATTTTCTTTTCGCGGAAGGAAAGAGGCTTGCTGCAGCTCAGTGACACCAGGCTTTTGAGTACTACGGCCACTTCCAGCAATGCGCCCGTGCGCATGCGCTCGGAATTTTCCTTGAAGCGATGTTTCCAATCGTGGTGGGAGTTTAGTTTGCCCTTTTCAAGGAAGCCCAGCACTTTCATCGAGTCCGTGGAACGAATTACGGATCGAAGGCCTACGGTCATGGCGTTCGACTGCGGAACCATAACGCGTAAACCGCTGGAGACGATTCGAATCATGAAGTACCGCTCAGTCCTGCCGTTTAATACGCCGTAACTGATTTGCTCGACAATTCCAACGCCGTGGTTTGGGTAAACGACCTTGTCGCCGATTTTGTATTCCATGGATGCGGTTGCCCCCTCCGAGGTACTGGATTCACTGTACGCGTATGTGTCGCAAGAGTCAAGGTATATCCTCTGGAATGAGGCAGTTACCGAAAGAAAGATGTTAATTTGGCACTTTAATTGCTGTGACGAAAACATCGGGAAGGATGAGGATCCAAAATCACGCACTCCTATCCGAGCCCCTGTCAGAACGAAAACCGATTGAACGGCCAGGTATGATAGAACTACTCGTATATGATTGTTCTGGCGATAGATACCTGCGAGGTCAGGGGTAGCGTTGCGGTGCTCAACGACGACGCAGTCCTGCGCGTTGAAGCACACACAAGCGCGGAGGAATACTCGTCCTGGCTTTTGGCAGCTGTTGATTTGGCTCTCCAGTTCGCGAAGAGTACCCTCGACGAAGTCGACGTCTTCGCTGTGGCCTCGGGTCCTGGCTCGTTTACCGGGGTGCGCATCGGCCTGAGCACCGTTAAAGCGTGGAGCGAAGTCTTTGAGAAGCCAATCGTGGCGCTGTCCAGACTTGAGGCCGTAGCCGCCCAATCGGAACTCAAGACTCCCTACGTGGCTTCGTTCATCGACGCTCAGCGAGGCCAGCTGTTCGGTGCCCTATACCAGAGCGCCCAAAGCGGATTAACGCTGGTCGAGCAGGAGATGGTTGCGACGCCCGAGGTTTTCCTGGGCTGGGTCGGCGAGCGAGTCGCAGGAAACGACGTTGCCTGGATGTCGACAGACCCAGTCACGGTTGTAAACCAATCCGTATGGCAACGCCGAGTCGCGCAAGGCGAGAAAATCCACCACGTGCCATGCACCCTGGCGCCGTTTATTGGAAAAATGGCACACCAGCGAGCACTGAAGGGGGACGTAGGAGACGCCCTGTCTGTCGACGCGAATTATGTCCGGCGGTCTTATGTTGAGGTCTTCCAGAAAGGTCCGCCGCATGCGCCCGGAAAGTGAACCACATCTTGAGCTAACGGCCTTCAAGGTAAGGCCGTACCAATCCGGCGACAGCGAAGTGGTCTCTGAGATCTGTCGCCAATCCCCGGAAGCGGCGCAATGGCCGACAGAAAGCTACCAGCAAGCGCATTCCGCGGGGCAAATCGTGCTGATAGCTGAAATCAAGGCCCAGGTTTGTGGCTTTCTGGTTGCTCGCATCGCCGGAGACGAAGCGGAAATTCTAAATACCGCTACTGACCCAGCCCACCGCCGCAAGGGCATTGGAAGTGCCTTACTTTGGGCCGCAATTTCGGCCGCACAGGCACACCGTGCTAAAGCTATTTATCTCGAGGTTCGCGAATCCAATTCCGCGGCGATCACATTTTATGCGAAACTCGGCTTTGCAAAAACAGCACAGCGTCGCCAGTACTACAGTTGTCCCACAGAAGACGCCGTAGTGATGAAGAAACTAACAGGCTAGGACCAAAGTTTCAAAGGTTACCCCTTGACGTGGCCCGGCGTAGTGCTATCTTTCGCTTATGTAGTCTTTATCTAAAATCCGGAACGCAGTATTGCGGGAGGAACGCATGGCAAGTATGGCGCGCAGCCCTCGGGACATACTGCTCGAAACAGACGCCGAGTATCAGCGTCTGGCAGAGCAGCACTCGAAATATCAAGCGGAACTACACCGAATCTCTACTGCTACTTACCTCAGTTCAGAAGACCTCCTCGAAGAGATCAGACTTAAAAAATTAAAGCTTCACGTAAAAGATGAAATGGAAGTCCTGGCCGCGCGCCTCCGCTCTACGCCGCCTAAACGCACGCAATAGCGACGCACTCATTTTAAAACTACAGCAGAATCTGTCGTAGAATGGCCATGCAACGCGTAGACGCTTGGGGTCTACCTTACGCATGGTTAAAGAAGGCTATTATTTCGGACTGCCGCTACTTCTCATCGGGGGTGCGGCTTTCTTTTTGCACTGGCGCATCGCAGCCTATCTACTGCTGTTCCTCGCGCTGTTCGTTTTTTCCTTCTTCCGTGATCCAGACCGCGAGATTCCCTCGGAGCCCGGCGCAATCGTTTCTCCTGGCGACGGCCGGGTTGTGGTCGTCCAGGATGAGCATCACGACGGCAAGGCTGGCAAACGCGTAAGCATTTTTCTGGCGGTCTGGAACGTGCACGTCAACCGCTCCCCCGAGGCCGGCCGCATTACAAAAATGGAGTATCGCCCGGGGAAATTTGTTGCCGCTATGAGGGCAAACGCCTCGACAGAAAACGAGCAAAACATCTTTACCCTCTCCACCGACGCGGGAGAATTGGTCTTCAAACAAATTGCAGGCCTGATTGCCCGACGTGTGAGGAGTTGGAAAAAAGTGGGAGATACCGTGGCCCGCGGCGAACGCATTGGCCTGGTACGCTTCGGCTCACGCGTCGATTTATGGGTACCGCAACAGGTGGAGATCCTCGTAAAGGTCGGACAAAACGTAAAAGGCGGGTCATCCATTCTGGCCAGCTGGCCGGCGCTAAAAAATAATTCCGTGGTGGACCGAGATGCGTTCGCTGATATAAATCCAGTAGCAACCGGAAAACGGTCTTGATGCTCGATCAGCAAACCCAGCAGCAGCAAATGCCGTCGTTTCGCAAGCGCCGGATAAATAACCCGCGCCTCCGCCGGGGTATTTTTTTGTTGCCCAGCCTTTTCACTGTGGCGAATCTCCTGTGTGGATATTACGCGGTAATCGCTTCGCTCGTCGGGGGCGCCACCGAATTCGACCGCGCTGCAAAAGCCATCGGTCTGGCGATTTTATTTGACTCCATGGACGGTCGCGTAGCACGCATGACTGGCACAAACACGGAGTTTGGCGTGCAGCTCGATTCTCTGGCCGACGTGTGTAGCTTCGGAATCGCCCCCGCGGTGATGGCGTACGCCTGGGGTGTACGTAGCCTGACGGATCTTGGCGGAACCCGCCTTCGACAGCTCAGCGAATTTGGTTGGGTTTGCTGCCTGGCGTTCTTGGTCTGTTGCGCGTGGCGACTAGCCAGATTCAACGTGCAAGGTATGGCGCCGGGTAGCTCAAAGTATTTTGTGGGCATGCCGACTCCAGCTGCGGCAGCTGTCATCGCTTCGCTCGTGCACGGATTCAAGGATCCCCTGCACGACTGGCGTTATGCGATTGCGTGGTTTGTTATGGCCGCGTGTCTGGGCGCGCTGATGACCAGCACGGTGCGCTACTACAGCTTCAAAGACATTCCTTGGACGCGTAAACAACCCTCACTCGCGATTGTTTTGCTGTGCATGACCGTGGCCCTCGTGTGGCTCTATTCCGAATATGTATTAGTACTTCTCTCCTGTGTCTACGCTGCTGTCGGCGTGGTCCTTCACGTAGTGCGTTTGTTGCGACACCGGATGGTTTCCCGGACTGCCTGATACATGTCTTCACTTGAGCGACCCTCCAATCGAATCGTTATCGCCGGCGCTTCGTCGCTTTTGGGCGCGGAGTTGCGGGCGGTATTGGGTGAAAGCCGCTTTGCTGGCGCGGAGTTTTCCTTGGTCGACGAACCCGTCGTCGCCGGCACACTAACCGAGGCCGGCGGGGAACCGGCAGTAATCCAACCGATAGAGGAAGGCAGCTTTAACCGCTCACAATGCATTTTGTTCAGCGGTTCGCCGGAGTTCACGAAAAGAAACTTGCCCGCAGCCCTGAATACCGGCGCAAAAATAATCGATTTGTCGGGTGCCGCCGCCGAACGTGAAGACGCAGTGGCGTGGTTTCCTAAACTCGACTGGTTGCGTGGCCGCGAATTCGCCACGGATGCAAAAATTTCCGCGATTCCTTCTGCGTTTGCAGCGGCTGCTGCAGGGTTAGCCTTGTCGCTTTCCCGTGTAGGCCTGCGCCGACTAATGTTACTCGGCTTTGAACCTGTGTCAGAAGCCGGGCCCGCGGGCATCGAGGAACTCGAGAGTCAAACCACGCAGTTACTTTCGTTTCAAGGGCTGGGACAACCCGTTTTCGACACGCAAGTCGCCTGTAACATGCTCGACCGCTTTGGCCCTGCCAGTTCGCATAAGTTATGCGCTATACGCGAACGTGTACGCGCCGAGATTAAGGCGTGCATAGATGGAAAATGCGCCATGCCCGCAATCCAGATCGTGCATGCGCCGGTATTTTACGGCTCTGTTTTCTCCGCCACGGGAGTTTTCGATCGCGGCAGCACGACTGAAACCATTTCGAACGCTTGCGTAGATGCAGGTTTTTCCATTCCGCCGGATTCCGGAATCGGCCCAAGCAATGTCAGTGTTTCTGGCTCGAATTCGATTCAGCTTTCTTTGCCGCAGCCGGACGCATCTAACCCGGAGACTTGGTGGTTCTGGGGCGCCGCGGATAACATGCGTTTGCCGGCCGCCAACGCCGTGAAACTCGCGGAGATGCTTTTGTAATGGCTTCGAACCTGGCGCGGGGCGCCCTGCCGCTCATATCCTTGGCCGCAATGCTGCAAGCGGGATGCGGCTATCACGTTGCAGGTCACAGTAATTCTTTGCCGACAAGCGTCCACGTCATTGCCGTGACCGCGCTGGAAAACAAGACCACCAGCTACCGCATTGAGCAAAAACTTACCTCCGCGACGGTGCACGAATTCCTGGCCCGCACGCCATATAAAATAGTTTCGAGCGCCGCGGATGGAGACGCGGTCTTGCGCGGTAAAGTGGTGAGCGTCGAAGCTGTGCCGTTGCTTTTTGATACCCAGAGTGGACGTGCCACCACCATGCTAGTCACCGTGAAATGCGAAGTTTCCCTGACGGAAAACGCCACCGACAAGGTGCTCTACCATAGCGAGAATTTCGTGTTCCGCAATGAGTATGAAATCTCCACAGATGTGCCCAGTTTTTTCGAAGAGCAGGACCCCGCATTGGATCGTTTGGCACAGGATTTTGCCAGGAAGCTTGTCGCAGCGGTAATTGAGAATTATTAATTGGGAGCGTTTTGATGGCCAGGGTCTCTGCACAGGAATTATTGAGCCGTCTTGAAAAGGGAAAAGCCATCCCAGCAATACTCTTGCTTGGCGACGAACCATACCTGCGCGATGCTTGCCGTGCGCAACTGATTGAGAAATTTGTACCGGAAGCGTCCAGAACCTGGGCGGTCTCTCGTTATTCGGCGGATCGAGGAGAGACGGAAGCCGCCCTATCACAGGCGCAGAGCTTGCCGATGTTGTCCCCGCACCAGGTGGTTTTTCTGGAGGATGCCGAAGCCATCGAGAAGCTGGGCGACAAGAACCGTGAAGAAACTGTGGCTCAGGTGGAGCTGTACCTCGGCGATCCGGCACCGTTCACTGTTCTGGTGATGGAAGCGGCCAGGCTCGATGAGCGCATGAAGCTGGCCAAAATAATTGCGCAAAAAACGCTCGTGGTGGATGTCGGCTTAGGCGAAAATCCCGAGCAGCGGCAATCGGCCGCAGTATTAATGGCGGGAAACTTTGCAAAGACGCTCGGCTTGCAATTTGAAAAGGGCGCGGCCGAGGATCTGGCAGAGCGCGTCGCGGCGGATTTGATGCGCCTTAAAACGGAAATAGAAAAGCTGGCCAATTACCTTGGGGATCGAAAAAAAGTTACTGGTGACGACGTCAACGCCATGGTCGCGTCGGAAAAAACGACCAACGTCTGGGCTTTGGCAGACTTATTGGCTTCACGGCAGGGCCAAAAATCTATGGAATTTCTGGATCGCTTGCTACGCGACGGAGAAGCCCCACTGGAAATGCTGGGTGCGTTGACCTGGATGTATCGCAAATTGATCGAAGCCAGCGAAATTAGAGGCGCAATGAATGGTTGGCAAGCCGCGCGCACTCTAGGGATGCGCCCGGAGCAGGCGGAGGTAGCATTACGGGCCGCGCGCAAAACTTCCAAGACGCAGTTGTTAAACGGATTGCGGGCGCTCGAAAAGGCTGACGACCGTTTGAAGAGCAGCAAAAACGCTCGCATGGTGTTGGAATTTCTGGTGACGGAGTTGACCAGCGCGAACGCGTTAGCTGTGGCCCGTAATTGAAAAAATCAACAGATTGGAACGTGGGTGCTCAGAGTTAACGCCCCCAGAGTCCTGAATAATTCAGCGTTCAGACATACTTTTACGGGTCAAAGATCAGTAGCTGAGGCTGTTTTCAATAGCTATTTTGCGGCGTTAACTTTGAGTCCATTGTGGGCCAGAGCAAGTCGCGATTTGTAGCGGTTACCCGTATTTTCGTGCAGCACACCCTTGCTGATGGCGCGATCAATCGCGGAAAGCGTGGGCTGCAGCAAATTCCCGGCGGCCGTAGCATCGCCAGCGGTAACCGCGGTGCGGAGCCGCTTCATGAGCGTGCGCACACGGGTGCGGTTCGCGCGGTTCACATCAGCGCGTTGGCCTGATTGCGCTGCGCGCTTTAGAACCGACTTTTTCTTCTTCTTTATTTTGGTGCCTTGACCTGCCATTTAAAGTGCTCCTTTTTTATTCCTCATGAAATTCTACCATCAAACACCGGCCGGAACTTTACGAAAGTACACTTTCGCCGGGAAATGGCGGAAATTTTGGGCATTCCTACCCCCCCGCCCATCCCTACAAACCGGCCGCCCAATAAAAAAAGCCTCGCTGCGCACCCGCGAAGCGAGGCTTTTGGCTGGGCGAATTGGTGCTTAGTTATTAGGGTTGAAAGAAAGAGGAAATTCGTACACGAGGTCGCCGACCGGCACACGCAGAATCATTTCCTGCAACTTGCCGTCTCGTTCAAACCACGTGGAACCCGAAACCTGCTGGCTCGGCAATACCACCGCATCCTTCAATGCCACCGTGTTTATCTGCGAATGCGGGTTAAAGTCCGCACGACGGTCGCTGACCGGTTGAATATCTGCTTGATGTTGTGCAAGGTAATTTTGCGTTCTGTTCAATCCGTCATTGTCGTAGCTTCGATAGGCGGTATTCACTAGGTATCCGCTCGTCGACGGCGCCGCATTGGCTTCCGTCCACAAGATCTGGTGGTTCACCGCGGCCTTTAGTTTTTTCGGCTGTTGGTAAGGCAGCGACTTTTTGACCTGCCCGAGATCATCGAGCGTGATATTTGACGGAACGACGTTCACCGCCTCGAGGCTGCTATTGGCAACCGCGATGTTGGCGAGCAGCTTCCAACCGGTGTCCTGCAGCGATACCTGCACCGTTACGCCGTTAACGGTCAGAGATTCCACCATCAGGCCGTCGCTATAGAATCGCTCGGAGCCTTCAGTTCCCGCGAGCCACTGCGCCTTGCCGTCGCGTATAACCGCCGGCTGGAGCACGGTTTTCGTCGGGGCGTTTACCTCGCCTTTGGCGACATTCATCCATGCCACGTAGCCGCTTTTGCCGTCGGCAGTATGCACCTTGACGGTGTACCCTTCACTGTCGCTACCGGAAAGCAGCGAGACGGGCTGGCCGCAATCCAATTGGGTCACCACTTTAAGCGGCAACGCTTGTTCCGCGTCGACTGTCATGGGCACTTTCAAGCCGCCGCGACAAAGGATGCTGCCGCTAGAGTAGCCACCTGAAAGTGTCGACAGAGGTTTGGCAATTTGTTGAGCTGAAACGGTTTGGGCTAATGCAAGACTAGCTACAGTTACTAAAACCCTCAGTGTATTTGTCATTTTAATCCCAGCGCCTTTCGCTGACCGAAGATGGGTAAGTTCTAATGTTCCCTCGCGTACATTTTTGCCGGAACCGCTGTGCGCGTCGATAGGAAGTCAGTCACGATTGCGCCGGTACCAAGGTTGAGTACTAAAGTTGGGTGAGCCTTTGGACACTTCGGGTCCAGTACCGGGGTGATCTCAGCTAGGAGCATTGTCACGACCATGCGATGACGCTAATGACCACCAAGCGCCTGAACCTTGACCGCGTCGAATGGCTGGGATAGGGTGGAAGAAGTTTCTTCCCGAGTTGACAGCGTAGTCATTCTGCACGGAGGAACCATCGGTCATTCATTGCCCGTAGCTGGGCCTGTAGCTGGAAAACCTGCCAATTGGATGAGACGTACCGTACACATATCCGGACAAATTGAACCGTTTTTTGGAACGCTGGATGACAACGTGCGTTTGCTCGAGGAGGTGCTGCACGTGCGCACCCACCTGCACGACACGCGCTTGACCATTGAAGGCGACCAGGACAACGTCGATCAGGCCGTGAAGATCGTCGAAGAGTACAATCACCTGACCCGCCACGGGCGAACTTTAACCAGCGCGGAAGTGAAGTCGCTCATGCGCGTGGCCACCGAAGTACCGCACGAATCGCCACGCACCATGTTTGAACCAACGCGCACGCGGTCTTTTGGAAAAAAGCAAGTCACTCCCAAAAACGCCAGCCAGCGCCGCTACATGGAAGAAATTGAAAAGCACGACATGATGTTCGGCATTGGACCCGGTGGCACTGGTAAAACTTACATCGCCGTAGCTATGGCGGTGAGCGCGCTGCTGACCAAGCAAGTCAATCGTATCATCCTCGCGCGGCCTGCGGTGGAAGCTGGCGAACGTCTGGGATTTTTGCCGGGAACGCTGCAACAAAAAATAGACCCCTACATGCGACCGTTGTACGACGCCTTGTACGACATGTTGGATGCCGACAAACTGGAACGATTTCTGGAGAAGGGCATCATTGAAGTTGCCCCGCTGGCGTTTATGCGCGGCCGCACGCTGAATGATTCGTTCGTGATTCTCGATGAAGCGCAAAATACCACCAGCGAGCAGATGAAGATGTTTTTAACCCGCCTCGGCTTTAATTCCAAGGCCGTGATAACCGGGGATGTCACACAAATCGACCTGCCCACCGGGAAGAAGTCGGGCCTCGTGGAGGCCCTGGAGGTCTGTGGCAAGATCGACGGCATTGGCACCATTCAATTCGGCGAAAAGGATGTCGTCCGCCACAATCTGGTGCAGCAAATTATCCGCGCGTACGAAGAGTGGGAGGTCGCGCATCCAGCGTACCCCAACAGAAATTCTGGGACTAGCCCGGCAAATGGACGGGGCGACCGGCGCGTGCCGGAAGTCACGAAAGAATTGGTATCCGAGCAAATTCGTGAACCTGGTCGAGTCCCGGACGAACCTGCAGGCCAAGACGTTAAGTAAGGATGATTTTGAATCGTCAGCGCTCGGTACGTTTGTCGACACGAGCTTTGGAGTTATTTTTAGTTCGCGTGCGTCGAGAGCTGGGGCTTAAGCAAGCGCAGGTTACGGTCTGCCTGGTAAGCGATGCGGAGATCGCGGGGATGAATCAGTCCTTTCGAAAGAAACACGGGCCCACCGACGTGTTATCTTTTCCCGCGGTGAAGCTCCGAAAGCCCAGGCGGTCGAGGTGGCTTCCCGTTTCCTTCACTACCGTTTCCGTAGACCGCGAGGTGTCGCTCGGCGACATTGCCATCGCGCCAGCCGTCGCCAAACGAAATGCCAAAAATTATGGCCGCACACTTCCGGCCGAATTGAAAATTCTGATACTGCATGGAGTTTTGCATCTTCTCGGTTTCGACCACGAAGCCGATGGCGGCGAAATGGACCGCATTGAAAAGAGACTGCGGAGACGGTTAGGCTTGGCGTGACCTTCAGCTGGCTATATATCTTGAGCATCGCGCTTCTAGCCTTTGGCCTGCCCATTTTTTCCTACCTTACGCTGATTTATCGCGAACTCGGGCGCATGACCACCGGGCGCATCCACGAACACCTGGAAATATTCGAAGCCGAAATCGAGCCCAAGCTGCACATCAATCGCCGCAGCGGTGGCCGGACATTTCGTATCCTGGGTCATTTCTGGCTGGCGTTCCTCGTCCTCGAAACAACCCGCGGAGTGGTGCATTTCACTCCCGAAGCCTGGGAATCGGTGGTGCAATTCATCGTTTATCTCAGCTTGGAAGTCGTGATTGCCATGCACTTCGTTCCGGACATGCTGCTGTACCGCACCTCCGGAAGATGGTTGCTGCGTTTATTGCCGGCCATTCGCGCGTGCATGTGGTTGGTTTGGCCGGTGCGCGTTTTTCTGGAAGGCGCGGAATCGCTGGCTCGCATCTCGGAGAAGGAAAATGAGAAGTCCGAGGAGCAGCGTACCGAAGAGGGCATCGAGGCGCTCGTCGAAGCCGCCGAAGAAGAGGGCATTATCGAGCCGGAGCAAGCCGATCTGATCGAGCAGGTGGTGGAATTCAGCGACAAGCGCGTGCGGGAAGTGATGACTCCGCGGCCGGACATCGTGGCCATCGCTGCCGAAGCTACACTGGAAGAATTGCATGCCAAATTCGTAGAACACAAATTTTCCAAGATGCCCGTTTACGAAAAAACGCTGGACGATATTTTCGGTGTGGTGAACGCCCACGACTTGTTGCACATCGCGGACCAGGATTTACCCAGACGCAAGGTGCGGGAACTAGCCAAGCCGGTGTTATTCATCCCCGAAACGAAGGCGGGATCAGACCTTTTGCGCGAGATGCGCCAAAAGGGCCAGCCCCTCGCCGTGGTTATCGATGAGCACGGATCAGTCGCGGGTATTGCCACCGTGGAAGATTTGGTGGAAGAAATCGTAGGTGAGAGTGGGTACGATGCCAAGCAGCCGTTGGCCGACGTGGTGCGCGAAACGGATGGTGGTCTGGTCATGCGCGGCAGCATGTCTATCGACGATGTCCAGGAATTGCTCGGCGTAAAGTTTGGCGACAAGTCGGATGCGGCGGTCACCACCATCGCCGGGCTATTAAGCCACGTTTCTGGTAAAGTTCCCGAGCCGGGCGACAAGATCGACCTGGAAGGGCACAAATTCGAAGTACTGGAAGCCAATCAACGAAAAGTTTTACGCGTGCGCATACGCAAGCAAGTGGCCGCGCCAGTCAGTCGTGTGCAAGTTCCCAAGCGATGAATTCGGCGAGCCGGTCAATTACCTAGCGAGTCCAACGTTCAGAAAATCTCGATGCCCGACAAAAAAACTCTAGACAAAAAAGCCCCAGGCCAAAAAGCTCCGGACCAAAATGAAGACATGCCGGTTCGCACCGGATTCAAGTCCGGATTCGTGGCCATCGTGGGCCGCCCGAATGCCGGGAAGTCCACCCTCGTGAATCGCCTGGTAGGACAAAAAATCGCCATCGTAACTTCCAAGCCCCAGACCACCCGAAACCGCATTCAGGGAATTGTCACCAAGCCCCAAGGACAGATTATTTTTATCGATACGCCCGGGTTGCACGAAGCGGATTCCGCGCTGGGCCGTCAGATGATGCACGAAGTGGCCGCGGCGCTCGAAGGCATCGACGTGCTGTTACTCATGGTGGATGCCAGCAGAGCTTATCCGCACGCTGACGCTGTGCTGCTGCAAAAGGCCGAACGCTTCCGAGGAAAAACTATCCTCGCTTTGAACAAAGTCGACCGGCTTGCTAAACCCAAGCTTCTGCCTTTGATCGATGCCTTTCAAAAGGCCTTTGATTTCACCGCCATCGTGCCGATCTCCGCGCTGACTGGCGCCGGTTGCGATGATTTGCTGGAAGCGATTCTAAGAGAGCTTCCGACCGGAGTGCCGTACTTTCCAGACGATCAAATCACCGATCAACCGGAACGCTTTTTGGCTGCCGAAATCATCCGCGAAAAAGCCATCCAGGTCATGTACCACGAGGTCCCTTACGCCTTGGCGGTAATCGTCGATAAATTCGAGGAGCTTCCGAAACTTTTGCGTATCGAAGTAACTATGAATGTTGAGCGCGACTCGCAGAAAAAGATTTTAATTGGCCACAAGGGCGAGATGCTCAAAAAGATCGGCACAGAGGCCCGCAAAGAACTCGAAAAACTTTTCGATATCAAAATTTATCTCGCCTTGTTCGTGAAAGTCGTGCCCGACTGGCGCGAGAATCCCCAGAAGGTTCGCGAATTGGATTGGCATTTTCAACTGGAAGGTCTTAGCGAAGACATTGTGAGGGAATCGCCCTCGGATGAACCCGCGGATGAGGACCCATCCAGCAAATAGCATCGCCTGGACGTTCTTGTGAAAAATGGGAACACCGCGGCGCTCGGCTTTAGAGCCCACTCCGGCTGGGCAGTCGGCGTGGCCCTTGGCGGACCATCGCGTTCACCAGAAGTGATCGATCGCCGCCGCCTTGAGCTGATCGAGTCGGGCTCGCCGGGCGGCGTCCAGCCCTATCACACTGCTCGCGCGATGGATTTGCCGAAAGCCGACGAATTCATTCAGGGTGTAATCGCAGCGACCGACCGCTCCGCATGGGCCTCCGTGCGCGCCTTTGCGGAAGCAATCGGCGGCAAGAATCAGAAGATCGCCTGTTGCGGAATTGTTCTCGCTTCGGGCCGCGCACTGCCTTCCCTGGAAGCCACACTGCGCTCGCACGCCATGGTGCACACCGCTGAAGGTGAACTGTACCGGGCCGCTATCGCCAGAGTGGCCAAAAATTTAGGTTGGCGCTGCATTCGTGTTCCAGAACGCGATCTTTACAAGGTAGCCGCCAAGCAGCTCCACATTCCCGAGCCAAAGTTAAAGATTCGCATAACCGAGATGGGTCGATCGCTAGGTAGCCCGTGGAGCGCTGACGAAAAATGCGCTACGTTGGTCGCGTGGTTAGCCCTCGCCGGCTTTGAAACGCCTTAATACTCAGCAGGCATCCCAGCCAGGCTGCCCGGGGGAATAAATGCTGGATGGAATTCGTGGGATTTCGATCGCCGCTTGCTTGTATCTGGCGACCATTCCTCTTGGCAATTCGTTCACGCCGCAAGACTCAGATCGCGACCCTCTCGCCGGTGACGCCGCGGCTCAACGAATTGTGACTGCCACGAAAAGATGGCTGGCCGGCACCATGTCAACTCCAGGAATGACTGCACAGCTCCGCGAAATCGCACGAGCCGATGTACAAGGGAAACTGGAAGTCCAATATCACATCTTCGTAACCGGCGCTCCCAAAGATCAAACATATACTCTGGTTGATTGGCCTCCGAACGCTCCTGATCCGTCTCCTTCAATTGCCGGCCTGAGCGTATTGGAAGATGGACTAGTGGTTTGCGCCGGCAGGGCCACCGACCAATGCAGCAACCCGGACAAGCCTGAAAAAAAGGACGCGCCAGTAAAGTTGGTTTTCTACCCGCTGGATGGCGAAGTCTATCGCCTCGCCCTAGTGTCCCAAGATCAAAAAGCAAAAGTGTTTTTTGCCGTCATCCCCGCCCCGATTCAAGCGAGAGACAACGGTTGCACGCTCGAAGCGATAAGTCTCCGCCTGAAAAATCAACTTGTGCTGATTCGCGGGGAAGGATTTCACCCTAATGAATCGGTGGTCTTTCAGTCTAAGTCCTATGAACAAACCCAAACCCCCGAAGGCCCTGATAAAGTTGACGCCAATGGTGAGTATCAATTACCGATTGTGCCATTCGTAAAAGGCAGAGACCGAGGAATTACCGAAGTAAAGCTTCAAGGCGCAAAATGCGCCCCGGTTCTCAATTTTCCGTGGGGAAATTGAGCGCCTACAATGTAGCCCCCCATTTAGTCGGGCGCGGCGATTCCCAGGCTTTTCATTTTGCGGTAGAGATGGCTGCGTTCAAGTCCAAGCGCACCCGCAGTTTGTGTCATGTTCCAGCGGTTTTCCTGCAATTTACGAAGAATAAATTCGCGCTCGTAGGCGCTGCGTGCTTCATACAGCGTGGAATATGGCTGCTGCGGGCTTTCAGCCACGCCGCGAAATAATTCCGGTGGCAAATGGTGAGGCTCAATGCGCGGCTGCGGGCAAACAATCACCAGGCGCTCCACCAGATTGCGCAACTCTCGCACGTTCCCCGGCCAAGGATAACGCACCAGAATATCCATGGCGGGTTCGCTCAGTTCGCGGCCTTTCTTGCCATAGGCACTGCTGAACTCATTCAAAAAATAACGCGCCAGTGTCGGTATATCCTGCAAGCGGTCGCGCAGTGGCGGAACGAAAAAGGGAATTACATTCAAGCGATAGAAAAGGTCCTGACGGAAATGTGCGTGTGCGATTTCGTGTTCGAGATTTTTATTGGTGGCGGCGATGACCCGCACGTCCACCGTAACGGTCTGGTTCGAGCCCACTGGCTCAAAGCGCTGCTCTTCCAGAACGCGCAACACTTTCGATTGCGTGCGCAAACTCATGTCCCCGATTTCATCCAGAAACAGCGTGCCGCCGTCCGCTTTCTCAAATTTGCCGATCTTATTTTCTGTAGCGCCTGTGAAGCTGCCTTTCAGGTGTCCGAAAAGTTCGGACTCAATCAGTTCGTCCGGAATAGCCGCGCAATTCACCTCCACGAACGGGCCCTTGGTTCGCAGGCTCGCGGCATGCAAGGCATGCGCGACCAATTCCTTGCCGGTGCCACTCTCGCCGTAAATCAAAACGCGGCCGTTTGTAGGAGCGGTCACAGCGATCTGTTGACGCAAAGCCTTCATGGGGATGCTGTCGCCAATCACCTGATAGCGGTGCCCTAATTGATTGCGAAGAGTTTGATTTTCTTCTTCGAGGCGGCGCTGCTGCACCGCGTTGCGCACTCGCAAAACAATTTTCTCAAGCGACAGCGGCTTTTCAATGAAGTCGAATGCACCGAGCTTGGTGGCCCGCACCGCCGTTTCGATCGTGCCGTGCCCTGAGATCATAATAACGGCGGGCGGGTGCGCCGCACACTGAATACGGCTCAAAGCTTCCAGGCCATCCATCCCCGGCAGCCATACATCCAGCAGAATTAGTTCCAGCTCGCCCGAGGCAACCCTTTCCAACGCTTCTTCCGCCGAACCCACGGCGTCCACAACATAGCCCTCCTCGCGCAAAATAGAAGCGAGAGATTCTCGAATTCCAGGTTCGTCATCCACAATCAACAGATGGGGCTTAGGGATCATCGCGAAGATTCCGGCGCGGGAGCGTGGGGCTCACCAACAGCCACAGGGACTGCTTCGGTTACCGGCAGCTCGATCAGAAAACGCGAGCCGACGGGATGATTGTCTTCCGCGTGAATCGTGCCGCCATGCTCGGCAATAATGCGAGCGGCGATTGCCAGGCCCAGCCCGGTGCCGCGATCCTTGGTGGAAAATTGCGGTAGGAAGAGCTTGTCTTTATCTTCGGGCGAAATACCGTGACCCGTGTCGGCAACAGAAATTTCAACGGCATCGGCCTCCGCGCGATTCCTGGTAGAAATTACAATTTCCCGGCAGGCCGAATGCTCCAGCGATTCCGCAGCATTGTCGATCAAATTGATCAGCACGCTTCGCAACAATCCCCCGTCAGCACGTACTTGCGGAAGATTTTCCGCCAACATGGTTTTGATGGTCACGCCATCCAGCCGGTTGGAGAACACTTCCAGCGCTTCCTGAACGATAGTGTTGGCTTCCGTAGGCACCAGCTTGGCGGTAGGGAAACGCACGAACTGAGAAAACTCGTTGACCAAGCCCGCCAACGTGGACACCTCCCGCTCAATCAACCGCGAACATTCCTGAACAAGCGTAGTTAACTCGCTATCGACTGGCTTCGACTCTGAAGCAGTCCGGCGATCGAGAAAGCGCAGCAACCGTTGCGCGGAAAGCTGGATGGGCGTCAGCGGATTTTTTATTTCGTGCGCGATGCGCCGCGCCACTTCCTGCCAGGCCGCAGACTTTTGCGAGCGCAACATCTCGGTGAGGTCGTCAAGCACCAGCACGTATCCGGTATTGCCGCGCCGCGGCCCCAGAGGACTCACCGTAACGGCCAGATGTAAAACGCGGCCGCCCGCCACGGTTTCGATTTCTCGAGACACAACTCCCATACGCAGGGAGCGTCGCATCAGGTATTGCACCGCACGCGAAGCTTCCGGCCCCAACAAATCATCCAGCGATTGCTTGTCGCGTGAATTCGCGCCCAACATTCCATTCACGGCGGTATTGCAGCGCAAAATAGCGCCGCTGGCATCCAGGGAAACGACTCCCGTGGGAATATTCTCCAGCACCGTTTCCATCAGCTGGCGCCGTCGTTCCAGTTCTTGCACCGCTTGTTGCAGATTGCGCGTGAATTGATCGATTTGCGAACGACTATCGCGCAACTGCTTGGTCATCTTATTGAACGAACGAGCCAGAACGCCCAGCTCGTCCTGCACTTGATCGGGAACTTGGTAATCAAAATTCCCTGAAGAAATTTCGCGTGTGCCTTCGGCGAGAGCTTGGATGGGCACGGTGACCTGCTTAGAAAGAAATAACGCCACCCACATCACCGAGAACAGCACCAGCATGGTGAAGAAGAGCAGAATCAGCAGCATTTGTCGCTTCAGCGCGCGAAGACTCTGCTTCTCGGCGTAGTACTGGGCGGTTTGCGCTTGAATCTCACTAAGGCGTTCCAAAAAAGTTGGACTAGAGCGATACGCGGTTAAGAGAAAGCCAGAAGTCCCAGGTGAGTCTTTGATGGGGATACGCGCGGCTGAATAAGTAGCATTGCCGGCTGCCCAGATTTCGATTCCGCTCGGAAGCACGCGCACCTGTTTACCCAAAACGCCGGGCACGACGCATGTCTGTGCGTCGCGCACTTCCGGAGGGTTGTCACAAATTACGCCCCCGCTCACAGCGTTGCCATTCTGATCAAGAATCCAAACCGCCTCGGCGCCTAGTGTGAAAGCGCGGCCCAGCAATTCATTCATTGGCTTGTTTGACAGCGGCTCGATCTGGTACGCAATATTTCGCAATCGCGGAATTTGTGTCCGTCCAAGATCATTCAGCAATAGTTGTGTTTGCTCAGAAGCGATTTCGAGCGGTCGCGGGAACCATCTACCGAGTGTGCGATTCAGCAGCGAATAACTCACAAAAAACATGAACAGTACCGGCAGCAAAGAAATTGCCATGGCCCCGACAACCATCTTCGTTTTGAACCGCGCGCCTAATTGATCTTTGCGGCGTTCCGCCCACAGACGCAACGCGGTGCGACCCAGGATCAAACCGAAAGTAAGCAGCGCCGCGGTGATAAAGCTGGAGACCGCATAAAGGGTCAGTACGTCACGCCAGTTCTTAGGTTCGAATGGGACGCCCAATGACCCAAAGGTAAACACCGCCGCGAGCAACAAGATGAGGAATAGCGCCCCGACAGCGAAGCCCCAGCGTTGTTTGGAAGTGAGTCGGCTCATCGCGCTCCACCGTTTATTCCGCCGTGACATGCGAAACGGTTAGTACGCATAACTCCCGCGAAAGTTATCGCAAAACTGCAAATGACCGCTAGCGAAGCGCCCCAGCGTGACGCGAACACTCCCGGACACTTTTTGACCAACGTTTCAGTCTGGTGCCCAATCGCGAAATGGGAACACAAGGAAGGCATCTCTTTGGCACGATAGCCAGCGCGTGAGAGCAAGTCAAGAATTGCCCCTGTCCGTATAGCTACCAACCTGCACTAAAGTGTAGGTATTAGCCATTTTAGAACT
>DATHMG010000042.1:0-5227 GCA_035487275.1 Candidatus Acidiferrum sp. | reverse complement strand
TACAGCGATCACAAACTCCAGGAAGCGAATTCCCGAAGCGACCGCGCGTTCGTAACCTTTGAGATTCGGCACCAGTGCGGAAAACCGTATGCCTGAAAATCTTTGAATGCCCACAGCGACTGCTTCGGCGTCGGCCATCTGCGGAACCCAGCGCGGATGAACAAAACTCGTGGCCTGAATTTCGTGGATACCCGCGAGCGCCAGTTTTTCAATGAGCGCCAGCTTGTCGCGCGTGGAGACAATCGTTTTTTCGTTTTGCAATCCGTCGCGCGGCGTGACATCCACCACGTTTACTCTCTCACTCATTTCACACATCCATGCCTACACGCAGCCGGTGTCTCGGGCTCGTATGGCGAGCGCGGTTTCAACGCGGTCTGCTTAGCGAAGCGCAGCTTAACCCAAAGAGTCCATTGCAAGTGTAGAACTTTCCTCCACGTTTGCACATCTCGCTAAAGATCGTAATGGCCTGCACAATTCTCGTTAACCACGCGCGCCCCAAAATGGAAAACGGGAGGAAGCCATCGGCCCCTCCCGTTCTCGGTTCAGCGTATTTAGAAAATAAGTTTCAGCCCGAATTGAATATCGCGTCCTTCGGTAGCCGTCTGGGTGAGTGACACGGCTATAGGATTGGGAGCGAAACCGATGGTGCTGGTTCCCGCATCGATGTTGGGCGCCTGGAAATTGGCATGGTTGAAGATGTTGAAGAACTCCGCCCGGAATTGCACGCGAAGCCTTTCGGTTATCACCGTGTCCTTGAGGACGGTAAAGTCAAAGTTGACCAGTCCAGGTCCGAATAAAGTGTTTCGTCCATTGGTGCCCACGATGGGACCGTTAGCCGTCACGGTAAGAGGTGAGAAGCAAGCACCGTTTAAGTACACCATCCCAGCGGCTCTGAAGTTGCCGGTGTAGGGATTGCATCCCGCCAAACGATTCGGAAACGACCAGGGGTCCGTGCTGTTCTGGCCGAGGTCATCCGAAGACGTGACCACCGTGAACGGAGTGCCGGTGCTGGCGGTCATGATCAGCCCAAGTTGCCAGCCCCCAGCGACCCGTCTCATGAATGCGGAATCGCCCTTCAATGTACCGAAGTCATAGAGCGTATTGATAGTGAGATTCCTATGAACGTCAAAGTCGCAACGTCCATGTCGTTCTTTCTTGTCGAAGAAGATCAGCGACGGCACGGAAGTCAGGAACGGATCGCCGAGTTGCGCACCAGAGCCATCGTCAAAGCACTTGCCCAGTGTAAAGGCGGCCTGCCCCATGAAGCCGCGCAGTCCTTGGACCTTGACCTGCGATTGGAAGCTATTGTATTTGGCGCTGCCGTCGAAAAAGATCGCACGGATATCGCCAACGTTTCCGTTCAGTAACGGGCCGCTGCCTACAGGCAATGGCCACGTATACTGCCCGTTTATTCGCTGTACGTTTGGCGGACCAACCTGGTTCGAATCGTCGGCGGTAAACGCTTCGTGCAAGCTGTGTGAACCCACATAACCGACCATGGCGGAAATCTTGGAAGTGAGTTCGCGTTGGATGTTGAGGTTGTAGTTCAGGGCATAGCTGCGGTGAGGATTCTGCTCGATGTAGCGAGACAGCGCGCTATTGCCCAAAGTGGTCGGATCAAAATTGTTCTGGTAAACGCCTTTGCCGCTCAACTGTTTAGCAAACGGCACAGACAGGGAGTTGCCAATGCTGTAAACGTAGGGCAGCGGAAGAATATCGAAGATTCCGAAACCGCCGCGCACGGCGGTCTTACCGTCTTTGAACGGATCCCATGAGAAGCCCACGCGCGGAGCAAAATTGTGCGTCGTAGGATTTGTCTTCCACATCGTGTTGACGGGCACCGTGCACCCAGCCGTGTTGTCGGCGGCAATAAATGCCGCGCAGCCACCCGCAACCGCCGGGGCAAACAATTGGTTGATAACGCCAAAGCCGTTATGAGCTTCCGTGGGCAGCGTCAACATCTCGTAACGAAGCCCCAGGTTAAGCGTCAGGTTGGACTTGATACGCCAATCATCCTGAAAATATCCACCAAAAAGAGTATCGCGGCTTCCATTTTCCTTGCGAATCGATGGGTCGAGAAGGGCAACGGTGGTGAGATCGTTGGCGATGAAACTCTCCACGCTGGGGTAACGGCCAAACCGTCCATTGCGGTTGAGTTGCGAAATCACATTGTATTGCAGCCGTTCATACGCAAACCCGGCCTTGAAGGAATGCTTCCCGCGGGTCAAGAACACGTCATCGTAAAACTGGTAAGAGTTGTAGTGGTGGAAGAATAACGAAGGATTGCCCAACCCACCGGCCGGAGTAAGACCTGCTACGTTGAAAAGCGGTGCGAACAGTCCGGGGCTGACACCCAATGAAGTATCCGAAGCTGCGGGATTGATGGCTTTGACCGGCTCGTTGACGAGGCCCACGACTCGATTAAAACCAAGTCTCGCGACGTTCGCCAGCGCCGGACTGAATATATGACTCTCGGTAATGCCGACCATCTGCCGCTTGGTGAAAACCTCGTGAACCACGTTGTTCAGAGCGTCAGGAAGATTTTGCGGAGCCTTGTCGAAGAAATAGGTGCCGTTGAGGCTGTCTTTGTCTGAAAACTTATGGTCCGCGCGGATGGTGAAATAATCTTCCACGATAGTCTGCAAGCCGGAGGTCCCATAGGTGGCGATGTCGCCGTTCGTGACCGCGTTGGCCGGAAGCGGGTACAGCGCCATTAGTTTTGTGATTAACGGATCGGGTGTAATGACATCTCCGTTCGCGAAAATGCCCGCACGCGCGTTCGCAGAAGGCACATTTACGTTTGAAGACTGACTCTTCGACTGGCGTACACCTTCGTAGTCTCCAAAAATGAAGGTCTTGTCCTTAACGATCGCGGTGCCAGCTGAACCTCCGAACTGAATACGCCGGAAGGGAGCCTTAGTGCTAGCGAAGAAGGGCTTGGCGTCAAATATTTTGTCGCGATCGAAGAAATACGCGGACCCGTGAACATCATTGGCTCCCGAGCGCGTGACCGCGTTGATGACCGCGCCGGAAGTGCGGCCATACTCAGCGGTGTAGTTCGTGGTGACCACGTTAAATTCCTGGATCGCATCGACGCCCAACGCGGCTCCAAGCACGCTGCCCGGCGAGCCGTTCGAATAGTCATTAATGTTGATCCCATCGATGCGGTAGGTATTTTCATTGGGGCGGTGGCCGCTATCGGAGAGTTGGTTGCCGAAGCCGCGATTGCCGCGGTTCGCGGTGCTGGCGTTCGAAGCTTGCGCGCGGACGCTGGTAACGCCTGGCTGCAAAGTAGCCAGCTGCGTCCAGTCGCGTCCATTAAGCGGTAGCTCTACAACGGTCTTTTCCTCGACGGTTGCGCTTACTGCCGAGGTCGTGGTTTCCACATTGGTTGCTGCAGCGTTAACCTGCACCTCTTGCGCTAATTGTCCAACTTTCATTTTCAGGTCAAGGGCCTGCTCGCCGCCAACTTTCAGTTCTAAACTTTTCTCTGTAAGCGGTCCAAATCCCGTGGCGGTAACCGTGACGTCGTAGGTAGCCGGCGCAAGATTCGGTGCAACGAACAATCCGTCCGAATTCGTTTCTACTTCGCGAACGTCCCCGGTGGCGAGATTCTTGATGGATACTTTCGCACCGACAATGGGCGCCCCAGATTCATCGGACACTACGCCCGATAGGTTAGCCCCAGCCAGTTGTGCATTTATCGGTGTCACCGAAAGCATCATTGCGATGCTCAGGACCAACACGCCCATAGTGGCGAAGCAAAGATCTAACGTTTTCATACTCATTTCCCAAGCCTCCCTTTTTTCCGGACGACCACGTACGATCCGATCTTGTGCGAAATCGTATTTGACCGCCGCTTTTCGCGACGTCAGCAAAAAAGCGGACCTAACATCCTCGACTGTGGGTTTTAAAATTGCGTACCGAACACAAGCCCTGTGGTGCTATTCTGCCACCGGAAAAGCAAACAGTGAAATGATTTCTCCATCAAATCGGAAAATATGGCTCGGCGTAACATTAATAGTTATTAAGGTGTGGTTGTCACTGCCACTGCTGAGGGCTTGGTCGCCTGGCCAATAGCACGCAAATGAGAGCGACTAATGATAGGGCTGCTGCTGCATCAAACGCGGCGCCGTAGTTTCTATACTTGTCGAAAAGCACTCCACCGATTGTGGGACCGAGAACGCCCGCGAACCCCCAGGCGGTAAACAGTAAGCCGTAGTTTGTGCCGGCATTTCGCGTTCCCCAAAAATCCGACACCGTCGACGCATTTACTGAGGCTTGCGTTCCATAACAAAAATAGACAACAAAAATTAAGGCATAGAATTCCGCCACATGCTTGCCCACCCAATACAACGCTGGCATCGCGGCAGTCGATATAGCCAACACGATTCTCAAGGTATTGAGCCTGCCCATCAGATCCGATAGCCACCCCGACAAAATCCGGCCGCTGACGTTGCCCCCCGCGCCTACTACCAGGCCTAAAGTTGCCAGCGTCGCGCTGGCAATTCCTTGATTTTCGGCAAAGGGGAGCAATTGACTGATGACCATGATGCCGGCGGTAGAGCCGAGACCGAAGCCGAGCCAGAGTAAATAAAACGACGAAGTTTTTAAAACCTCAGCAGGAGCGAAGTGATGGCCGCTGGAAGTAAAAGCAAGCTTGGCAGCAGCTGTGGGCCTTTTAGTTTCGGGGTTTTTTAGCAGCAAGGCGCCAGCCATGGTCATGACCAGAAAAATTCCGCCAAGCAGCATGCAGGAGACGCGCCAACCAAAGTGCGGAAAGAAAACCAGATTTGCTAGCGTTCCAAAGATAGCTGAGCCGCCGCCATATCCTGCTAACGCGAGTCCGGTGGCGAGCCCGATTCTATCGGGGAACCACTTGGCCATCACTGGGACTACGGTGGAATAGCCAAACCCGTTGCCAATCCCGCCGAGTACCCCATAAGAGAAAAAAAGGAAGTGCAAGCTGTGGGTGTGGGCAAACAGGAAAAAACTCAAGCTGATCATCACGCTACCGGTCACTGCAATCCAGAATGGCCCGAATCGGTCCTGGAGTTTTCCTGCCAGAAGAAGCGAACTCGCAAAGGTGACCACCGCCAAGGTAAAAACTACGGAAGTCTGCGCGCGTCTCCAGCCAAATTCATTCTCAAGCGGCGTGACAAAAACACTCCAGGCATAAAGCGTGCCCAGCGCCAGAGTCATCAGCAGCGCCCCGAACAGGCGCCAC
>DATHMG010000041.1:0-3929 GCA_035487275.1 Candidatus Acidiferrum sp. | reverse complement strand
CAGATCGACCTGCGCGATTCGGGTGCGGCGAAGCTGACCAACTCTTTTGGCGGTGTGCGGGCGGAGTCCGTCGCTGGAAACCTGACCATTACGAACAGCAACGGTAACGTGACGGTATCGAACGTGAAGGGCGCGTTGGATGTGAAAGACCGCTTCGCAACCATCACCATTGCGAATGTACTGGGAGAAGTAACGGTATCCGGCACCAACGGAACCGTCGTGATCGCGGACGTCGGTGCATCGAACATCAATGAATCCTTTGGAACGATTTCCGCGCGAAATATTCACGGAAATCTCGTCGCGGCGAGCAATAACGGAACCATCGAAGTAAATCTGGTCAGCGGTTCCGCGCAACTGAACGGCAGCTTTGGCCAAATTTCCTTCGAGAACATCGGCGGTGCCGTGAAAGTCATGACCACCAACGGCCGCGTGAGTGGGCGCCAGATCGGGGGTCCGGTCGATGTCCATACGACGTTTGGAGAAGTTGCATTGGACGGAATCAACGGACCCGTGGATGTGGAGGATTCCAATGGTGGCGTGAGTGTGCGCAGCGTGAAAGGCAAAGCGACGCTGACTACCAGCTTCGGCACCATCAGCGCGGCTTCAGTTCACGGCGGGATGCGAGCCACAACGGGAAACGGAGCCATACACCTGGCCGACATCGGCGGAGAGACCTTCGCGAAAACCAGATTTGGCGCGGTGCATGTGCAGCACATTGATGGCGTCCTCACAGTCGAGAATGCCAATGGCACAGTGAACGCCGAGTCCGTGCGCGGGGACACCTCGGTGAAGAGCAGTTTTGGCGCGGTTACGCTGAGCGATATCGTGGGCGCAATCTCCGTCGACAATCAGAACGCCGCGATTTTGATTTCCATGGGCCGGTCCTCTTCCACCTGCCACAACATTTCCGCCAAGACATCGTTCTCGCCGATACGCGCGGAATTACCCGAAGGTGCGGGTTACCAGGTAAACGCCAGAACTTCCTCAGGCCGCATCATCACAGACTTGCCGGTGACCACCAGCGGAACAATGGGCGGAGACGTATTGAACGGGAAGATTGGAAACGGCGGGTGCGCGCTTACCTTGATGAATTCCAACGCAAACATAGAAATCGTGAAACTAAACAAGTAACCCCTGCAAAGTGTGCTCGGAAATTTTGTTTCAAGAATTAGACGGCAATTTTGTTGCGTCGTTGGCGTTGATGGGATATCTATCCTGCAGCGAAAATAGCTCCGCATCTTGCTAATTGCGTCCTTCGCGATGATGTTTCTTGATAGTGCCCGCTGCTTCTTCTGGTTTGGGGGCGCACGAATGGTTTGAATTGTGCGAAGGCCGGGGGATTCCGGTTTGCTGGAACGCATCTTTCATCTGCAGGAAAATCAGACCACGGTGCGCCGCGAATTGCTGGCGGGACTGACTACGTTCATGACCATGGCATACGTGGTGGTGGTGAATCCGCGGATTCTTTCGGAAGCAGGCATGCCGGTGGATGGGGTCTTGTTCGCCACGTGCATTTCGGCAGCGGTAGCCACGCTGATCATGGGCTTGTGGGCGAATTATCCGATCGCGCTGGCGCCGGGGATGTCGCTGAATGCGTACTTCACGTATTCGATTGTGTTGGGGCGCGGCGTGCCGTGGCAAACCGCGCTGGGAGTGGTGTTTCTCTCCGGTTGTTTGTTTCTGATTTTGACGCTTACCAGCGTGCGTGAGCAGATCGTGAATGGCATTCCCGATTGCCTGAAGTATGGAACCGCGGGCGGTATCGGGCTGTTCATTGCGTTCATCGGATTGCGCAATTCGAAAATAATTGTGGCGAATCCCGCGACGTTTGTTGGTTTTGGGAAGATTTCCGATCCGCAGGTTTTATTGGCGGCTATCGGGTTGATTTTTGTGGCGGTGTTGATGGCGCGGCGAATCAGCAGCGCGATTTTGATTGGGATTGTAGCGATAACTCTAGCGGGGATTCCGTTCGGCCTGGCGCATTGGCCTGCGCATCTGTTTTCGCTGCCCCATCCCGGTGGCACGTTTCTGAAACTGAATTTGCGCTCAGCGAGGAGCCTGGGACTGGGGGAATTGATTTTTGTTTTCTTTTTTGTGGATCTTTTTGACAACGTGGGCACGCTGGTCGGGGTGTGCGAAGAAGGCGGATTTCTGGTGAACGGAAAATTGCCGCGTGCCAGCCGTGCTTTGCTGGCCGATGCGTTCGGCACGATGTTCGGCGCGCTGACCGGCACTTCGACGGTAACCAGCTACATTGAAAGTGCGGCGGGTGTGGCTGCCGGCGCGCGCACCGGGCTGGGCAATGTGGTCATCGCGGGGCTTTTTCTTTTGGCGATGTGTTGCGCGCCGCTGATTGCCGCGATTCCGGTGTACGCCACCGCTCCGGCGCTGATTCTGGTGGGCGCGTTGATGTGCGGAGCTGTCGCGCGGGTGCAATGGAATGATTTCAGCGAGGCGTTTCCCGCGTTTCTCACGCTAGTGGCCACGCCGCTGACGTTCAGCATCGCGACCGGGCTGAGCCTTGGGCTGCTGTCGTTTACGTTTATCAAGGTTGGCACGGGAAGGTATCGTGAGATCAGCCCACTGATCTGGGTGCTCAGCGTAGTTTTTCTGGCGCGTTACGCGTTTCTTGGAAGCGAATGAAGCAATGTTTTTTGACACTTGGCAAAGCAAGCCGGGGTGCGTCGCACTCGAAACTGGTCTGAAATAGTAAAGCTAGAGGATGGGCGTCTAGCTCAGCCTGGGAGAGCGCGTGCTTTGCAAGCCCGGACGACAACTCCAAATCTTCTATCTCTTCCTTCCATTTTGTTTTATTTACAATAACTTGGGGCATCTGCTTTTCGCTCGAAAGCTAACCCCAACTGCCAAAACAGATAGGGTTTTGACACCGTTCTGACACAGTCTGCGTTGTGACTCCATATCGTCACTTTCATTGATCGCGATTCACTTTGAAGAGGATGTACGCAGCGGAGCCGTCAGATAGAGATTCAACGACTGCGTCCTGCCAGTCCTGATTTCGAGACCAAGCCTGGATCGGGAGTCTGAACCTGAGGAAGAAAGCATGAGCGCCTGGAAAAACCGTCTTGTCCTGCTTACCATGATTTTCCTGGGCGTCTCGTTTCTGATCTTCCTCGTGAGCGGCTATACAGCGTTTTACCGGGCTTGGGCGCCCGCCAATTTTGAGAGCGCTCGGCCTTATCTGCCGTGGAGCTTTTGCTCCTTGAAAATTTCGTTCCCAAATCCCTGCACAGTGCTAATCTTCTTCACAGCCGGTCTCCTTTTCTTGTGCTTTGAGCACGTCGATGATTGGGAGCGTATCGCATCCCGTGGAGACCGGCCTTCGCATCCTATCTGACAGGACCACCGCGTTAATCAATAAGGTGCTATCTGGAGTTATCAATACTTTAAGATGAATGAAAACCAGAATTATTTTGTCGGGCTGCCCGGCTCCTCGCCAACACTGCAATTTCGACCCTCTGAATCAATGAATTGTGCGAGAACGCCGCCGAAAGCTTGCTTTGTGGGGGGCATACTGAACTGCAAACCCTTTGTGGTCATCTGCTGATAAAATCTCTCCAGATTGATGACGTTGAAGCCGAGTTCCATGGTTCCCGCAGAGTTTTCTTGTGTCGCTGGATGTAGGGCAAGAGTCGTTTCGCCAGTCACAAATTCACTCCAGCCCGGGGATTGGAAGTTCAGAGGTAAACCAAGCACGTCACGATGGAATCTGACCGCTCCGTCCATATCCGCTACAAACTTAATTACATATTTGAGTTTCATAGTCGAGTCCTCCACGTCGCGAGAATATAGTGCTCGTCTGAAGAAATCCAAATAGAATTCCCATTTGCTTGACCGAAAGATGTGCCCGAGTACTCAGACATCCGGTAAGCCGGTTGATGAGGGCTTGACCGAAAATCTGCTTTGAGTGG
>DATHMG010000040.1:0-23321 GCA_035487275.1 Candidatus Acidiferrum sp. | reverse complement strand
GTTTTTCACCGGCTACCGTCCACAGTTTTACTTCCGCACCACGGACGTCACCGGCGACGTGAAGCTGCCGCAAGGCGTCGAGATGGTGATGCCCGGCGACAACGTCAGCTGCGAAGTCACCCTCATCACCCCAGTAGCTCTCGAAAAGGGCTTGCGCTTCGCGATTCGCGAAGGCGGCCACACCGTGGGCGCAGGCGCGGTCACGGAGATCATCGAATAATTTATGAGACAAGGCGACAAAATCCGTATACGCCTGAAGGCGTACGATCACAGAATTCTCGACCAGTCCACCAAGGAAATTGTGGACACCGCAAAGCGTACCGGCGCCGATGTAGCTGGGCCGATTCCTTTGCCTACCACCATCAATCGTTGGACGGTGTTGCGCTCGCCACACGTGGACAAGAAATCGCGTGAGCAATTCGAAATGCGCACGCACAAGCGTTTGATCGATATTCTCGAGCCCACGCCGGACACCGTGGACGCGCTCATGAAGCTCGATCTACCGCCGGGCGTGGACGTGGAAATCAAGGCTTTTGGACATACCGCGAAGTAACGTTTTTTGATTTAGCGAATTTACAGCCGAAAGAGAAGAGAGAGAAGGCATGGCAGTCAACGGGATTATCGGAATCAAGCTGGGAATGACGCAAGTCTTCCAGGACGACGGCACATTGGTGGGCTGTACTGTTTTGCAAGCTGGCCCTTGCGTGGTGGTGCAGCGCCGCACCTCCGCCAACGACGGCTACGAAGCTGCTCAATTGGGTCTCGTGGAATTCGTTAAGCCGCAGCGCGTCAACAAAGCCATGACCGGACATTTCAAGAAAGCCGGCGCGGCGCCCATGAAAGTGCTCCGCGAAGTTCGCTTGGAGGAATCGAAGGACGAAACCAAAGTCGGCGACCGGGTGCTGGTCGAAAACTTCAAAGCCGGCGAGCTGGTAGACGTCAGCGGCATCAGCAAGGGTAAAGGCTTTGCTGGCGGCGTAAAGCGCTGGCACTATCGCGGCGGCGACGCCACCCACGGTTCCATGTTTCACCGTGCGCCGGGAGGCATTGGCGGAAGTTCTTTCCCCTCGCGTGTTTGGAAGAACCAGCATTTCCCGGGTCACATGGGGCACGCGCGGGTGACGGCCAAGAATTTGAAAGTGGTAAAAGTCGATAACGACGAAAATTTGTTGCTGGTAAAGGGCTCGGTGCCTGGACCGGCCGGAACGTACATTTTTATCCATAAGGTTCGCAAAGCGCTGGTAAACACCAACAAAAAAGTTAAGTAAGGAAACGAAATTATGGCGGTGGTTGACGTAGTCAATTTAAAGGGCAACAAGGTCGGCCAACTCGATCTCCTCGACGCCGTATTTGGCGTCAAGGTGAATCAGCACCTTTTGCATGAAGCTTCGCGCTGGTATCTGCGCGGGCTACGCAGAGGTACGCACAAGACCAAGGACAAGAGCGAAGTCAGCGGCGCGGGTCGCAAGCTCTGGAAGCAGAAAGGCACCGGGCGCGCGCGCGTCGGCTCCATTCGCTCGCCACTCTGGCGCCATGGTGGAACGGTTCATGGACCACGCCCGCGGGATTACAGCTACGCGCTACCCAAGAAAATGCTGCTGGGCGCGCTGCGTTCGGCGTTGTCGGCAAAACTTACCGAGCAGCGGCTCACCGTCGTAGAAGATTGGGAGCTCGAAAACCACAAGACCAAAGAATTTTTGGGTGTGCTCGGCAAACTGAATCATAAGAAGTCCGCGTTGATCGTCGCTTATGGCGAGAACAGCAATCTGGAACGCGCCAGCCGCAACATTGAAGGTGTCACGCTGGTGGCGCCCAGCGGACTTCAGCCTTATGACTTGCTGAAGCACGATCTGCTGGTGCTCTCGAAGGAAGCAGTCGCGCGGTTAAGCCATTCGCTCGATCCGGAAAAAACTCCGGCGGCGACTCCCGACGTGGAAACTATTGCGCCGGCGCCGAAGCGGGAAACGAAAGCTGCCGCGAAACCTGCGCCTGCCAAGAAACCCAAGGCCGCCGCCAAAAAGCCGGCGAAGACCGCCAAGAAAAAGGGCAAGGAATAACCGATGTCTACGCCTCACTACCAGATCATTCGCCGCCCGATCATCACCGAAAAAGGGTTGGGCGTAAAAGAGACGCAGCACACCGTGGTTTTTGAAGTTTCCGCTAAAGCCACGAAGACGCAGATCAAGGAAGCGGTGCAGCAGATTTTCAGCGTGAAAGTAACCGATGTACGCACCGCCAATTTTTACGGCAAGATGCGCCGCCGCGGCCAGAATGAAGGCTACCGGCGCGACTGGAAGAAAGCCTACGTGAAGCTTGCGGAAGGTGAAAAGATGATCGAGTACGCGGAGAATTTGTAATACCCGGCCATTGTTTTAAAGCAGTAGGAAACGAAAAGAGTAAGAGGCAGCGATGGGACTGAAAAGCTTCAATCCATATACGGCGTCGCGGCGGTTTATTACCGTCGTGGATAAAAGCCACATCACCAAGCAGGAGCCGGAAAAAGCGCTGCTGGAGCCAAAAAAGCGCACCGGCGGCCGCAACAATCACGGCGAAATCGTGGTGTGGCACCGCGGCGGCGGCCACAAGAAACAATATCGCCAGGTGGATTTCCGGCGCGACAAGTTGGGCGTGCCCGCCACGGTAGCCGCGATTGAGTACGATCCCAATCGCAGCTCGAACCTGGCGCTGTTGCACTACGCCGATGGCGAGAAGCGTTACATTCTGCATCCGGTAGGGCTCGAAGTTGGCGCCACGGTTTCCACCGGCGAGGGCGCGGACATTCTTCCGGGCAATGCGCTGCAGTTCAAGCACATTCCGCCGGGCACCATGGTTCACAATCTGGAGCTTTATCCCGGACGTGGTGGCCAGGTGGTGCGTTCTGCCGGCGGTTCCGCGCAGTTGCTCAGTAAGGAAGGCGATCTCGCCCTGGTGAAGCTGCCATCTGGCGAGGTTCGCAAATTTTCTGTCGAGTGCATGGCGACGGTTGGCCAGGTTGGCAATCTTGATCACGAAAACGAAACCTTTGGCAAAGCTGGACGCACCCGCTGGCGCGGCATTCGCCCCACAGTGCGCGGCGTGGCGATGAACCCGGTTGACCATCCGCACGGCGGTGGTGAAGGCCGCGTGAAGGGCAATCATCCCCAAACGCCGTGGGCTTTCCCGACGCTGGGCAAAAAGACGCGCAACAACAAGCGCACCGACAGAAACATTGTGGAGCGCAGGAAGTAAGCCGAAAAGAGTTTCAGCTGAGTAGCGAGCAGTAGTAACTGAGGGAGAATCCGGGCAGTGATCGCAGAGCGGCCCGGCGAGAGCAGAAGTGATGGCGACCAGAGCAGCACGTTCATCGAGGACCAGCAGGACGGCGGCGGCCCGGCGCACCAGGGCTTCCGTGAAGCGCTCACGGCCTAAGCGCGTGGCAAAGAAGCAGGCACCGAAAGTAGCCGCCAAGCCGGTGCGCGCGAACCTGAAGCCGGTAATCGTTCCGCCGGAGCCGGTGCTGTACAAGCTGTGCAAGCCCGGATGGGGAGTGATCGTGGAGCGCATTCCGAACGCGCAAGGCACGCGCTTCGTTTGCCCCTTCTGCCCCAGGTCGCATCGTGTGCCGGGGCCCGTGCGGGGATTCAAGAAAATGCGGCGCGCTCAATGGAGCCGCTTGCGTCGAGTGGAGGAATAGGGGATCGATGGGACGCTCATTAAAAAAGGGACCGTTTGTGGACGGGCATTTGCGCGAAAAGGTGGAAGGCCTGAACACGCGTAACGAGAAAAAAGTAATCAAGACGTGGTCGCGGCGCTCCACCATCGTGCCGGACATGATTGGCCACACGATCGCGGTGCACAACGGAAAGAAATTCATTCCCGTGTATGTCACGGAACAAATGATTGGGCACAAGCTGGGGGAATTTTCTCCCACGCGCACGTTTAAAGGTCACGGCGTGAAGGCCGCGCTCGAGCGCGCTGCCGGACCGGCACCAGCGGGAGGCGGCGCAGGCGCAGCACCAGCAGCAGCGGCGCCGAGGGCTTAAGACATGGCTGAATTGCAACAGACGCAAGCAAACATCGAAGCGCACGCGCTGGCCAAGCATGTGCGTATGTCGCCGCAAAAAGCGCGGCTGGTCATGGATTTGATTCGCGGGCAAAAAGCGCAGGACGCGTTGCACACTTTGCGTTTCACGCAAAAGCGTTCCGCGAAGCACATTGAAAAAGTCTTGCGTAGCGCCATCGCGAACGCGGAACGCAAAGCGGAAGATGCTGGCGCGCCGCTGGACGTGGATGAGCTGTACGTCAACACTTGCTACGTGAACGAAGGCACGCGCTGGAAGCGTCTGCGTCCCGCGCCGATGGGTCGCGCATTCCGTTACCAGAAGCGCACCGCGCATCTCTGGGTGGGCGTCGCTGAGCATCACGTTGCGGCAGCCGAACGCGTCGCCGCCATTGAAGCGGAAACGGAAGCGCAAAAGGGTGTCCGCGGCACGGCTCGCCGGGTTCGTAAAGCGTTAACCGGCAAACAAGGCCCGCACCCGAAAAAAGGCAAGAAGAAATAGCGTGGTCGCACTAGCCGTTGCACGAGTTTTTGGACGAAGAGGATAAGAATGGGACAGAAGACACACCCGTACGGATTTCGCTTGGGCTACAACAAGCCGTGGAAGTCCCGCTGGTACGCTGACCGCGACTATGCTGAGCTTCTGCACGAAGACGTGAAGCTGCGCGCGGAGTTGAAAGAAAAGCTCAAGAGCGCAGGCATCAGCTCCATCGATATCGAGCGCGCCGCCAACAAGCTGGTAGTGCGCATCTACACCGCGCGTCCCGGCATCATCATCGGCCGCAAGGGCGCGGAGATCGACAAACTCAAGCAAGACGTGCAAAAGCGCACCAAGCGTGAAGTGCACATTGATATTCAGGAAGTGCATCGCCCAGAGCTCGATGCGCAGTTGGTGGCCGAATCGATCGCGCTACAACTTGAAAAGCGCGTAGCTTTCCGCCGCGCCATGCGCAAAGCGGTTGACTCCGCGCTGCGTTTCGGCTGCAAAGGGATCAAGGTTCGCGTAGCCGGCCGGTTGAATGGCGCGGAAATCGCGCGGAAAGAATGGTATCTGCAGGGCCGCTTGCCATTGCAAACATTGCGAGCGGACATCGATTTCGGGATGGCGCGTGCTAATACGACTTACGGCGTGATTGGTGTGAAGTGCTGGGTTTATCAGGGTGAAAACGTTCCGAAGCGCGCTTCGAAAGTGCAAAAAGAGCGCGAGACCGTTGCGGTAGCGTAGTTGTTCGCCGCGGCACGGTCACGGTCAAGAGTTAAGCGAGATTAGGGAGCGAGAACACAGCGATGTTGATGCCTAAGAAGGTGAAGTATAGAAAGCAAATGCGCGGCCGGCGCACGGGCAAAGCCTGGCGCGGCAGCGATTTGGCATTTGGCGAATACGGTTTGAAAGCGCTGGAGTGTGCGTGGATCACCGACCGCCAGATTGAAGCTTCGCGCGTGGCCATCTCACGCTTCATCAAGCGTGGCGGAAAATTATGGATCAGGATTTTTCCGGACAAGCCCTTCACCAAAAAGCCCGCGGAAACGCGCATGGGCAAAGGCAAAGGCGCTCCGGAAAAGTGGGTTGCGGTGGTAAAGCCCGGCCGCATCATGTTTGAAATGGCGGGCGTGGATGAAGTGACCGCCAAGGAAGCCATGACGCTGGCGGCGCATAAGCTGCCTATTCCCACGAAGTTCGTGACTCGCGCAGGAGGCATGTAGTATGCCGCGTCGCATTGACAAGATTCGTGAAGCAGGCAACGAGGAGCTGCAAGTGCAGGAAAGAGAATTGACCGAGCAGATTTTCCGGCTGCGTTTTCAATTGTCCACCGGGCAAGCGGAAGCGCTGAAGCGTTTGCGCGATGCGCGCAAGGATTTGGCGCGCGTCAAAACACATTTGCGCGCTCAGGAGTTGAACGGCACGGCAGGCTCGAAAAACGGCACGGAAAAGAGTGCCGACAAGCCCGCGGAAAAAACGGCGGCAGCGTTTGCGAAGCAAGCGGCGGCAAAAACCTCGGCGGCGACCAAGCCGGCTAAGAAATCCGCGGAACGTACTAGCAAGACGAAGAAGGCAGGGAAGGCGTAATGACCACTGAAACACCGAAGGCTGCGGCGGCGGGGCAGGATCAGCGCGGCGAACGTACTGTGCTTACCGGCAAGGTAACCAGCGCCAAGATGGAAAAAACCATCGTGGTGGAAGTGCAGCGGTTGGTGCAGCACCCGAAATATCGCCGCGTCGTGCGCATTTCAAAAAAGTTTTACGCCCATGATGAAACGCGCCAGGCCAAGACCGGGGACACCGTGCGCATTGTGGCTTCGCGTCCATTGTCGAAGCTGAAGCGCTGGCGGCTCAAGGAAATACTGACGCGTAATACGTCGGTCGAATTGACCGGGCGGGGAGCAGCGCAATGAGCATCATGATGCGAACCTGGCTGACGGTAGCCGACAATTCCGGCGCTCGAAAGCTGATGTGCATTCTGCCGCTGGGCGGCGATGCGGGATTAAAAGCAGGACTCGGCGACGTCATCACTGCCTCAGTAAAAGAGGCCACGCCCGAAAGTCCAGTGAAGCAGGGCACGGTAGTAAAGGCTGTGGTGGTACGCATGCGCAAGGAAGCGCGTCGCAAAGATGGCACGTACATCCGCTTTGACGACAACGCTGCGGTGCTGATCAACGATGCGGGCGAGCCTGTTGGTACTCGCGTGTTTGGTCCGGTGGCTCGCGAATTGCGCGAGCGCCAGTACACAAAAATTGTTTCTTTGGCTCCGGAGGTTTGGTAGCCCATGACTTTGAGGCATGAAAGAACCGAGCGGCACACCATCGCCATTCGCAAGGGTGACAATGTAAGGGTGATTGCAGGCAAAGATGCGGGCAAGAGCGGCCGGGTGCTCTCGATCGACGCGAAGAAAAACCGCGTGGTGGTCGAGCATGTCGCCATCATGAAGCGCCACACGCGCCCCAATCCGCAGAAAAACATCAAGGGCGGCATCGTGGAAAAAGAGGCTTCTATCAACGTTTCCAACGTGATGGTGGTATGCGCCAGTTGCGGCAAGCATACCCGCATCGGCCACACGGTTTTGCCGGACGGCACCAAGGTTCGCAGCTGCCGCCGGTGCAACACCACGCTCGACAAGTAAGTAACGGTATTTGAATTTGACACGAGGCGAAGGAAAGCAATGAAGAGTCGATTGCAGGAAAAATATCGCAACGAAACGGTGCCGGCGCTGATGAAGCGCTTTGGCTGGAAGAACAATATGGCCGTTCCGAAGCTGCAGAAAATTACCGTAAACATCGGCTTGGGCGAAGCCAGTCAAAACGTCAAGCTGCTGGATACCGCTGCGCAGGAACTGGGCCAGATCACCGGGCAGAAAGCCATGATCACCAAGGCCAAGAAGTCCATCGCGAATTTTAAGATTCGCAAGGGCATGCCCATCGGCTGCGCCGTGACTTTGCGTGGCGACAAGATGTACGAATTTCTCGACCGCTTGTGCAACGTGGTTCTTCCACGCGTGCGCGATTTTCGCGGTCTGCCGTTTAACGCTTTCGATGGTCGCGGCAACTACACTCTCGGCTTGAAAGACCAGTTGGTGTTTCCCGAAATCGATTACACCCGCGTGGACAAAATCAAGGGCATGAACGTGACCTTGACGACCACCGCGAAAAACGATGAAGAAGGTCGCGAGCTCTTGAAAGGGCTTGGCTTCCCACTTCGTGTCCCAGGAGGAGCGCAATAAATGGCACGTCTTGCTAAAATCGCCAAAAGTTTGAAGAAGCCGAAATTTAAGGTTCGCGTGCGCAACCGCTGCCGCGTTTGTGGCCGGGCGCGCGCGTACATTCGCAAGTTTCAGATGTGCCGAATTTGTTTTCGCGGTATGGCGCTCAAGGGCGAAATTCCCGGCGTCACGAAAGCCAGCTGGTAAAGGTATTAGGAGAAATATGCAGACGGATCCCATTGCCGATTTTCTGACGTGCATCCGCAACGCGGCGGCCGCCAAGCATCAAAGAGTGGACGTGCCCGCCTCGCGGCTGAAGTCCGAGATTGCGCGCATCTTGAAAGATGAAGGCTACATCTCCACCTACAAAATGGTGGATGAAAACAAAACTCGCAAAATGCTGCGCGTTTTCTTGAAGTACACGCCGGACCGCCGCAGCGTGATCACCGGCCTCAAGCGCATTTCGCGTCCGGGAGCGCGCCGTTACCTGGGCGCTGCGGACATTCGTCCGGTGGTTGGCGGGCTGGGCATCAGCATTATGACCACGCCCAAGGGCTTGATGAGCGGGCGCGCCGCGCGCAAGGCCAAAATGGGTGGCGAAATTCTTTGCGAAGTTTGGTAACAAAGTTTCTATCAGGGAATTTTATTGAAACGATTTCGTAGTTAAGGGACAGAACAGATGTCACGTATCGGGCGTAAACCAATTCCGCTTCCCTCCGGCGTTAAAGTCGCCATGCAGGGCGGAAAGATCGATGTGCAGGGACCCAAGGGCAAGCTCTCTTTCGCGATCCCGCGCGGGATTTCGTTTGAACAGAAAGACGGCGTGCTCACTGCGCTGCGCGAAACGGAAGACCAGCGTGCTTTACACGGGCTAGCGCGCGCTCTGGTAGCCAACGCGGTGCACGGCGTTACGCTAGGATTCAAAAAGGATCTCGACATCGTAGGTGTCGGCTATCGTGCGGAGCTCAAGGGCAAAATCGTGAATTTCGCCCTGGGAAAATCCCATCCCATCGAGTTTCCGATTCCCGAAGGCATTCAGGTGGCGGTGGAAAAGCAGACGCACCTCGTCATCACCGGCGCGGATAAGGGACAGGTTGGTCAGGTTGCCGCGGACATGCGTTCGCTGCGTCCGCCAGATCCGTACAAACAAAAAGGCATCCGCATCACCGGCGAGCGCCTCAAGAAAAAGGCCGGCAAAGCGGGAGCCAAGGCTGGCGGCGCTTAATTTTATTGATTTTGTCCGGGCGCTTGGCGCCAAGGAGAAGAAACAGTGGCATCGGCTAGAGTTCGAAAATTGTCTCGAGACCTGCATCGCAAGCGGGTGCACGATCGCGTGCGTACCAAAGTTTCCGGCACGACGGAACGCCCACGCCTTTGTGTGTACCGTTCGTTGGGACATATTTATGCGCAGGTCATTGACGACCGCAGCGGCAAGACGCTGGTGTCCGCGAGTTCCGTGGATGGAGAAACGAAAAAGAGTCTCAAGGGTGGCGGCAACATCGCGGCGGCAAAAGTGATCGGCAAAGCGGTAGCCGAACGCGCTAAAGCCGCTGGGGTGCAAAAAGTAGTCTTTGACCGCGGCGGTTACAAGTATCACGGCCGTGTGAAGGCGCTCGCTGACGCGGCGCGGGAAGCGGGGTTACAGTTTTAAGCCTATGTCGAAGCAACTATTGCGAGACAGTTTAGCGGTTCGACGGTTGTTGGAGGTCAATCTTTCGGAGTTGAAAGATGACGTCATTGCCATCAACCGCGTTACGAAAGTAGTTAAAGGCGGCAAGAACCTCAGCTTTTCCGCGCTAGTGGTGGTTGGGGACAGCCACGGACACGCTGGCTTTGGCATGGGCAAAGCCCGTGAAGTGCCTATGGCTATCAAGAAAGCCATCGAACAAGCCAAGAAAAACCTGATCAAGCTGAACCTGAAGGGTACTTCCATCCCTCACCAAGTCATTGGAAATTACGGGTCAGCCCAGGTTTTGCTGAAGCCCGCCTCTGAAGGTACCGGCGTGATTGCCGGCGGCCCCGTCCGTAAAGTCATGCAAGTAGCGGGGATACACAATGTGCTAACTAAGTCGCTTGGCACATCTAATCCTCATAACGTCGTAAAAGCCACCTTTGCCGCGCTGCTCAGCCTGAAAGACGCTGCTCACGTGGCTGAAACTCGTTCCAAAACAGTAGACGAAATCCGCGGCAGGGAGCCCCGCGAAGCGGTGGGTACGGTTTAAATGAGCGAAAAAGTAGCAGGCCAAAAAGTTCGTCACGGCAAGCCCGTGAAAAAGTACGGCGGGCATCATTTCGGCAAGCAGTTCGTTATTAGCAAACACGCTGAGCCGGGCAAAGGTGGCACCATCAAGGTCAAGTGGGTGGTCAGCGCCATCTCCTGTACTGACGATATGCGCGCCACCATCAAAGGCCTCGGTTTGCGCCGCATGCATCACATCGTGGAGCGCCAGGACACCCCGGAAACGCGCGGCATGATTCACAAAGTACGACATCTCGTGGAAGTGGTGGACTAAACGATGCCCAGAAGAAAAACAGGCGCACATAGAGCGGCCGGAGGTCCACGCGGCCGTAAAGCAGGTAGCCCGCCGCGAGGCCGCCATAAACCGGCCACTCCGGCAGGCCGCAACGAGGGACGCAAGTCTTACAGCTTGTCCAATCTGCAGCCGCCCGTTGGCTCGCGCAAGAAAAAAGTCCGCGTTGGGCGCGGAATGGGTTCGAAGCTCGGCAAGACCGCCGGAGCTGGCAACAAGGGGCAGAAATCACGCCGCGGGTATTCACGCCGCCGCGGATTTGAAGGCGGCCAGATGCCCTTGCATCGCCGCATGCCCAAGCGCGGATTTCATAATCCGTTTTCGGTGTCCTATTCGGTGGTCAACCTGGATGAGCTGAACGTTTTCCCGGCTGGCGAAACGGTGACGCCGGAATTGCTTCGCGCGCACGGCTTCATTCGCCGTGCCAAGGACCGCATCAAGGTTCTAGGCGACGGTGAGCTCACGGCGAAGATTGCCATTCACGCGCATGCTTTCAGCGCGTCGGCAAAGGAAAAAATTGCCGCTGCCGGAGCCACATTTGAGGTTTTGACGGCTTAAGGCAAGAATTAGTCGTCGAGCATAAAAGGGGAGCAGCACAGAAAAGTATGAATCGCTTCATCGAAGCCGTGAAAAACATGTTCCGCATAGAAGACTTGCGGAACCGTGTCTTGTTCACGCTGGCTCTGCTGGCGGTCTATCGCATTGGTGCGCACATCCCCATACCCGGTATCAACACCAGCGTCCTGGATCAACTTTTCAACCAGGCGGCCGGGTCAGTGCTCGGCATCTTCGATCTTTTCAGCGGCGGAAATTTCCGCCGCATGACCATTTTTGCGCTCGGCATCATGCCGTACATCACTTCATCCATCATTTTGCAATTGATGACCGTGGTGTTTCCTTACCTCGAACGCCTCTCGAAAGAGGGCGAGCTGGGCCGCCGCAAAATTACGCAGTACACCCGCTACCTGACGATCGTACTGAGTATCGTTCAAGGGTTGTCGATCGCGGGCACTTTGCAGGCGCAGGGTTTGAACGGCCAATCGCTCGTCTATCACCCAGGTTTTGGATTCACCATAATGACCGTGCTCGCGCTTACCACCGGCTCGGCCTTCATCATGTGGCTGGGTGAACAAATTACCGAGCGCGGCATCGGCAATGGTATGTCGCTGATCATTTTTGTCGGCATTGTTGTAGGCTTGCCTCGCGCCATCATTAATTTGTACGAGCTAGCCAAATCCGGCCAATGGGGCGCACTCACGCCGCTGGTTTTGATTCTGCTGATCGCACTAATGATCGCGGTCGTCGCGTTCATCGTCTTCGTGGAAGGTGGCCAGCGCCGCATCCCGGTGCAGTACGCCAAGCGCGTGGTGGGCCGCCGCGTGATGGGCGGACAGTCAACATACCTGCCGCTGCGGGTTAATTCCGGTGGCGTGATTCCGCCGATCTTTGCCAGCTCGTTGCTGGCGTTTCCCGCGACGATCGCGTTGATCTTTGGCACGCGCTACATCTTCCTGCGCACCATTGCTGACCGGCTAAAGTGGGGCGAGCCGCTCTACACCTTGATTTACATCACGCTGATCCTGGTGTTTGCCTTTTTCTACGTGGGCATCGTTTTCAATCCCACGGAGCTAGCCGACAACATGCGCAAGAATGGCGGCTTCATCCCTGGGATCCGGCCTGGACGCACCACTTCCGAGCACGTTAGCCGCATCTTGAAGCGCCTCACCTTTATCGGCGCAATTTATCTCGCGCTTGTATGTTTGCTTCCGGAATGGATGATTGCTGGTATCCATCTGGACCATCTCGGCTGGGGCATCGGTGGCTGGTTCGACCGCCACTTCCCGGTGTGGTTCCTCAAAGGCCTAGGCGTGCAATTTTATTTTGGCGGCACCTCGCTGTTGATCGTCGTGGGGGTAGCCATGGATACCGTCCAGCAGCTTGAGGCGCAGCTGGTCATGCGCAATTACGAAGGCTTCGCTCGAAAGGGCCGGTTGCGTGGCCGGCGGTAATGGAGAAGAGCGGAGCGGTGCCGGACTCCCGGCTCGTGGGTCGGCTGCAACGCGCGGTCATTTTTCTCGGACCGCCTGGAGCGGGCAAAGGCACGCAAGCTCAGGAGCTGGCCAAGAAGTACGGTGTGCCGCATCTCTCGACCGGCGATATGCTGAGGGAAAATATCGCTTTGGGAAATGCGCTGGGCGAGCAAGCCAAGCCTTTGATGGCTCGTGGGGAGCTGGTACCCGACTCCATCATCCTGAAGATGGTTGCGGAGCGCATCGAGCGCCCGGACTGTTCGTTCGGGTTCGTGTTCGATGGATTTCCGCGTACCGTGGCACAAGCTCAATGGCTCGGGGAGCTGCTCAGGCAGCATGGATTGAAACAACCGGTTGTAGTTCATTTTGTAATTAATCCGGCGTTGCTGATGCGCAGGATTACCGGGCGTCGTATGTGCAAGACCGGTGACGAGATTTACAATATTTATGATCGCCCTCCGAAGGTAGCGGGAGTTTGCGACGCGGATGGTGGCGAGTTGGTGCAGCGCCTTGATGACCGCGAAGAAATAGTAGCGCCGCGACTCGAAGCGTACGCCAAGATGACAGCGCCACTGGCAGCGTATTACCGACGGCTCGGGCGGCTCGAAGATGTGGACGCGTCGCAAAGCGTGGAGCAAGTTACGAAGCGAGTTCTCGACATAGTGAACAAGGCGCAGTGAGCTTTTAGTGGCAATGACCAGTAATGGAAACGAGATGGCCATTCATTTACGCAGCGCGGAAGAACTGGAAAAAATGCATCGCGCTGGGCTCATCGTCCACGAGGTTCTGGCGGCGTTGCGCGCGGCCGTGAAGCCCGGCGTCACGACCATGGATCTGGAGAAACTGGCCGAGCAAAAGTTGGCCGGCAAGCCTGGCAAGCCGGCATTTAAGGGCTACAAGGGTTATCCGTGTTCACTATGCACTTCGGTGAATGGCGAAATCGTTCACGGTATTCCGTCGCCCAAGCGTAAGTTACGCGAAGGCGATATCGTGTCCATTGATTTTGGGATGGAAGTTGATGGCTACTACGCGGATTCCGCCGTCACCGTTGCGGTGGGAGAAATTAGCCCGGAGCTGCAAAAATTGCTGGACGTCACCCGCGAATCGCTGGATCGCGCCATTGACAAAATGCGCGCCGGAAACAGGCTTGGCGATGTAGGTCACGCGGTACAAAGTTGGGTGGAACAGAATGGTTATTCCGTGGTTCGGGAGTTTGTGGGACATGGCATCGGCACTAAGATGCACGATGAACCGAATCTTCCAAATTACGGTGACGCCGGACACGGTGCACGATTGCAAGAGGGCATGGTCATAGCCGTTGAGCCCATGGTAAACGCAGGCGGCCCGGAAGTTCGCATGCGCGATGAATGGGTGGCCGAAACTGCGGATGGCAGCCCGTCCGCGCACTTTGAACACACCGTGGCAGTCACGGCCAATGGCCCATGGATTTTGACGCGGCCGAAAGAAATGACCGGCCCGTCGTGGTAATTAGAAGAGATTAGTAACCAGATAATAGGAGCGTATGGCAAAACCGGTTCAAGACGACAAAAAGAAAGGCGATTCCGGCAACACCAAGGAAGACGCCATTGAAGTGATGGCCACGGTTAAAGAGCCGCTGCCCAACGCCATGTTTCGCGTTGAGCTGGAAAACAAGCACCAGGTTCTGGCGCACGTTTCCGGCAAAATGCGCAAAAATTTTATCCGCATTCTCGCGGGAGACAAAGTAGCCGTGGAGCTTTCGCCTTACGATCTTACGCGTGGCCGCATTGTGTACCGCTACAAGTAAGCGCACACAGAAGGAAAAGGGAAAATGAAAGTACGAGCATCAGTGAAACCAATTTGTGACAAGTGCAAGGTGATCCACCGGCGCGGAGTGGTGCGCGTCATTTGCCAGAATCCGAAACACAAGCAGCGCCAGGGCTAAGGGGAATAAGGAGAACGTATGGCACGTATTGCAGGTATCGATCTTCCGCCGCAGAAACGCCTGTGGGTCGGCCTCACGGCGATCTATGGTATCGGGCAGGAACGCGCGCGGAAGCTCGCCAATCAAGCGGGCGTAGACTTCAATAAGAAAATTCGCGATCTCACCGAAGACGAAACCAACCGTCTGCGTCAGGAAATTGAAAAAGAGGGCCGCGTCGAGGGCGATCTCCGTAAAGAGATCCAGATGAACATTCGCCGGCTCATCGAAATTCAGGCTTATCGCGGAGTTCGTCACCGGCGCAATTTGCCGGTCCGTGGTCAGCGCACACACACCAATGCGCGAACCCGCAAGGGTCCACGGCGTGGCGCGGTGGCGGCCAAGAAGAAAGTTACCGGCAAGAAGGGCTAACGCCGGAGAGGTGTTTAGTCCAGGAATTATAGGTCAAAAGAAACGGAGCAACAGGTGGCAAAAGAGCAGCAAAAAAACGCACAGCCGGACGTCGCACCCGGCGGTAAACCGGCCGCGGCAACCAAGCGCAAGAAGGAATTCAAGAAGAAGCGCGAACGCCGCGTCATTCCGCACGGTGTCGTGCACGTGGCTGCGTCTTTCAATAACACGCAAATCACCATTGCCGATCAGGATGGCCGCGTGGTGTGCTGGTCCTCCGCCGGGGCCATCGGCTTCAAAGGTTCGCGCAAGGGCACTCCGTATGCCGCGCAGCAGGCTTCGCTGGCTGCTGCCGGGGTCGCGCGTGACCAGTACGGTATGAAGAGCGTCGAAGTTCGCGTGCAAGGACCCGGCTCCGGTCGTGAATCGGCCGTCCGTGCGCTCGCTGCTGCCGGATTGCACATCGTATTGATTCGCGACATCACCCCGATTCCGCACAACGGTTGCCGTCCGCCGAAGCGCCGTCGTGTCTGACGCAAAGATTCACGCTATTCAGCGCCAGACAAAAATGTCTGGCCTGCAAAGAAGTTTTTGGGAAGGGAGATAGAAGTTGGCAAGACATAGAGAAGCAGTCTGCCGCCTGTGCCGCCGGGAAGGGCAGAAACTATTTTTAAAAGGGCTGCGTTGTTTTACGGAAAAGTGCGCCATCGAAAAGCGCAACTTCGTTCCGGGTCAGCACGGCCAGTCGCGGCGCCCGAAAGTCGCCGGTTACGGCTTGCAATTGCGCGAAAAGCAGAAGATGAAGCGCACCTACGGTCTGCTGGAGCGCCAGTTTCGCCTGTATTTTGAGCGGGCCACGCGCATGAAGGGGCCCAGCGGCGAAAATCTGATCATTATGTTGGAGCGCCGCCTGGACAATGTTTTATGGCGCGCCGGCTTAGCGTCTTCTCGCGCGCAAGCGCGGCAACTCGTGCTGCACGGTCACGTGCGCGTCTCCGGAAAGAAGGTCAACATTCCTTCGTACCTGGTCAGCGTGGGCGACGAGATCTCGATCAAGGAACGCATGCACGACAACGCTATGATTCTCGAAGCTCGCAACGTCGCGCAATCCCAGAGCGCCGTTCCCTGGCTCGAGCAAGACCGCGAAGCCTTCAAAGCGAAGGTTGTGGCCTTGCCCAAGCGTGAAGACGTGCAGACACCGCCGTTCACCGAACAGCTGATCGTCGAGCTTTATTCGAAGTAATTTCCGCCCCGGCCGCGGCCAGGCCGGCCAGCAGCTTCGGTGACGTTTCGATAACTATTGTCATCAAACAGTGTTGGGGCCTGAGAAGCCCCGGAAGGAAGGAACACGATGTGGAAGGGCTTTCAGAAACCAAAGCGTCTAGCCTCTGAACTGGAATCGCTTACCGAAAAATACGGGCGGTTCTCCGCGCAGCCGTTTGAGCGCGGTTGGGGCACCACGGTAGGTAACGCGCTCCGTCGCGCCCTGCTGAGCTCTATCGAAGGCGCTGCCATTACCGCCGTCAAAATCGAGGGCGTACTGCACGAATTCTCCTCGATCGCGGGCGTAGTCGAAGACGCTACCGACATCATACTCAACCTGAAGCAGGTACCCATTAAACTCAACACCGACCTGCCCAAGACTATTTTTCTAAATTTCGAGCATCCCGGTCCCGTGACTTCCGCGCAAATTGAAGAAGACGCCGATTTCGCCGTGCTCGACAAAAACGTGTACATCGCCACCGTCAGCGAAGGTGGCCGCCTGCAGATCGAAATGCGCGTGAAGAACGGCCGCGGCTACGTGGCTGCTGACCGCAACTATGACGAAGATCTGCCCATTGGCTATATCCCGGTGGACAGCGTTCATTCGCCGGTGCGCAAGGTGAACTACTCCGTCGAAGCCGCTCGTCTCGGTCAGATGACTGACTACGAAAAGCTGATGATCGAGGTGTGGACCAACGGAGCCATTACTCCGCAAGATTCCATTGGCCTGGCTGCCAAGCTCGTCAAAGACCACATGAGCATCTTCATCAACTTTGAGGAGCCCGTCGACAGCATTGAACCGCTGCCAGATACGGCGCATGATCCGCGTCTCGAGCATCTGGACCGCTCCGTCGAAGAGCTGGAGCTTTCGGTACGCTCCTACAATTGCTTGAAGAACGCCAACATTCAGACCATTCGCGAGCTCGTGCAGAAGAGCGAGAACGAGATGCTGAAGACTAAAAACTTTGGCCGCAAATCGCTCAACGAGATCAAAGATATACTGGTGAAGATGGGCCTCGCGCTGGGCATGAAATTCGACGAGCACGGACGCATTATCTGGCCGCCGCTTCCAAGCCAGACCACCATGGCTCCCTCGGAGGAAAATCTCGGGCTGTAATCGCGGCGCGAGACCCGGCAAATCATGCGACATCTCAAGTCAGGATCGAAGCTCGGGCGCAACCCGTCCCATCGCCGCGCTACTCTGCGCAGCCTGGTCACCAATCTGTTCGAACACGGGCGCATCACCACCACGTTGACGCGCGCGAAAGCCGCGCGTCCCGTGGCCGAAAAGATCATCACCCTGGGCAAACGCGATACGTTGCAGTCGCGCAGGCAGGCTGCTTCCTACATCATGCTTCCGGCGATCACTCAGAAATTGTTCAGTGAAATCGCGCCAAAATTTTCCGATCGCGCAGGGGGTTACACGCGCATTATCCACGCCGGTCACCGCGTCGGCGACAACGCCAAAGTGGCCATCCTTGAATTAGTAGGCTACGAATTCAAGAAAAAAGAAAAGAAAGAACGCCCCAAGAAGGAAGAAGCCGTCGACGAGAAGAGCTAGTCTATTAAGACTTCAGATTCACAAAAGCCCGCTTCGTTTCATCGGAGCGGGCTTTTGTTTTGCGCGGCGACACCGCTGATACCAAGGTCAATTAAGACCTCTCACATTTCTGAACCTGAGTTTTTCAGAGATCGCAATCGAAACCACAGAAGCAATGCTACCACTGCGAACGCCGCTCCAACTGAATCCAGCAGCGAATCGTACGGCGACGCCGTGCGGCTCGCGACAAAAGCCTGGTGTATCTCGTCTAAGGCTGAATAACCGGCGGCAATAAGTAGCGCCGTCAGCGCCCACGACCACCGCCACCCTGGTTGCCCTGCCCGGATGCCCCTGTAAAGCAGCAAGCAAAATATGAAATATTCCGTGAAATGCGCGGTCTTGCGCACAAAATAGTGGATAGTCTCGAAACCTTGCTCGGTCAGGTGCGGCATTAGCCAGAACAGCATGGGCCGTAATATTCTTCCGGTGTGATCCGGGGAAAATGCGTCCGTCGACAACGAAAAAATCAGCGCTGCCCAACACAGTGCGGGAAGCCACGCCATCACCAACCTGAGCTGGTAGGGGGTCTGAATGCGTCCATCCATCTCCGATAATTGCGGAATGGGGCGCCAGGGTTGTGGGTCAGCCACGAAATAACTCGCGCAATGTCATTTGTATATTGTCTCGTTTTTGTCGTTCATTCCATGCGGTAATTGGGGGCCTCGCGCGTGATGATTACGTCATGCACATGGCTTTCACGCAGGCCCGCGCTGGTGATGCGGATGAACTTGCTCTTGGTGGTGAGTTCCTTCAGCGTGGCTGCCCCTGTGTATCCCATGCCGCTCTTTAGTCCGCCCACCAATTGATCAGTAAGCGCGGCCAGCGATCCTTTGTAGGGCACGCGTCCTTCCACGCCTTCCGGCACGGATTTTCCCCGCTCCACGTTTTCTTGCCCATAACGGTCCGCCGCCGCCGAGCCATCTTCCATCGCCGCCGTCGAACCCATGCCACGGTATGATTTGAATGTGCGTCCCTGATACAAAATTGTTTCGCCCGGTGCTTCTTCCGTGCCGGCAAACAATCCGCCGATCATCACGCACGAAGCACCGGCCGCTATCGCTTTGCTGATGTCGCCGGAAAACTTGATGCCCCCATCGGCGATCACCGGCACATCGGTCCCTTGCGCCGCGCGCGCCGCTTCCACGATTGCAGTAATCTGCGGTACACCAGCGCCGGTCACCACCCGTGTGGTGCAAATTGATCCTGGACCAATGCCGACTTTCAGTCCGTCGATGCCCAGCGCGATCAAGTCTTTAGCACCTTCAAACGTAGCCACGTTTCCGGCAATCAGCTGCATGTCCGGAAGACGATGGCGAATGGCTTTAATCGCTTCCATCACCCGCGCGGAATGCCCGTGCGCCGTATCGATGGCCAGGACGTCCGCCTTGGCTCGCGCCATTTCCACAGCGCGCTCCAGAAAATCTCCTGTAGCACCGACTGCGGCCCCCACGCGCAGTCGACCTTGTTCGTCCTTGGCCGCCCGCGGGTAGGCAAGTTTTTTCTGAATATCCTTTACCGTGATCAGTCCTTTGAGGTTGTAATCCTGGTCGACCACCAGCAGCTTTTCGATGCGATGCTTCTGCAAAATGCGCTCAGCTTCGTCTAGCGTTGTTCCCACCGGCACGGTGACCAGATTGTCTTTGGTCATCACCGCGCTGACCAATTGCGAGTGATTCTTTTCGAAGCGCAGATCCCGATTTGTAAGAATCCCGGTAAGTCGAGCGCCGCGCGTAACCGGCAAGCCCGAAATGCGGTACTTGGTCATGATGTCGAGCGCTTGTCGCAACGTAATATCCGGCGAAATCGTCACCGGATCAACAATCATCCCGCTTTCTGAGCGCTTCACTCGATCGACTTCCTCGCTCTCGCGCTCAATCGTCATGTTGCGGTGCACCATCCCAATACCGCCCTGCCGTGCAATTGCGATCGCCAGCCGTGACTCCGTCACCGTATCCATGGCCGCGGACGCCAGCGGAATATTCAGCGCCAGTTTGCGGGTGAAGTTGGTCTGCGTATCCGCTTCGGCCGGTAGTACCGAGGACTTCCCGGGCAGCAGCAGTACGTCATCGAAAGTAAGGCCCTCGGCTATCGGTCCATCCTTCATTCACAAGCCCCGCGGAGGAAATTTTATGAACAAAAATCAGCGGTTTGCGAAAAACATCCGCTAAAACAAAGCGGCCCAGCAAGGTTCTGCTGGGCTGCAAACTGATTCATTAAATCGAAGAAATTGTTCACCGTGGATATTTCATTGTAGGGGCACCCCTAGCTGGGGTCAAGTTGGAGCTCGACATTGCCGTCCAGCCTCACTTATCGAAATCGCGACCACCATACATGTTACTGTAGAGAGTGGATAGAGTGGATATTGTGGGATTACCCGCGCGTGACGCTACTTCTCGAAAATTTCGAGCCTCATCCCGTGCTTCGCGGCGCGCATATCATGACTGTGGCTCCTGTTCTGTGGCCAAGGACTTTTGCTCTGCCACGGCCGGAAGAGCGCCTATTTCAGGTCGATCCTGAGTCCCGTTTGCTAGCACACTGCCACTGGCAACCGGGCAAACGTTCGGATGCGCCGGTGATCGTAATCGTCCACGGCCTGGAAGGCTCGAGCAACTCGGATTACGCTCGCGGTATCGCTGAAACCGCTTTCAAGCGAGGCTACAACGTTATTCGCTTGAATCAACGCAATTGCGGCGGCAGCGAATCGCTGACGCCCACACTCTACAATTCCGGAATGAGCTCGGATTATCGCGCCGTTTGCGAAGAGCTAGCCAATCTTGACGGCTTCAAACAAATTTTCTTCGTAGGCTATTCGATGGGCGGCAATCTTGTGCTCAAAATGGCTGGCGAATACGGCGATTCTTTTCCGCGAGCCCTGCGTGGCATTTGCGCGGTCTGCCCCGCCCTGGACCTCGCCGCGTGTGCTGACGCCCTGGAACGCTGGGAAAATCACGTTTATCAGTATCATTTCGTGAGCGGCCTCATGAATCGGTACCGGCGTAAAGCCATTTCCATGCCCGGGCGGTACATGCAAGCCAAATTACCTCCCGTACGCACCGTTCGCCAGTTCGATGACGCCATCACTGCACCAAACTTTGGTTATCGAGACGCCCACGAATATTACGGAGCAGCGTCGGCTAAAAGAGTCCTCGCGCAGGTGCGTGTGCCGACCTTGCTCATCACTGCGAAAGACGATCCCTTCGTGCCCTATTCTTCCATCCTTGCCGCCGGCGCCGAAAAAAATCCCGCAATTCACCTGGTCGCCCCCGACCATGGTGGCCATTGCGCATTCATCTCCAACAAAAACGGCCCGTCTAGGTTCTGGGCCGAACAGTCTGTCGTGAATTTCTGCGACAGCGTCCTTGTGTAGCTCGCGTCTGCATAACTTCCCAGCGGGTGTAAAGCCATCCGATCGACAACCCTGCCGTAATCACCCATAATTTCCTGGAGTTCACGAGCTTACGGGCGCCAGTTCCGATTGCAACGGCCCGCTCACGCACCAATAGCCTTTTTGCGCATCCCTCACAATTTCGTCCTTTTAGCGACACCTAAGTAACGGTCTAAATTTATTCTAAAATCAGTATCCAGTATGTTGGATAGGATAATCACTTTTCAGCCATTCCTTCTAACCCTGCTAACGAGTATATAAATTGTAGCAAACAAATAACTTAACTATCGTTCTTTAAGCTAAATTTCATGGCTCGTTTGGAGCAGCGATTGCAATATCGCCCGTGGGCATCAACGGGGTTTGGGCCTAGTTCCTGCGCGAATCATTAGTATAAAAATACGGAGGGTTCAGTGAATCAAGGTTTTCACAGATTTTTTGTGTTTCTTTGTGTGGCCGTTTTAGCCCTGAGTTTGACCATCGTGGGCGCAGCGAGCGCTCAAGTCATCAGCGGCGACCTGGTCGGCACGGTTCTGGATAAGACGGGTGCCGCAGTACCAGGCGCGACCGTCGAGGCGATTAACTCCGCAACCGGAGTCAAATACGCCACTGAGGCCAATGAAAGCGGTGAATATCGCTTTAACAATTTACCGGTCGGAACTTACCGTGTGTCCGCTTCTTCCTCCAACTTCGCCACTACGACGATCAACAATTTCCAGCTGGAGTTGAATAAGACCAGTACGTTGCAAATCACTCTGGAAATTAAGGGGGCTGCTACCTCCATCGAGGTCTCGGGCGCGGCGCCAGCCTTGGACACCACCACGGCGCAAATCAACACCACTTTTGATCAGAAGCTCGCGGCGGACCTGCCCGTTTCGTCGGTCACCGGCGGCGTTCTGAATCTTTCGCTCTTGAGCGCTGGCGTCGCCACCGGCGGCGGAGTCGGCGCAGGCACCGGTCCGTCCATTGGCGGCCAACGTCCACGCAACAACAACTTCGCTATCGAAGGCGTCGACAATAACAATAAGTCGGTCACCGGCCCGTTGGTTACTATACCGAACGACGCTGTCGCGGAATTCTCAGTGTTGCAAAATCAGTTCACTCCGGACTTCGGTCACTCTTCCGGCGGCCAATTTAACACCATCATCAAGAGTGGCACGAATGCGTTCCACGGCGACGTCTACATCTATTCCGAGAATAGAAATTTTAACGCCATCGACCAATCGACCATCAACAGCGGTCTCAAGTCAAATCCGCGCTATGACAATAACCGCATGGGTGGAGTGTTTGGCGGACCGATCATCAAGAACAAACTCTTCTTCTTTGGCGCTTTGGAATATAACCCCATCGGAGCAGCGGCCGTGCTTGGGTCCCCGGTCTGCTCGCCGACAGCCGCTGGTTATAGTGCCTTGGCGGCTTTGCCAGGGATTTCAGCGACCAACCTGGCCATTTTGCAGAAGTACGCAGCACCGGCTAGCTCCGTAGACACGACCGGGACGTGCGGTCCTTCTGCCGCCAGCAAAGGCGTAGAAACAGTGACCAGCAACACTGGCGCCACCGCGGCGGTGCCGGAAGGGATTCTTAGCTTCTCCGGTCCTAACTACACGAATAACTGGGCAGCTTTAGGCAGCATTGATTACGACATATCTCAAAAAGACCAATTGCGCGGGCGCTATGTGTATAACCGCTCTGTGGGAATTGACACCAATGCAACTTTGCCTGCGTTTTATCTAAATTCGCCTACGAAATATCATCTTTTGACCGTCAACGAATATCATACGTTTAATCCCAACACGCAGAACGAGTTCCGCCTGGGCTATAATCGTTACGCGAATACTACGCCAGCCGGGAATTTTTCGTTCCCGGGTTTGGATAGTTTCCCCAACATTGTGCTCTTTAGCCTCAACGGCCTGAATATTGGCCCTGATGGCAACGCGCCGCAGTTCACGATCATTAACACCTATCAGATGTCCGACAATATCAGCTGGACGCACAACAAACACACTGTGAAGGTAGGTATTGAGGGTCGCAAGTACATCTCTCCCCAGTCATTTACCCAACGAGCGCGCGGCGACTACGAATACAATTCGTTGCAACAATATCTGCAAGACCAAAGCCCTGATTTTCTGGCGCAAAGAAGCGTAGGGCAGTCCACCTATTACGGAGACCAGTCCGCCCTTTATTGGTTCGTAAACGACAATTGGAGAATTCGGCAAAACCTTACTTTGAACTTCGGCGTGCGTTGGGAATACACCACTACACCGTTCGGCATTCGGTCGCAGACCCTGAACAGCCTCGCCTCCGTGCCTGGTGTCGCGGTATTTGATGAGCCCCGCGCTCCCAAAAACGATTGGGGACCGCGTGTGGGATTCGCCTATTCACCTGGCACCAGCGGCAAGACCTCAATCCGCGGCGGTTTCGGGATCGCGTATGACGTCCACTACGACAACATCGGCATTTTGTCTTTGCC
>DATHMG010000039.1:0-3712 GCA_035487275.1 Candidatus Acidiferrum sp. | reverse complement strand
AGGTGTAGGCGAGGACCCCAAGCAGAGCGCGATCGCGCAGACCGGTGTGCGTTGATGCGTCGACCGCGTTGAGAAGCTTTTGGACTTCGCCTTCGACAAATGCCGGGGTTTTCCCTTCAGTCCGTGAAAATCTCTCGGTCTTGACTTCCCGGGCCGGATTCATGGCCAAGACGCCTTTTTCGGTGAGCCAGGAAAACAGCATCCGGATGGCGGCCATGTGCTGTTTGACCGTGGGCGGCGCGGCCCGGCGTTGGAGGATTTCGATATATGCGGCGACCGTGATCGGTTCGATCTCTTCGAGATCCTGATACCCGGCGCGCTCAGCCCAGTCTAAAAACTGTTGGATTGCCCGGTAGTAGGCGGCTCGTGTGTTAGCGTTGCGGATCGGGACAGTGAAAAACTCGAAGAACTTTTTCCGGGTCGACGCGCCGGCGCGCGCGATGATGGTTGGAAGCGGAAAAGATTCTTGAGAAACAACGGCAAGTTCGGATGTCGATTTCAGTTAAAACGTAGACTGAAAACCGATGAGTTTCCCTCGGAGTCTACGATTTAATTGAAAAGGGTCTTTCAGTTAAATCGTGGACTTTTCATTTAATACGTAGACCATTTGTGGGGATTTACCGTCCTGCGCCTTCAAAATTCGCGATCCGGTGTGTTCTTTGTTCATGGGCCAATGAGATAGTTAAACATTAAACAGACCTGACCGGCGGCGTCCTGCTGCTTTCAAGTCCCATTGCTTTGAATAGCAATCGGCAGTTGCTTCCAGTAATTGAGTAATTGGCGCCTGAGCGCGGTTGTCGTAAACAATGTGGCACTCTGACGCTCACCTTGATCTGACATACTGACATACGGCGAATCTTCGAGATCAGCAAACTGGAAAGGTAAGCTTTGCTGTTTGGCGTATAGAGCACAACTCCGAACCCTAAACTCGAACTCTACTCGACGCCCGACACTCATCATTGAGTTGCTCAAACCTTCCCGTCCGGTTAACTAGTTTCCATGATTAAGCTAGGGGTCAACATCGATCACGTCGCAACATTGCGCCAGGTCCGGTATGTGGACATGCCGGACGCACCGAACGTGGAGCCGGATATCTTGGCGGCCGCATCCGCCTGCGAGCGAGCCGGTGCGCATGGGATCACTGTGCACCTGCGTGCGGACCGCCGGCATATCCAGGACCGAGATGTTTTTAGGCTGCGCGACAGCATTATTACAAAGCTCAACCTCGAAATGGGAAACACGCCCGACATCCTTGAAACGGCATTGCAGGTTTTGCCGGATGACGTCTGCCTGGTTCCGGAAAACCGTAACGAGGTCACAACGGAGGGCGGTCTTGACGTGGCGCGCAACGTCGAGACCTTGCGCGCGACAGTCGACCGGTTGCACGCCGGCGGCATTCGGGTGAGCATGTTCATCGAACCGGCTTCGGAACAGATCGACGCTTGCGTGGAGCTCGGGGCTGATGCCATCGAGCTTCACACCGGCCGGTTTGCCAATGTGATGCCCGATTTTCGCATGGACGAAGTCGCCCGGTTGGAGGCGACCGCCCGTTATGCATCCGAAAAAGGTTTGATCGTGAACGCCGGGCATGGCCTGAATTACACGAACGTGCGCTTGATATTGGGAATCCCTTATTGGAAAGAGTTCAACATCGGCCACTCCATTGTGTCCCGAAGCATTTTCATCGGCCTGGAACCCGCCGTAGGCGAGATGCTTCAGCTCATCGCCCAGTCGTGACCCTGTTCGGCATGCGCGAACCACGCTCAGAGGAACTCGAAGTACTCCTGCCGCTCCCAACCATCGACGCAATTGTGAAACTCGGGCGTGCTGTAATTTGTAATCGCAGCGGCTGCTTTGGTTATCTCATGCCGTTTGACTGCCAGAAATAATTTGACAAACTCAGAGCCGAGCGCCTCTCGCATCACTGAATCCTGCTCTAAGGCATCCAGTGCATCCTCCAGTCGGATTGGCAGGTTGACAACACCATCTCTCCCGTAGGCAACGCCAGTCACAGGCGGTGGTGGTGCCATTCGTCTTTTCAGTCCGTCAATGCCAGCCGCCAAACAGGTGGCCATTAGGAGATAAGGATTTGAGGCTCCACAGCCAAAGCGATTTTCCACATGTGTGGATTCATTCCGGGTGGCCTTAACACGAAGCCCGGTAGTGCGATTTTCAATTCCCCAGGTGGCATTCGTGGGAGCAAAGGAGTAAAGTCTGAAGCGTTTGGCGCAATTGACCGTTGGCGCAGCAAAAGCACAGATGGCTGGCGCATGCGCTAACTGACCTGCTAAAAAGTACCGACAAATATCCGATAAGTCGTCTTCGCTAGAATCATCCACGAAAGCATTTTTGTCTCCGTGCCACAGGGAGTGATGGTAATGGCACCCATTAGCACTTTGGTCAATATAGGGCTTGGTCATAAACGACGCCATCATCCCGTGCTGCAGCGCGATTTCTTTAACTCCATTCTTGAAGGTAAAGGCGTGGTCAGCTGCAGTTACTCCCCAAGCTGGGCCAAAATTAATCTCCATCTGCCCAGGGCCATATTCTGCATTGGCAGTAATAATGTCCACACCGACCGCCGCCATGGAGCGAAGAATGTCGTAGACGAATTCTTGATTAAAGTTGTTACGAAGAGTGGCAAAAATCTGGATCCCTGGAAATGGGGGCTGGCGTGTCGCAGCGTCCACTAGATAAAACTCGTATTCAAACCCGCTCAGGAGCCGGTAGCCCATCGCCTGCAATTCAGCGAGCAATTTTTTCACAACTAGACGCGGTGCAGCCATGGCTGGTTTGCAATCGAGAAAGTATGGTTCGCACAATATGCGCGCTGTCTTGTCGGCCCATGGCAAAACTTGAAATGTATCGAAATCGGGCTTGATATGGCTATCGGGAAAACCGAGCTCTTCCAGGTAGCCGGTACCGGGTGCCACAGCTGCTTGGGCGTCAAACCCAAGCTGCCCAAGCAAGAAATGCACCCCATTATTAGCAAAGTATTCGAAATGTCGTGCAGGGATCGTTTTGGAGCGTGAGATTCCGTGAGTGTCCGTCTGTTCAAAACGAATAAATTCGATGTCTTTATCACGAAGTAGTTTTTGGATTTCGGTAAGGTTCATAGTGGACTCCGTTCAGTTGTCGCTTCCTGTTGAGGCGCAGAGACCACTAACAGGAAGCTGATCATGACTAGTATAAGGAAACGCACGGCGGAGTGATGGAACGGCATTTTTGAACGCTTCGGATTGAAAGGTCGATTACACAATAATTAATGGACGTACAGCCTCAAAATCGCGGGCTGCCAGCCAGTCTTCGCCCTTCCCGCGTTAGTGAACCAACCAACCACGTTTCGCGCGCGCTCTCACGCGGCAGCCAATCCAATCATCTGGACCCGAGACGGAAAAGGCCAGCTCGATGGTGGCGGAGCGCTTCCGGATGCACTCCGACCTCAAAAACAGAAGCGCAGAAAATGCTGAATTCATACCTGGCCGCTTCCGCCTTGCATGGAGAGTGGAGATTTGGGGGGCTGGCTTCCACGGTCGCCGACAAAGATAATTTCTTTCAATCCGTATTGGCACTGCAATTGCGCGATCTTCTCAGGCACCGTGGAGGCGTCCTGAGTGTTACCGGCAAAAACTTCGACTCCGACCGGACAACCCTCCGCGCTGCACAGTAAAGCGATCACCATCTGTTCGTGACCCCGCTTGCCGTCGCGATT
>DATHMG010000038.1:0-29352 GCA_035487275.1 Candidatus Acidiferrum sp. | reverse complement strand
TTTACGGCGTGCTGAAAGAAACCTCCGACAACGGACAGCCCCACAAAAATAGCAATGAACACAATCGTGTGCCACGCTGGAGCAATGAGCGGGCGACTGGATAGGCGAGAAGCAAGGTGCGTGTCTGCGTTCATCCTGCCTTAAAGGTTACTGCTATCGGAGGCAAAACTTCCGAGCCACGGAAAACCATTATGTATTGAACGGAGGTGCATCGGCATCGGTCCTGGGTGCAACCTTTTGACCTGCCCCGTCCTGCTGTGTCCTGCGACACTACGTGAGGAAATCTCTAAAATCAACCTTGGAGTCGGCGCGCGTTGTCGTCTTTGCCGGAGAGCGAGTCAGCAACCCGCACTTCTATGGGGAACTCTTGAAGATGGGTTTCGAAGCTGGCTCGCTGCCGAACTTTGCGGACATGGCCGCAATTACCTATCTGGATACAGTAGTCTCCAACGAGCCTTTCACGGATAGGGTGCTCTTTCATGAACTCGTTCACGTTGTTCAGTATGAAAAGCTAGGATTGGCGAAATTCGCTACCAAATACGTGAAGGGCTTTCTGAGCGGCGGCTCCTACGAAGCCAACCCGCTGGAAATGAACGCGAATCAATTGGATACGCGATTTGCAACAACGCCTACGAAGCCGTTCTCGGTTGCGGATGAAGTCTTGGATTGACACAGGGCGTTTCTAGGTGATCGGAGGGAAATCTAGCAGCGTCATCCGTGGAGCTTCCGGAACGGGCGAACGTGTCCGAGCGTCGCGGGCGTTCGGCTTGCGCGTAAACCCACCTGCGGTGCAGGTTGCCGCAAGTGGATTCCATCATTTCGATCTGAGCGGCGTGGAGTAGTCGGCTCAGCCGGAATCCGGTATCCTTCGATTATGGACGCGATCATTAAAAGTGCGATTCCCGTTCTTCCTGCCGCCGACACGACGGAATCCCTAAATTGGTGGGACGAGAAATGTGGCTTTAAAGAAACCTTTCGTGATACCACTCCGCCGAACTATGCGGGAATCAACCGCGGTGGGGCCCACCTACACTTAGCTGGTATGAGTGACAAAGAATTGGCGCGCAAGGTCGGAGACCAGACCATGGTGCGAATCGCGGTTCAAGGCATTGAAGCCATGTATGCGGAATACCAGAAACGCGGAGGAAAAGTGCACCCTAATGGCGCATTGCAAACCAAGCCTTGGGGCACGAAGGAGTTCGCTGCGATTGACCCCTGTGGCGTTTGCGTGACGTTTCAGGAATGAGCGCCAACTCGTGACTAACGCGACCTATTGGAAGTTAGCTTTGGCTTCGTAGCACAAGCTTCACTGAATCTTTTGCGCAAACGAATTTTCCAGCCACTTAACTACCGTTACTTGAAGTGCGATGCGATGATCCGCGTAAGAATGGTCTGTTTCCATCTCTGCCTCTGAAACATTTGGATTCCCAGCTTTTCTTAGTGCTTGAGCCATTGCTTTGTTATCGTCCACATTGCGATCCATGGCTTCGGTTATAAGAATAGGGCGGCCCTTTAAGGCCTGCGCAAATTTTATATAATCCCAGTTCTCACTATTTTGGCGAGCTTCAGCCACAAGTCCATCTGACGTTGTGCCCGACAGGCGGGGAACAGCAGTAGCGAATGTTGGCAAGCGTTCCTTCGCAGAGGCTCGCGCCATACTCGCGCCGAGATTCCACGCAGAGATCATCGCAACGCCGAGAATTTGCGAATCATTAGCTGCTGCATAAGCGACCATAAACCCGCCCATGCTATGACCGATGAGAACAATTCTTTTGGGATCGATGCGATATTTTTTTACGTTTTCTGCTTCTCGCAAAAATTGAATCGCAGATTGAGTGTCCTCTATGGAGTTGACGAACGAAAAAGTGCTCTGGCTACCCCAAGAGCCACGATAGTGCGGAACTAAAACATTCCAACCGTCGCGTCTGATGGCATAAGCGAGGTCCATGTTCTGTTCATTACCCGGGAAACCGTGCATTAGGAGGACAACTGGGTTAGGCCCACGTCCCGACGCTAAATAAAATACTGCGTTGAGCCTTGCGCCATGACTTGGAATATCAGGCGCTTCCGTAGTCGCGGGAAATTCTTTGTCAGGAGGCGGGTCCTGAGAGATTGCAGGAATCTGCTGGGCGGATGAAACCGCCACAATCGCAAAAAGACTAAGAGTCGCAGTGAGAATGAGGCTGATCCGGATTTGCATGACGCAATCTGACATATGGGGGCTTGATTTGTACAGCCCGCGAAAATCCCTGTGCACCACGATGACAGGACTGTCGGCTGCCAGAGCTCAGTAGTCCTTCGGAAACAAGTTTCACGAGTTACTCTCGGGTCGCTTTAAGCAAGTGTAACGGGTAGCACAAGCTCTCTCCGTTCATGGACGAGAAGGACAAGATTATCATCACAGGCTGCACGCTCTCAGCTTTGTCGGGTCTAAGGCGACACGATTCGTGTCAGTGTTTGTACACATTCATAGGTATGTGAATGCAACCTTGCTGCGAATAAATTCAATCGGCAACGATGTCTGCCAGTCCCAAGCGAGCATGCCTCAGAACGACTCAGGCAGCTATGTTGTCGTTGACCTTCGATGCCGCTCGTACCTATCGATACGATCTCTCACGACGCGCTGCAAATGCAATTGCGTTTAGTGCTACTATGTGCAAATATAGCTTCGTATGGTACACAGGCGATTCTGGCTGAAACTGCTCGAACGCGCATGGAAGGAGCGATCTGTCGTCTGGCTCGCTGGCGTGCGCCGGGTTGGAAAAACCTGCCTTTGTCAGGATCTCTCCGAAGTTGAATATTTCGACTGTGAACTCCCTCGGGTTCGCCGCATGATGCTTGATCCAGAGAGCTTTCTCGACGGTCTGGTCGGCAAGCGTATCGTGCTCGATGAAATCCATAGGCTGCAGAACCCGTCCGAATTGCTCAAAATTGCAGCCGACCATCATTCAGGCACACACATTGTGGCGACGGGTTCTTCGACTCTGGGAGCTTCGAAAAAATTCAGAGACACGTTGGCGGGACGGAAGAGGGACCTCTGGCTGGCGCCGATGTGTCTTCTCGACATGGACGACGCGAACCAGACGGATCTAAAGCACCGTTTTCTGCGGGGCGGCCTTCCACCCTTCTTTCTGCCGGAGAAACACCCAGAACGCGACTTTCAGGAATGGATGGACGCTTACTGGGCTAAGGATATCCAGGAACTCTTCCGTCTGGAGCGGCGAGATTCGTTCCAGCGATTCACCGAGCTTGTCATGGCACAAAGCGGCGGCATCTTTGACGCCACTCGATTTGCCCGCCCTTGCGAGGTGAGCCGGCCAACCATCACAAACTACCTCCGCGTTCTTGAGGCAACGTTCGTCGCCCATGTCGTTCGCCCCTTCAGCACTCGTCGACCCACTGAGATAGTCGCTGCGCCTAAAGTCTATGGCTTCGATACCGGTTTCATTTGCTACTACCGAGGCTGGCAGGACTTGCGTGATGATGACCTTGGGACGTTGTGGGAGCATTTCGTACTAAATGAAATTATGGCGCGCTCGCAGAGCCGAGAAGTGTTCTATTGGCGCGACAAGCGCGGACACGAGGTGGACTTTGTCATCGCGACCCACCGAAAGAGACCAGTGGCCATCGAGTGCAAATGGTCGGCTAACAATTTCGATCCCACAAATCTTATTGCATTCCGGTACCAACATCCGGAAGGCGACAACCTCGTCCTCGCTCACGATGTGGAGCGTACCTTCACCCGCAGCTATGGAGACCTAAGAGTGCGCTTTGATGGCATTCGGTCCTTCGCCGATTCGCTTTCCGATCCCCGGCCGGATGTGCCGGTCAGGCAGAAAAACTGATAAATCAAGGACGCCAGCCGCGCTATTCCTGAGGAGCGTGACTCTACTTGCTACTAGTTTTGAACGATTTGAGGCCCCCTCTCCGCCCCAGCTCATTTCGCCAATAAAAATGCGGCGATTTGTGCCGTGCTACTACTTTTTATGAATTATCATTTATTTAAGCTTAACCTCTCGGTTATTTCCCGTGAATCCCCAAGGTTTTGGCGCGCTATGGGAGCATTCGGTTAACAGCCGAACGACCAATTCAATCAGAACATGCCGGAGCTAGGCATAATCGAGGGGAATCAGCAAGTTGCGATCAAACGAGACGAATCCCTTTCTCCTTCTTTATTCACCTTTCGTTCGTATTTTGCCGCCATTCACCACGATTGGTATTACGAATTTATGACGGCGCGTTTCAAAGCGACTGATCCCCTCCGGGACATCCTGATGCGCTCTGGCCATACGCTTCTTCGCAGTTGCGAGGTCATCGCTTGCCTATCTAGCTAAAGCTAGCTTAGCTAAGCTAGGTACCGACGCCGAACTGCATGGTCTAAAGAATGAGCACTTCGGAGCCTCGTGAACGAAGCGCCCGGTCAAATGTGACAAGCTTCAAACCCGCCACGATTGCGAATGCCAGAAGATAGGAATCCGCCCAAACTTTCGGCGAAGAAGTACCGAGTCTAGACTGACGGCGGAATTCAGGTTCTATTGCCTCGGGTTCTGACAGGTATGCGACCCTGTCGTCCGCGCAAACCTTGTCCCATAGTTCCCAGGCCTCAGGCATTTTTCTCACGTCGTTTCCCATCACAGCTGCCGATGTGAGAAGCCGAAGCACCGTCAACTGCGTGAATCGGCAGAAAAAGAACTTCTCCTCTGGGAACTTCTCAAGCCACTCCCGCGCTCTTTCGGAATGAATATGTCTACCCCACAGCAGCGCCAGCCAAACATTGGCGTCAAGGAAATTCAATGTGTTCATAGATCTGTTCGTTGGTCAAATCGACTTTCGGCCCATCTGACGCAATGAGGGGAAACTTGACCCTCTTGGAACGAGGATGCTTGCCCTCGATGAGAGTGACTCGCACGCCCAAAAGGATCAATTCGCGGATCGACCGTCCTTGCGCGGCAGCCTGCTCCTTGAGCTTCCGATACAGGGAAGCGGGGATATCGACGGTCGTCCGAATGGCTTGCTCTTTCATACACCGATTCTCCTATGAATGCCATAAATATGGAACAACTTTTAGCGGCCTTTCGCGGGATTCATCAGCGTAAGGAAGTCTCCTCCCGTACTCAACTCAGCGGTGGGGCTGTTATGGCAACGCCAGTTACAACAGTCTACAAACGTCTCTCAAACGAACCGCGGGGCGGTTCACATTCTTGGCGAGTTACACGTTTGGCAAGTCAATGGACTGGTCTTCCAGCATTCAAGAACAATCCAATCCCCTTCGATTTTCGCAAGGAATATGCCATCTCGGCGTTCGACCTCAAACACAATTTTGTCCTCAGCTACAACTATGACCTGCCTGTCGACAAATTGTTCCGCGCATCGAACTGCCTCACGCAGGGCTGGGCAATTTCCGGCATCACCCGCTACGCCACGGGACTTCCAGTCACGTTTCAGAGTTTCGGGGACAACGCGCTGGTTCAAGTCCAGAACAATGGCGTCAATAGCATTAGCATTGATCTACCCGATTACAATCCGAGCCTGGGTCCGCTGGATATTAACCGCAATCCGCGCAACAATTCTCTGGCTTTTAATACCAGGCTCTTCATCCCGAACGCACTAGGCGCGTTTGGCAATTCATCGCGGCGTTTCTTTTACGGACCCGGTATAAACAACTACGCCATGGCTCTGCGCAAGACCACCCGCGTCACGGAATCCGTTGCACTGGAATTCCGTTTCGAAACCTTCAACACCTTCAACCATGCTCAGTTCGATGGCGCGAACGCGGTGGACGGCAACATCAATGATTCTACGTTCGGGCAAATCCTGAAGTCACAGCCAGGTCGCGTTTCGCAGGTTGCATTCAAGCTGAATTTCTGAGAGGCAGGCGGGCTTTGATAAATCGGAGCCTGCTCTCACCCTTTCGCTGCGAAGGAAAATCATTTGCACTTAACGAGTGGATGGCCACCTGTCGCAGGAGCTTGGGCAGGAATCGCGACCATGCAGGATTACCTTGCGGATATATAGTTCTGTGTGGAATTTCGCACCCGCTTTCTTGGCGAGGTCCTGCAAGTCCGGAAGCAAATGCTGGTTCGGTTTTCTCTTGCGGTTGAGAAAGAGATACTCGGAGTCGCTGCGTTTGCGACAGTGAGCAAAATTTATCAAGACCCTGGCGACGGCAACTCCGCTGCTTGCCAAGATGCGCCTCGGACGTTCGAGTGCAGCAGCTACAGTCGTGCGAAACCGGCACCGAAAAACACACAACCTCACCCACCAAGGACCATGGAACCAGAAAGATGCCCTGGCGTGGTGCGGCTGTACATACAGAAGGTGGTGCTGAGGTCACCAACACATTTGATCACTGCATTGTGTCTCCAAAAGATCCACGAAAAACCTGGCAAGGCGCTACTCGAATCAGTTCTTGCGGGTGCATTTTATGAGCTCTGCGCCACAACTTCGCGATCTCGTCCTTCAGTTTTGGCGCGGTAAAGTTCTTCATCAGCTTTGCGCACAAGTTCCTGCGCGGTCCTGCCGTTCCCCGGATACGCAGAAATACCGAGAGAAAGACTAATTCTACCGAGCGTCTGCCCCTGTGGAGCACGGTCAGTTTTTTAACTTCCTCACAAAAAATATCTGCTCTTTTCCGGGCAGCTTCGCGGGACGCGCCAGCGAGGATGAGAGCAAACTCTTCGCCACTGAATCGCCAAGCTACATCCTGCCCACGCGACCGCTGAATCAAGAGAGTGCCTAGTTTGGGGAAGCGTATCGCCAGCCTGGTGGCCAAACGTACCGTTAAACTGCTGATGCAATGAGAGTCTGCTTTATTACTTGCTATCGACGCGAATTTGGCCAAACAGTCGAAACAAAGGTTAAATGGTTCGACAAGGGTAAGCAGGTCGCATAAAATTCGTCTTGTAGTTCGCGGCATCGCTCCGACGGAGTCACAATCGACCGCCTTTGGACCGTGGCATTACCCGCATTACGTCCGCAACGGTCAATCCTGCCTGCCCCCAGAAGAACCAGCAGTCAGCTGCATTTGACAGAATCCCAAATTTGATTAGATAGTTCGCCGGGGGCCGTTTAATGTCGGACTCCCACCTTGAAATCGACATCGCAGAAGCGCCGACAAGTTTGCCGAGCTCCGATTGACTTATTTTAAGACAAGCCCGCAGTGCGACAATTCTGGTTCCGAGATTCGGCTTTGACGATTCATAGACTGAAGTTTTATCGGGCTTGGACGCCATCTAGCCCTCACAAGACCACATGAGGATGCTACGCCAGGGAGGCCCGAGGCACGAAATGTGACCGCGCCAGCGATTGGGTGGGTAGGAACCTCACGAAGGAGGTCCCTTGTTAAATGAAGAGTGGTTTAAAACACTTGCAGACGGCAGACAAGTTAAATTCACCTATCAAGAATTGCCAGTGGACGGTGCATTTATCACCGCGCAACTAGCAGGAAATGAGGTCGTCTATTCGGTCGTATTGACCAAAGCTAAAAACCCGCTTAGTCATGAAGATGTTGAAAGCCATTTTGAGGGCGAGCTTTCAAAGAAGTAGTGGCGCTAATTTTAGAGGATCGCCAAGATATTCGGATGCTTGAGCGCCGCCACCGCTTGCGCTTCTTGTTCGAACCGCCGTAGCCGGTCACCCTCACCCGCAAGCGACTCTGCCAACACCTTGAATCGCTACGGCTCTTCCGAGCCGCGCATCGAACGCGCGGTACACCTCTCCCATCCCGCCCGCTCCCAGCGGCCCCAAAATTTCGCATGGTCCTAGTTTTGTTCCCGCGGTCAGTGTCATAAGTGCACGGATTATATCTTCAGATCCGCAAGTGCGCGAATCTTCGTTTGCCGGAGCAAATATTGGAAAGAGAATTGGATCCAACACACGGCAGCGTCCGTATGATGCAGAGCTATTGTGCTATAGCCTCAGAATCCCGAAGGCTTTGCTTGGAAGGTATTTAAACCGGAATATTTAGGCGGCAAGGCTGGCGTTAACGATCTTCACAGAATCCAAAATCATGTCAACGACGGCCCGGTTGCCAATCGTGGTGTTGATCATGGTGTGGTAAACGCCGCGGTCCGGCCATTCGACGCCGAAATACTTTTGAATGAAATCCTTGCGCTCGCGGTCGACCGTATCTACCAGATGTTCGGCTTCCACTTGACTCTTGCCACGAGTTAACAAGCGTTGCACCTTGTCTTCTCTCGGAGCATAGAGAAATACGCGCAACGTATCCTGGCGGTCTCTGAGGAAGTGCTGTGATCCTCGGCCAACAAGGACCGAATTTCCTTCTTTGCTGACCTGTTCAACAACACGTCGGGTAATCTTCAAGATGCTTTCGCTGTCCACCACGTTGAGCTTGTGTGCATTGAGGCTGCCTTCATAGCTGCCTCGCAAAAACGACTTGAAAAGCCGGTAGTACAGCGGATCGTTGCGCTCCTCGCGGACTTCAACCACCGCTTTTGGACAATTCGCGAGCTTGGCGATCTCCTCCGTTAATAACTGGTCCCAAAGCTTCCATCCCAATTGCTGTGCGACCAGCTGAGCGATTTCGCCGCCGCCGCTGCCGTACTCGCGTTCAATCGTTATTATTTTAATCACGTCGGCCCCCGAAGCCTGCGGCCCGGAAAAGCGGCGCGCTGATAACCATCGTACTTTGCTCAGCCCGCTGCGAGTTCTGCGCCACCGCCGCCTGGATCGTTGCGTTTCAACATAAAAGCAAGAAAGAACATAATACCCGCGCCCACCGCCAGAACCATAAAGGTATCAATATACGCAAGGCTCGCAGCGTGCGCCTGCACTTCCCGGTAGATCCTGGCGTAGGCCTGCGCACGCGCTTCATGGACGCCCAGCCCAGACTGCGCCAGGCGTTGGCTCAAACCATTTACGGTATTTTGGAAATTAGGATTATCGAGCCTGGCGAAGCCGCCCAGAATCTCCTGGTGGAATTGCGAGCGCCGCGCGATCAGGGTGGTAACCAGCGAAGTTCCCACACTGCTGCCCATATTGCGCATAAAATTAACGATGCCCGCGACGGCGTTGTTTTTTTCGGGGGGGATTCCGACGTAGGACACCAAAGTAATGGGCACGAACAGAAATCCCAAACCAATCACCTGCGCGATGCGCAACCACACCGCGGCATTGAAGCTGATCGACAAATCGATGCGTTTGGTGGAGTAATACATGGCGATCGACAATGCCAGCCAGCCGCAGGCGATTAAGTAGCGCGCCTGTATTTTCGTCGTAAGTTTACCCATGACCGGCATCTCAAACAATAAGACCAGACCGCCGGCGGAAAGCGCGAGCCCGGCTAACTCCGAAGTGTAGCCGACCAGGGTCTGAAGAAACTGCGGCATGAGTACCAGAGAGCTAAACAGCAAGATTCCAAGCGTGAACATCATCAAGTTCGAGCTCGCAAAATTGAAGCTCTTGAACATGCGCACATCGATGATGGGCGCCTTTTGATACCATTCCCAAATCACCAGAGCGATCAGCGAGATTGACGAGACCACAACCAACGTGGTGATGAACGGTGAGCCGAACCAATCATCTTCCTGCCCTTTGTCGAGCAAAATCTGCAATGCGCCGACGCCAAGAGTCAAAAGAGCTATACCGATATAGTCCAGCTTGACGCCCGCGGCCTTGAGTTTGCTTAGATACGGCGGATCTTCGACAAAGCGGCGCACCAAAAACCAGGTGGCCACGCCAACCGGAAGATTAATAAAAAAAATCCAGCGCCAGGAATAGTTGAAGGTGATCCATCCACCTAACGTTGGCCCAATGGTGGGCGCCATGATGGCGGTGATGCCGTACAGTGCGAATGCCAAACCGCGCTGCTGGGGTGGAAAAGTGTCGGCCAGGATGGCCTGTGCCATAGGTTGTAACCCGCCGCCGCCCGCGCCTTGCAGCACGCGAAACAGCAGCAGAAAACCAAGGCTGGGAGCTATTCCGCAAAGCAGAGAACTCACTGTAAACACGCCTAAACACGCCATGAAAAAACGCTTCCGGCCGACTGCCCCGGCGATCCAACCACTGATGGGCAGAATGATGGCGTTCGAAACGAGATAAGAAGTCAGCACCCAGGTGCTTTGGTCGTTGCTGGCGCCCAGGTTCCCGGCCATGTACGGCAGCGCCACGTTGGCGATGCTGGTGTCGAGAACCTCCATGAACGCCGCTAGCGCCACAACTACTGCGATCAGCCAGGGATTGTAACTAGGCCGCCAAACATCCTGATCAATGGTGAGTGCAGCGCTGCTCATCGGAGATATATGTCGGGCACCACGTTCATCCCTGGGCGCAGAAGATGATCGCGATTTTCTCCCTGCTCGAGAACTATTTTGACTGGGATTCTCTGCACGATTTTCACGTAATTGCCGGTAGCATTTTCGGGTGGAAGCAAACTGAACGTCGGGCCGGTGGCGCCCGCGATGCTGTCCACGTGACCGTTCAGGGTTCGCCCAGTGGCATCAACGTGGACTTTGGCTTTCTGCCCAACTCGCATGCGCCGCAGCTGGGTCTCTTTGAAATTGGCGGTGACCCAGATTTCATCCAGGGGTACGACCGTGAGGAGTTGCTGCCCAGCCTGTACATTCATTCCGACCACTACCGACTTGTTCACTTCGCCGCTGACTGGGGCCACAATCCTCGTGTATTCCAGGTTTAGCTGTGCTTGTTGTAGCAGGGCCCGTTTTTGTTCCACATCGGCTATCGCGGCGCGAACGCGAGCTCGGGTCGACGACACTTGCTGCGGGCCGGTCTCGGCGTACTGAAGGTTGGCCTGCGATTCCACCAAGCGGCTTTGCGCTTGCTGTACGAATTGCTGTGCCGCGGACTCGTTGGCGCGAGCCGCATCAACCGCGGCGGTACTTGCTTTTGCCGAAGCGACGGCTTGGTCGTAAACCTGCTGCGCAATTTCGCGTTTGTCGACCAGTAGCTTATAGCGGTGCAAATCCTCTTGCGCCCGCACGTCATTGGCCTCAGCCTGCTCTACTTGTGCGTGCGCGGCACTAAGTTGCCGCTCCGCCGCAATAATCCCCGCTCTGCTATTTTCAACACCCGATGCCGTGGACCGCAGTTGACTGGTGGTGTTCGTCGAGGTAATCGGAACAGTTATATTCAACGATTGAGCGGTGGCTTCCGCATTGGCGAGATTGGCTTGCGCCTGGGCGACGGCAACCTCAAAATCCTTGGGGTCAATCTCTACCAGCACCGTACCCTTCTGTACCCACTGGTTGTCGTCTACGTTGACCCTCACTACATAGCCGGAGATCCGGGCGCTCACGGGATAGAGGTGCACATCCACCTGGGCATCGTCGGTCGATTCATAGGTGCGGAGGTAGCGCCACAGGAAAAAGCCCCCCACCAAAACAAGCAAGATCACTACGACCAGAATCAACTTTTTATTGCGATTTTTCGGCGTTGCATATGGGCGAGCCGTGGGCTTTCTCTCTACCGCGGGTGGCGGATTAACGGTTGATCCGGCTTCCGTTTGCGGGGGGACTGAAGGTGGTGAACTCTCTTCCGCCATATTCATCTTCCTTTGAAATATTCTTTGACGCCTGCTTCCGCCATCCCGAGTGCGCGAGCTAGTGAGATTTTTGCGTAATTGTAGCTATAGAGACTGGAGATGTATTGTTCGTGCGCGGAAGCCACGGCTTCTTGCGATTGCACCACTTCTACAGTGTCGGCGACACCCGCGGTGAAACGATCACGCGATTGGACCAGCGTCTCTTCCGATAAATCAACATTGCTGCGCGCGACATTGACCTGTTCTTCGGACGATTGCAGATTCAGCAACGCGGTGCGAACATCGGCGTCAATCTGTGCGCGTAAGTTATCCAGGCGTTCGCGGCTTTGCTCCAGTCTGGCATCGGCTTGTAAAACGTCACCGTGCACTGAGCCGCCCTGAAAAATCGGAATGGTCAGCGTTCCACGCACGTCGAACACCTGAGTGGCTGCCGAGGGATGTGCTCCGCCCACCCCATAATCAGCATTAAAGGAGAGCGACGGCAGATAGCCCGCCGTGGCTGCCCTTCGTGAAAATTGCGCCGCCCGGACGTCAACCATGGCCCCTTTGTAATCGGAGCGCGAATCGTAAGCGCGTTTCAGGGCTTCGTCAACGGTGATGCTCTCAATCCGCTGGTAGGGCGATTTGTCCGTCAGATCGAATTCCTGTCCAGGAGCGAGGCCAATCACTCTAGCGACAGTAAGCTTCTGGATGGCGAAGTTGTTCCTGGCTTGAATGAGTTGCTGTTGCCGAGTCTGCAGCTCTACTCTAGCTCGTAAGGCGTCTATGGCTGGCGAAGTGCCAGAATTGACTTGATCCGTTGCTTGATCGAATAGCGCTTGAGCGGTCTTAACCTGCGCTTCCGATGTTTCAATACGAGCTTCATCGGCGATGCCTTCTAGATATACGAAGCCCACAGCGAGCACAACAAGATCGCGAGCATCTTTGTAAGAGTATTCCGCGGATTTAACGTTCTGGCTGGCCGCCCGCGTCGCGTTGATCGACTTCCAGTCAAATACGGACTGCGTCACAGTGGCACGCGAATCGAAATAGGAAAACGGGCCTACCGAAGCCGGAATAGTAGTTGTTCCCACGCTGGTAAGACCCAGCTCGCCGAGATTGATTTTCGAGGCCGTCACGTACGGCGACAATGTCGCGTGCGGTAAGAGTGCACTCAATTGTTCCCAGCGCTGTCCGCGAGCGGAACGAATGTCGGTGTTCGAGAGCAGTAGCCCAAGATTTTGCTTCAAGCCGCGGTCGATGGCTCCCTGCAAAGAAAGTGGAAGAACGCCTGGAACAGGTTTTTCAGGGACAGATCCTGAGAACGAACCGCCTTGGGGCGATCCGGGTACAGCCGCACCGGGCGAGCTTGAGCCGGGAGCCGTTGGCGATTGCGCCAACGAGTTCGGTAAATAGCACCATAGAACTCCGGCTAGCAGGAACGTGCGCCCTGATTTGTAAATGATCCTCAAGGCCGCCTCCTTTGCTCAAAGCTTTTTGACGGCGCGGGGGCAACATCCTAGTCCCACTGGTCATTCCTAACAATCCCTATCTCCTAGGAGAGCCTTGGATGCTTTACGAGGCAGAAGAGACATCTTTAATTTCAGCTTTTCACTCAAGTTCAGGGCCTTGACGATGACTTCTCTTAATGTTTTCTGAAGCGGCTGATTCTTCCTAGCCCAAGGCTGTTGATTGTGCATGACGGAATACCTAAGGATTGCAACCGGATTGAGCGGCGACTCCCAAACGAGATGGTCTCCCTGTGAGAGAGAAGCGCGCGGTAACCATCGCTAGCTTCTCAATTTGGAGTAGACGTTGACCCAACGGGAGGGTTTTTCCTCCCTAGCGTTTGGTCGCGGTCTTCGGCTGGACGTTGTTCGAGCAGGACCAGAAATTTTGTCACGGTTTCCGTGCGGCGCTTGCTCTCTTCGCTTTGACGGCGCGCGGCGGTTTGCTGAAGTTCAGTCTGCTGGTTCGCGAGGGTGGTCAAGCCAAGGCGGCGGTAGATGCGCGAGAGTTGGTAATGACCATCTGGAGAATCGGGATCCAGGCGAACACAAGCTTCCATTTCAGGCTTGGCTTCGCGCCATTGCTCCGCCCATTCGAAAGCCTTACCCAACTGGCACCTGGCTATTGCTTCTTTGGGTCCGACGCGAGCGGCGTGTTGAAGACGACCAATAATCTCCGGGCGGCGTGAGTTATCCTCGCGGTCACGCGCCAGCCGCAACAAAATCCCCCCGCAAAAAGCATCAGCAGCCTTGTTTTGCGGGTGCTCATCCGCAAACTTACAGACTTGAGCAGTCGCGCCGGGGTCGGGAGTGGAAGTATCCTGCAAGGCGATCTCGCCGAGGTAGCGCGCCGCAGTTTCGTCCTGCGGGTCGATCTTAGTAGCCTCCACAAGCGACTGGATGGCATCAGCGGAGCGGTCAACGAAGTAGTACGTTAAGCTCAGCAGGATTTTCACTCGAACGGAGTGCGGAAAAGCCTTCGCGGCTTGGTCCAGTACCACCAGGGCGGCGTCAAATGTCTGATGGCGCAACAATTCAAGACTCAGTGCCAGGCGGTAGCTTTCCTCTGAAGGTGCCAGCGCGACTGCGACCTGGTAGTTATGAACGGCCGCCAGCGCATCTCCTCGCTTCTCCTGAATATCGCCAAGAAGGCTTTCAACCGCGGCGCTGTCCTCCAACGATTTAGCGTGTTCCGCGCTGGTCAAAGCATCGTCCAGGCGGCCGCTACGGAACGACGCCAGGGCCAGATCGTAGACCAGATCGGGGCGGTCTGGAGCCAGCGCGCTGGCGGCTGCAAAATCGATAGCGGCTTCCTTAAACAGGTCGGCGCGACTCAAAATTTCAGCAATGCGCAGCCGAATTTCCACAGCTTGTTGCGGTGGCAACGATTGATTACGCAGGCGTTTAAGAGTAGCGGCTGGATTAACGTGACTCTGCACATCGTCTTGAAGCCGGGCGATGCCTGACGCGACGCGTAAATCCACGTTACCTGGGTCGAGCCTAGATGCCGCGTCCATGTTGTCGGCCGCGCTTTTAAAATGCCCCAGGCCGGACTCGATTGCTGCTTTCAAACGGTAGAAGGCAATTTTTTGTGTTGGATTGCTCGGCGCTGTTACTCCTTTTATCGCTGAGTCCGCCTCGGCATAACGGTGCTGCCGCGCAAACTCGATCGCTTGTTGGAGAGCCTGATGGGAATCACTGGGGGTAGGCTGCTGCGCCACGGTTATCCCGGCAAAAATCAAAATCCCACAACGCAGAGTAAGCACGCCAAGCACTCTCATACCAACCTCATCTTACCTTGCGAGCTTATGCAAACGTGTGAGAAAATCCCGCCGTGCCTGGCCTGAATTCTCCGCATCTACAACGCCGGCTTGGACTTCTGGAAGCAATTTCCGCGAACATGCTGGAAATGATTGGCGTTGGCCCCTTCATTACCATTCCTCTAATCTTGACCGCCATGAACGGCCCGCAAGCCATGCTCGGCTGGCTGATCGGGGCACTGGTGGCCGTTTGCGATGGACTAGTCTGGGCAGAATTAGGCGCCGCAATGCCGGGCACCGGAGGACCTTATCGCTATCTCTCCGAGGCTTTCGGCCCCAGGCGCCTCGGGAGACTTATGAGTTTTCTGTTCATCTGGGAGACGGTGTTTCTGGCACCGCTTTCGATCGGAGCCGGAGCCGTCGGCTTCGCGCAATACACCAGGTTTCTGTGGCCTAACATAAATTGGTACGAAGGCAAAATCGTAGCTGTCAGCGTTTGTATTCTGATCACCATCTTGTTGTATCGCGATATCCAGTCCGTCGGGCGCCTCTCCGTTATCTTGTGGGTGGTGGTCATTTTCACCGCGCTGGCCGTTACCGCAGCGGGTATTGCTAATTTTCACATCGACCGCGTGCTCGATTTTCCGCCCCACGCTTTCTCTCTTTCGCGGCAGTTCTTTGTGGGCCTCGGGGGCGCCACGCTGCTGGCTATGTATGACTACGGGGGCTACAACAACGCTTGTTTCTTTGCCGGCGAGATAAAAAGACCCGAATATGTCATCCCTCGCTCGATCCTGATATCTATCCTGTTGGTAGGGGTTTTATATCTGACGATGAACGTTTCGATCATTGGGGTAATCCCGTGGCGTGAAGCGATGCATTCGAATTTCATCGTGTCCGACCTGATGCAACGCGCTTACGGCTCCACGATCGCCAAAGGCATGACCGCGCTGGTGCTGTTCACCACCTTCGCCTCGCTTTTCGCAGTTCTGCTCGGCTATTCACGCGTCCCGTATGCCGCGGCGGTGGACGGACGTTTTTTTGCCGTGTTCGGCAAATTGCATCCCACCCGAAATTTCCCCTGGGTCTCTCTCGTGTTTATCGGAATCGGCTCGGCCGCTGCCAGCCTGCTGGACCTATCGGATCTTATTACCGCGCTGGTCGTTATCCAGGTGCTGGTGCAGTTCATGGCGCAGGTGGTCGCGGTGACCATGATCCGGCGTTATCGACCCGATATTCACCGGCCCTTCGAGATGTGGTTTTACCCGGTAACGAGCATCATCGCCTTTGCTGGGTGGGGATTCATACTGGCCGCGAGCGGGCTAAGATTTATTCTGTGGGGCATCGCACTAATCGCGTTCGGCGTGTGCGCGTACTTTTGGAGGGCGCGCCAACAGGCGGAGTGGCCATTCGCGGCCCACGAATCGGAGTGCCTTCATGAATGACACTCGGGTGCTCGACGTGCTGGTGGTCGGCGACCTGTTTATAGAGCAGGTGATGAGCGGCTTCGCTTCGTGGCCGCCAAATCCTGGCGAAGAAGCATTTGCCGAAAAGTATTGCCGAGAAGTTGGCGGAGGGGCAGCTATCACCGCATCGGGCCTGGCGAAATTGAGTCTCAGAGTGGGAGTAGGCGGTGCGATTGGTGACACCGATGGTCAATGGTTGCTGACGAGGCTGGATGACTCCAGAGTGAATACTTCGTGGATTCACCGAAGTTCGCGAGAGCCCACAGCTGTGACTGTGAGTGTCTCCGGCCCGCACGATCGCACGTTTTTCACCTATATGGGAGCAAACCGCGAACTGCCGGCCATGTTGCAACAATTCGCAGCGCGCCAGGAATTCGCCAAGGCCCGGCATGTGCATCTCGCGTGTGCGCCGGATCCCGCGCATGTAATCGATTTATTCCAAACGTTGGCTGCCCAAGCATGCAGCCTTTCCGCGGACGTGGGCTGGCACCCTGATTGGCTCGCGGATACACGCTGCCGCGAGGCTCTGCGTCAGGCAGATATTTTTTTTCCCAATAGACGGGAAGCAACGCTCATGACCGGTGAAAGCGAGCCCCGCAGAATTCTGCAGGCCTTCCAGAAAATGGGGCTGCGGAAAGTGGCTCTCAAATTGGGCTCCTCGGGGGCGGCATTGTTGTACGACGAAAAGATTATCTTTTGCGAACCGGTCGAGGTTGCATCGTTGGATACCACCGGAGCGGGTGACTGCTTCGACGCCGGATTTTTATACGCCTGGCTGGGCGGAGAAGACCCGCAGAGTTGCCTTAAAACCGGAGTTCTCTGTGGGGCCCTATCCACTAGATGTTTGGGTGGAATCGACGGATTTCCCACTCTCGCGGAATTGGAACAACAACGATGAGCGGCAAAGTTTGCATCATCGGAGGTGGAGGGGTTCGAACGCCGCTGCTTATTCACGGACTGTTGCAGTCTCAGCATGCCCTGAAGATCAGTGACCTAGTTCTTTTCGACGTGGACCAGCGACGCGCCGAAATCATGGCAGCCTTAGGCGGGGCCATCAGCAATAAGCTGGGCGTCGATATTCTTCTGACCACAGCCAACTCGCTGGAGAGCGCCGTGGATGGCAGCTCCTTCGTGTTGAGCAGCGTGCGCGTCGGCGGCATGAGCGCGAGGGCGCGCGATGAGCGTACCGCCATCGAGCAGGGCCTTGCCGGGCAGGAAACCACCGGCCCTGGCGGGGTCGCCATGGCGCTTCGAACCGTACCCTTTGCTCTCGCACACGCACGGGTGATCGAACGGTTCGCTCCGCAAGCCTGGCTCATCAACTTTACCAATCCGGCCGGCCTCATCACCCAGGCTCTCAATCAACATACTAAACTGCGCGTCATCGGCATCTGTGATACGCCGGCCGAATTGTTTCATCGCATCGCGCAAGTGCTGGGCGTGCCGCCTTCCGAAGCACACTGCGAATATGCCGGATTAAATCACCTTGGGTGGGTTCGGCGGATTACCGTTGGCGGAAAAGATCTCACCGCGCAATTACTCGAAAATCCAGACTCGCTGCGACAGTTGTATCACGCGAATTTATTCGATCCGCTACTCATCCGAACGCTGCAGCTGATTCCATCCGAGTATTTGTTTTTTTACTATAGCCAGCGAAAAGCCTATCTCAATCAAGTACGGGCCGGCGCCAGCCGCGGCGAAGAATTAGTAAAGCTGAACAGTCAACTATTTAGCCAGCTGCAGGCGGAGAATCCGCGTGAGGGTCTGAATACCTATCGAAATTATTTGATGCAGCGCAATTCCTCTTATCTGCAGCTGGAGGCGGAAGCGGGCTCGGCATTCGGCGAGCAGCGCGAGGAGATCGATCCGTTTGATCTCGCCACGGGATACCACCGCATTGCCATTGAGGTAATGACCGGCCTTCTGTCTGAACAGCCGCGCCAGGTAGTCGTCAATGTTCGCAATTGCGGCAGCATCACGGACTTGGGACCCGAAGATGTTGTGGAAGTCCCTTGCCAAATCAGCTGCGCCGGGGTGAAACCCGTACCTACCGGGCCCTTGCCGGAAGCGGTGCGGGGATTGGTGCTGGCAGTGAAAGCTTATGAGCGCACGGTCATTCGCGCCGCAGTTGAAAAATCATGGGCGCTGGCGCAGCTGGCGATGCTTGAATATCCCATCATCGGGCAATGGGAAATTGCGGGTGATTTAAGGGAAAAGTTAGCCGCCAGCGACCCGGAATTCCTCGGCTATTTGGAGCCGCACATAGAGCGCGCACGCCATTGACACGTAGCGGGACGGAGAATTAGAGTATGTTTTCCGTACTGCAAACGTGTGCAAACGATAACATGGCCAGCGATTCCGTGAACCGCCCGACCTCGTCCGTAAACCGCCCGACTTCTATTAAGGACATTGCCCGCAAGGCTAACGTCTCCTTTTCCACCGTTTCCAGGGCTCTCCAAAATAGCCCGCTGATTAGCCGTCGTACCGCCGAAAAGATTCAGCGAATTGCCCGCGATTCGGGCTATCGAGCAAGTGCCGTAGCCCGGGGCCTAGTCACGCAAAAAACCAAGACAATAGGCGTGGTCGTGACTTCGATCGCCGACCCCTTCGTCAGCGAAGTAGTCGACGGCATCGAAGAATGCTGCAATGACCATGGATATTCTGTTTTTCTCGCTAATTCCAACGCCGATCCGGACCGAGAACGAAAAGTCGTGCAGTCCTTTGCCGAGCGTCGCGTCGACGGCATCGTGGTGACCTCCTCGCGAGTTGGCGCACTATATATCCCGCTGCTTTCCGAGATGCGCGTTCCCATCGTGCTGGTCAATAACCAGCATCCCGGTGAGTTTGTCCATTCCGTGATGATTGAAAATGTGCAGGGCAGTCGCGAGGCAACGAATCATTTGATTCAACTCGGGCATCGCCGTATCGCCTACGTCGGCGACCGATTCGGCCACCAATCGGATACTGAGCGATTTTCAGGCTATCGTGAGGCACTTGACGGCGCCGCCCTGCCATTTTTTTCCGAGTTGGTAGTGCATGGCGATGGGAAGTCAGAAAAGGCCATCGCCATCACAGAGGCGCTGCTGCGACTGGAAGAACCACCTACCGCTATTTTCTGCTACAACGATATGACTGCGCTTGGAGTGTTGCGCTCGCTGCATGCGCAAGGCCGGCGCATCCCCACGGATATCTCCGTAGTTGGCTTTGATGATCTTTTTATTGCTTCTTACACCGACCCGCCGCTTACAACCGTGCACCAACCAAGAAAACGAATGGGTCTGCTGGCGATGGGAAGCCTCTTACAGTTGATGAGTGGACAAAACCTTTCGCAGGCCATCACCGTGCCGACTGAACTGGTAGTGCGCAAATCGAGTGGTCCGCCGCAAAAGAACCGCAAATGAATCCGGACGGGAAATTTCAGCCGCCAAAAATGAACGTCAACTGGTCCACCACGGTCATAGAAATCGAGTCACGCTCGGCGGCATTCGATTACCGACTTTGCTTCGCCTGAGGCGCGAAAAGGGGAATGGCTTGCCGGAGAAGAAACTAAACGTCGGAATTATCGGCGCTGGACGCATCGGCAAAGTCCACGCGGAAACGCTGGCGTTCCGCGTGCCGGGCGCAGCACCAGCAGCCCTCGCTGACGTTAATCTAGCGATGGCCGAAACGGTAGCCAAGCAATACGGCATCACCCGGGTAACCGTTGATGCAGCGACAATTTTGTCCGACTCCAAAATTGATGCGGTGCTGATTTGTTCCCCGACCGATACCCACGCGGACCTAGTTATCAGGGCTGCGCTAGCAGGAAAGCACATTTTCTGCGAGAAACCCATCGATCATAATTTGGCGAAAATCGACCTTGCGCTCGCGGCCGTCGAGAACGCCGGCGTTAAATTTCAAGTTGGATTCAATCGACGCTTCGATGCAAATTTTGTGCGCGTCCGCAAAAGTGTTACCAGCGGTGAAATCGGAACGCCGCACCTGATGCATATCATTAGCCGCGATCCGAGCCCTCCGCCGATTTCGTATATCAAGGTTTCCGGCGGCATTTTTCTGGATATGTCCATTCACGATTTTGATATGGCACGCTTTCTGATTGGCGATGAAGTGGAAAGCGTATACACCGCTGCGGCGGTGAGGGTCGATCCCGAAATCGGGAAAGCCGGGGATCTCGATACGGCGCTGGTCGTTTTGCAATTCAAAGGCGGCGCCATTGCGACGATTGACAATAGTCGCAAGGCTGTTTATGGATATGACCAGCGCGTCGAAATTTTAGGCAGCGCAGGCGCGATTGCCACCGGAAACTGTTTTCCTAATCAGGCCATCATTAGCACCGCGACCGAGATTCGCCGTGATTTGCCACTGAATTTTTTTATGGAGCGCTACACGGAAAGTTTCATAAGCGAGATGCAAGCGTTTGTACACGCGGTGCTGCACGACAAACCCACGCAAGTAAACGGTGTGGATGGAAGACTAGCAGTTCTGATAGCGTTAGCCGCGCGCAAATCCCACGACGAGCGCAGGCCAGTCCGCTTGGAAGAAGTGGCAAAACTCCAACCGTCTAGCGTTTTGGCCTGACGCAAAACACTACGCCTATAACCTCTAATCGCCGACTGGCGTTGTCCTCACTTCAAATCGGGATTTTTCGGCAGGCTGATCATATTTGCGAAGATGCGGAAAGCCCCGGGAACGCCTTCGGGTAACTGGCGATAAAACGCGTAGGCATTGTAGATATAAACACCTTTCCCATACCTGGCATAGAGCAGACCGCCCTTTTGGGGAGCCTGTCCTTCGTCATTGGTGGACAAAAGCGGCTGGTAGTGAGAATCCCAGGACTTCAGGAATTTCGAGCCGCGCTCTTCTATCCAACCTTCGAAGTCGCGGGCGGTTATCTGGTTGGGCCAAAGAAAAACAGGATTTTGGGGATCGAGGATTTCCATTTTGGAAGTCTCGTCGGTGACTTCTTCGGGGTTTGAACCCATCTCATAGGGATAAGGACCAAAGTTGTGGTCAAATTCGGGCGTATTGTATTGCACGATCATTACCCCGCCGTTTTTCACATAATCGAGTAACCGGCTGTTATAGGTCTTCAACTCATCGCGCGCGGCATAAGCGCGCACACCCAGCAAAATGACGCTGTACTTCGACAAATCCGCGGAAGCGACATCGCTGGGAGCAAGGAAAGTTACGTGCACCCCCAGGTTTTCTAACGACGCAGCAACCTCGTCGCCACTGCCCATGATGTAGGCAACCGATAATCCGTCCGCCACCTTTACATCCACTCCAGAGACGCGAAGCGTTGCTGGCCGGTACAGATAATAGGGGCGCAGACCTGGATAGCCGGTAACCTCGTAGCCCTGCTTATACTGTTCGCCACCATAATCCACCACGGCGGTGAGCTGGTAACTTTTTTCCGCAAGATTAGTGGGTGTTACTTGAAAGGTTGCGGACTGCTCGTCGCCATCACTGACGGTTGAAAACTCAACAGAAGGCGGAGCGCTCGTCCAACCAGAAGGCAATTCCAGTTTGACCGTGCCTTTAGCTGCGCCTTTCACATTGCTGCGAATCCCAGTGGTAACGGCAAATTCCTTGCCTTTGAGAGGCACGATGCCCGCCTTGGGGTTAATGGTCACCGACATTGCGGGCCCAACCACCAGCGGCTCCGACACTACACCCAAACCGTTAACGCGCTTAATGGTTTGCACCACCTGGCCGACACGAATCGGCACCCCTTCGAATTCGAATTGCGCCCAGGCGGCCAGTGGGTACGGCGAAAGAGGCTGGTTCAAATATTTCATGTCGGAAATGTCGTAATACGACTGTTCAATATTTGGACGGCTGAAGTACGGCTGCGTGAATTTGGCGTTCTTGGAAACAGTCAATTCAAAACGAGTATCCACTGGCTGGTCTTCGACAAGTCCTTGTGAATCGCTTGCACCCTTGATCTCCCAGTCGGCCCCGTCAGAAGCATCAACTTCAACATGCTTCAATGTGACCGGCAGCGCAGTCTGACTCACGACGTGGACTTTCACGCCAAATTTTTGGCCAGGAATCACGACCCGGGTGGTGTCCGGATCACCCACGAACATGGCATACAATGGATTGGGTTCTTTTTCTGGCGCCATGGTGGCGGCCACGGAAAGACCTAAAGCTTCCGCCAAAGCATTGTTGAATTGCGCTTTCTTGGTCTCCAATTCAAAGGTGACGTTGAATTTTTCGTCGGCGGATAACTTACTGTCCTTCACTTGCTCAATTAATTTTTGCGTTTCTTTTAAACCTTCGGCCAACTGCGGAGCGATTTTGTCCGGCTGGGCCACCGAAACATTGGTCATCGCGCGTTCGACAAGGTCATTCACGTGTTTTAAGCCGGTTACAAGAAAATCCTGATTACCATTTTTCGCTAGCGTGGCGATGCCCATCAGGGAAACGTCGATACCGTCAAAAAAGGATTTTTCCTTGTCCTCTGCAGACATCACTGCTCCGAAGCGATGATACGGAGTATTTACGGCTCCGGCTTTGGGAATCATCCCCCCGCCCGTTTGGCTTTTCTGAAATCCCAATCCTTCCCGCGCTATCTGTACGTAAGACATTCCCAGCACCGGATCGTAGTCGCCTTCCGGGACTTCCAAGTTGGCGGCTAGTTTTCCGTCGTCATTCCCGAACCACGGAGTCCTGGCATAGTCTTTCAGCGGCGTCCACGGCCGCAGTCCCGCCGCAATCTGGTCCGGGAAAACATTTGGATCGCCCGCAGCTTTAAAGACTTCCTGAGCCATGGCGCCCGCGGTCTGATGATTGCCATGTCCGTCCGTTGGACCACCCACGAAGACGGACGTGATTACCAGCGGACGCGTCACGCGAACCACGCGAACCACATCCGCGAGAACCCGATCGTGCGTCCATTTAGAAATCGATTCAGCTTTCGTTTTTGAGAAACCGTAATCGATCACCCGCGTCCAATATTGGTCTACCCCGTAATAATGGTCGGCAGCCAGTAATTCTTCCGTCCTTACTAGGCCCAAAGCGTCGAAATAATTCGACGACATCACATTGGCGCCGCCTTCACCGCGATTCAGCGTGAGCAGGATGACGCGCGCGCCCTGTCCGCGCGATTCATAGGTAAGCATCCCGCCATCCTCGTCATCCGGATGTGCGGTAATCATGATGAGGCTGGCTCTGGTATGCAGTTTTTTGAGGCTTTGCCAGAGCGCAGTGCTTCCGCGATTAATTGGCAGGGGCACGGGCGCCACCGCCGGTTTAACAGATGAAGAGTAAGGGGATTGTCCAGACAGGGGTTGAATTGACAACAATAATAGTAACGCGGCCAAAGCTGCGGTACGTTTCATGGTGGTCCTCATCGAAAGAAATTAAGTTTTTACCGAGCGTGTGCTGAACGTTCTGCGAAGGCCACACCGCAAGGAGCGCCAGCCGCGAATTTCGAACTGGAAATCCGCGGCAGCGCCAGAGACCAGAACGTCCTAGAAATAAAACTTCAGCGCAAACTGAACTATTCGCGGGTCCCCAACGGTCGAGGAAATAATTCCGAAACCGCCGCCGGCCCCCCCAAGGAAAGTCGATCCGGGATTCGAGAAGTTAGCGTGGTTGAAGGCATTAAAGAACTCGGCGCGGAACTCGAATCGCATGATTTCCCTCACCGGGAAAATCTTGAACACACTGATATCCGTATTCGTGAATCCGGGACCGTGATATCTGCCTACGCCGCAATTCCCGAACTGGCCGAGCCCTGGTAGGGCGAACTCAGCGGGGTTCAACCACAGCCCGGTTCTAGGATTATCGGAAGCCCCGGCCCGACCGTTCCCGATGCAATCGGGACGTGAGATATGAACTCCTCCGGACAAGCTGCTGTCCGGAGCGGAAAGTTGGATGGTCGTTCCAGTTTGCTTGGTGACGATAGTGTTGGCCTGCCATCCACCTAGTATGTAACTGGCGATGCCGCCGTCACCGAGGTACCTCTTGCCTCTGCCTACGGGCAACTCGTAAGTCAGGTACCCGACAAAACGTTGGCGCACGTCAAACATCGAATCGCCTCGCTCCGCCGCGTAATTGTAAGAATTTTGCGGTTCCGCTCCGCCCGTCAAATTGTCTACGTAATCGGAAATAAGATGACTCCACGTATAGCTGACTCCGTAGGACATACCCTTTGCGTAGCGATGCCTGAGAGATACCAACAACCCGTTGTAATCCGCGTTTCCGTCATTGGTGGCGAGCTCTAGAAACGCGTGACTGCCGCTGGCGCTGCTATTGGTGGTGTTCAGGTTGGCGTACGGATACGTGTCGATGGGGTTCCCGCTGGCATCAAAAGTGCCCGTAAAAATGCCCTGATTAGCGTCGCGAAGACGATTCATTTTCCTGGCAAAATTTCCCACGTAGCTCACATCCAGCGATGTGTTGGGGGTGATTTGCAGTTCTGGACCGAAACTGGCTTGCTCGACGTATCCAGTTCTCTGGTTGGGATCCTGCGCGCGAATTTGCAGTTGCGAAAGGTTAACCGTTGTTGAAGTGAAGTCGCCGATCGGAAAGCCATCTTTCAATTGAAAGATCGGGGTTGTACTGCCCAGGGATTGAGCCAGGCTGAAGGAAATAACTGCCGGCGGATTCAAAGCCAGAATGCTCTCCGAGCCAATGCGGACTCCTTCCTGGTAGAAAATACCAAAGCCTCCGCGAAAAACCACCCTGTTCCAGGGGTGATAGCTAAAGCCGAGCCGTGGTGCAAAGTTGTTCAAGTCCGGATGAATCAGCGATCGGTTGTACCAACCGGACGCATTAGGGGCCGCAGTGACAAATTCACCACCGTTGGCTGGGCTGAAATTGCTGAGCCGATTTTGCCGATTCAACAGCGGCGAAAACAACTCATATCGCAAGCCAAGTGTAAGAGTCAGGTTTCTTCGTATTTTCCAGGTGTCCTGTCCATAGATGCTGTTTCCATTGGTGTAGTTGTGCACCACGGTAGGAGTCACAAATGTGGTGGAATCTACGTCGCCAAGCAGGAAATCCGGCAGGCCGAAACTGCCGCTGGCGGTGTAAATTCCGTTAATGCCCAGTTCGCCCTGCGGCGCACGAATGTCCAGGAAATTGTCGCTGAAGCGGCGAAATTCGTAACCGAATTTGAAACTGTGATTTCCCTTAAGCCAGCTCAAATTGTCCAGGAGTTGCCAAACCTGTGAGATTTGAAACTGCGGGCGCCAGGGCGAAGTGCCGATGCGCGTCAGTCCGTTTATTTCGATCGGCGGAATACCGGCGGTATTCGGTCCAACCGGAATGCCCGTTAAACCGTAGTTTCCTGCCAGCGAGGTTCCCAATTTAACGCCGATAGGATCGCTGTGCGCATAATCACGATTGAAGCCAAAACGCAATTCATTCAGTAAAGATGAATTGAGGGTGTGGTCCCACGCGAGAGCCACAGACCGCTCGTGAATGTTGTATGCCGTCGCGAAGTCGCCGTTTCCCGCGACAAAGTTACTGGTCCAGGGTGGATCCTGGTTTGAGATGATGTATTGGCTGTATCGTCCGAAAAGGTGACTCTTATCAGTAAGATTGTGGTCAATTCGAACGTCCCAGGACTGCGTGTCCTTCGGGACCGAATACTGGAATTGATAGTTAGGGGCTCCGTTCCAGCTTGCCGGTATACCTTCCTTAGCAACTTGGCTGGGAATATTCGGATCGGGGAACAGCGCCACTAACTTCACGCCGGTGGGATCGAGGCAGCCGGTGGCCACCATGTTGCCTGCCACACAACCCGCCTGCCCGGCCACGCCAGAATCATGCAGGGTTTGCGCAAATTCCGTGAAATTTCCGGTTTTCATTAAAGGTGTCGGGACCGTGGATTGAACGGTGGTGGCCTGGCGGCTAGTGAATATCTGAAAGTCTCCAAAGAAAAAGGTTCTGTTCTTGATAACCGGTCCGCCTATGGTGGCCCCGTATTGGTTTTGCGTGAAATGGCCGCGGGGGACACCATTCAGGTTGTTGAAATAAGTGTTGGCATCGAGCGAGCTGTTGCGGAGATATTCCCAGATATCGCCATGAAATTGATTGGTTCCGGATTTGATACTAGCGTTCACAATGGCGCCTGCCGAGGTTCCAAATTCCGCCGAGTACGTTCGTGTCTGTATGCGGAACTCTTGCAGGGCGTCTGGCGGAGGCTGGATCACCTGCACGGAGCTTTCCTGCAAGTTAGTTGAACCCGAGTTGTTATCGATTCCATCGAGCGAAAAGTAGTTCTGAGTTTCTAAATTTCCATTCGAACTAAAGCGGTCCGGCGCGGTGTTGTTGGTATTGACCTGATTGCGTTGAATACCCGCTTCCAAAAGCGCCAGGTCGGAATACCGCCGGCCATTCAACGGCAAGTCATTAATCTGCTCACTCTGCACAACTCCACCCACGTCCGCCGTTTCGGTTTGCAGCACCGGCGAGACGGAGGACACCTCCACTACTTGCGAGGACGGTCCGACCTTCAGCGTAAAATTAATGGCCTGTCGTGACTGCACATCAATTTCAACGTGCGTGCTGACGGCTGATTCGAAGTTCTGCGCGGTGGCTTGAACGGAGTACGTCCCAGGTAGGACCGCAGCGAATTGATATTCGCCATCGCCGTTGGTGGTCACCGAACGCGAAACTCCCGAAGCTTCGTTTGATAACGTGACGGTAGCGCCGGGAATGGCCGCTCCGCTCGGGTCGCTCACTACCCCCACGACCGAGCCAGTATCAATCTGAGCGGAAACGAAGCATGGAAAAAACAGCAGAACGGCGCCGACAAACAGAATTTCTGCGGACACTGCTACACGGTGAATTACATTTTTCATGGTGCTGTACCCCCCCTTATCCGAACCAGGCGTTCAGGGCCCCTCAAAATTGTGCAAACGTTACCATAGAGCCTTTTTCATGTAAACATGAGATCGTGAAAACCTTTTTGGCCCTTTTCTTGCCGCACTTGGCTTTCTTGATAGCCATTGCCTTTTCGCGCCGCCGCCGATTAATCTGGTTCGTCGCCGCCACGCGATTCTTCCAATAGTGACTTCTTTTGATCAATCTGCGGCGCACGACTTTGACATAGCCCAACCATGGTGAATCGCCGCGAATTTCTATCCGGTCTGGGAGGCGTCGGCGGACTAGCGCTACTCGGACAACGTGCTGCGCAGTCTGCTTTTTTTCGGGACATTTCCGCCGCATCCAGCGGTATTCACTGGGTGCACGAAAACGCCATGTCTCCGGATAAGTATTTGCCCGAGACCCTCGGTCCCGGCTGTGCATTCCTGGATTATGACAATGACGGCTGGACGGACCTGTATCTTGTGAATAGCGGACCATCCGATTTCTTTCAGCCCAAGCAACCCCTACGCAACGCCCTGTACAAAAATAATCGCGACGGCACCTTTACCGATGTCACCGAGCGCGCCGGAGTTCCGGGCGGAACCTTCGGCATGGGAGTAGCGGTGGGGGACTTCAATAACGACGGCTACCCGGATATTTTTGTGACCGCCTGCGGGCGTTCCTTGTTGTATAGAAATAACGGCGATGGCACCTTCACGGACGTTACCGTGAAAGCTGGCCTCGAAATCAATGGATGGACGACCAGCGCAGTGTGGTGCGATTTCAACAATGACGGCCGCCTGGATTTGTTCGTGTGCAGTTTCGTTCGCTATTTAGAGCAGGACCGCCACTCTTGCGGCGACAACGCAGCGGGCCAGAAGTATTACTGCATCCCTCGCGCGTTTCACCCTACCGCCAGCTATCTTTTCCACAACAACGGGGACGGCACGTTCACCGAAGTTGGAAAAGGCACCGCCATCGGCAAAAGCCTGGGCAAAGCCCTGGGAGTAGTTGCAACCGACATCAACAACGACGGGCGCATGGATCTATTTGTCGCCAACGACACGGTTCAGAATTTCCTGTTCGTCAATCGTGGCGCGAATCGCTGGGAAGAAATCTCCGTTCCCGCCGAGGTCGGATTCAGCGAAAACGGCCAGGCTCGTTCGGGCATGGGCGTCGATGCGGCGGACCTGAGCAATCGCGGATGGCAAGATCTGTTTGTGGCCAATATCGATCAGGAAAAGTTTGCGCTGTATCGCAATTTAAAAAACGAAACGTTCGTTGACGTGGCCGCCCCGCAATCCATCGCTCAGGCCACCAGACTCTTAAGCGGCTGGGGATTGCATTTTTTCGATTATGACAACGACGGAGAAATGGATCTGATCCTGGCCAACGGGCATCCCGACGACATGGTGGCGCTACGCTCCCAAACGGTCACCTATCGCGAACCTCTACTGCTGTTTCAGCAAAAAAATGGCCAATTTCGCAATGTCAGCAGCGAAGCCGGTCCGGCATTCCAAAAAGATTTCTCGGCACGCGGTTTGGCCGTCGGTGACTTTGATAATGACGGCCGCTTGGATGTGCTCATCGGTGTGAACGGCGGCGCACCAGTCTTGCTCCATAACGAGGTCGCTAGCGGGAACCACTGGTTGGGAATCAAATTGCAAGGCACCAAAAGTAATCGCGATGCTGTTGGAGCACGACTGCACTGGTCTGTTGGTGGCAAAAAATATTCACGCTTGAAAAATGGAGGAGGAAGTTTTCTCTCTTCGCACGACTCGCGAGAGGTGCTGGGTCTCGGCCCTGCGGACAAAGTCGACTGGCTGGAAGTTCACTGGCCGGCACCCTCCACCCGCGTGGACAAATTTACCGATCTGTCGGCCGATCGTTACATCACCATAGTCGAAGGACAAGGCGTGCTACCCACAGAGCAAGGTAACCATTCCAATCGTATCAACCGGTAAGTTTCTCCGTACCTTTCGAAAAACTCTGCTGGGCTCAGAACCGCTACGATATTCTTGCTGTTGTTCTGCAGAAATTTGCTTCCAGTCTTTTGCGATGATGGGCTCTCTGGGTGTGCTTACCTCATCCATGCGAGAAACGTCGAGCTGAGAAAGCTGGGAAGGTAGTCGCACCGGCGGAAGAGCTCGCCGGAAGTGTCAACGCAAAGTAGAAATGTCCGGGTTTTCGCCAGATAGAAATGTCCGCTTCCATGGTCTTCTCCAGGGGTGATCTGCGGGCACATGGTATTTGGGTTTGCTTTGGTTTTTGGGTTTCGGTGTTCGTTCCGCGAGTCC
>DATHMG010000037.1:0-3805 GCA_035487275.1 Candidatus Acidiferrum sp. | reverse complement strand
ACCAATAACCAGCTGGTGCAGCTGCGAGACGATGAAGCTGCGGAAATTGTCCGGATATTGCGCGAACTCACGGAAAAACTGCAGCGAGTACGAACGCCGTTGGTGCTGGCGTCGGAAACCATCGCCGAATTGGATAGCGTGTTTGCGCGCGCACGCTTTGCTCAGGAGTTTGATGCGGCAATGCCGGAATTTTCGGAAGCCAGCGAACTGCGGCTGGAGGCCGCGCGCCATCCGGTGCTGGAAAATAAATTGCGCAAGGAAGGGCGTGCGGTAGTGCCCATGACCGTGGCGCTCGGTGGTGAAGAGCGCGTGCTGGTCATCAGTGGACCGAATACTGGCGGGAAGACAGTAGCGCTGAAAACAACCGGTATCGTGGCACTGTCAGCGCAGTCAGGAATTCCGGTTGCGGCGCAACGCGCGGTGCTTCCGTTTTTTGACCGCGTCCTGGTGGACATTGGAGACGAACAGTCCATTGCCGCCGATCTCTCCACTTTTTCCGCACACATGTTGAATCTGAAAACGATGTTGCAAGCTGCCACCCCTGAGTCCCTGGTGTTAGTCGATGAAATGGGAACGGGTACTGCACCGGAGGAAGGATCGGCGCTGGCGGTAGCGTTGCTCGATGAATTTCGCGTAAAAAATTGCATTGTGCTGGCGACCACGCATCATGACCGCCTGAAAACGTACGCCTCGACAACGCCGGGAGTTGTGAACGCTGCGGTGGAATTTGACGATGTGCAGCTTAGACCAACCTACCGGCTGATGGTCGGCGTTCCCGGCGGATCCAGTGGAATCGCAATTGCACGCCGATTAGGAATTGCCGAGCCGATCATCTCGCGCGCGCGCGCCCTGATGGTGCCGGAAGTGCTCGAAGCCGCGGACTTGATTGCCTACCTGCATCGCAGCCGCGATGAACTGGATCGCATGCAGCGGCAGATGACCGCGGAGCGGTACGCGCTCGATGAAGAACGAAAGAAATTACGCGATGAGTGGGTGGGACGCCAGCAAAGCCGCATCCGGGAGTTGGAGGAAAAATTTGCGGAGATGCAGAAACGCTTCGACGAAAATGTTGTGCTCGTTGTGGAAGCGGTAAAAGAAAAGGAGTTGCGTGGATCGGTGGAGAAGTTTGCGCGGCGCAAAGCGCAAGTTGTGCGAGGCGAAGCGCGCGAACAGCTGAATGCGGCGGTGGTGCAAACCATTTCAGAATCGCAACAAGACCTTGGCGCACCCGCGGGTGGGAAAGAGGGCGTTACTGCGGCGCAATTGCAGCCGGGGGTGCGAATTCACGTGCGCGGATTTAACAAGCCGGTTGTGTTGCGGCGCATTGATGGCTCCTCGGTGGAAATTGAAGCCGGGCCATTGCGAATGAAAGTGGGCGTCGACGAGATCACCGGCGTGGAAGGGCCGAGCGTTGCTGGCACAGCTCGAGCGCCAAAAGGCAGTGTTACCGTGCGCACGCAAGCCAGTGATGAAGGAACTGGAGGCGAAATTAATTTGATCGGCTGCACTGTGGAAGAAGCCACGGAGCGCGTGGACAAATTTCTCGACGAAGCAGCGCTGGCAAATCGCTCACGGGTTCGAATTATTCACGGACACGGCACCGGGGCGTTGCGCAAAGGGCTAGCTCTATTTCTTTCCAAGCATCCCTTGGTGGATAGCCAAGCGTTTGAAACCGAGGAGCGCGGCGGTAAGGCGGTCACTGTCGTGGAGTTGCGGGCTTAAATGGCGGAAGCAGGATCGTTCGCGGAGCGCGTGAAGGAGCAGGCGGACATTGTCCGCGTCATCGGCGAATACGTGCGTCTAAAAAAGAGCGGACAAAATTTTACTGGGCTGTGCCCTTTCCATGCGGAGAAATCACCCTCCTTTGCGGTGCATCCCGTAAAGCAGATTTACCACTGCTTTGGCTGCGGGGTAGGCGGAGACGTTTTCAAATTTGTAATGGAGATCGATAAGGTTGCGTTTCCAGAAGCGATACGCGTCGTAGCCGAAAAATGCGGAATCGCCATTCCAGGTCCGAAGGTCAGCTCGCCAGAAGAGCGCAAGGAAAATCAGCAGCGCACGTTGCTGGTGGAAATGCACCGCGAAGCGCAAACATTTTTCCTTCAGCAACTGGGCGGAACGCCGGAAGGCAAAGCCGCGCGAGCATACTTGGAGGATCGCGGACTGGATAAAGACGCAATCGCCCGCTTTGGCATTGGCTACGCCCCGAGCGGCGGAGACGCGCTGCTGCGATTCCTGAAATCGAAATATAAAGAGCCGTTGCTGATTGAATCGGGGCTCGTATCCCGCGATCAAAGCGGCGGCGCCAGAATGTACGACCGCTTCCGCAGAAGAATCACCTTCCCGATCGCCAATGAATCGGGAAAAATCGTGGCCTTTGGATGCCGCGCGCTGGGCGACGACCAGCCGAAATATTTGAACTCCCCGGAAACCCTCATTTATTCGAAGAGCAACGTTTTATATCACTTGGATCGCGCCAAGGAAGCCTTGCGGCGAGCGGACTTCGCAGTGCTCGTGGAAGGCTACATGGATGCTATCGCGGTGGCCCGTGCCGGCATCAGTAATGTAGTGGCCAGCTGCGGCACTAGTTTAGCGGAGCCGCAGATTAAACTGCTGTCGCGATTCACCAAGCGCGTGATCGTCAACTACGATCCCGATACCGCGGGTCAACTGGCCACGGAACGTTCCATCTCTTTACTGCTCGAAAATGATTTTGAAGTGCGCGTCCTGGCGCTCCCGGCAATGAATATAACCGCTGGCGATGGCACCAAGTATTCCAAAAACGCCGATCCGGACCTTTATATTCGGGAAATGGGAGTCGAGACCTACACCAAATTATTAAAGGATGCGCCGCCGTATGTGGACTATTTGATCGGCCGCGCGCGGCACATGGACCTTTCGACTGGCGAAGGGAAACTACGCGCGGTGAATTTTCTTTTGCCGTACGTGCAGAAAATTCCCAACCGCCTGTTGCGCTCCGAATGGGCCACGCGCATCGCGCAACAACTGCGGCTCGAAGAGCCGGTGTTGCGAGCGGCTTTGAGCAAAGCTGCCGCGGAACGACGCAGCGGGTTAAAAGTGGCGCCGGAGCTGGTAGGCCGCGCGGCCAAGCCAGTGGAGCGGCGCTTGATCCGCATGCTGGTGGAAGCCGACAGCTTTCGGCGTGAGCTGGCACAACGGCTGAGCGAAGCGGGATTGTGCGCCGGTCTTGAGACGGAAAAAGTGTTTGCCGCGTTAATCCCCGCAAATCTGGCCGGAAACGCGATAGAAGCGACGGAGATTGCGGCCGGCTTGGAGGAGCGCGACCGCCGGATGCTCTTCGAAATACTCTTCGAAGAATCGAGCGAATTCACCTGGGAAGAGGCCGAAAGCTGCATAGAATCCCTGCAAAATCGGCAAACGGAAAGAGCTTTGTCGGAGGTGCAGCGGGGTATTGAGGCCAATCCGGACCCGGCAGAGATGCGCGCCCTACTCGAGAAAAAGCAAGAATTGATGAGGCGCTTGGCTGCCGGGCGGTGACCAATTGAGGGCTTGCCAGCAATATTCCTATTAAGTAGTAAGGGCTTAGAGATATTCTATGATTTCCAACGATTAATAGATTGACGAGGCTAGAGTTAAATGTGTAGCGTAGTAGGGCTTCGCGCGTAACTGTTTGGCTCTTAACTGCATCTTATAGATGTATTTACAGGCGCAGCAGGTTTTCATTGTGCGGGAAATTGGGCAACGCACACGATTCAGCGACAAGCAAGTGTTACGGCGCGGTGGCATTCACGAACAATTCGATTGAATTTAAGGGGCATGCGCC
>DATHMG010000036.1:0-8240 GCA_035487275.1 Candidatus Acidiferrum sp. | reverse complement strand
CAGTTATACTTCTGGCGCATGCAACTCGTAGCTAAAGCGAGGACTCGTGGTCCGTGTTACAAGATGCGTACTATGGTTATTTCTCGTATTGCTTGTGGCCATGGTTGCCACCACCCAGGCGCGAGCCCAGAGTTCCAGTAGCACGCAAACATCCAGCGCGCCGGTCGCCGGCCAGGCTGCGGCCGCGTTCGACGTCAATGCCGCAGTGGAAACCTATCTCGCGAAGATGCCACCGGCGGAACGCGCACGTTCGAACGCATATTTTGAAGGTGGGTATTGGCTGCAGTTGTGGGATTTTCTGTCTACTGTAGTAGTGATGTGGCTGTTGCTGCGCTTTCGCGTATCTATGCGCATGCGCGATTTCGCCGAGCGCATCACCCGCTTTCGCCCACTGCAAACTGCCATTTACTGGCTGCAGTTCATCATCGTGCTGACGGTGGCGACGTTTCCGCTTACCGTTTACGAAGGTTATATTCGCGAACACAAATATGGACTGTCAAACCAAACCTTTGGTCAGTGGATGCGCGACCAAGCGGTAATGCTAGGTGTGGGCATCGTTTTGGGCGCGATTTTCATTGTGCCGCTATTCGGGTTAGTGCGGCGTCTCAGAAGAAACTGGTGGGTGTGGGGGGCTGTCGCCAGTGTGGTATTCATCGCGTTCTTCAGCCTGATAGCTCCGGTTTACATTGCTCCGCTGTTCAACAAGTACACCAAGCTCGAAGATCCGAGCATCAAGGACCCGATTCTCAGCATGGCGCGCGCTAATGGAATTCCAGCAACCGACGTGTATGAGTTCGATGCTTCAAGGCAATCCAATCGGGTGAGCGCTAACGTCAGCGGCTTCGCCCGAACTTTGCGAATTTCATTGAACGACAACCTCTTGAAGCGCTGCACGCTGCCGGAGATTGAAACCACGATGGGACACGAGATGGGCCATTACGTTCTTAATCATATATATAAAGGCCTAGTCATGAATGGCGTGGTGATCGTGATTGGGTTCGCATTTATGAGCTGGGGCATAAATTTTGCGCTCTCGCGATGGGGAGAGTCTTGGGGTGTCCGGGACATCGGCGATGTCGCGGTCCTGCCGCTGGCGGTCATTGTGTTGTCCATTTATTTTTTGGTTATCACGCCAATCAACAACACCATCACGCGCACCATGGAATTTGAGGCTGACATGTACGGGCTTAATGCCGCGCGGCAACCTGATGCCGAAGCAAACGTGGACCTGCTGTTAGGTGAATATCGCAAAATGGACCCAGGACCAATTGAAGAGTTTGTGTTCTTCGATCATCCCAGTGGGCGCACGCGAATTACTGCCGCGATGCGCTGGAAGGCGGAACATCCAGAGACGGCATCGCCGGAAGAGTTGAACAGACCGATATTCCCTACGCCGTAAAATAATAATCATCTCCGTTACAGTGAACTGCAAACCGGACATCGCTAGCCCGTTAAACAACAGAATTGGTGGCCGGGTTAGCAGCTAGCAAACACCCCATCAGCGCGAGACGTTCCATGCTGGGAATGGGCTTGGAAACATATCCGTCCATGCCGGGAACGATGCATCAATCTTGATCACCCTTCAAGGCATGGGCCGTCATGGCCGCGATGGGTATGTGCTTAACGGTGATTTTTTCTGCTTGGCGGATAGCAGCCGCGGCTTCGAATCCGTCCATTCCAGACATTGAAATATCCATGAGCACCAGGTGAAAGAGCTCTGTTTCCAAGGCTTCGACTGCCACCCGCCCATTACTACGGAATAACCGCGCTTTCCAATATACGAACTCCGCGTACTTGATTCACGGCGTTATCCCCCGCCAACAATATCTTGAAGGACGGTTTTCTTCATGAAGGCTGTGGCCGGTGACCAAGGGAACGTCTTGGCGCTACCAGAATGCGAAGAACAGACCGGCGACACACAGCTTGGCGACCTCGAAAAACACTTCATCGCTTGAAACATAAGGCGCACCGAATGAATTGGGCGTTTGCCCTTGGGAAAACATGGTACGCATTAGGTTGGACCCGCGGTGTTTTGGTAAACGCGACTAAATCGATTTAATGATGCACGCTGCTTATGGGCGCATTAGAATGCCTTGGTTCTGGAGGGAACATGAAACCAGCTTTGATCGCAATGCTTGCAACCTTGCTGCTTGGAGCGCACGACGCACGTGCCCAAACGAAGCTTTCCGCCAAATGGGAAGAGTTGAGCGCCACTGATTTCCGGCGGGCCATCGAGCAATCCAAAGGCACCTGCCTTCTGCCCTTTGGCATACTCGAAAAACATGGGCCGCACCTTCCCTTGGGCACGGACTTGTTGAATGTACGATATGCCTCGCTGCGTGCTGCAGAACAACAATACGCCCTGGTGTTTCCCGAATATTACTTTGGCCAGATTTTTGAAGCTAAGCATCAGCCTGGAACCATGGCCTACAGCAGAGAATTGCAACTGAAATTGCTGCAGGAAACTACCGATGAGATGGCCCGCAACGGCTGCAAGAAAATCGTGATCGTAAACGGACATGGCGGAAACGAAAGCCTGCTGCCCTTCTTTGCGCAATCCCAACTGGAAAAACCACACGATTATGTGGTGTATGTCCAATGGGGACGGGACGAACCCAAGGGTAGCCCGCAAAAGAAAGACACACTGGACATGCACGCGGGACAATCGGAAACCTCGACGATGATGATTTCTCATGCCGACCTCGTGCATCTCGATCAAGCTAGCAGTGAATCGGGCGCCGACCAGAAACGGCTTAACCTTCCGAAGGATGTTTACACCGGCATCTGGTGGTACGCGCGTTTTCCCAATCACTACTCTGGGGAAGGCGCGTTAGCCAACAGGGAACTCGGTGAATTTGAAATGAACGCGTGGATTAGTGCCATTGCCGGGGCCATTCGCGCTGTCCAAGCTGACGATCAAAGCCTGCGGCTGCAAAGCGAATTTTACGACAAAAGTAAGCATCCGCTCGATACACGGCCATAGTTTTACTGATGGAAATTCCTGGCTCAGGCAACCCCGGGATGATCGCAACTCAGGACTGCGGCTCGCGATTCTCGAAGTATACCGCGCCGTAAACTAGCTTCTCGACCAGGGTTTACCGGCTGAGGGCGGGGATTCTTTCTTTTCGGCGCCGTTACTTGCGGCGGAGCTGCTCAATCCAACGAAACAGTGTTTGATCGAAGGGCGATTCCACGTCCAGGAATTCGACGCCCAAGCCGATATGCGGCTTGAAAACACGAATTACCGCCAAGGCTTCGACGACTTGATCCTTACGCCTCAGAGTTGCGCGAATCCGGCAGCCCACTTTGAAAGTCTTACTGGTGCAGATAAATGCGCCTGCGATGGAAAGGTCCGAGGTTACGCCGTTGACGCTCGTGCCGCTTTCGAGATCAAGTAATTCGGCGTCAGCAGCAAAAGGATAACGAATGGAATATCGCCGGTCGCGCACTGCGATGGAGCGCCACGGGCCAGTTGAAGTTGGTTCTTGCATGAAGATTACATTACTCACAGTCGTATAAGGTCTGCACAAACTAAGACAGCCCTGGAAACTCCCCCTGTTATCTAAATTGTCCCTCGAAGCGACAGGATATGTAGGAATTTTCATGACTGATAATTGCGAAAAAGCTAATAGCTGAGCGTGTCGGCTCCGTTTTTGCCCACGAATTGGCGTTATTAGCCGCTACGACAAAGCGTCCAAGAGCCAGCCGGTATGCGCGCAAAAACGGATGCTATCCTGCCTTGGTACCTCTCTCTCAGGCGAAAATACACATGCGCTCGGATGGGTTGCGGCAAAGTGATCGTATAAATTTCCGAATGCCGGTGGAGGCATCGTGGTTCGGCAGCAGCGGGACTACGTTCAAGCGCACCGCAACAACTATGCTGGTGAGCAAGAACGGTGGCGTATTGAGGCTCGCCGAGAGGCTTACTGCCGGGCAGGAACTGACGTTGCGCCGCCAACAGGATGGTGACGTCTGGAAATCCGCACGGGCTCGCGTGGTAGCTGAAATTGACCAGGATCCCGAGGGCTTTCTTTACGCTTTTCAAATTTTGGAGCCGCGCGCGGATTTCTGGGACATTGAATTTCCAGCCCTCAATAAAGCTGACGACGCCGTCGCCCGGTTGTTGATGGAATGCAGTTTTTGCGAGCGCCGCGAAGTTGTGTATTTGAACCCCTTAGAGCTCAAGTCCTTCGAAATGCGCAAGTGCGTTGCCCGCGTTTGCAGTCAGTGCGTAGCCCCGTCCATCTGGATTGAAGCACAATCCGAGATTCCCGCCCCGACCGTGGAAGGTTACGTCGAAAACATCGATCAACACGTTGTTCCGCGGCGAAAACGCGCGCGCGTTAAGGCCCGTGTGCTGGCATGCGTTCGCCGGCGAGGCTTTGAGGAAGAAATTGCGGTGTGTGAGGATTTATCCAAAGGTGGACTCAGTTTCCGCAGCCGTAATCAGTATGTGGAAGGTTCTCGAGTGGAGGTCGCGGTACCGTTTACTCCCGGGAGCGGCGCGATTTTTGTGCCTGTTCGAATCGTATTTTCAATGGCGCTGCCCGGAGCAGGGCTTTTCAAACATGGCGCAGCCTACGTAAAACCGTTGTCCGGGTGAGCTGATTAAACGATTCGATATCTCGGTCAGAGATAAACAAATTACAGCGCGACTAACGGCAAGAATTTGAACCTGCGTTACCGTATCCCGTAGGTTTGCTCAACCGGATCCGCAGAGAAACGTCAATCACGGGATTGTCGCTCCCAAAGAACAAATAATTAGTCCAGCACGGCTGCAGATTCCCGTTCGCGACGGCGGCGATGCAGGTAGTGCATCGCAATATTCAAATAAATCTCCCCGCAAGGTGTTTCCAATCCTAGGACCATGGCTTCGGTATCGACGGTGCTGGAAAGGCCAGTTTCGTTCGCATGAATTTCCGGCGGAAACACCTTGAAGCGAAATCCCTGATCATTTAACAGTGTCACGGAATTTCCGATAACCATATTCGCCAGCTCGCAAACGGTCTCGCTCACCAATTGCTCGCTCGCAGAAAGCTCCGCGCCCGCAAGGTGGCTGGCCACTTTTACCGCCACTTCCGGCGAGAGATCGAGGATTACTCGCCCTTCGATGTCGCCTTTGATAGCAATCAGTGCGGCGACACCCTTACGGCGATACGTATCTTCATCCATGGTGAGGTCGATTATTTTCGCAGACGATTGAAGCAATTCGGAAAATACGGCGTCCGCCGCATTGATGAAAGGTTGAATCAGTTCCATTCTCATGCGTGTTCTCCCGCCAGTACTGCGGGCGCGCCAGCCGCAGCCGGATCATCACTCAATACGTAACGCAGGATTTCGTAAAGCACTTCCGGTTTTACCGGCTTCTGCACGAAATGTTTGGCGCCCTTTTGCAAAGCGGCCAGGATATTTTCCTGATAGCCGACAGAGGAAACCATGACGATGCGTGCATCGCTGTGCTGCCGAACGATGCGCTCCACGGCTTCAATGCCTTCCATCTGCGGCATGGTAATGTCCATCAGGACGATATCCGGCTTGGTACGGTTGAACTCTGCGATGGCCGTTAGACCGTCGCCAGCCTCGCCAGCCACTTCCCCGCCGAAAGTCTCAATCATCTTGATGAGATTCTTGCGCGCGAATACGGAATCGTCTACCACCAGGTAGCGGACCGATTTATTATCTTTGCGATGAAGGGCGGCGAATTGTGCCATAAGAGTCTCCTTGGGCCGGGAACCGTGTCAGTTACGATGAGAAACGGAAATGGTCTCGGCTTTTTCCAACTTATCTTTTTCCTTTTTTTCTGAATTCGTTCTTTCCGTGCCGTACTGGCTCGACAAATACGCGGCTAAACCGTCGAGCGGTACAATCCTGTTGGCGTAACCTTTGGCAATTGCGGCTCGCGGCATGCCGCTCACTACGCAACTTTCTTCACTCTGCGCGATGGTCATTCCGCCGGCAGCCTTGATGGCCCCCAAACCGACAGCTCCGTCCTCACCCATTCCGGTCATCAACACTCCGACGCTGGTAAGGCCAAATTCCTGCGCCACGGAATGAAACAGCACATCCACGGAAGGTCGATGACCATTCACCGGTGCTGCATCGTTCAAAACCACCATGTCACCACGGGGCATGCGACGAACCATCATGTGTCGATTTCCCGGGCACAAAAGTACGCGACCTGCCAAAAGAAGATCGCCGGATCGTGCTTCGTGAACGTCCAACGGAGAGCATTCATCCAACCGCCGCGCAAACATCTCCGTAAATCCCTCTGGCATGTGCTGCACGATTAAAATGGACGATGGAAAATCCGCGGGAAGCTGCGCAAGCATGAACTGCAACGCGTTTGGCCCGCCGGTGGAAATACCTATGGCGATGATGCGATTAGGTGGCACCGCGATAGCGGGTTTTTTCTTCAAACCCACTGGCGATTCGTTGACCACTGCCGGGGGTAAGCGATGGCCTGAAGCGCGCTTGGCAACTTTGATCTTCTCGATAAGCTGATCGGCGATGGCATCCAAATGTCCGATCGCCGCATCCTGCGGCTTGGCAACGAAATCGACAGCACCCAGAGCAAGCGCCTTGAATGTCGAGTAGGCTCCCTCTTTCGAATGCGTGCTGAATAAAATTACCGGGACCGGCGCGCTCTTCATGATCAGCCGCAGCGTTTCCATGCCATCCATGCGGGGCATTTCCAAGTCGAGAGTAACCACGTCTGGGCGCAGCTCTTCGATTTTCTTGAGTGCGAAGGCTCCGTCCATCGCGGTGCCGACCACTTCGATGGCGGCGTCGCGTTTCAAGATTGCCGGGATGAGCTTGCGCATCAACGCGGAGTCGTCGACGACCAGAACCTTTATTCGGCCGCTCATGCGATTGCTTCCATGGGAAGGGCCTTTGAAAATCGAGATACCACCGCGGGTACGTTCAGAATCAAGACCACTGTGCCGTCGCCGAGTATGGACGCGCCACTTACTAGATCGCTGGACACAATGTCGCTAGGTAGAGCTTTGATTACCAATTCTTCCTCGCCCACTAAAGAATCTACCAGCAGGCCAAAGCGCTTTTCCGCAGCGCCAATCACAATTACGAAACGGGTTTTCTTTATTGGCGAAGCCGGCGAAACAGCCACGGCGTGTATGTGATCCAGGCGGTTTAATCGCACCAGCGTCAGAAGCTGATCGCGAAGGCGCAAAATCTCTCGCTGATCCACCATGTGAATCTCGTCTTCGCGAGTGCGGGTAATTTCCACCACGGAAGACAATGGAACAGCAAACAGCCGCCCGCCAACGCGAAATAGCAATGTCTGAATGCTGGCCAGCGTCAACGGCGCGCGAAGCTGAATGGTGGTGCCTTTGCCCAGTTGCGTGCTCACGTGCACGGTACCTTTGAGTCTTCCCATAGCCGAGCGAACCACGTCCATGCCAACTCCGCGGCCGGACACTTCGGTAACCGCTGCTGCGGTGCTGAAACCTGGCTCAAAAATCAGATTCAATGCTTCCTGCTCGTTAAGCTGCGTCGCTTCGTCTTGCTTGAGAATTGCTTTTTCCACCGCTTGCGCGCGTAGCTTGTTAGTATCCATGCCCCGGCCATCGTCTCGAACCTCGATGACTACTTGCGCGCCTTGATGATAGGCGTTCAGAAAAACGGTTCCACGAGCAGGTTTGCCCGCGGCCACCCGTTCATCGACTGGATCGATCCCATGATCTACAGCATTGCGAACCAAGTGCATTAAAGGCTCAGCCAGTGAATCGAGAATTCCTTTATCGAGATCTGTGTTTTGCCCTGCAACTTGCAGGGCCACGTCCTTGCCGCACTGTTTCGCGACATCTCGTACAACACGCGGGAAGCGCCGAAACAGTTGCTCGACCGGAACCATGCGGATCTTCAGCACACACTTATGCAATTCATCGAGAACGCGTGTTTGAAAGGCCATAGCGTCAGCCAGTTTTGCTCTGACGGGATCGCGCGCGTGATTTTTGTCGAATTCAGCCAGCGAGCGATTGAGCATCGATCTTCCAATAATCAGCTCGCCGACCAGATTCATTACAGCGTCGATTCTTGCAGCGTCAACTCGCAGGGAGGTTTCGGTTATGGCTGTTACCGCAGTGCCAATCGCAGTTCCGGTTCCGGGTGCCGGATCGTCGGTATGCTCGGTATGCGCGAGATTCGCCTGCACTTCCAGGAGGTCATCCAACAATTCATGCTCGGCCGTTTCCGCCGCGCGCTCGATGCGAACGTCCGAT
>DATHMG010000035.1:0-138585 GCA_035487275.1 Candidatus Acidiferrum sp. | reverse complement strand
CCGGTTTTAGCTCGTTGACGGAATTGCCGTGCAAATCGTATAATCATGGTTTGTCTTTAGAGGGCGGAGGCTTATGTACGCGGTAATCAAGACCGGGGGCAAGCAGTACCGTGTCGCGCCGGGCGATACTATTAGAATTGAACGAGTTAGCGGCGACGTTGGCGAAGTTGTGAATTTCGGATCGGTTCTGGCGGTGCACACGGAAGATAAAAAGGTGCTTTCCGGATCAGACGCTTCCAAAGCCAAAGTGACCGGGAAGATCGTGCAACAGGGACGCTCCAAGAAAGTCACCGTGCTGAAATTCAAGAAAACCAATCAGTACAAGATTTCTCGCGGCCATCGTCAGAATTACACGGCGGTACAGGTCAGCGACATCTCGCTGTAGCTGGAAGTACCACTCTAAAATTATTCACTGGGATTTACCGCAAGTTTCCCGAAAAGGATTGCATCATGGCACATAAGAAAGGCGGCGGCTCCTCTACAAACGGCCGCGATTCACACGGTCAGCGGCTGGGCGTGAAGCGCTTCGGCGGAGAATTTGTCAACGCAGGGACCATTCTGATTCGCCAGCGCGGCACCAAGCATCAAGCCGGCGTTAACGTCGGACAAGGTAAGGACGACACGCTTTACGCACTAGTCACCGGCATCGTCAAGTTTCAGGACAAGGGCCGCAACGGACGCTTTATCAGCGTGGAACCTGCCGACGAAGCGAAATCTTTCGCGAAATCTGCGACGAACTGAACGGTATCGGCACCATGAATTCAGGCGGACTTCGGTCTGCGATTTTTTTGCGGTCCCGGTCATCCGGGACCGTTTTGTTTTTGCGACAATTCCTCCGCTAAAAGCACAAAGGACGTTCGTGTTCGCTGATGAAGCAAAAATATTCGTAAAGGGAGGCCACGGCGGCAACGGCTGCGTGGCGTTCCGGCGCGAAAAATATGTTCCGCGTGGCGGCCCTTCTGGCGGCGACGGCGGCCATGGCGCGGGCATTTATCTGGAAGCCAACATTAATGACAACACGCTGCTGCGTTATCGCTATAACCGCGAGTTCAAAGCTGACCGTGGACGTCACGGAGAGGGCTCCAATTGCAGCGGGCAATCTGGCGAAGACATGGTGCTGCTCGTTCCGGTGGGCACGGTGGTTTACGATGCGCAAACGAACGAGACCATCGCGGACCTGGCTACGCCTGGCCAGCGGATACTTGTCGCGCACGGCGGCCGCGGTGGGCGAGGCAATCAACATTTCGCAAAGCCGTGGCACCAGGCTCCGCGCGAGCATGAGGAAGGTCAGGACGGCGAAGAGCGTCACCTGCGTTTGGAATTGAAATTACTCGCCGACGTAGGCCTGGTGGGATTCCCAAATGCCGGAAAGTCCACGCTGATCTCAGTGATTTCCGCGGCACGCCCCAAAATTGCCAATTATCCCTTCACTACGCTGGAGCCAAATCTTGGGGTAGTAAACGCCGACGGCGGTACTGGCGGGCATGGGACCGAACTAGGGCGCACGTTCGTTGTTGCGGACCTTCCCGGACTGATCGAAGGCGCGCACGAAGGCGCCGGCCTGGGCATGCGTTTTCTTCGTCACGTGGAGCGTACGCGACTGCTCGTTCACCTGATCGACACTAGCGATTCGAACGAGGACGACCCGGTCCGCTCTTATAAAGTTATTTCAGGTGAGCTGGCAGCTTTTAGCGCAACTCTTACCGAAAAACCTCTCATCGTGGTGGCCACGAAGCTTGACGCCACTACCGACCGCACGAGGCTCGAAGCGCTGCGCGATTTTTGCCGACGGGGGCATATTGAATTCCATTCCATCTCCGCTGCTACAGGCGAAGGTGTAAAAGAGCTGGTGCGCTCTATCGCCGACGCTTTGGACAAAATTCCCCGGCACGCGCCTGATACTGCACATGCGCTTGACGCTACGGATGATCAAATGTCTGACTCCTCGCCGGACATTCCTGTTAGTGCTGCTGAACATCAAGCGCATCTGAGGGTAGTAAGCCGCGACGAAAAATCATGAGAGAATTACAACATGGAGCCCAAACCGTACCGCGGGCGGCAACTTTAATTCCGGAGAAGAATTGACCACCGCGCAAGCCCACAGAACCGCTACAAAACATCATCCGCGGCGCATCGCTGTTTTCGGCGGTTCATTCGATCCCATCCACAATGGCCACCTGGCCATCGCTCGCGCGGCCGACCGGCGCTTTAATTTTGACGAAATTCATTTCATCGCAGCCAGCCGGCCTCCGCACAAGCTGAAGCAACATCTCGCGCCTTTCCCGCACCGTTTTGCAATGGTTTCTCTCGCTTGTACGGAGCATCCTCACTTCGTTCCCTCGCTGGCCGAAGCCGGGGAAGACTTCAGCGGCAGCCAACTGCACTATTCGGTCGACACCGTGCGTTATTTTCGACACGCTTATAACGGTTCCGGCGATCGAGTTTTTTTCATCATTGGCGCGGACGCTTTTCTGGACATTCCGATGTGGAAGGAATACGAGACGCTTCTGGGCTTGTGCGATTTCATCGTCGCCAATCGCCCAGGCATTCGTCCGGAGGCGCTACGGCTGGTGATTCCGCCGGACTCGATTGCGCGCCCGGATTTAAAAAAAGAAACCGAAGCTGCGCACCCTTCGCTGGTGGTAGCTCATCTACATCGCAGCACGGTATATCTTCTGGAAAACGTGAACAGCGATATTTCCGCAACAGATATTCGCCGCCGCGCGAATCGCGGTCAATCCATTCACGGGCTTGTGGCTGCCCGCGTAGAGGAATACATTCTGAAACAAAGGTTATACCAGTGAAACTAGAATCCTTTCCAAAAGGTGTGCAACTGGCCGTTCATGCAGCTCAGGAAAAAAAAGCCGGAGCAATCACGGTCCTTGATTTGAGCGGCCTGGGCGCGTTCACGGAGTACTTCGTCATTTGTACCGGCTTCAGCACTCCGCAGGTGCAAGCCATTTGCAGCGAGGTCGAAGAGCAATTGTATAAACACGCGCAGCGCTCGCCAGAGCATCGCGAAGGGCAGCGTTCCGCCGAATGGGCGCTCCTTGATTTTGGAGGGTTCGTCGTCCACGTGTTCAGCGAACAGGCTAGGCGCTATTACGATCTGGAGCGCCTGTGGCGTTCGGCGCCGAAACTGGAAATCCCGGATTCCCCCGAGAGCCTGGGCCACGATAGCGTGACCCGCCGCAGCGCTGGAGACTCCGAACGGTTCCCGGGCGAAGCAGTTTCCTGATGGCCTAATAAAAAATGCGTCTGCAGCTGGTCATGCTTGGCAAAACTCGCCGGCCGGAGCTTCGGGCGATCATCGACGATTATGTCAAACGCATCAGTCGTTCTGCGCCCATCGAAGTTATGGAGCTGCGCGAATCGGAAGCGGCGCTAAAAAAGTTTGCCTTCGACCAGCCGTCCACTGTCGTTCTGTTGGACGATGCGGGAAAAAGCCTGGACTCTAACGGCTTTGCCAAATGGCTTGGTGAGCATCGCGACCGAAGCACGCGCCAATTGATCTTCGTGTGCGGGGGAGCCGAGGGCTTCCCCGAAGACATTCGGCGCCAGGCTCAGCAACAGTTATCGCTTAGCGCCATGACCTACTCGCACGAACTTGCGCGTGTTATGCTCGCAGAGCAGCTCTACCGTGCTTTTTCAATTCTCGCCGGCAGCGCCTATCCAAAGTAGTTTGTGCACTCGAAAGCAGCAACTATGTCCATTCGCATTATCGCCGACGTAAATCAGCCCTCAGCCACGATCGAAATCCCTCTCGACAAGCCTTTGCCCGATTACGATCTCGATCAACTGGAGCAGCCGACGCCGCGCGACGTCGACTTCATTTTGGTTTCGCAGGGCTTTCGCGATCTCGTCGACGACGCTCGCGGTGTTTTGATGGATCTGTTGGTTCACCCACCTTTTCAGGCAGGCTCTCCCGAAAATGCGAAGCTTGATTTCACGCATTCAAAGCCTCCCGCGCTTGAACTTGTTCAATTGACCGGTGCGATTTGTCCCGGAGATGATGAAGTTTACCGCCCCGGCTTGTGGATCGTATTGTCCGACCCACATGCAAAAACGAAAACAGCCATGCCTGCAGCCACGCAAGACCGCATCCATTGCATCGCCGGGGAACTCGTTAAGCGGCTGCAATTGGAATAGACTGAAACTTTTTCAGGCGTTATTCGCGTGGTAGCTCTTGACGTTTCCGGATGCAATCCGCAAACTTCGTTGCGTTTCGCCAATAACCCACACCAGTGGATCGGACCCTGATGCCGGAAGAAAAGGGATTGCTTATCGTTTACACCGGGCCCGGCAAGGGTAAGACCACTTGCGCGCTGGGTACGGCATTTCGCGCTGTAGGCCAGGGCTTGCGCGTTTTGATGGTGCAATTCATCAAAGGCTCCTGGCATTACGGCGAGCTGGACGCCGCCAAAATGCTGGGCGACGACAAATTTGAAATTCGGCCCATGGGCCGTGGCTTCGTAAAGATCGGAGGCGCGGAAACTGATCCGGAAGATATTAAGCTGGCGCAGGAGTGTTGGCAGGCAGGCCGCGAAGCAATCTACGGCGGAAAATACGATCTGGTGATACTCGACGAAATCAATTACACCATCAGTTACAAAATGCTCGATCCGCATGAAGTTGCGAAGGCGTTAAAAGATCGACCGGAGTGCGTTCACGTAATCTGCACAGGCAGAAATGCTCACCCACTGATAACTGAGCTGGCCGATCTGGTCACCGAGATGCGTGAGGTGAAGCATCCGTACACGAAGGGTATACTGGCGCGGCGGGGAGTCGACTACTAGTCCGCGCTGCTGACGATCTATGACCTGGTTTAAACGCGACAAGAAAGCCATCGAACAGAGCACTCCGCCTGAAGAACGCCGGGTGCGCACGGAAGGCCTGTGGGTCAAATGCGACTCCTGCCGCACCATCGTTTTCCGCAAAGACTTGGAAGAGAATCTTTTCGTCTGCCCGAAGTGCCAATTCCATTTCAAAATGGATGCCAAAAAGCGCCTGGAAACGCTGCTGGATGGACGTTACACGGAGCACGATGCGGGCATGACTTCCTCGGATCCGCTGAATTTTACCGATACCAAGCCATACGCCACGCGCCTCAGGGAAGCGCGCAAAAAATTAGGAATGAACGACGCGATCATCACCGCGGAAGGCCAATTGAACGGCCGCCCGGTAGTTATCTGCGCGATGGAGTTTGGATTCATCGGCGGCTCCATGGGCGCGGTCGTGGGAGAAAAGGTGACTCGCGGCATCGAGCTGGCCATCGAAACGCGCCAACCGTTTATTGCCGTGTCCTGTTCTGGCGGCGCACGCATGATGGAAGGTACGATCAGCTTGATGCAACTTGCAAAAGTTTCCGCGGCACTCGCCAAGCTCGATGATGCTCGGCTGCCTTATATCTCCTTGCTCACGGATCCGACCACCGGCGGCGTTACAGCCAGCTTCGCCATGCTCGGTGACCTGAATATCGCCGAGCCCGGCGCATTGATCGGTTTCGCGGGCCCACGCGTAATCGAACAAACCATCGGCCAGAAATTGCCCGAAGGTTTCCAGCGTTCGGAATTTCTGCTGGAGCACGGATTTCTGGATGCTATCGTGCTGCGCAAGGATCTGAAGTCTTTCATCGGTACCTCGCTCGACCTCTTGCTGAACTGACTAGCGCAGAAAATGGATTACGCCGCCGCGGTAACTTATTTGCTTTCTCTTGGCCGCGAACTAGCCGCACCCACGCAAGCCGCCGCAGCCAAATTCAATCTGGAAAATATAGCGGTTCTCGATGAACGCCTCGGTCATCCCAGTCGTGCTTATTCCAGCGCTCATATCGCGGGCACCAATGGCAAAGGATCGACGGCCGCGTTTCTGGAATCGATTCTGCGGCACGCCGGGCTGCGGACGGGCCTCAATACTTCGCCTCATCTCGAAAAAATAAACGAACGCATCCGTAACGATGGGAAAGAAATCGGCGACAGGGATTTTGCCGCCGTCTTCACTCGAATCCACGAGACCGTAGAGCAACTGCTTGCCGACGGCAAATTGCGCGCTCACCCCACCTATTTCGAGTGCGTCACGGCCATGGCCATGGAACATTTCGCGCGGCAACGCGTGGATTTTGCAGTTTTCGAAGTGGGGCTCGGGGGGCGTCTCGACGCCACAAATATTCTGGCGCCGGCTGTAACCATCATTACACCCGTTGATTTTGACCATGAAAATTTCCTGGGTCACTCCTTACATGAAATTGCAACGGAGAAGGCCGGCATTCTAAAGCCAAACACCCCGGTCGTGGTCGCTCAACAACTTCCCGAAGCCCGCGAAGTAATCCTCAAACGCGCCCAAGCGCTAAGCTGTCCGGTCATCGAAACCAATGTCGCATATCGAATTCACGAAAGGCCGGTCAGCGCGCGACGGGTAAGTTCAGAAAGTGTTCTAGCAGGAAGCGTCACAGCCACCATTGAAAAATTCTCGTCCGGCTGGTCACTTGATATCTCCCCATCCTTACCTGGCCATTTCCAGGTGCAGAACGCGCTTAACGCTGTAGCAGCCGCGCACGTACTCGCCGCTCGCGGCTTGCACGTCGCGGACGAGGCCATCGCTTCCGGCATCGCGAACACCGTGTGGCCCGGACGCCTCGAAAAACTGCATGCGCATCCGGATGTGTATCTCGATGGCGCGCATAATCCCGCCGCTGCTCGCGAATTGGCGTCATTTCTCACCCAGAATTTCGCCTCACGCAAAATCTGGCTTATCTACGGAGCGCTGCGAGACAAGTCCGTGGACGAGGTAGCCGGGCAACTGTTTCCGCTGGCCGCCGAAGTGGTCTTCACCGAGCCACGCACGCCCCGGGCTATCTCTGCTTCTCAGTTAGCGGAGATCGCTGGGCATCACGCACGACACTCCGAAACTATCCCCGAAGCCGAAACAGCCTTGGACCATGTGTTAGCCAAGGCTCAACCCCAGGACGCCATCTTCATTTGTGGCTCCCTTTACTTGGTTGGCCAGCTTCGCGCCTATTGGAAAAAACGCGCGCCAGTCGCCGCGAACCCCAAAACACCGTAGAATATCCGCCTCATCATTTGCATTACCGTTAAGTGGAACGCATCATCGAGATGCCTGACAAGAAATCATCGCCGCGCGATAACGCCAACCATTTGCCCGCCAATCCGCTCGTCGGCGTGATTATGGGTTCTTCCTCTGATTGGGAAACTCTCGAACCTGCCGCCAAAACTTTGTCGGCGCTAGGCATTCCCCACGAAACAAAAGTCGTCTCCGCCCACCGCACTCCAGATCTGTTGTTCGAATACGCTTCCGGCGCCGAAGCGCGCGGCATCGAAGTTATTATCGCGGGGGCTGGCGGCGCCGCGCATCTTCCGGGCATGACTGCGTCGAAAACGGTGTTGCCCGTTTTAGGAGTTCCCGTAGAGTCCAAAGCTCTCAAAGGACTCGATTCTCTGCTCTCCATCGTCCAGATGCCCGGCGGAATCCCGGTAGGCACTTTGGCCGTCGGCAAATCCGGAGCCGTCAACTCCGCGCTGCTCGCTGCAGCCATTCTGGGCATCAAATATCCGGCAATTCGAGAATCTCTGAGCCGGTTTCGCGACTCTCAAACCAATCGTGTCCTCGAAGCTCCCGATCCTTCGGTACCCGCGCGATTCAAAAAAAACCGCCGCGAACGGCGCGCAATTAAGTCTAGGAAATCCTCGTGACCATCGGCATCCTCGGTGGCGGTCAACTCGGATACATGCTCGCGCTGGCCGGCTATCCGCTTGGTTTGCGGTTCCGTTTTCTCGACCCTTCTCCGGAAGCGCCGGTGGGCCGCATCGCGCAACGCGTCACCGCTGATTTTGATGATCAAACCGCACTAGAAAAATTTGCCAGCGGGCTTGAACTCGTAACCTACGAATTCGAAAATGTCCCCGTCGCCGCCACCAGATTTCTCAGTGAACGCGTTCCCGTCTTTCCTCCGCCGGCGGCATTGGAGGTTGCGCAAGACCGCCTGAAAGAAAAAGCCTTATTTCGCAAGCTGGGAATCGCCACAACGGAGTTCGCACCAGTATATAATCTGAAATCGCTGGACGCCGCGGTGACCGCCATCGGTTTCCCGGCGGTGCTGAAGACTTCTCGCTTCGGTTACGACGGCAAGGGTCAGTGGATATTGCGAACGGCTGCCGATGTAGACAAGTTAAAAGACGAAATCGCAGACACTTTCGCCAAAGCGCCAAATATGAACGGCGCGCACGCCTCACACGATTCAGCACCGTTTATCCTGGAGCGCTTCATTTCTTTCACCCGGGAACTTTCCATTCTTGGTGTTCGTGCACGTAATGGGGACATCGTCTTCTACCCCCTGGTGCAGAATCGCCACCACGGCGGCATCTTACGGCTTTCCATCGCACCAGCCCCATCGCTTGCGCCCGATCTTCAACGGGAAGCGGAAGACATCGCTTGCCGCATTCTTACCGAGCTCGACTACGCCGGCGTTTTGGCCATCGAGTTTTTCGACTATCAGGGGCGCCTGGTGGCCAACGAAATGGCGCCCCGCGTCCACAATTCCGGACACTGGACGATCGAAGGCGCGGTAACTAGCCAGTTCGAAAATCATCTGCGGGCCGTTCTGGATTTGCCTCTTGGCTCCACGAAAGTCTATGGTTTCGCCGCTATGCTGAATCTGATTGGCGAAACGCCGGCCGGTGCCGAGGTTCTTGCCATTCCGGGCGCCCACCTGCACCTCTACGGTAAATCGCCTCGCCCAGGCCGCAAGTTGGGCCACATCACTCTGTGGAGCAGTTCCTTCGAGCAACTTTCCGCCAGTCTTCGCGCTCTACCGCCGTTCTTTCATCAGCCTTCGTTCTGTCTCGATAAAACATACGCCCGCGCCTCTCACCCTGACTTCGCCTAAGCCTTAAGCTTCGACTTGTCTAGCGGTGGTCGCCCCCGGTCATCCTGCCGCCCCCCGCCGGGTTGCTGGCCTTCTGGCTGGGATGCTAGGATTCATGGGTTCCATGCCCCCCCCAAAATTACAACCCCCACGAGTGGGGATCCCTTGGCGGACCTCTGCGGAAGAGACAGAAGTCAATCTCGCCAAGACCAAGAATTATCAGGACGCCGTGCGTGCCGCCGGTGGTGAGCCAGTGCTGCTGTCTCTGCGGCATCCTGAAGAGCTCCAGGAGCTATTACCGAGCCTGGATGGCTTCGTGCTACCGGGGAGCCCTGCCGATGTCGAACCCTCCAAATACGGGGAGGTAAATCGCGGCAAATCCGAGCCTCCCGATGCCCCGCGAGAAAATACCGATCGCGCCATTTTGAAGCACGCTTTCGGCGAAAAAAAACCGGTCCTGGCCATTTGCTACGGCTGCCAGCTCCTGAATGTTTATCTGGGCGGCACCCTAATTCAGGACCTGCGTGAGGAGACAGACACGCCCATAGCGCATACCAAGCACGACATCGTGCCAGAACCGGAGGCCGACCCGGTTCATGCCGCCACCTTTGAGGCGGCAAGTCGTATTGCCAAAATTGCTGGTGTTGTTGAGGCGCCGGTGAATAGCTCGCACCATCAGGCGGTGGAGCGCGTAGGAAAAGGCTTGCAGGTCACCGCGCACGCTCCCGACGGCACCATCGAGGCGGTCGAGTGGACCGGCGATTCGAATTGGATCGTCGGCGTGCAGTGGCATCCCGAACGCATGTTCGGAGATGCCATTTCTGAAAGATTGTTTAAAGACTTCATTGCCGCGGCCAGTCAAGCTCGGAGCGCGGTCGCGCAAAAAATTTAGCTGCGCAGATCCTGCCGAGAAAAACGGTCCGCAGGTAACCGGAAAGTTCCGGCGAAAAGTTTATACGTATGCTTCAAATATCGTTGGGGGACAGATGATTTCATTGGCGGGCAAGGCGGCACTGATTACGGGGGGTTCCAGAGGCATAGGCGCGGCAGCGGTCAAACTCTTCGCCCAAGCCGGCGCGGACGTAGTATTCAATTATTACAAATCCAAAGAGCCCGCCGCGCAGGTCGAGCAGGATGCAGCAAAGCACGGCACCCGCGTGGAAGCCTTCAAAGCCGATGTTGGCCGTCACGCTGATAACAAAAAGCTGGTGGACTTCGCGATATCCCGCCTGGGGCGCCTGGACATCGTGGTTCCCAATGCCGGTGTCTGGAACAGCGACAATCTACCCATCGAGAAAATGACCGAGAAGCAATGGGACGACATGATTCGCGTGAATCTTACCAGCGTGTACTCCATCATTCATTTTTCCGTGCCGCACATGATCAAGCAAAAATCCGGCAAAATCATTCCTATCAGTTCCACCGCAGGACAACGCGGCGAATCGTTACACACGCATTACGGGGCATCCAAAGGCGGAATTATCAGCCTCACCAAAGGGCTAGCCTCGGAGCTCGCTCGTCATAACATTCTGGTTAATTCCGTTGCGCCCGGGTGGGTTGCCACGGATATGTCCAATGACGTCCTCAATTCGAAAGCCGGCCAAAAAATGGTCGCCGCCGCCATTCCACTCGGGCGGGCCGCTACCGCGGAAGAAATTGCCGGGCCCATTCTGTTTCTGGCCTCCGATCTAGCCAACTTCATGACCGGCGAGGTCATCAATGTAAATGGAGGATCGGTCTTGTGTGGCTGAGGTTTTCGAAAGTTTGGGCTCTATTGTCGTGTCTCGTTCTTATGAGCGCCGCGTACATCGCGAGCAATGGGGCTATCGCGGCGGTGCGTCCGGAGCAAAATCCGGATACCATGCTGCCGGAGCAGCGCGTCGCCAAAGCCCGGCAGATTCTCAGCCAATTGACGGAAGCTCTCGGCGGCCCCGCCTATCTCGAAGTTCGTGAGCGCGAATGCGACGGCCGACGCGCGCAATTCGGGCACGCCGGCGAACTCATGGGTTTCATCGACTTCAAGGATTATTGGCGTTACCCCGACAAGCACCGCATCGACTACTCCAAAAAGGGCAATGTCATCGACGCGTTCGACGGCAACCAAGGCTGGACCATGGATCGCGCCGGCGTGAGTGAAGAGCCGGCCCAAGCGGTCTCTGATTTCGCAGCGGCGGTGAAATACAACGTGGATAATGTGCTGCGCTCCGGCCTTAAAGATCAAAGTTTGAATTTGTATTACGCGGGACAAGGCATCGTCGATATGCGCCCGGTCGACTGGGTGGAAATTTCCGATGGCCAGCGCACCCTGCGACTGGGTATCGACCGCACCTCGCATTTATTGCTGCACAGCGTGATCAACTCCGTTGACGAAAATACTCAGGAACGCACGGAAGAAACCACCATCTATACCAATTACCAACGCATAGGTGGCGTGATGATTGCGCTGCAAGTCTCCCGCGAACGCAACGGCCAACGCTACTACCAAGCCTTCTACGACATCTGCACTTTCGATCCGCATCTTCCCGAAGATATGTTCACCAAGACCGCGCTCGAAAAGCGCTATGCTCAAGTCGGAAACAAAAAGGACAAAGATAGATACAGGAACGCCCGAGACTGATCATCTGAAACCCCTTCCAGTCTCTTTCGGGTGCCTCAGTTGCTGGCCTGCCGCTTCCTTCCCGCACTGACTATCTTTTTGTTAGTCTGCTCCTGCTGATGAAATTAACTTCCCGCCAGCAGCATTCCTTGCAACTAATTTGTGACACTTTCGCGCCCGCAGCTGATGGCTGGCCATCGGCTTCTGAACTAGGCGTTCCGCAAGCGATCGCCGAGGCCATGGATTTCAATCCGCGTCGCGGCGATCATAAACAATTTCTGCAGCTTCTCAACTTCTGGGATTCGCAACTGCACACTATGATTTCGCTCAAGCGTACCTCGCGATTCTCGAAATTGTCCGAAGAAGCCCGCGTTCGCGTCTTGCTCTCGTGGGCCGAAAGCTCGCTTGGCCGCCGCCGCGCCGCGTTTCAGGCTTTGCGAAAAGCCGTCTCTTACCTTTACGTAATGTTGCCGTGCCTGCAGGGCGTGCGAACGCCGGTATGGGACAAAATTGGGTATCCAGGTCCACCGAACCTCGGCGCTCGCTCCAACTCCTCGCGTGAGTTGACCACACTCGTTCCTCAACAAGAAACCAAACTCTCCTGTGAAATCTGCATTATCGGTTCCGGGGCCGGTGGCGGCACCGTGGCAGCCGTCCTCTCGGCTGCCGGTAAAGACGTGATCATTCTCGAAGTCGGAGGATATTACGATGACACCGATTTCGACGGCGCGGAACTTGCCGGCTACCAGCGCTTGTATACCGAAGGTGGCTCTGCCGCGACCGCCGATCACAGTGTCGGGTTATTAGCGGGCCAATGTTTGGGCGGCGGCACCGTGGTGAACTACACCACCTCGTTTCGAACGCCCGACGATATCCGCGCGGAATGGGGCGCCGGTGGCGTCCCATGGTTCACGCAAAATGAATACACCCGCAGCCTTGATGCCGTGTGCGCTCGGCTCTCCGTAAACAACAACCACAATCGCATTTCCCCGCGCGAGCAAATTCTGAATCGTGGTTTGCGCGCCCTGGGCTGGCACGTTGACGCGATGCCCCGCAACGTGATCGGCTGCGACCAGGGAGAAATATGTGGCTATTGCGGAGTCGGATGCGCCTTAGGTGCCAAACAATCTGTGACAAAAACGTGGATTGCCGACGCACAAAAAAATCACGCGCGTATCCTCACCGAAACACGCGCTCAGAAAATTCGCATTGAAGCCGGGCATGTCACTGGCGTCGAAGCCGTCTCGAAAAGCGGGCATCGCGTTTCGATCACCTGCAAATCCGTGGTGGTAGCCTGCGGCGCCATTCATACGCCGGCACTGCTGAGCCGTTCTGGCCTTCGCAACGAACATATTGGCAAGCACTTGCATTTACATCCTGTCTCCAACGTCAACGGCGTGTTCGACGAAGAAATCCGTCCCTGGGAAGGAACTATGCAGGCGATCTACTCCGACGAACATCGCTCCATGACCGGAAATTTTGGCGTGAAATATGAAACCACCGCGATGCAACCGGTGATCGCCGTGGCCGCGCTACCGTGGCGCAATCCGCAACAGCATCGCTCCTTTCTTGCATGGCTTTCGAACACCGTAGGCATCGGGGTACTTCTCCGCGATAAAGATGGCGGTAGCGTAACCACCGATCCGCAAGGCCACCCCGTCGCGCACTATGCTCTTTCGCCATTCGACCGCGGCCACTTGCGCCAGGGATTTATCTCCGCGGCGCGCATCCTTGAAGCGGCGGGCGCCCGCCATATATTTTCGCCGCACGCAAAATGGTGTGCTTACGAGCCAGGCCGCCACGGCTCAATCGATTCTTTTACGCATGCTATGGATTCTGCCGGCTGGGATTCCGGCCGACTCGCACTTTTCTCCTTCCACATCATGGGGACGGCCCGCCTAGGCAGTTCTCCCAAGACGTCCGCCACCAACCCCGACGGCGAAACGTGGGAAGTGCGCAATCTTTTCGTGATGGACGGCTCCAGTTTTCCAAGCGCTTCTGGAGTCAATCCCATGATCACCATCGAAGCTATCGCTCATCGCAACGCCTTGGCGCTCGCGGCGCGAACATAAAAGTTACCGGAACGCTTTCGTCCAGCTAAGAAAAATTCTGCCCACTCACACGAATTTAGGGACCGGAAGGTGGTCAGCGGTATAATATTTGAATGCCTTATACCCAGGGAGAGGCACTGATGCACGGAACCACCGTTCTGTGCGTGCGTAAGGACAGCAAAGTCGTGCTCATCGCCGATGGCCAGGTGACCATGGGCGATCACGTCATGAAACACACCGCCCGCAAAACCCGCCGGCTCTATAACGATAAAGTTATTGCTGGTTTTGCGGGATCGACCGCTGACGCCATCACTTTGTTCGAACGCTTTGAAAGCAAGTTGCAGGAACATTCTGGCAACTTGCAGAAATCCGCCGTCGAACTCGCCAAAGAATGGCGTAAGGATCGCGCTCTCCGCCATCTGGAAGCGTTACTGATCGTCGCCGATAACAAAGGCACGTTCATTTTGTCAGGCAATGGCGACGTCATTGAACCCGACGACGGGATTGTATCAATCGGTTCCGGTGGCTCCTACGCGCTAGCCGCGGCGCGCGCGTTAGTAAAGCACTCCAAATTGAACGCCAAAGATTTGGCCATGGAAGCCATGCGCATCGCTAGCGAGATTTGCATCTATACCAATGCGAATTTTACCGTTGAGGAGATCTAGCAGCGGGTATATCAACCACAAAGGTTCGACAATGCATCCTATAGTCGGGCTTAATTGGCTGCATTACATTGTGACGAATTAGACGCCGCTCCGTAGTTAAGGAATTAATTTAGAAGGATCCGATGCCGTCCAAAACCGATAAAGAAATCGTACTCACTCCCGGCGCCAACGGAACCGCTCCCAGCGAAGAGGGAGAACTGCTACCCGCACTCGACGACATGACACCGCGAGAAATTGTCGTCGAACTCGACAAGTACATCGTCGGCCAGAACGCTGCTAAGCGCGCTGTAGCCGTGGCGTTGCGCAACCGTGTTCGCAGGCAAAAGCTCGCTCCTGAAATCGCTGAAGATATCCTGCCCAAGAATATTCTGATGATCGGACCCACCGGCGTCGGCAAAACGGAAATTGCGCGCCGCCTCGCGCGTCTCGCAGGCTGTCCCTTCGTCAAGGTGGAAGCCTCCAAGTACACCGAGGTTGGATACGTTGGACGCGATGTGGAATCCATGGTTCGCGATTTGGTGGAGACCTCCATCGATATGATCCGCGAGGAAAAGCTTGACGAAGTCGCCGACCGGGCGGAACAAGCCGCCGAGGAGCGTGTCCTGGACTTACTGCTTCCGCCGTCGCCAGCGCCCGCAACAGGCGCCAGTGAAGCGGACGTCACTGCGCAACGCGAACAAACCGACCGCACCCGCGAAAAATTGCGCGTGCAGCTTCGCGAAGGCAAGCTGGATCAGCGCATGGTAGATATTGAAGTCCGCGAACGCTCCATGCCTTCCTTCGAAATTATTTCCAATCAGGGTGTTGAAGAAATGGACGTCAATATTAAGGATGTCCTCTCCGGAATGTTCGGTCAGCAGAAAAAGAAACGCAAAATGTCCGTGGCCGATGCGTTCGAATACTTGATCCAGGAAGAAGAAAACAAGCTTCTCGACATGGATCAGGTCACTCGCACTGCCGTCGAGCGCGCCGAGCAGATGGGCATTATCTTCATCGACGAGATCGATAAGGTTGCCGGTCGCGAATCGGGACATGGCCCGGATGTTTCCCGCGAAGGCGTCCAGCGCGACATCCTGCCGATTATCGAAGGCACCACCGTCAATACTCGTTACGGAATGATTCGCACCGACCACATTCTTTTCATCGCCGCCGGCGCATTTCACGTCAGTAAGCCATCGGACCTGATCCCGGAGCTCCAAGGCCGTTTGCCTATTCGCGTCGAACTCCAATCCCTAAAAGAAGAAGATTTCATTCGCATCCTTACCGAACCCAAAAACGCATTGCTCAAGCAATCCGTAGCACTGCTGGAAACCGAAGGTGTTAAATTGGTTTTCACCGACGATGCCGTGGCCGCCATCGCACGGTTTGCTACGAGTGTCAACGAACAAACGGAAAATATCGGCGCCCGCCGCCTACACACCATTTTGGAAAAAGTTCTCGATGAACTTTCGTTCGAGGCCCCTGACCTAAAGAAAAAGAACGTCAAGATCGATGCCGCCTACGTCACTAAACAACTCGCCGACATCGTCAAGAATCAGGATCTGAGCCGCTACATCCTGTAATCTCCATTATTTTGAAACGGAGAGCCCAATCGAGTGAGCATCCTGCCCGCGAGACTTCGATGGCAACCCCATAAGAGTTTCGCGTCGAGCTTTATGTCGGGCAGCATGTTGGGAATCGTCTGCATTAGTTTTGTTTTGCTAGTCATGACCGGTTGCGGCGCTCCACAGGAACCCGTCCCACCTACGCCGCCGGTGGCCGTTGCGATCAGCGACCTGACCTCGCGTCAGGCCGGCGATGGCGTGCAACTCACATTTACAATGCCCGGCAGATCCATTACTGGGGACCGGCTGCTGTCTACTGCCGCGTTCGAGGTCCTCCGCGGCACAACAAAACCCGATGGCTCGCCCGATCTAAAATCACTTCGCGTAGTCGACGCCATCCCCGGCGCCTTGGCCGAAAAATATTTTGTCGGCGATAAAGTCCAATTCACCGATCCCTTGACGCCCGAAGAAACGAACGCCCAAGAGGGCAAGATTGTGATCTACGCCGTGCGCACCCGCCTGTCACAAAAACGCGCCTCCGCCAATTCCAATATTATTTCGTTGCGCATCTTCTTGCCACCTGCGCGCGTCGCGTCGATCGAAGCTCGTGTCACCGAGCCCGCCATCGAACTCAGCTGGGCTGCGGTGAATCGCACGCCGGCGGGCGATCCGCTCACTGTCGCAGTCCGTTACAATATTTATCGTGCAGAGCTGGACGCCGCATCTACGAATCTCGCCAAACCTGACGTTTCGCAGCTGAATTTAAACGGCAAGCTGCAGTTGCTGGCCTCACAACCGGAACAAACCTATAGCGATAAATCGTTCGAATTCGGCAAAACTTACGCTTATATGGTCCGCAGCGTAATCGATGGAAATAACACATCATTGGAATCGGCCGACTCTACGCCGATCATCGTCACGCCGCGGGATACGTTCCCACCTGCGGCCCCGCAGGCCATTTCCGCAGCCGTACTGCCCGGCGAAACAGATAACTCTCCCGTCGTGGATCTCTCCTGGTCTATCAACGTAGAACCGGACTTTACCGGCTATCGCGTCTATCGCAGTGAACGCCCAGACACAAAAGGTCAGCTTCTGACAACGGAGTTGTTGCCCACGCCCGCTTATCGTGATACCTCTGTACAGCCCTCACACCGCTACTGGTATGTGGTCACAGCAGTGGACCGTGCAGGCAATGAGAGTGCGCCAAGTCCCCCGGCCCTCGTAGAAATAGCGCAACCATTGCAATAATTCCGGGTTGTATCGTAGTCGGAGCCGTTAGCCATGTTGGCTCGCCCACAAACTCATGTGCCGCAACAGTTCCACGTGTTCAGGAACTCCGCAGTGCGCATCGGCTTGCTCGCAGGTGGGGGACTATCGTTGGCTTTTTCTGGTTGGATCTATCTCGCCAATCGTGTTCCGATTTTCGACCGCATTTCCGTGGAGCGCAATCTCGCAGCTGCCGCCATTATGGGCGTGCTGGCATTTATCCCGGTGTTAGGTTTCTTCCGCGAACCCGCAAGCCTACTCATCTCCAGTCTTATTTCCTGGAGCATTCTGACTATCACCTACTGGACGCTAGGTATATTTTTCTCTGCTTTGCGCGAGTGGTACAGCAGCTTCGAGGTATTCACCATTGGTGCGGTTCTGTATTTGATCGCCGCGACAGTCTCCTGGATTGGAAGGTGCATCTGGAAAGCGCGCTCCGCACACTTCGAACACCCTCACCATCGCGCCGGCTAATCGCTGCCAGTCAGGAGCCCAAACGATCTAGTTTCCCAAGGTTCGACTGAAAAATTGCCTTAGTCGCGTGTTGCGTAATCCAGCGCATGCTCCTCAGCCGCAACTTCACGCGATTGTTGATTCCGGTAAACTACGCTGCGTGGGGGCTCCCGGGCCGCAATTCCTTCTGTTGCTGTATCAAGTTGCCGCCGCTACACGGAATCTTCATGCGGATGTCCGCGGAAGTCTCAGACTGGAGTCTGAACGTTGAATTTTGTATTCCTGGACCTGAACATCATTCTAGCCATGGCGGCTGCCGCAGTGGTCGCGATAGTCATGATTGGGTACGCGTTTTCTCGTCCCGCGGAAACTACTGAGGCCATAGAACGTAAGCGCCGCCTGCATCTGAACCAGATCGGACGCATCGCCGAGGGCCAGATTGTGGAATTCGGCGAGCATCCTCCAGAGCCGTTAGCGAAACCGAAACCATTGTTTGGATTCGGCGCTCGGCCGCTGCCCGACAATCAATTGCGTCAGTTGGTTTCTTACAGCTACGCGATCTCTGGCGTCACCTATCACACTGCCCAGGATATTACCGGTCTTGAAGGCCAGATCCGTTTCGAACGGCTGGTGGCCGGGCAACCCGCCAGCGTTAAATACGACCCCTCAAATCCCAGCGATTCCATTCTCGTAGCGGACGACTGGTCCGGTCTGCGCTGACGCCCACCAGCCCACCGAGGTTGCTAATTTTGTCGCCCCGACACTTATCGCCAGAGCCTCAAACCGGCCACTTGAGTTATTCTTGTCGCGTGACTCCTGACGCCAATCCCTTGTCATGAAGATGATTTTTGCTTCAATTTTTACCACTATCCTCATCGTAGCCATGAGCCTTGGCGCCATGTTCATCCTGGTGCAGACCACCATCTACGTCACCGCCATTCAATCCACCGCGCAGCGCGCCGCGGCCATCGTAGCCGAACTGTTCCTGGGCGTTGTACTGCTGCTAGGTACTGTCTGGCTGGCCACGCATCTCGCCGTTCGCATTTTTGGCAAAAAAGACGCACTCGCGGGAGGGCCGCTTGTCTGAGAAGAAAAAAGCCCTTTCCGCTTCCACTTCGAATCATCATGATCGCATGGAAGAGTTACGCAGGTTGTCCGCCGAGGCCGAAGCCGGCGGCGGCGTTGAGCGCCGCGAGAAGGAACACAAAGCCGGCAAGCTTACTGCCCGCGAACGCATCCACCTCCTGCTGGATGAAAATACTTTTGAGGAACTAGACAAATTTGTCCGCCACAATTGCGTCGATTTCGGAATGGAAACTCAGCGCCCGCCCGGGGATGGTTTTGTCACAGGATTTGGCCGCATCGATGGGCGCCTCGTTTACGTTTTCGCGCAGGACTTTACCGTTTTCGGCGGTTCACTCTCTGAAGCCAACGCGCGAAAGATTTGTAAAATAATGGATTTGGCCATGCGCGCAGGCGCCCCGCTTATCGGACTTAATGATTCCGGCGGCGCGCGCATTCAGGAAGGCGTCGCTTCACTCGCGGGTTACGCCGATATTTTCCTGCGCAACACGCTAGCCAGCGGAGTGATCCCGCAGATCAGCGCCATTATGGGCCCTTGCGCCGGCGGAGCCGTATATTCTCCCGCGATCACCGACTTTATTTTCATGACCCGCGAAACTTCGTACATGTTCGTCACCGGCCCTGACGTAATCAAGACCGTCACCCACGAAGAAGTCACCAAGCAGGAGCTTGGTGGCGCCATGACGCACAACGAAAAGAGTGGCGTCGCCCACTTCGTCGCGCGCGATGACTCAGATTGCCTGGCCATGATTCGGGAATTGATGAGTTTCTTACCCTCCAATAATCTCGAGGATGCACCGCGCCGTGCCACTTTCGACAGCCCCAACCGCCGCGACGAATCGCTGAACACTCTGGTGCCTGACGATCCTCAGCAGCCTTACAACATTAAAGACGCGATCCAGGCCATCGTGGACGATGGGTATTTTTTTGAGGTGCACGAACATTTCGCCAAAAATCTTGTCGTGGGCCTTGCCAGGTTAGATGGGCGCCCGGCGGGCTTCGTGGCCAATCAGCCCTCGTTTCTGGCAGGCGTGCTCGATATAAGCGCTTCCGTAAAGGGCGCCCGGTTTGTGCGCTTCTGCGATGCCTTCAACATACCGCTGATTACTTTTGAAGACGTGCCCGGTTTTCTTCCCGGAACACAGCAGGAATTCGGCGGCATCATTCGCCATGGCGCCAAGCTTTTATTCGCATTTGCCGAAGCTACCGTTCCAAAAATCACGGTGATTACCCGCAAAGCTTACGGCGGAGCGTACTGTGTGATGGCCAGCAAACACCTGCGCACCGACGCGAACTTCGCATGGCCTACTGCTGAAATCGCGGTCATGGGTCCCGAAAGCGCTGTGAACATCGTCTATAAACGCGAATTGGATAAGGCTTCGGAATCAAACCGTGAGGTGTTGCGGGAGGAAAAAATCGAGGAGTTCAGAGATCGCTTTGCCAACCCGTTTGTCGCGGCTGAGCGCGGCTACATCGATGCGGTCATCGAGCCCGCCGACACCAGAACGCGTATCATCACTGCCTTGCGAGCACTGGAAAATAAGCGCGATATCAATCCGCGCAAGAAACACGGCAACATCCCCCTGTAGTTAAATCCTGGAGTTGCCACCGAGGTCGAAGACCGCTTCAAAAGTGGCTTCGTTATTTAAGAAGGTATTCCTCTAAAAACTCAATTGTCGTATAAAACTGAAAATCCTGATTCTGCTTCTTGCGAAAGCCATGCCCTTCGTCTTTGGCCATCAAGTACCACACCGGCGTGCCCTGCTTCTTCAACGCGCCGACGATTTGTTCTGATTCCGTTACCGGCACCCGCGGATCGTTCTTCCCCGCAACGACCAGCATAGGCTTCTTAATTTTCTCGATGTTATTCATGGGTGCAATTTTTTCGAGAAAGTCATGCATCTTAGGATCGCGCTCATCGCCGTATTCCACGCGGCGTAAATCTCGCCGATAGCCTTCAGTATGCTCCAAAAATGTAACCAGGTTAGACATTCCCACGACGTCCACCGAGCACCGTATGCGCTCGCTATAAAAAGTGGAAACTGCCAGCGTCATGTGCCCGCCGTAGCTGCCGCCGGTCACCGCGATTCTGTCGGCGTCGAGATCCGCTCTGGTCCCCACCCAGTCGAACAGCGCGTTGATATCTTTGTAAGTGTTCTCGCGCTTGAATCCATTATCCATCAGCGAAAAAGTCTTGCCGTATCCCGTCGAGCCTCTCACGTTCGGGTAAATCAAGGCCATGCCCAGCTCATTCAAATAATAATTTGCGCGCCCCAGAAAAATCGGCTGCGACTGCCCTTCCGGCCCGCCATGAATCACCACCAGAACCGGTCTCTTGCCGGTAAATTTCGCGGGCGGCTTGTACAAAAATCCGGAAATCATTTTTCCATCGAAGCTTTTCCAGTGCACCAGTTCGGCCGCCGGAAACGCATCCGTCTTGACCGCTGTTTCGCTCACCGTCCAGCGTTCCAGCTTGCCAGTCGTGACATCCAGCGAATAGCAATCCCCCGCCCCCTGGGCATTCGTGAGCGAGAAGGCCAAATCATGTCCGTCGCGATGCCAACGTAGCCCCTGCATTACTCCCGCCGGCAGTTTTGGCAAGTTCACCGCTTTCTGCGTCGCCGTATCCATCACGTGCAAAACACTGAGGCCTTCTTCGTTGGTGATAAAAGCTAATCGCTTCCCGTCGTGCGAAAGATCAAAGGACTCCACATCCCAGGGAATGTCGGTGGTCAAAAATTTCGGATTCCTTCCGGACATATCGAGAAACGCCAGTCGCTGAAATTCCGAGCCCTGATCAGTGGTTACATAAATTCCTTTGCCATCTTTGCTGAATCGCGCCGAGGCGTAGGACACTTTCTCCTTGTTATCCCGAGGAGTTAGGGCGGCCTTTTCTCCAGTCGCAGTGTTTACCAGCCATAAGTATGTTTCGTTGATGGAAATTTGCTCCTGCAGCAAGATATTTTTATCATCCGGAGACCAGTCGATGGGTTCCCAACCGCCGCCCTTCAATGGTGTTAACAAATGATCGGTCTTCGAATCGCTCGGATTCATCACCCATAAATCCGTATCCTGCCCGTTGCGCCTGGTGGAAACGTAGGCAATCTGGTCACCGCCGGATGACCACGACCCCAGCAAATTCCTCGATTTGCCATCCGTCAACAGCGTCACATTCGCGGTAGCCACATCGTAGCGGTAAAGTTGATACCACTCCCCGCCGCCGATATCTTTTACAAAAACAAAATAGTTGCCCCCGTTGGGGTGAAACTGCGCATCCGCTATCGAATCTGGATAAAACGTTAATTGCTGCCGTTCCCCTCCGGGTATCTTCACCAAATGAACTTGCGGCGTGTCCGCAAAGCGCGTGCGGATGAGCATCTGGCGTCGCGTAGGGTGCCAATCCGAAACTAACGCGAAACGGTAAGACCCGTAGCGGCCGGCCGTCTCCGCCAGTGAAGCTGGGATTTTGGGCACGCCATCGACTAACAGATTCTCCGTGGGAGCGATCACCGCTTCCTGCGCGCGGCCCTCCGTGAACCCAACAAATAGAACCACAGCCCACATCGTCAAAGTTCGCTTGCTCACCCCTCCTCCTTGAAGCACCCATCTGTCTAGAAACGATTGGACACCTTACCCCAACGCCGACCTTTGGCCAAGCGCATCGCGTGTTAAAATTTCGCCGAACCATTCACCAGGCATGTTCAGGAAAATTCTAATCGCCAATCGCGGAGAGATTGCCGTGCGCATCCTGCGCGCTTGCCGAGAACTGGGCATCCGCTCTGCCGCGGTATTCAGCGAAGTCGATCGTAAATCTCTGCATGTCCGGCTGGCCGATGAAGCTTATCCAATAGGCCCAGCAGCGTCAGCCGAAAGCTATCTGCGTATCGATAAGTTGATGGACGTCGCGCGCCGTGCGGGCTGCGACGCCTTGCATCCCGGTTATGGCTTCCTCGCGGAAAATCCCGCGCTCCCACGGGCCTGTAGCGAAGCCGGCGTCACCTTTATAGGCCCGTCCGCCGAAGCCATGGAAGCGCTAGGGTCGAAAACTGCGGGACGCCAGCTCGCGCGACGCTCCGACGTGCCCAGCGTGCCTGGTACAAACGATCCCATCGAAACTCTCCAGCAGGCTCAAGTCTTAATCGAAAACATTGGCTTGCCGGTCTTGCTTAAAGCCGTCGCCGGCGGCGGCGGAAAGGGCATGCGGGTCGTAAACCGCCTCAGCGATCTGGCGGCCGCCTTTCGCGATGCTTCCTCGGAAGCCCAGAATAGTTTTGGCGACGGCCGCGTTTATCTTGAAAAATATTTGCTCAAACCGCGGCACGTGGAAATTCAAATTCTCGCCGATTCCCACGGCCGTGTCGTTTCCCTCGGCGAACGCGAATGCTCCGTGCAGCGGCGCCATCAAAAAGTCATTGAAGAAGCTCCATCGCCAATCATGACTCCCGACCTGCGCAGAAAAATGGGTGACGCCGCGGTACGCCTGGCGCGCGCCGGTGGTTATACCAATGCAGGCACGGTTGAGTTTCTCGTGGATGCCAATCTCGATTTCTATTTTCTGGAAGTAAACACTCGCTTGCAGGTCGAGCACCCAGTCACCGAACAAGTGACCGGGCTTGATCTGGTCAAGCTGCAAATCGCAATCGCCGCCGGGCATCGCCTGCCCTTCGCATGGGAAACCATTACCCCACGCGGTCACGCCATGGAAGTTCGGTTGTACGCAGAAGACCCTGACAATAATTTCTTTCCGTCACCTGGAAAAATTCTTTCGCGCCACGCGCCCAGCGGCCCGGGCATTCGCCTCGACGAAGGCGTGTATGAAGGCTGGACCGTTCCGAATGACTACGATCCGTTACTCAGCAAGCTGATCGCTTCGGGCAATAGCCGGGAAGAAACCATTGCGCGTCTTCGCCGTTCTCTCGAGGAGTACACCGTTACCGGAATCAAAACCAATGCCGCTTTATTCCGCCGCATTCTTGGCGAGCCGGAATTTGTTCGCGGCGAAATCCACACCACCTGGCTAGATGAATTGCTGCTGCGCAAACACCGTTCAACTCCTGTCGAGCAAGGAAGCGAAGACGCTGCCGCCATTGGCGCCGCAGTTTGGCAGGCCATGCAAAATGCAGCCGCACCATCCTCGACCAGTGGCGAAGAAACGATTTCGCGATGGAAGCATGAGGGCCGCGAGCAGCAACTGGACCGCACGCCATGAGATTCGAAGTGCAATTGGCGCCTTCAACCGGAAAGAGAACTCACACCGTCGAGCTCGAACGCCTGGGCGACCAGTGGCGCGTCGTCCTAGATGGTGAGCCGGTTGGCGCTGACGTCGTAGAGATCGCTGCGAACACTCTCTCAATTCTCATTCGCGGCGAATCGCACGAAATTCGAGTTGTCCGCTCTCCCGAGGGACTGCTGAGCATTCAAACTGGCCTTCGGGAATTTACCGCTGAGGTCACCGACCAGCGTTCCTGGCGCGGGCGCCGTCTCGGCCATGTAGAGGTCGAAGGACGCCAGCAGATCACTGCGCCGATGGCCGGCAAGGTAGTTCGCTTGCTGGTGAAATCCGGTGAAACCGTGGAAGTAGGACAGGGCCTTTTGGTCGTCGAAGCCATGAAAATGCAAAACGAAATTCGTTCCACAAAATCAGGTACCGTCGAGCGCCTTCTCGCAGATGAGGGCCAAACCGTGAACGCCGGAGAAATACTCGCCTGGATTAGTTAGGCGCCGATCTCGGGTTATTGGGCGACGGCCTCGGCGGTTACCTGGTGGCGCCACGCAAACATCCGCGACAACCTCCGCTGCGTATAAGCTCCGCCAATCCATTTCCCAAACCAGCCCAATGGGAATTCATACTCCACGCGATCTTCCAACCAGCTTTTGTTTTGCCCCTCGGGAATGAATAGATGGGTATGTTCCCAGCGACGAAAGGGCCCGGCGATCATGACGTCGCGAAACATACGTCCCGGTTCGCAAGCATTGTGCTCAGCCGTCCACGTTTGGAAGAAAGGACCTGCGCGAAGGCTGATCTTCACTCGGGATCCTGGCTGTTCTATGGAGCCGCTGCGTTCAATGACGCGGGCATTTTCCCAAGGAGGGGTGAGCCGCGTAAGCGCGTCAGGCTTGGCGTGAAAGGCGTAAACAACATCCGCGGAGGCGGGCATCTGACTGCGATAAACGAACAGTTCACTCACAAGCGATGATAACCGGATAATGGATTGGAGACCGCTGTAACGCAATCAGCGACGTGAGAGTTTTGCAGCACTATGGCTGTAGCGTTCCAACGCATCGGACTGCAGGAATTTTTTTGCTGCGGGATCGTTTTTCAAGTACGCGTCCCAGAAAGCCAGCGAAGCGGAATTGGTATACCCCAGAATTGCCGCAGCTTGCGAGGACCGCGCGGAGTTTACGGTTTCTGCGGTGATGAATGACATGTGACTCGCGCCCTGGATGAGCACTTCATAGTTATCGCCCGGTTGGCTGCGTTCGAATGGAATTTTGTGCCAAGCTACGTTTGCCAGCGTCCCCAGGTTATCGAGCGAGCCAGTTATGCCCATAAAGGGCAGAGAAATGTTGCTGAACGAGTGCGCGGTCAAGCCGAACTGTCCCGGACCTTGCGGCGAGAGACAGAGAATCGCCTGCGCACGAGGATCGGAAAAATTTTGACCAGGACGGCCCGGCAGATCAACCAATGCTCCACCGATAACTTCCGCAGTGTAAGCACCCATGGAGTGGCCGGCTACGCCTATGCGGCTGGCATCGACTTTCCCGTTGAGGCCGGCGACACGTTTTTGCAAACCAGCGAGCGAGTCCAAAAGGAAGGAAATGTCCCGTGGACGGCTTTCCCAGAGCGCGGGATTTTTCAACGCTTCGCGGACGGCTTGCGGGAAGTGTCCGTTCTCGTCGCCGTTACTGCGCCGTTGCGCGACTGAATCCTCATGGATGGGCTGAAGTGTAATGTAACCGTAAGTCGCCCAATGGCGTGTCAACGACTCGCAGCAAGTGTCCGATCCACCTGCCCCATGGGAAAAAATGATGACCGGATATTTGCTGGCCATCACCGGGTAGAAGATTCGAACGCGCACATCCTTGTTGCGCTTCTCATCATGGAGCACCAGACCCGCAACTTCGGTTACTGCCAAAGGTCCAGTTTCAAGCTTGTAGCCGTCGGGCGCTTCGTCGGACAACGATGGCAGCGCGGGAGGCGAAGATTCTTTAGCGGACGAGGGCGGCGCGGTAGTCATGGTCGATGGCCCAGCGGCAGAATTCGGGAGCGAAAATCCGACGCCGCCAGACTGCCAGGTAATCACCAAGGCAGCGACAATACTAAGCACGGAAATAATTACGATGTTGGTGAGCAACGTTTTGCGGCGGCGCCTCCGCAGCAGATCGCCCTGGCTTGAACCGGGATTTTTTCTCAGCGCTTTGAATATTGACATGCCTGTTGAAGCACCTATGTAGTTCTAAAAACCGGAATCGCCATCAAAGTTGCACCGGGCTTTACGGCCATGGTGATGTATTGCTCCGTTCGAACTTAACTGGCAACGATGGGCTGGAGCCTACGCCTAAATGAGTCGCGCAACCGCTCACTTTTTTGCTGGGGGTCAGGGTGGACGGGAATTCCTGCTGCCAAGACCAGTATATCAGGGGTGGGCACAAAGAACGCCCTCGACCGGCTCGTCGAACCTAAAAGGTTAGTGTCGCTCCTTGGCTGCAGTGTATTTTTGCATGCAGTTCTTTACCGAAAACATGCGCGCGGCCGTGGTGGTTTCTTCGGCACGATACCGAGATTTCTTGACATTTACTCGCAGCAAGCTATCGTCTGCGTCTGGCCATACGAGGAGATAAGCGCGATGCGCAGGACAATTGGATTATTTCTGGTGACAAGCATGTCTGTGGCGCAGGCTTACGGACAAGCGCAGAACCCTGAAAGCAAGGCACCCCAAACAAGGACGCCCGAAACAAGCACGGTGGTGCTGAAGGCGGCTAGGCTGTTCGACGGCAAGAGCAATTCGTTGATGACGCCGGGCCTGGTGATTGTGACCGGCGGAAAAATTTCCGCCGCGGGCGCGAATGCCACCGTGCCGGCCGGAGCGGAAGTGATCGACCTGGGAGATGCGACACTTTTGCCGGGATTTATCGATGCGCATACCCATCTGACCATGATGTATACCACCGACTATAAGCAGGCCGCGCTGGACGGTCTGCAAAAAACTATTGCCGAGCAAACCCTGGACTCTATCGCCAACGCCAAAGTTACGTTGCTCGCGGGATTTACGACCGTGCGTGATGTCGGCTCGCATGACTTCTTGGATGTCGGCCTGCGCAATGCCATTCGCAATGGCAAGGTGCCCGGGCCGCGCATGCTGGTCTGCGTGCATGCCATTGGCGCTACCGGAGGCCACTGTGACGAAACGGGCTACCGCTCCGGCGTGTTTGGAAGTGAATCGGGACCGGAACAAGGAGTGGCTAATGGGCCAAATCAGGTGCGTTACGCGGTGCGCCTGGCGCACAAATATGGCGCTGACATTATTAAAACCTGCGCTTCGGGTGGGGTCCTTTCTATGGCCGACGATGTTGACACGCCGCAGTTGACGCAAGAGGAACTGAATGCCCTGATCGACGAAGCGCACGCGCTAAAAAGAAAAGTCGCCGCCCATGCTCATGGAGCGGAAGCGGCCAAGCGCGCCATTCGCGCTGGCGTGGATTCCATCGAGCATGGGTCGTTCCTGGATGACGAAGCTCTGGACATGATGAAACAGCACGGCACCTACTACGTGCCGACCTTGATGGCCTTGCAAGGATTGTCGGAACAGATACAGTCGGGCATGTACATTCCTCCAGCCATCCGGTTAAAGGCCGAGCAGGCGATGACCTCTTTGCATAAAACATTTCAAAAAGCCCTGGCTAAGAATATTAAAATTGGACTAGGCACCGATGCGGCGGTCTATCCGCACGGGCGCAATGGCGAAGAGTTTCATCAGATGGTCGATCTGGGTATGAAGTCAATCGACGCGTTGCGAGCGGGCACATCGGTTGATGCCGAGTTGCTAGGACTGGCTGACAAAATAGGTTCCCTGGAAGCGGGTAAGTCAGCTGATATCGTTGCTGTTCCCGGCAATCCGCTGCAGGATGTACGGCAGACGGAGCATGTGTTTTTTGTAATGAAAGAAGGCGTGATTTATAAGAACGATCGGTCAGGAGCACATTGACGTAATCGCGTCTCGTATAGGTTTTATTACGAATACCTTCACAGACAAATCATGAACCTCGCATGACGGTTTCTTCCGGAGAGACTAGCGCTTCAAATTCACCAGTAAATGGTAAGCGAGTTTGGTCGTTTGCGTTGGTGGTTTCTCTAGCCACCGCGCTGGCAATTATTTCCCCGTTTTTTTGGATGGGCAACGCTTCCGGTCACGACTTCTCGTTTCACGTGGCGTCCTGGTTGGACGCGGCAGCTCAGTGGCGCGAAGGAATCCTGTTGCCACGATGGACCGAGGGAGCGAATCACGGATTCGGCGAACCACGATTTATTTTCTATCCCCCCGTTTCTTGGATGTTCGGCACCGCGCTCGGATTAGTGGTGCCCTGGATTTTCGTACCTGCAGTGTTCATCGTTTTGACGCAGACCCTGGCGGGCATCTGCGCCTTTGCGCTGGGGCGGCGTTTATTTCCGCAACATGGCGCGCTGGTTTGCGCGGTTTGTTATGTGGCGAATCCCTACGCGCTACTCATCGTGTACATGCGCAGCGATTTTGCGGAGCAACTTGCACTGGCTTTTTTCCCGCTCCTGTTTTTGGCGGCGGCCGAGGTAGCAGGCCTGTTGGACTCGCCGGCTCCCTCAACCCGGCGTTCCATCGTTTTTCTGGCGCTGATGTTTGCTGCGGTATGGCTGACTAACGCTCCCGCTGGTGTGGTGGCCAGCTATAGCCTGGCCATGCTTTTTGGGTGGACTGCGCTTACACAAAAATCGTGGCGCCCGTTGCTTCACGGCGGCGCGGCACTAGCGTTGGGTTTTGGCGCGGCAAGTTTTTATCTCGTTCCTGCCGCGTACGAACAAAAGTGGGTGAACATTTCCCTGGCGCTGGCATCCGGCTTGCAACCCTCACAGAATTTCTTGTACACCGTGATTGCCGATGCAGAACATAACGCTTTCAATCGTATAGCGTCAAACACCGCCGTCCTCATGATAGTGTTGACCGGCGTATTTGCGGCGTTGAGTTTTTCACGAGGCCGGTCAACTGCACGGTCAATGACGAAGAGCCTCTGGAGCGCGTTGATTGCCCTTTCAGTGATGGCAGCATTTTTGATGACGCCCATAAGCAATATTTTGTGGATCGTACTTCCCAAGTTACGTTTCGTACAATTTCCATGGCGCTGGATGTCCATTCTCGCGATTCCGTTTGCGTGTTTCAGCTACGCCGCTGTAGTTCGAAAACGGATGCGTGGGTACGGGTCGGCATCGATGATTGCTGCAGTGCTGGCTATCCTGGCATGCACAGCCACCTACATGGTGCGCCACACCTGGTGGGACTACGAAGACGTTCCAGTGCTATTGGAGGCCCTGCAAAACGACGAAGGCTTTGAAGGCGTAGACGAATATGACCCGCTAGGGGATGACCATTCTGTGTTGCCAGAGAAATCAGAGAGAGTAACGGTTATGCCGGCGACGCCGGAAGCTCGATCCGAATCAGATGCCAAGATTGATTTGCAGCGCTGGACCGCTGAGAGAAAAGAAATGAGCATTACGACACGCGAACCGTCGGTCTTGAAGCTGCGGTTGTTGGACTATCCGGCGTGGCGTGTGAAGGTGAATGAAACCGCGGTGGTTCCGGAGCCAACGGGGGAAACAGCGCAGATCATGGTGCCGCTGGCGGCTGGACCGTCACATGTGGTGGTGCGCTTCATTCGAACGCCGGATCGAGCCATTGGAGCAGCCATCAGCGGCGCCAGCTTGTTGATCGCGCTGCTGCTTTTCATGCGGCACCCGACAGCGAGATCGAACCAAGACTAACGACGGTCCACAGTGGGATGCCGGACATCCTGGCCCTGCACTATGTAAATGACGTCTTCAGCGATATTGGTCGCGTGATCGCCAATGCGTTCGAGATTCTTAGCCACGAGGATCAGTTCAAAGGCCGGGAAGACCACGCTGGAGTCGCCCATCATGTAAGTCAGCAATTCGCGAAAAATCTGGTCGCGAAAATTATCGACCTGGTCGTCACTGGCCAAAACCTTCTGTGCCAGCTCCACGTCTCGGCGCACCACCGCATTAAGCGCATTGCGCACCATCTCTTCAACCAGCTCGCTCATACGCGGCAAATCGACGTACGGCTTTACGCGCGGGTGCCGCAAAATCCGCAACGAACCTTGCGCGATATTTACGCCTTGATCGCCGATACGTTCCAGATCGTTATTGATGCGGGACACGGCCAGCACGAAACGCAAATCAATAGCCATCAATTGGTGCAACGCGAGCAGCTGCACGACCCGGTCGTCCACTTCAATCTGTAATTCATTGATAGCGTCTTCTTCGGCGAGCACGCGATTCGCCAGCTGCTCATCGGAATCCAGCACCGAGTGCACCGCCTGGTGCACAGCGCGCTCCGCAAGGCTGCCCATCCAGAGCAGTCGCTCTTTCAGATCGTTCAAATCTCTTTCGAAATGGCGTTCCATGCGTCCTCTCGAGGGAATCTAAACTTTCATCGCGTGCTTTTGAATATTAGCCGAAGCGGCCGGTTATATACGCTTCCGTTCGCGGATCGCTGGGCGTAGTGAAGAGCTGCGGGGTCGGACTGAATTCAATTAGTTGGCCCGTAAGCAAAAATGCGGTGAAGTCACTGACCCGTGCGGCTTGTTGCATATTATGCGTGACAATGACGATAGTGCAGAGATCTTTTAGCTGCACCAGCAGCTCTTCAATTTTGGCGGTACTGATAGGGTCAAGCGCCGAACAAGGCTCGTCCAGCAACAAAACTTCAGGTTCGACCGCCAGTCCGCGCGCGATGCACAGACGTTGTTGCTGGCCACCAGAAAGCTCATACGCGGACTTATGCAGCTGATCCTTCACTTCCTCCCATAGGGCCGCGTGGCGAAGACTCTTCTCCACGGCGTCCGAGAGAGCTCCTTTGAAGCCATTGATGCGCAGCCCGTAAGCCACATTATCAAAAATAGATTTTGGAAACGGATTGGGCCGCTGAAACACCATGCCCACCCGGCGTCGAAGCGCAGTTACATCTTGCGCGAGGATATTCTGATTATCGATCAGAATGTCGCCTTCGAGCCTGGAGCTGTGCACCGTCTCGTGCATACGATTTAAAGTGCGAAGTAAAGTGGACTTGCCGCAGCCGGAAGGACCGATCAGCGAAGTCACTTTGTTCGAAGCGATATTTAAGTTGATGTCGAACAAGACCTGTTTGAGACCGTAATAAAAATTGACCTTCGAGACGGTCATGCGCATGACCAACGGCGCTTGTGGTTCGCGGCCCGTTGGAGCTGACACCGGTGGTGTAATTTTTACGGACACTGCCGACCTCACAGAAGCCATGATTAAGTCCTCGGAACCGAAATGCCTCGGGAGAGAATGACCCGCGCGACGATATTAGTAATCAGGATCAAGCCAAGCAGCACCAGGCCCGCAGCCCAAGCCTGCCGGTGCCAATCGTCATATGGCGAGATGGCGTAAGTAAAGATCATTACTGGCAGCGACGCCGTGGGCTGGTTCCAGCCGGGACTCCAGAAACGATTGCCTAACGCAGTGAAGAGCAAGGGGGCCGTTTCCCCTGCAACGCGCGCAAAGGCCAGCAAAACAGCAGTCAGTATTCCGCGATAGGCCGCGGGGACGACTACGGATGCAATCGTCTTCCACTGGCTTGCGCCCAGGGCCATGGCGCCTTCGCGCAATGCCCGCGGCACGGCACGTAGAAACTCCTCAGTGCTCCGCAAGGTAATGGGAATCATCATCAGCCCCAGGGCAAAGCCGCCAGCTAGCGTGGAGAAGTGCTTGAAGGGCAGCACCACCAAACTATATGCAAAAATCCCGATAACGATCGAGGGCACGCCGTTTAATAAATCGGCGGCATAGCGCACCACAAAAGCAATCGAACCCCCGCTGAATTCCGCCAGGTAAATGGCCCCAAAAAACCCAATTGGAACTCCCAGCAAGCATGCCAACAGAAGCAGCTTGGCGCTTCCGACGATAGCGTTAGCCATGCCTCCGCCCGTTTCACCGACCGGAGCTGGCAGTTTAGTAAAGAAATCCCAGCTAATGGAGGTACCGCCGTGATAGACGAGGTAGCCGAGAATAAAAAACAGAACTGACACGGCAACCAGCGCGCACAATCCGGTCATAGTCAACATGAAGTGGCTGACAAATTTCCGCCAACTCAGACGATTGCTCATGCTTGCCCCATGCCGCTGCCGCGTTGCGAAGTCACGACGATGAGCAGACGCGCCAAGCCATTCAAGAGAAAGGTAAGCAGGAACAGAACCAAGCCGAGCTCAATCAGCGCCTGCAAATAGAGATCACCAGTCGCTTCCGTGAATTCATTGGCAATAACGGCGGCGATGGAATAACCCGGAGAGAAAAGCGATGCGCTGATTGTCGGCGTGTTGCCAATCACCATGGTGACCGCCATGGTTTCTCCCAACGCGCGGGCTAACGCCAGAAATATGGAACCCATAATTCCCGTGCGCGCGAAGGGCAAAACAACTTTCCAGGTTGATTCCCAACGAGTAGACCCCAATGCGAGCGCGGCTTCGCGCTGATCACGCGGCACCGAGATCAGGACTTCGCGCGAAACGGAAATGATATACGGGATCACCATGATCGCCAGAACGATTCCCGCGGTAAGAAAACCCACGCCATAGGTTGGACCCTGAAAAAATGGAAGAAACCCGAGAGAGCTCTTGAGTGCCGGCTGAATATATTGGCGCATCACGGGGATAACGATAAACACGCCCAGCAAACCATAAATCACGCTGGGTACAGCGGCCAACAGATCGATAAAAAACTGTAGCGTGTCGGAGACGCGCGCCGGAGCCAGCTCAGCCAGAAAAATCGCGGCGCCAATGCCCAGGGGAACAGCAATCAGCAGGGCGACGCCGGCCGTAACCACCGTCCCATAAATGAAAGGAAGCGCGCCGAATTTGTCAAAAATAGGATCCCAAACAGAAGTAACAAAAAATCCGAATCCAAATTTATGACGCGGCAAGTAGGACTCTCGCCACAGTTCATAAACCAGCAGCAAGGTAATCAACACTACGGACCCAGCAAAAATAAACGTTACCAGGCGTGCGATCTCGTCGCCGTCGCGCAGCCGGCTGATGAACGAACGCGTGCCCGTAATGGGGCCGGCGCTCGGCACAGTCGTAGTTGTGGTGGCCATCAGTACGTCGAAATCGTAATTACTGAATCTTGTCTATGGCTTTCATTTCTTTGCTGACCACTTCCTTCGGAAGCTTTGCGTAGGAAAGTGCTTCGACCTCATTCTGTCCGTCGGTCAGCATCCACTTGAGGAAGCCCTTGATAGCGTCGCGTTTGGCAGCGTCCGAAAACTTAGACGGAATAAGCAGCCACGTAAAACTCGAAACGGGGTACGCAGTTTTCCCCGGAGCATCAGTGATGGAAACCCGAAAATCGTCGGGGATGCTCTTCGCAGCACCGGCGGCAGCGGCCGTGACGCTAGGGAGATCGGCCTTGATAAATTCCCCAGACGAATTCTTGATCTTGCCGTACGGCATCTTGTTTTGTACCGCGTAGATCAGTTCGACGTAACCCAAAGCATTTGGCGTTTGCTTCACTAGACCAGCAACGCCCTCGTTGCCTTTGCCGCCAAGGCCGACGGGCCAATTGACGGAAGTGCCTTTGCCCACTTTGTTTTTCCATTCATCGCTGACCTTAGACAGATAATCCGTCCAGATATAGCTGGTGCCGCTGCCGTCCGAGCGGTGCACTACTACGATGTCGCTTGCTGGAAGATTCACTCCTTTGTTCGCTCCCGCAATGAGCGGGTCATTCCACTTGGTCACCTTACCCAGGAAAATCCCAGCAAGAGCTTCGGGAGTGAAATTCAGCTCTCCAGTCACGCCAGAAATATTGTACGTAGGCACATCGGCGCCCAGAACGGTGGGAAAGTGAAGGATTGGGAAGCCGTGCTTGTCTTGAAAGGCCTTCAGTTGTTCATCATTCATTGGGCCATCGGTTGCCCCAAAATCGACCGTGCCTTCTGTTACCTGCTTGATGCCGCCGCCCGAACCAATGGATTGATAGTTGATCTCGATATCGGGATTTTTCTTGTGATAATCATCAAACCATTTTGAATATATTGGATTAGGGAACGTGGCGCCGGCCCCATTGATGGAAAGCGCGGCCTTGGCCACACCAATTGCGACGAGCGCAAGAACAGCCAGGAAAAGTGGTGCGAGTCGCTTCATGGGTTTTTTTCTCCACGAGTCTGGGTTAGATAGAAGCACGTCAGTGTGGCTGTCTAGTGTTACAGGATTGTTACAACCGCGCTGTTAGTCTCTTAAAATTGGTAGAACTATCTAACTTTAAGATATTAATGGAGTTATATGGCTACACCGAATTAAGTCTGACCCGTCGCCGTTCGAACAACGCAAGCACGCTTAGCAAATATCACCTCAGGCATCTATTGACCGTTTCCGGACTTCCTACTATTGTTCGGAGAAGGCAAAAAAAGTGAGATTGGTTCACGAATCCGGTTTAAGGCGTCGGCTTACGGTGTTTGTGTGTGTAACGCTTGCCATCCTGTTTCTATACAACCCGTATGCTACGTTGGCCTCCTCTTCTTTAGGGAAACTCAATGTTCAACGCAGCTTGAGCTACCGCGCGACTTTGGGTTCCTCCGAGTTGCAGCACTTCAGTCCTCCTAACGCGCGTAAGATTTTCCTGATACCCGTCGCAGTTGCAACTACTTGGCTTGAATCCCCCGTAAATTTCCTTGCAGGTCAAGCCGCCGAAGTTTCTACGCATCATCCCTGCGCTTATCAGTTAGTGTGTGCCGATTTGTGGTTTCGGCCCCCTCCTGCAAGTTAGTCCACTATTTTTATCATTCCGGGGCGGTAGCTGTTAGACAACCGGTTTTGGCCTTTTCGACTCATCGAAAAATGGCATGAGTCGATTCCCATGGACGAACTCGAGGGACTTTCTGCATGACCAAAAAAAAGATATGGATCACACTCGGCATCCTGGTGGCCGTGCTATTGCTTGCCTGGAGATGGATGGGCCGAACTCCAAGCGAAGCCGACGATGCTAATCATTCAGAAAGCGGCGTCAGCGTCCCACCGGCTGCGGTGGTACGGGTCGAACGCCGGCCCTTGGGCAACACCCTGACCATCGCCGGAGAGTTCAAGCCTTTCCAGGACGTGGAAGTACACGCCAAAGTTGCCGGATACATTCGGAACATCAATGTCGACGTGGGCGATCACGTAAAAGAAGGTCAAGTGATCGCGGTGCTGGAGGTTCCTGAGTTGGCTGCAGAGCTTTCTGGCGCAGATGCAGCGGTCCGCCGCTCCCAAGAAGAAATCCGCCGCGCGCAGAGCGACGTAAACCGTGCGCAATCGGCTCACGCGGCCGCCCACTCTGGTTATGCGCGCTTGAAGTTAGCCTCCGATGCCCGTGCAGGCTTGGTGGCGCAGCAAGAAATTGACGACTCACAAGCCAAGGATTTGGAGGCTGAGGCCCAGGTATCCAGTGCGGAAGCGCAACTCTCCGCTGCTCGTCAACAACTCGAAGTAGCACAAGCAAATCAAAAACAGTACAACGCGCTGGCCAACTATTCGCGCATCACAGCGCCATTCGCGGGAGTCATCACCGCACGATTGGCCGACACCGGCGCGCTGATCCAGGGCGGTACATCCGCGAGCAGCGGGGTCGGACCCGTCGTGCGGTTAGCTGAAGTGTCGAAGCTAAGGCTAGTCCTGCCAGTCCCTGAATCGGTAGTCGCGCAGATTCACCTTGGGGATCCGGTAAAAGCGCACATAGACGCGTTGAATCAGGATTTCGAGGGAAAAGTTTCGCGTTTCTCAGATTCCTTAGACCGGCAAACGCGCACCATGGAGACCGAAATCGATTTCCCCAACAAGGACGGACGTCTGATTCCTGGAATGTACGCTGAGGCCATTTTGTCGCTGGCAAAAAACGCGAACGAACTTTGCATTCCGCTAGAAGCAGTGGCGCGAAATAACAACGAAGCCACCGTACTGGTGGTTAACAAAAACAACGAGATCGAAGAACGGAAAATTAAATTGGGCTTCGAAGGCGAGTCCTACGTGCAAGTTCTCGGCGGCGTGGCGGAAGGCGACCGGGTGGTCATTGGCGGGCGCAGCCAATTCCACCCAGGACAAAAAGTGCAACCGAAAGATGTCAGCGATAAGCGCACGGAGACAGCCGCCTAATGTCTCGATTTGCGATTAAGTATCCCTATTTGATTATTGTTCTGTGCTTGATGATCGCCATTATCGGAACAACCACCGTAGCGCGCATGCCGGTGGACCTGTTCCCGCCCATCAAGATTCCCGTGGTGGTGGTGGCCACATTTTTTAGCGGCATGCCACCGGAACAGATCGAAAGCGACATTACCGGCCCGTTCGAAAGATTTTTTACCTTGGCGAGCGGCGTGGATCACATTGAATCGCGCTCTTTGCCCGGAGTTAGCCTGATCAAAATTTACTTTCAAGCCGGCATGGACCCTGCCGCGGCTGCCGGCTCCATTTCCAATTTGGCCATGGCTGATCTTCGCAGGCTTCCTCCCGGCACATTACCGCCGGTAGTTCTGCAGTTCGACGCCTCCAGCCTGCCCGTTTGCCTGATTACGTTGAAGGGACAAGGTCTCAACGAGACGCAGCTTCGCGACCTCGGGCAGTACAACGTTCGCAACCAGGTCGCCAATGTTCCCGGCGCATCGGTACCGCAACCATTTGGTGGACGTTATCGGCAAATTATGGTGTACGTGGATCCACTAAAACTGCAGGCTCACCAATTAAGCCTTATGGATGTGGTTCGCGCCGTGAACAACAGCAATTTGATTCTGCCGGCCGGCGATGTGCGCATCGGCAATCTGGATTATAACCTGTACACCAATAGCCAGCTTCCCTCCACGAAAGAAATCAATGCTGTGCCATTAAAAACGCTGTCCGGGGCTTCCGTGATGGTGGCTGACGTCGGGTCGGCGCAGGACGCGCAGCAGATTCAAACCAACGTGGTTCGCATCGACGGGCAGAAATCCGTTTATTTGCCGGTGCTGAAGCAAGGCGGCGATACCAATACTATCGCGGTGGTTAACGGCATAAAGAAAGCCGTCAAGACTTTGACGGACATTCCGAAGAGTCTGAAAACCGCCGTAGTCTTCGATCAATCTCTCTTCGTAAAAAAGGCCATCGACAACCTGCTGCATGAAGGCGGAATCGGCATCGTGCTGACCGCCGTGATGATTCTCTTATTTCTCGGAAGCGTGCGGGCGACGATTGCCGTCATGCTGTCCATTCCCTTGTCTGCGCTGGCCGCGTTCATGGCCATTTCAGCGGGTGGAGGGACGGTCAACACCATGGTGCTGGGAGGCTTGGCACTGGCCTTCTCGCGCCTGATCGATAACTCCGTAGTAGTGCTCGAAAATATTTTTCGGCATTTGGAAATGGGAGAAGATCCCGCCACTGCGGCGGAAGTCGGCGGAAAGGAAGTCGCCATGCCGGTGCTGGCAGCCACCTTCACCACCATGATCGTATTTTTTCCGGTTACCTTCTTGAGCGGTGTCAGTCAATTCCTCTTCACCGCTTTAGCATTGGCGGTGGTGCTGTCTCTCGCGGCCTCCTACGTAGTGGCGATGACCGTGGTGCCTGTGTATTGCGCAAAGCTCATGGGGCGCCCTGAAGCGGACGAGGAAATACACGGCGACAAAGTTTCCGCCTTCGGGCGCATCGTGGAAAAGTTCAATTTCTATTTCGAGAAGATGCTCGGTAAATATGACCGCACGCTGGCGCTATCCGTGGCTCGTCCTGTGGCGACCGTGGTGGGATTGATGGGCGTTTTTCTCTTGAGCCTGGCACTTTATCCGCTACTGGGCATCTCGTTCTTCCCGCGTACCGATCCCGGGCAGTTTGTGATTAATTTGAAAGCGCCTCCCGGGCTGCGCATTGAATTAACTGAAAAATATGTGGCCAGAATTGAGGACCAGATCCGAACTATCGTTCCGCCTGATGAAATGGGAATGATCGTTTCGAATATCGGCATCACTCCGGACTTCTCCGCCATGTACACCAGCAATTCCGGCCAAAATACCGCATTCATTCAAGTGAGCCTGAAAGAGAACCACAAGGTGGGCAGTTACGAGTATATGGACCGTGTGCGGAAACGTCTGGCGCAGGATATTCCCGAACTCAGTACCTACTTTCAGTCCGGTGGATTGGTTGATGCCGTGCTCAACATCGGCTTGCCTGCTCCTGTGGATGTGCAGGTAAGTGGCTCAAATCTGGAGAAGACTTATCAGACAGCTTTGAATCTGGCCACGAAGATTCGCGCAATTAAGGGCGTGAACGACCTGCTCATTCCGCAGGATCTAGATTACCCCGCGATGCGTTTGGACGTGGACCGTCAACGGGCCAGCATGTTGGGCTTAAGTCAGAAAGAGGTGGTCGACAACGTGATCACCGCGTTGAACTCCAACGGGATGATCGCGCCTAGTTACTGGGTGGACCCGCGCACTGGAAATGATTATCTGCTGACCGTGCAATACCGCGAAAACCAGGTCAAGTCTCTCAACGATCTGAAACAGATTCCGCTCCGCTCTCCGGATGGAAAAAATTCGACGCCTCTGGATTCCGTGGTAAAGCTGACACCTATCGAGTCTCCCACGGAAGTGGATCACTACCAGCTTCGCCGGGTAATCGATTTGTATGTCGCGCCGGCGACGGAAAACCTCGGCGGAGTGACAAAGGGCATTCAGAAAGTTTTGAAAGACGCAGACCTGCCTGAGGGTGTGCAGGTCGATCTGCGCGGGTCCGTTCAAGGCATGAATCAATCGTTTACGAGCTTCGGATTTGGACTGATTCTTTCAGTGGTCTTGGTCTTCCTGATTCTGGTGGCCCAATTTCAATCCTTCATTGATCCGTTTGTAATTTTGCTGGCGATTCCGCCCGGAGTTACCGGCGTAATTGTCCTTTTGCTGGTGACCGGTACGACTCTCAATGTCATGTCACTGATGGGTGTGGTGATGATGGTCGGGATCGTAGTGTCCAACAGTATTTTAATCGTTGAATTCACGCGCACACTTCGAGAGGAAAGGAAGCCGCTGCGCGAGGCCGTGGCCACTGCGTGTCGCGTGCGCCTGAGGCCCATTCTGATGACTTCGCTCGCTACCATCCTGGGTTTGATTCCCATGGCGCTGAAGCTCGGCACCGGCTCAGAAGCTTACGCACCACTGGCGCGTGCCATAATCGGCGGGCTACTTGTTTCCGTGGTTGTGACTGTTTACCTCGTTCCAGCAGCCTACATTCTGGCGCACCGCAACGAAGAACAAAATTCACAAGAGAGCCACGCGTGATAACCCGCTTATACCTTCCCGTCGCGATCGCAATTTTTGGCTGCGTCAGCGCACAAGCGCAGGTCCAGACACCACAGTCGAACCCCACGCCGCAACCAGCGCCAATCCAACAAAACAACCCGGGCCTGTCTGAAGCCGCCAACGCCTTAGCGACCCATGCCGTGGGTCCGACCTTGACTCTCAAGGAAGCCGAGGACCTTGCACTGAAAAGGAATCCGCAAATCACCGTAGGCAGGCTGCAGGCGCTGGTCTCTCAACAAAATGTGCGTGAGTCGCGTTCAGCGCTGATGCCCAACGCGTATCTAAGTGTCACGGCCGCGGATTCCCACGCCGGCAGTCGCATAACTGCGGGAGCATTAAACAATCCCATCATTTTCCCGCGCGCCGGATCGGGTGTGACCGTCAGCCAATTGATCACTGATTTCGGACGAACTAGCAACCTTGTTGCGAGTTCGGAATATCAAGCCAAGGCCGAGGACATGTTGGCCCAAGCCACCGCAGCCCAAATCGTGCTGGCGGTCGACCAGGCGTTCTTTAACGCCCTGGAAACCAAAGCGCTCGTGACTGTGGCGCAGGAAACGGTCACCACTCGCCAAACTTTCGTGGACAAAATTCAAGCCCTGACCAGCGCAAAACTGAAGTCAGATATCGATTTGAGCTTTGCCAACGTAGATCTAGCTCGTGGCCGGCTGCTGCTTCTGGAGGCTATCAATAATTACGAGGCCTCGCTGAATGCTCTTTCCGCCATTCTTGGTTATCAGGACCAGCAAAACTTTCAACCTATCGAGCAAGTTAAGGAAAGCTCGCCCCCTGCCCCCGAGGAAAACCCCCTCGTCTTGCAAGCTTTGCAGCAACGTCCAGAAATTCAAGCGTTACAAGACCAGGTGGCCGCCGCACAAAAATTTGGCGCCGCCGAGCATGACTTAAAGAAGCCGACCATCAGCGCTCTCGCAGCCGTCGGTATTACACCAGTACGCTCCGGCCAGCCGTTAACCGACTGGTACGGAGCGGCCGGCGTGAATATTAATATTCCGATATTCAATGGCTTTATGTTTGACGCGCGCGCAAAAACAGCGGATCTGCAAACGGAAGCAAATCGCCAAAGGCTGTCGGATCTGAGGAATAACGTTGCTCGGGATGTTCGTAATGCGTGGCAAGACACGAATCGGGCGTACGCAAGACTTTCTGTGACCAGGCAGCTGCGCGAGCAGGCCAACCTGGCGTTTGACTTGGCCCAATCTCGCTACAATCTAGGACTAAGTTCCATTGTGGAATTCAGCCAAGCCGCTCTGCAGAAAACCGAAGCGGACATTGAGAGCACCGACGCCGAGTACCAATATCGCCTGACCCAAATTGTTCTGGCCTTTACCATGGCATCACCGAAATAATTTGTTGTGTTGTGCAGAAGTCATGTCAGGAGCCCAATTCGGCTTGCTTGCCTGCCACGTAGTTCCCATCCAACTGCGGTAGAGACCAGAGCTTCCCCGGTTGTTACAGGATATTTACAGCGGATTCACGCGACCGTAAGGCGGGAGCCGTTACTGTTCTGGGCCACGTGACGGGATTATTCCGGTACTCCTTGCACTTTGACTTAAAGAGAGCAATGCAAATAGTTGCACTCACACCATCTCTATTGCAAAACCCGCTAAATTACCTGCCATTAGATCGGCAGGGCGTCCCCTTAACAAGGGGCCGCGGAAGGGCAGCTCCCCCTGGGTTGCCCTTCCTTTTTTGTTTGAATGTCGATTGAACTAGAAACGGTAATTGACTTCTGTGAATCCGAGCAGGCCGTTGCTGCTGCCGGGATAGAGTTTTTGGATCACGGCGCGGCCTCGTGCGTAGCCAAAATAAAGCCCCAGCGTTACGCCGTGAGTAAATTTATAGTCCGCGCTCATATCGTAAAGATTTGCCAGACCCGTCGAGCCATTCGACGGCCGCCCGGAAAACCCCAACGTCCCGGGCTGAAATGCGCCTCCACCGGTGTACCAGAGATCGTGGCTGTCGGCCAGCCATAGACCGTGTACGTCGGTGCGCAACACCAGATTTTTTCCTGGACGCAGCATCAGCTCCACGAAAAGGTCGCGGTTATCCATTTCATTGAAAAACGGAAAGCGCGCGTAAACGCGTGGCGTCGGCAGCACCGCAAAAAATGTTCCATGAGTATCGTCAGTGGGGTTGCCATCTCCTCTGGAATAAAAATAACCGCCGCGAATCCAGGGACGAACCGCCTGCGCAAAACGTGGCTGGAAACCAATCTCAGCAGCGCCCGCCGCCGACCGCTGCGTGAGCGTGCCCCAGCGCCCAGTTTGCAACGCGCCCCAACCAACTAGATCGACGGTGCCCGCCGCCGCTGGGAGCGCTGCAATAAAATGTCCTCCATACGTTCCAATATCAATTGGCTGCAGATCGAGATTGCGCGCCGCGGCAGGGCGGTTGTCGGTTTTTACCAGGCCGCGGTCATCGTGATAGAACAGGCCGAACGCGCGCCACTCCGCGTGCACCTGGCCTTTGTCCTCTTCTCGGGTAATGGAAACATACGCGATAGGCGTGTTCACCCAGCCCCAACCATCAACTTGAAACACCCCGCGCGTCGGGATCGCACCAACCGCCGTAAAATTCCACGGGCCACTCGCATAAACGTAGTGTGCACCGTCGAAACTACGCATCACGTCCGAATAACCAAAAGTGCCAATCAATCTTTGCGCGATGCGATCGTTCTTCACGGACGCGAGCGTGGCATTGAGCGGTTTCACTTCACTCCCATCAGTAAATTCAAACCGGCCCAACCGCATACTGGCGTGATCACCCTTCAAACGAATGAAGGCCTGCTTCGGAAAAATGAAGGCCGCAAATTGATTATTGTCGTTGGCTGCATAATACGCGGCTCCCAACCCCAATTGTCCCTGAGGCGCTGGGTCGACTGCGCGGTCGGGCAGCCCCAGTAGTACGGGCACGGCAAACTCTACGGTCCAATCAAAGTTTTGTCGCTTTTGCGACAACGCAAAGCGCATCAGCGTGCCAGAGTAACTGTAAAAATTCTGGCCTTTCGCCGGAAACCAGTCCCAGACTTCGTAACGTTCGCGAATGTTGCCTGAGAAAGTGACTGACCCGATTTGAAGCGGCGCGGGCTCGGACTGTGCCCGAATATTTCTGCCGCAGCTGAGAATACATAGCGTCGCCATCAGGGATTTCATCAAACAGGTTTCCATTTTCATAATGCTGGTCATCTCCCGCAAAAATAAGCCTGTGAACGCGGATCCCCGGCTGAACACACCGTAACTAAAACTTCGTCCTAGGGGCGTCGAACGAAACACGAATCAAATTAGGTAAGGGAACGTTTCAACTTGCGGAGATTCTTAATTCGAATGGGCAGAAGAGCAATAATTCAAAAGCACTAGGCTGTCGACAATGATAACTGCGTAGGCGCGCAAGGAAAAAATGATCAATCTAGTAGCGGGGAGATAGGGACCAGAGCCAGGGGTGTTCTGGTCCCCAGGTAGGACATGAATAGAAGATCAAACGCGGCTAGTCTTGCAGTTCAACCGCTGAATCTGGATGAAGGCGGTATGAATTTTCTGTGACATGCGAGGCAGTTGTGGATTCTCCGTCGCCAGAGTCATTAGCCACCAGCAAGCCCCGGCCGTGGCGCACATCCAGGCCGCGCACCCAAAAAATAATGTCCTCGGATATGTTGGTGGCGTGATCCGCGATGCGCTCCAGATGACGTGTCGCCAGGACGTATTGCAAGCCCGGGCTGATCATCGCCGGTTCCTGCATCATGCGTCGCATCAATTCCTCAAAAATGCGATCGCGATATTGATCCACGGCATCGTCGCTCTCAAGTACCTGCAACGCCATCTCAACATTCTTGAAAATTAAAGCCCCCAGGCTTTTGCCTACCATGGTTCGCACTGCGGCAGTCATGGGTGTCAGTTCGTCTATCGCCGCGACTTTAGGCATCTCCCGCAACGAGATGACGCATTGGGCAAGATTTACTGCCAAGTCCCCAATGCGCTCCAGATCGTTAGTGATCTTCAATGCGGCGACGATCAGCCGCATTTCGTCGTCGTTAAAGCTGCATTGGCGCAACAACCGAATAGCGTGTTCATCGATGATCACTTCCATCTCGTTGATGCGCGGCTCCAGCAAAAATACTTCGCCCGGCAGGTCCGCTGTTCGCGAACTATCCACGTTCACAAGCGCGTCCAAAGCGCGATTCATCGCGCCTTCCACCGTGCGGGACATCGCAACCAGGTAATTCACCAGCGTGTCGTACAGCACCACCCCGGTTATTTCTGTAACGCTTGTCATAGGGCTGGCCTCTTTCCGAGCAGCTTTGCACAACGGTCGCTCGCTCCACGCCAGTGTGCGGCCGGAAGTATTACAGGATGTTCACATGCGTATGAACGCTCGAATTATTTGTGCGAGGTGTGTCGAATTTGCGGCCGCTTAAGGCCAAGAGGCCGATGCAGGTAGGTTACGCCGAGGGGATCCGTCCGCGATTGTTTCTCAGCTGCGCCGTGGTGCTGGGAGTCGCATGGTGCATCGCCCGATGTGCGTCGAAAATCGGTACGGAGAAATGAAAATGCGAACCTTTGCCAATTTCGCTTTCCACCCAGATGCGCCCGCCCTGCGCTTCGATCAAGTGCTTAGCGATGGCCAGACCAAGTCCCGTCCCGCCCGCTTCGCGCGATCGCGCCGCATCGACGCGGTAAAACCGTTCAAAAATGCGCGACTGATCCGCCCGCGGAATGCCGATGCCGGTATCGGAAACCGTGAATATCACTTCCAATTCGCGTGCTTCCGCACTCAGTACAATCTCACCGCCAGGCAGGGTGTACTGCCGCGCGTTATCCAGGAGATTTTGCAGAACCTCAGCTAACCTCCGGCGGTCTCCCGCGACACCGGGTAGATTTGATGGCACCTTCACCGAAAGTGTAAGTCCATTTTCCAAGGCGCGGTGCTGCGCGGTTGCCAGGCAACTGTCGACGATTTGCGAAACGCTCACCTCGTCAATTTCCAGTTCCAACCGGTCAGAATCCATTTGCGAAAGACGAAGCAGGTCTTCGGTGAGCCGGGCCAGCCGCCGGGCATGCTCCAGAATTATTTCCAGGAAGCGCACGCGATTTTGCGCGTCGTCGATGGCCCCAGCCAGCAGCGTCTCCGCAAACCCTTGGATAGCTGTGAGTGGCGTTCTGAATTCGTGCGACACGTTGGCCACAAAATCGCGGCGCACACGCTCCAAGCGGCGCAATTCGGTGATGTCGTGCAGCACCACTACCGCGCCCAGAGTGTCGCCTGCTCGCACCGACGCTACGGTCGCAGCAAAATACTTTTGACGCAGCGTTCCGGTGACAATTTCCGCTTCGACCCTCGATTCGCCGTGCAACACGTGCCGCACCGCCTCGATCAGTTCGGTCTGGCGAACAATTTCTACCAGCGCGCTTCCCGATTTCGGCGGGAACTTCAGGTTAAGTATTCCCGCAAATCCCTGATTGGCGAAAAGCAGGCGTTCAGAGGCGTTTACCACCGCAACGCCCTCCACCATGCTTCCCAGGATAGCCGTGGATAGGTTTCGTTCTTCTGTCAGCGTGCGGATGGTCCCGTCGAGTTGCGCGGCGGTGCGATTCATCGACGCGCCTAAGGCGTCGAGCGCGTCCCCAGAACTGTCGGCCGGAATGGCCGTGAAGTCACCCGCAGCCACCCGTCGAGAAAAGTCTTTCAGACGTTCCACGCGATCGGTGAAAACACGTGAAATCTGTAAGGCTGCAACTCCCGCAATGATCAAAATAATAAATGACGAAAGCCACAGGCTCCGGCGGAACGATTGCCGCACCTCATCTACGGTTTCAATCGGTAGAGCGAACCGCAGAACGATTGGTGCTCCGGTTGCCAGGTCGTGCCGAACCGCGTAATAGAGCATGTCCCGATTCACTGTGACGCTGTGACGAATGGCGCGACCGCTGCCTTTCGCCAGCGCCTCACGAACTTCTGGGCGACTGGCGTGATTCTCCATCGTCTGCGAATTGGATTGGGACTCCGCAAAAACTTGTCCGTCGCCACCGATAACAGTTACCCGTGAACCGCTGGCGGCCATTTGCGAAATCCACTCATTTAATTTGGTGACGTCTTCCGGGCGCGAGGGGGGCAATGACGGCAGGGCTGATGCGCGCGCCTGCGCGATTCCGGCAACGGCGGTTAGTTGAGAGAAGGCGGTCCGCTCGTAATCGCGGCGCAAAGCGCGTTCCGCAAAGTAGTCTACCGCCAACAGAGCGCTGATGAGCAGCGCCAGAAATGTTAGGCCGAGTTTTGCGAAAAGATTACGCCGCACGGGTTTCGAACAAGTACCCTGCTCCGCGTACAGTTTTCAGATGCATCGGATTTTCCGGGTCCGGTTCGATCTTCTCGCGCAAGCGGCGGACATAAACGTCGACGCTTCGAGGGGTGACGAAACGATCCGTTCCCCAGACAGCGTCAAGTAATTGGTCCCTAGTGAACACGCGATTCGGGCGCGAAGCAAGATAATACAACAAACGAAACTCAAGTGTGCTGAGCGGCACTGCTTTTCCAGAATGACTTACGCGATAAGATGCCGGGTCAATAGCCAATTTACCAATTTCAATAATGCGCGGCGAATCCGTCGGTGGCTCCGCACGGCGCAACAACGCTTTCACCCGCGCAATCAATTCGCGGGGGCTAAATGGCTTGGTGACATAATCGTCAGCCCCCATTTCGAGGCCCACAACGCGATCCGCCTCATCCCCACGAGCGGTGAGCATCAAAATTGGTAAACGGTTGAGCGAATCATCGCGGCGAATTTCTCTACAAATATCCAGTCCGGAAAGCTTGGGGAGCATCAGGTCCAGAAGCAGCAGATCGGGTGGAGTTTTTTTCAGGGAGTTCAAGCCGCTGTTTCCGTCTGAAGCAGCGCTGACTTGAAAGCCTTCATTGGCCAGGTTGTAGCGCACCAGTTCCACGATGTCGCGGTCGTCCTCAATGATCAGGATGCGTTTCATGCTGATGGAGCGGGCCTTCCGATGTCTGGGCGGCAGTGTATCGTACAGCGGCGCGTTGCGATAGACATGTGCAGGATTTTGATGGCTCGGGGTCTCAATTGACACGGCTCATTGTGGCAAAGCCCGTGTAAAGCGGATATGACGCTCAGATGAATGTCGCGTGAACGCGAGATTTTCTCGCCCGCAGTTCGAAAAAATCACTTCAACAAGCTAAGTAGTAAAAGCCAGCGCAAGCAGAGTTTTTTGTTCCAGCTCGTGTGCTTTTGCGGACCCGGTGGCGGGGCTGGCGCTGCTCGAGCGCTTCACAGAGCGCAAGCGCAATCCCAGTCCCTTGGCCAAACTCTCAAGGCGCGGCACCACATAGAAGTAGCCACCCATATTTCGCGGCTCTTCCTGCACCCAGATAATTTCGCGTGCATTGGGATGCGCGGTGATTGCCGCGGCGACATCCAGCCGCGGCAGCGGATAAAACTGTTCCAGGAAAAAGATTGCCGTCTCAATATCATTGCGGCGTTTGCGTTCGGCCCGCAATTCGTGGCCAACCTTGCCGCTGGCGATCAGAATGCGCTTCGCGTCCGTGACTTCACGATCCGGGATTAATGGCAAAAAGCGCGGCTCGGCAAAATCCTGAACCGGCGAACTGGCTTCCGGATGACGCAGCATGCTTTTTGGCGTAAACACAATCAGCGGCTTGCGCCATGGGCGGCGCACTTGCCTTCGCAGCATGTGAAAATATTGTGCCGCCGTCGACGGCTGGCAGATCTGAATGTTGTCTTCGCCCGCCAGTTGCAGAAATCGTTCGATGCGCGCGCTGGAATGCTCTGGGCCTTGCCCTTCGTACCCATGCGGCAGCAACATCACCAATCCTGAAGGCAAATCCCATTTATCTTCGCCGGCGCTGATGAATTGATCGATGATCACCTGCGCGCCATTCACAAAATCGCCGAATTGCGCTTCCCAGGCGACCAGCGCTTCCGGATAATCCCGGCTAAATCCGTATTCGAAACCGACGCACGCTGCTTCCGACAACGGAGAATTGGCGATCTCACAAAAAGGTCCGCCGGGCGAGAGATGTGCCAGCGACAGATATTCCGCTTCGGTTTGCGTATCAACTAGAACGGCATGCCGCTGATTAAATGTGCCTCGCTGCGTGTCCTGTCCGGTTAGGCGAACAGGATTGCCTTCCAGCAAAAGGGATCCAAACGCCAGCGCTTCCGCGAAGCCGTAGTCCACTGCGCGTTTCCCATGTCCCATCTCCACGCGCTGTTCGAGCAGCTTCGCAATTTTCGGATGAACGTGAAAGCCCTGCGGAACGCGACAAAGTGCATCGGTAATTTCCGCCAATTTCTCGAGCGGCACGCCGGTATCGACTTCTATCGAGGCGTCATAGCGCCCGCGCTTATATGCCGACCAGTAATCTGGAAGTCTGCGGAGGTGCGGTAATTTCTTCAGCTCCTGAGCCTTAGTTTGCTCACTTTCATACTCGGCGCGGATCTGTTCAGCCATCCCGGCCGGATCAATTCCCGTTTGCTTGGCATATAACTTCCACAGCTGTGGATGACTTTTGATTTTTTCGTAAAGCAGTGGCTGGGTGATCGTCGGATCATCCACTTCGCTGTGGCCATGGCGGCGATATCCGATGATATCCACCACCACGTCGCTGCCAAACGTCGCCCGATACTCCGCGGCGATCTTTCCAATGCGAACGACCGCATCGGGATCCTCGGCGTTTAGGTGAAACACCGGAACAGACTGTCGTTTGGCGATGTCGGAGGCGAAGCGCGACGACTGCGCCTGGGCCGGCCGAGTTGTAAACCCGATCAAATTATTTACGATAATGTGAATCGTGCCGCCGACGGTGTAGGCCTTTAAGTCAGCCAGGTTCAAAGTTTCGGCCCAGATGCCTTGGCCGGCGAAGGCGGCATCGCCATGCATCACAATCGGCACAATAGCTTTCGTGCTGTCCCCGCCGAGGCGTGTTTGCTTCGCGCGTGCCCGCCCCATCGCGACTGGATCGACCGCCTCCAGATGGCTGGGATTCGATACCAGGTGAATCCCAATTTGCTTTCCCGTCGTGGTTTTGAATACGCCGGTTGCGCCCACGTGATACTTCACATCGCCGGCGCCAAGCACGCTGCGCGGGTCCACATCTTCAAATCCGGAAACCACTTGATGAGCAGGCTTGCACGCGGTGTGCACCATGACGTTCAGGCGCCCGCGATGGCTCATGGCGATCACGCTCTCCCGAGCCCCGGTTTCTACCGCAGCTTCCAGCAGGCCATCAAGCAAAGGAATCAGCGCGGTCACCCCTTCGAGCGAAAACCGTTTGGCCCCCAGGTAGCGTGCTTGCAAAACTTGCTCGAAGAGGTCCGCGCGGACCAGGCGCTCAAGTATTTGCCGTTGGTCCACCGCAGAGGCCGGACTTTCCAGGCGCTGCGCAATCCATTGCCGTCGTTCCGGCTCCGGCAGGTGCATAAATTCGGCGCCCACGGTTCCGCAATAAATCCTACGGGCCTCATCGGCAGCGGGACCGGTCAAATCCAGTTCGGGACGTTTTACCGGTTCAAGAAAGCCAAGCGGATCGAGGTTGGCTTCATAAAAACCCCATTGTCGGAACAGCTCAAAAACGTGTTCGCGATCCGCCACGCCCACATTTTTTCCACTGCTATTGACGGTCCTCTTTGCGGATTTCGAAGGCTTTGCCGCGCGCTGTTCTTCGAGAATGGTTCTATTGGCCATAACTGTTCAATCTTCATTTTGCCATAGATTAAAATTGGCTGCCGGGCTGGTGCTCAGCGCCTAAATAATTGGTTCCTGGTCAGGAAAGCTCCTGAACGGAAATAGCGGCATCTCAGGTACAATAGAAGAGGACGATCTTGCGTAAGAACTAGTCATTACCAGTACCGGCGGCAAAGAATTCATTACTGAAGTTAAGGTGTAAGCACAACAATGCCAGTACCTATTTCTCAGATGTGGACGGTAGCCTCCTACGTCTTGAAGCAGAAAATCCAGGGACGTAAGCGCTATCCCTTCGTCTTGATGCTGGAACCGCTTTTCCGCTGCAATCTAGCATGCGCGGGTTGCGGGAAGATCCAATATCCAGCGCATATTTTGAAGAAGGAATTGACGCCCGAAGAATGTTTCAAGGCCGTGGACGAGTGCGGCACCCCAATGGTTTCCATACCTGGCGGCGAGCCGCTGATGCACTCGCAAATCGACAAAATCGTCGAGGGCCTGGTAGCGCGCAGGAAATATATTTATCTTTGCACTAACGCACTGTTGCTGAAGGAAAAGCTGCACCTGTTCAAGCCCAGCAAATACCTGACTTTTTCAGTCCATGTAGACGGCCAGCGTGAGCATCACGATTTCTCGGTCTGCCGCGAAGGTGGTTACGATCTGGCCATCGAAGGCGTCCGGGAAGCCGTAAAACAAGGTTTCCGCGTCACCACAAACACCACGCTCTTTGACGGCGCCGACCCTAACAGCGTGCGCGAGTTTTTCGACGAAATGATGGAAATAGGTGTAGAAGGCATGATGCTTTCGCCCGGATACTCCTATGAAAAGGCCCCGGATCAAAGACATTTCCTGGGCCGCGCGCGCACTCGGCGGTTGTTCCGCGCGATTTTGTCGAACCGCAAATCCAGCTGGCAATTCAATCAGTCGCCGCTATTTTTGGAATTTCTGATGGGCAAGCGCACTTACGCATGCACCCCATGGGGCATGCCAACTTATAACGTTTTTGGCTGGCAAAAGCCTTGTTACCTTCTACAGGACGGGTACGCCGACACGTTCCAGGAATTGCTGGACGCCACCGCCTGGCAGAATTACGGCACTGAGTCTGGCAATCCCAAGTGCGCCAACTGCATGGTCCATAGCGGATACGAAGCGTCGGCCATCGATCACACCTTTAGCGGCCTGCGCGGCCTGTGGGCCACCGCAAAGGCTACGCTGTCTGGGAAGTATGAGGACGCCGACGCGCTCGCGCTTCTAAACGAGCCAAGTAAGCCAGTACACGCGTACAACCCGCTCGTGCAGATCGATTCGGGCAACGGTCAGTTAACAGAAACCAGAGTCTAGTTGCTTTGGCGAACTGAAAACTTGCAAAAAGTTAACTTAGCAACCTGATCGACGATCATGGATATTAATCCAGACAAATTAGAAGTCGCTCCCGGCACAGTGCATGAAGGCATCGAAGGCTGGGTGCCTGAACTTGCCAATGACGACGACATCCGTGTGGCTCTGGAAAAGGCTTTTGACTATCGCGGCGATGTTACCCTGACACTAAAAACCGGCAATAAAGTTGAAGGCTATATTTTTGATCGCGTGGCCGGTCCTTCACTCGCGACTAGTTTTGTACGGCTCCTTCCGAAAACTTCAAATGAACGCCTGAAGATCTGTTATGCCGATATATCGGCGCTCGCTTTTACTGGCCGGGACACCGCAGCCGGCAAAAGCTGGGAAGCGTGGATCCGCAAGTATTGGGAGAAAAAGGCTGCTGGCGAGGGCCACGCGAACCTCCAGCCGGAATCGCTCGAATAGCTGATTCCCTCGTTTGCCATCCGCTAGAGATCTATATAAGTCATTATAAATCTGCAACATATGGCATTCTGCTGGTTGTTTGAGCTTCCGCCGGGCGCTAGACAATCAGGTTCTTTTGTAGTAATATAACTGGGTCATCGAGTTCGTCCCTCATTTGAGGCGACGGTTTTAGCCTACCTGGTTCAGGCGTGGATATCCGAACCGAGCCATTCGAACGACATAACCCAAGGAGGAACTGTGCAGGCGATGCAGGAAGGTCAAACCATTAAGCATGACGTTTACGGTCTGGGAATTGTGACCGCTTCGGATATGGACCGCACCTCGGTCGACTTCGACGATCATGGCCCTAAGCTATTTGTCACCAGCATCATGACCGCTGAGTTGATCGGTGAAGCGCCCGCAACGCCTCCCAAGACCAAGCGCCGTCGCAAGGCCTCCACCGCCGCAAAAGCCGCCAAGAAAGCCGCAGCAGCCGCGGCCGCTAGCCACGCTTAATTCTTATAGCTGTATTAGTTTCGGACGACGCCCTCGAATGAGGGCGTTTTTGTTTTATGCCGCGCAGCTAGCGGGTGAACGTCCCGTCCCAACCTGGAGGTGAGGGTAGCAAAGCGCAAGGGCCTCACCGTGAGGTGGGGTCTGAAGGAAGCGTGGCCGTCAGCGGACCTACGCCGGGATGGGTCATGAGCCGCCGCGTCGTATTCCTTCCTTCATCGCCACTGCCTGCAACGGATTCATGATTCGTGTCCTCATCTGCACCAATCGATGCCGATGCTAGAGCAGTTGCCGTAGGTCGCGATTTTCCGGACTCGGTACCCCCACTCGAGGAAAGCGAATCTTCGGGCAGCAGCTTTAGAAGCGGTTGGGCATCCAGCGGTCGGTCTTCTGCTTTCGTACTCGCTTGGACTTAATCTCCGCCGGATCTCCAATCCATAGCTCAAATTCCAGTTCCGCCATTAATCGCTCAAACCAACGTGCATATCCGGTGGCCTCCATTCCCACGGGCAGGCCTCCCTATGCCGATTGGGTTCAAAGAATGGAGGAGAGTAGTTTTTTCTCCCGGCACGGGTCGGGATTGTTACCTAGATTTTATGCGCGGATTCAGTTTGTTCGAAGGCGTGATATGAAGACCTTACCAATGGCCCGGCCTCAACATGCTTGAAACCCATCGCCTCACCACGCACTTTAAATTCTATAAATTCATCGGGATGCACGTAGCGCGCCACCGGAAGATGTTCGCGGGTAGGCTGTAAATATTGTCCCAGCGTCAATATGTTCGTGCCCTGAGCGGCCAAATCCTGCATGGTGGCGAGTACTTCGTCTTTTTCCTCGCCCAAGCCCAGCATTAATCCAGTTTTGGTAGGAACTTCCGGGTGCGCCGTTTTCGCGCGTCGCAACAATTCCAGCGAGCGTTCGTAAAGCGCCCCCTTCCGAACCTGCCGATACAACCGCGGAACCGTTTCCGTATTGTGATTCAGCACATCCGGGCGCGTCGCCAGAACTACATTCAGAGCATCCCAGTTACCGCGAAAATCCGGAATCAGTACTTCCACTTTGCAGCCCGGTACCCGGCGACGAATTTCTTCGATGGTGCGGGCAAAAATTTGAGCGCCCCCATCAGGCTGGTCGTCACGGTTCACGGAAGTGACCACGGCATACCGCAAGCCCATTTTTGCGACCGCTTCCGCGACGCGCAGAGGTTCGTTCTCATCCGGTGGTCCCGCGGGCTTACCCGACGGCACCGCACAGAACCCGCAGGCGCGCGTGCAGATATCTCCCAGGATCATGAATGTCGCTGTGCCATGTTCCCAGCATTCGCCCATGTTAGGGCAGCGCGCGCTTTCGCATACGGTATGCAAATCCAGCGTACGCATGATGCGCTTTAAGTTCTGGTAGCGTTCGCCGCCAAAAAACTTAACGCGCAGCCATTCAGGGCGCGCGTGAGCCGTCGGAGCTATCGGTAGCGGCATAGCCGCGTTGGAAAGGATGTTAAAGGGTGCAGCCATTGGATGGGTTCAAGGCTATTTTACACACGGAGGCGCGAAAGCGCCAAAAAAGCCGCCAAAGCTTAATTAGAGGGGTTGGCGGGAGGAGCGCACGAAATCTCGCAACGTCGTAACGTTAGGACCGTACGCGCCAATGCGCCCGACGTCCACAGGAAGGCCCAGGCTTTCCGCCAGGTCCAGATCCAGACCTGCATCGTCCAGTTCAGACAGGCTGAATCCCGCTGCCGGTAGAACACGATTTATGCCGGTGGGGTAGATAGGCCGAGGCGGACGATGACGCTGCCAGGGCCGGCGCGCCAGCTCGTAAAATTGTTTCCAATCGCGTTTGTGCCATGTGGTCATTTGCTTTCGTGGCCCGTTACTATCGTTCCTCAACCTCGCTACCACTCTTGTTAGATACGTCCTGCTTAAACCGTTGGATGCATCTGTCGCATTTTGGGTTCCTCCCCCTGTGTAAAATCCTTGTCAACAGGGGCGCCCTAAACAAACGCGAGCTACTGATATACTTCACTTTCTCGCCATGCAACGTAGTTTCTTTCCTCATTGTTTCAAACACGTCATTACTCGATTTGTTCCGCTGGCAGTCGATCAGCAAGACCCTGTAGGAACTGACAGAAGCCACTGTATGCGAGAAATCAAACGAGGGAAAACTGGTTCTACAAGGTTTGTTGCGGCCTGTCGAGAGCAATGGCGGAGGCAACTTAGAAATTGATCGTCGGCTGGGCGCCGCAATTTTTGATGAGTGACTTAATTAAATGAGGTAGTTCGAGGCACAGATATTTAATAACTCGGGTAGGAAGTGCTTTGCGATGTTGTAGCACATAAAAAAGTTCAGGATCTAAACGAAGTCTACTTACCAGCGGTTGCCACGGTCACCGCGATCACCGCCACGGTCACCGCGGCCGCCACCGCCACCGCGCCCACCACCGCCGCCTCCGTGGCCGCCCCGGCCGCCGCCATACCCGCCTCCGCCCCCGCCGGGCCGTCCACCACCACCGCCGCTTCCACGTTCAGCTTGGGGCCGTGCTTCGTTCACTACCAGGTTGCGCCCGCCAAAGTTCTGGCCATTGAGGGAATTTACGGCGCGGTCAGCATCTTCGTCATTATTCACTTCCACGAACGCGAACCCGCGCGATTGCCCGGTGAACCGGTCACGAATCAGATTAACGCCAGAGGGGGTCACACCGACTTGAGAGAACCACTCGTTGAGTTGATCTTCTGTAGCCGAAAACGGAAGGTTACCGATATAGAGCTTCTTCACCTGCGCACTCCTTCTTTCCGGAACCCCACTGCGAGTCGCGGAGCGCACTGAGGAAACATCTGTAGCAGGGCAGTCGTAAGACCGGGCCACCGCGGACGCAGACTGTGACTTCAGCGGTCAGAGGAATCCTCTCGAAAATTTCCCAGTTTTGCAACCGGAATGATTTTGTCGTCGCGATCTGGTTCCTCATCGGCGGCGCAAAAATAGAACTTGAGCGCGAACCTCAAAGCCCATCACGTGCGGTAGCTGGCATTAATACGCACATATTCCGCGGTGAAATCGCATGTCCAATAGCGCGCAACCGCACTGCCGGCCCGCATGTTCACAACGATTGGGACGTGTTTAGCGAGCAGCCGGTTACTAGCGGCGCGCTCGTTAAAATCCAGGGGTTGGCCGCGACGTAAAACTGGAATACCCGCCATTTGAATGTCTACGAGCGCAGGGTCAAACCTAACTCCCGAGCGCCCGGCGGCCGCAAAAATACGGCCCCAATTCGGATCGCCACCGGCAAAGGCCGTCTTCACTAGTGGCGAAGTAGCAATGGTTTCCGCGAGGCGTCGCGCCGCGCCCTCACTTTTGGCGCCACGAACTTCGATTTCAATGACACGTTGCGCGCCTTCCCCATCGGCAACAATTTGCAGAGCCAGCGAACGGCACACATCCTCGAGAGCCCCGGTGAAAGCTCGATGAGCCGCCGACCCGGATTTAATGCTCGGAGCCCCGGCGGCGCCGTTGGCTAACACCAACAGCGTGTCGTTGGTGGAAGTATCTCCATCGACAGAAATTGCGTTGAAGGTTCGCGAGGTAACATCGCGCAACGTTTTCTGCAACAGCCCGGGCGCGATAGCGGCATCCGTGATTACGAAAGCCAGCATGGTAGCCATGTTGGGATGAATCATCCCCGCGCCCTTCGCGCAACCGACGAAATGGATTCTCTTCCCGGACATTTTAAAAGAAGATGCCGCCGTTTTTGGGCGCGTATCGGTGGTACAAATCGCCAGCGATAGTTCGGCAAAGGAACGCGCTGAGGGACGCCGGTGGCGCGCAATCACCGGTAGTGCACGCAATATTTTTTCTAAGGGCAGCGGCACACCAATGACGCCGGTGGAGCAAACAAAAAGTTCTTCCGGTTGGCAGCCCAGGCGCTTAGCCGCTTCGGCGATTGTGCGTTGTGCAGCCGTGTGGCCGGCCGTGCCGGTCGCGCAGTTGGCATTGCCGGCGTTCACCACGACGCCGCGCATGCGGCCCCTTGAGTTACGTAGATTTTCTTTGGAAATAAGAACCGGCGCGGCAACCACCAGGTTTTGCGTGAAAACCGCCGCAGCAGAAGCGCTTTCATCGCTACACAGTAGCCCAAGGTCTAGCGCGCCGGTTTTTTTCAAGCCGCATGCGGTGGCCGAGAAACGAAAACCGTGCGGCAATGCGGCTTCGGAAAGCGCGTGTTTCATCACGGGTACGTCAGTTGCGTGAGCTCGAGGCTCTCGGAAGAGGCCTCCGATCCTCCACTACAAAGGCAGATGTTTGTTGGATGCCGCTGGCTGTTGCTGTCATGATTTCGCTCCCAGTTTAGTTATTTTTTTTTCTAATTCTTCACATGCTGCCCGAACGAATTCGCGCGCCGTGCCGCCAGGCACTGATTTGGCAGCCAAAGCGGATTCCAAGTTCAATCCACGGACAAAATCATCCTCGAAAACCGGCGACAGCTTCTTTAGCTCCAACAGCGAAAGCTGCGTCCATTTTTTATTTTGGCGTTCTGCCTGGCTCAGCAATTTGCCGACAATATCGTGTGCCTGCCGAAAAGGGATGCTCCGCCGCACCAGGTAATCCGCAGCTTCCGTAGCCAGTAATGCGCTGTTAGACGCGGCACAATTCAATCTGTCCTCGCAAAACTTCGTGGCGCTCAGAGCCCCCGTCGCCACCGCCAGCATCGCCACGACCTGGTCATGAGCCGCGAAAAGCGCTTCCTTGTCTTCCTGAAGATCACGCTGATAACCGCTTGGCAGACCTTTCAGCGTTGTCAGCAGCGCCACCAGTGCGCCGGTGATGCGCCCGGTCTTCCCACGTATCAGCTCCCAGGCGTCGGGGTTTTTTTTCTGCGGCATCAAACTGCTGCCCGTCGAAAATTCATCGGGCAGCACGACATAACCAAATTCTTGGGACGCAAACAATACGAAATCTTCAGACAGCCGCGACAGATGCGTGGAAATGCCCGCTAGCGCGAAAAGATAATCCAGAGCAAAGTCGCGGTCGCTGACGGCATCCAAACTGTTCGCCGTGATGTTCGAAAAACCCAGCTCGCGTGCGATCGCTTCGCGGTCAATCGGAAACGAACAGCCCGCCAACGCGCCCGAGCCCATCGGGCAAGCGTCGGCACTGGTAGCCGCGCTTTCCAGGCGCGGGATATCTCGAAGGAACGCTTCCGCATGTGCCAACAAAAAATGCGAAAGCAAAATGGGCTGCGCGTGCTGCATGTGCGTCATGCCAGCCATGGGCAGATGCAAATTTGCTTTGGCCCCTGTTACAAATGCGCTGGCCAGCTCCGCGATCGCCGTCTTGATTTGCGCTGCCGCTTCTTTAACGAACAGCCGAAAATCCGTGGCTACCAGTTCATTTCGACTGCGCCCCGTATGTAATTTCCATCCCAGTGCGCCTAACTCTGCGACCAGCGCTTTCTCAACAAAGTGGTGCACATCTTCGGCATCCGACGAATTCAGGAAGGCCTTGTCTTTCTGTGCACGCTCCGCAATGCGGTCGATCGCGGTGAGCGTTTGCCGGAATTCCTCGGCGTTTAGTATTCCCACGCCCTGGAGTGCCTTTGCCCAGGCGCGATCAACCGCCAATTCGTAAGGCAACAAACGTCGATCAAACGCAAACGACCCTTGAAAAGCTTCAAAGCCCGCATTCGGCGCGCATTCAAAGCGCCCGCCCCACAGCCGGTCATCTTTACGTTCAGTCATTTTTATAATTTCAGTTGCGCTCGTCAAATTATGCATCCTGAAAACACGTATCGCTGCCCTTCAATTCCCGCCTTCGGCTTTGGCTTTTGGTCTCACCGTAACAGGCAAGGCAAAAAGATTGATGAAACCTTCGGCATCTTTGGGGTTATACCGTCCCATGGTGAAGCTCGCCAGGTCGGTGCGATAGAGCGAAAACGGCGAAACTCGCTTTGTGACGTTTAGATTGCCCTTCCACAATTTCAATCCCACCATTCCGGTCACGTTCTGTTGCGAAACATTGAAAAATCCATCCAGGGCGACGCGCAGCGGCGAAAACCACAGGCCGTAATAAACCAACTCCGCATAGCGCAACGACAATGCTTGCTGGAAGTGCGCTGTTTCACGATCGACCGTAAGCGTTTCTAACTCACGGTGCGCCGTAACCAGCAGCGTTCCGCCGGGCGTTTCATATGCCCCGCGAGACTTCATGCCCACCAGACGGTTTTCGACTATGTCAGTGCGGCCCACGCCGTGCTTCGCGGCGATTTCGTTTAGCGTGTTCAGCAAATCCACGGGCCCGAGTTTCGTGCCATTCACCGAGACGGGTGCGCCCGCTTCAAATCCAATTTCCACCTCTTCGGCCTTTTCCGGAGCATTTTGCGGAGACGCAATCCATTGCCACATTGCTTCGTTAGGCGAATTTGCGGGATCTTCCAGCTCGCCTCCCTCGTGGCTGAGGTGCCAGATATTCCGGTCGCGGCTGTAAATATTTTTTTTGCTTTGCTCCACCTGCACGTTATGCTTTTGCGCGTAGGCGATGGCATCTTCGCGAGAATCAATATCCCATTCACGCCACGGAGCGATGATTTGCACATTTGGCGCAATCGCTTTGTATGCCAATTCAAAGCGCACCTGATCGTTCCCTTTTCCAGTGCAGCCGTGCGAGAGTCCGTCCGCTCCAAGTTTTAACGCCACTTCGGCCTGCCGCTTCGCAATCACCGGCCGAGCCATCGAGGTGCCCAGTAAATAAGTGTGCTCATACACTGCGCCTGCCCTTAATGTCGGCCAGATGTAATCGCGCACAAACTCTTCGCGCAAATCTTCCACCAGTGCCGTTGACGCGCCCGTGGCGAGGGCCTTCTTGCGAGCTGCCTCCAGGTCCTCCCGCTGCCCCACATCTCCAATTAGCGCGATAACTTCGCAACCGTAATTTTCTTTTAGCCACGGAATAATGATGGAAGTGTCGAGCCCCCCGGAATATGCGAGTACGACCTTCTTGGGTTTATATTTCTCTTTATTCACAACGCCTCTCTTCAAAGAAATCGACAATCAGTGCCCCCGCAACTCTGCACACACACTCGTATCGCGAAAAGTTTGAATGTCCCGAGCTATATCGGTAAATCGAATCTGCGTTCACTTGGCAAAAGTGTGATGCAAATTGCGCCTTCACTAACTGAACAGGGTCTGCAGGATAGCCTTCTGCACGTACATGCGATTTTCTGATTGGTCCAGCACCACGGACTGTGGTCCGTCAAGAACTTCTGATGTAACTTCGTGATTGCGATGTGCCGGAAGGCAGTGCAGGAACAAAGCGTCGGGCGCCGCGAGCGACATCAACTCCGCGTTTACTTGATAAGCCCGAAACACGCTTTCCCGCACATCCCCTTCCGCTTCAAAGCCCATGCTGGTCCAGGCATCGGTGTAAACACCCTGGGCTCCAGCGACTGCCTCGCGCGGGTCGGTAAACAATTCGATTTTCGCGCGCGTTTCTCGAGCGACCCGTTTCGCTTCCTGAATCACTTCGCGCGCCGGCGTATAACCCGGAGGGGTAGCAAAGCGTAGATGAACCCCCAGCCGCGCGGCTAAAAATATCAGCGAGTTGCACACATTATTCCCATCGCCAACATAAGCCAGCTTAAAACCGCGCAGCGAACCGGTCTTCTCTTCAATGGTCATAAAATCGGCGAGCGCCTGGCAGGGATGAAATTTATCCGAGAGCGCATTCACCACCGGGATTTCAGTATTGGCCGCCAGCTCTTCCAGCACGCGTTGTTCGTAAACGCGCGCCACGATTCCATGCACCCAGCGCTCCAGGTTTCGCGCCACATCCGAAATGCATTCGCGTTCACCGAGTCGTGCCTGCGTATGGTCAAGGAAGATCACCGAGCCGCCCATACTCTGGATGCCAACTTCGAAAGTTACGCGCGTGCGCAACGACGGCTTTTCAAAAATCAGGGCGATAAATTTGCCGCATAGTATGGAAGCGTAACGGCCCGGGTGCGCCTTGATATCTGAGGCGAGATGCAGTAGTTCGCGCGTCTGCGGTGGGTTCCATTCGGCTCCCGAGAGCAAATCATGTGACAACAATGTAGGCGCAGCTAACATGGTAGCAGTCATATTTTCACCTTGCGGTAGCGTATAGTTTTGGCAGTTTGGTACGAGGTGTACTGACTTCCGCCGAGGCAGATTTTTCAGAAACGCCCGCTAATAGGGCGCTGAATAATTTGAGAAATTCGCGAATTTGAGCACGAGTTACAATGAATGGCGGCAACAGGCGAAGAATATGATCGTGCGTGCAGTTGATCAACAGCCCGCGCTTGGCGGCATCCGCGACGAAAGGCGCGCCTTCCACCGAGAGGTGAACGCCAAGCATCAGTCCTTCCGCACGCACCTCGCGTATAAAATCAAATTTCGCGGCTAACGCCTGCAACCCGGCTTTCAATTCTTGGCCACGGCTGCGAACGTTCTCTAATAATTTTTCATCCTCGATAATTTGCAGGCATTCGAGCGCGGCAGCACAAATCAAAGGTCCGCCGCCGAAGGTAGTGCCGTGGAGTCCTGGAGAGATATAGGACGCCACCTGGTTGGTAGATAAAATTGCGCCCAACGGCAGGCCCGCGGCCAGCGGCTTGGCGATAACCGCGATGTCCGGCTTGGATGCGAACCGCTGATACGCGAAATAACGCCCGGTCCGGCCCAGCCCGCATTGAATCTCGTCGGCGATCAGCAGCGCGCCGTGCTCTGTTGCCAGCGCGCGAGCACGGTTCCAGAATAATTCGCTGACAGGGTAAATGCCGCCCTCACCCTGCACCGTTTCGATCAGGATGCCGCAGACCGACTCATCGAATTTCGATTCCAGATCCGCCACGTCATCGAAGCGCACGAATTCAACGCCCGGCACGACAGGAGCGAAGGGTAGACGATATTTCTCCGTCGCGGTAGCGCTGATTGCGCCATACGTGCGCCCGTGAAAAGAATTCTCCAGCGCGAGAAAGCGATACTTTTGCGAAGGCTGCCCTGCCGCGTCCTGAGGCGTCCGCGCGCATAACCGCGCGAGCTTCATGGCGCCGTCGATTGCTTCCGTGCCGCTATTGCAAAAAAATACACGGTCGAGACCGGACCATTCGGCAAGCTTACGTGCCAGCGGACCTTGATAAGCGTTGTGATAGAGGTTCGAAAAATGAATGGCACGCTCGGCTTCGCGACGAATTACCTTAACAATTCTTGGATGCGCGTGGCCCAAAGCATTGACGGCAATCCCGCCAAGAAAGTCGAGGTATTTTTTACCGGTCGCGTCATATACGTAGCAACCCTTGCCGCGTTCCAACACAAACGGCTGACGTTTGTAAGTCGGCAGCAGGAATTTTTCCGCGTCCTCCGCGCGCGAATCGCTCTTCGCAGCGGCAGCCTTCATTCGCCCAAGCTGCCTAAAGCGCGCGCTTACCGATCCCGCAGATCTTTTTGGAACGTTGCGCATCACGCCGCCGATAGCGCGGTTTGCGCGGAGTTTCGCGGTTCACGAATGATCAGCGTGCCCGGAACGCCCGGAACTTTGGATACTTCATCGTGCCCTTGGGTTTCCCCGGACCGCGATGCCAACAACAGCGCATCCGGCCCCGTACCGCCCACGATGCGGACTTCGCGAACCCCGCCTTCAATTGCGCGTTTAGCGGCTTCCAGCTTCAAGACCATACCACCCGAAACGACGCGACACTGCACCAAACGTTCAATCTCTTTACAACTGACCGCTGACAGTACTCTCTCGCCATCCAGCACGCCTGCCACGTCCGTTAGATAAATCAATTGGTCGGCGCCGATAAATTCCGCGCAAGCCGCGGCCATATGATCGGCGTTGATGTTGTACAACTCGTTGTCAGCACCCAACCCGAGACAGGGCGCCACCGGCACCAGTCCATCCGTCCACAGCGATTCGATAAAGCTCGTATTCATTCCCGTCAGATAACCGACGTAGCCTAGGCTGCCTTCCACTTCGTTGTGCATCATGGGCTCGGCGGTGAAACATTGTGCGTCCGCGGCAGAAATCCCCACGGCGGGCTGGCCCTCCGCCGAAATAGCGGCAGAGACTTTTTTGTTCAGCAATCCCGCAAAAACCATGACTGCCACATCGCGCGACTCGCGGTCCGTGACTCGCAACCCGCCGACGAATTTGCTCTCAATGCCCATGCGCTTTAGCGTCGCGGTAAAGAGGCGGCCGCCCCCATGGACCACAAGGATCTGGTGCCCATCCTTCGCGAGCGCCGCGACCTGGCTCGCCAGCGTGCGCACCGTCTTATCGTCTTCGAGTAATGCTCCGGCTAACTTGATCACGATTCTCATTGCAGTGCGGTGTGCTCCTCTATCCCCAGTATGTGATTGAAATTTTGAACCGCTTGGCCGGCAGCGCCTTTGCCGAGATTATCCAGGCAGGACACAATCACCATGCGGCGTCCGCTTTTATCGAGTGCAAACCCGATATCACAGAAATTTGTGTGCGCCACGTGTTGCAATTCGGGCAACGACCCGGCGCGCCATATGCGCACCATCGAGCGGCCGGCGTAAAACTTGCGATAAAGAGCCTCAACCGCTTCGCCGCTTTGGCTCGCTTCCAGGGTCACGTAAATGCTCGACAGAATTCCTCGGCTGATCGGGAGCAAATGCGTCGAGAAGACCACCTGTGACTCCTGCAGCCCGGTATGCTCCAGGATTTCTGGCGTGTGCCGGTGTGAGAAAAGATTGTAGGCTTTGAAATTTGCGTCTACCTCGACGAATTGCAAATCACGCCGCAATTCCTTGCCCGCCCCGCTGGCCCCAGATTTGCAATCGCAAACCACGCTGCTACCGGTCGCGATCCAACCGGCATCCGTCAGCGGGCGCAGCGCGAGAATCACGCTCGTCGCGTAGCAACCAGGGTTCGCGACGATGCGCGAATCCTTGATTTGCTCTTCGTAAATCTCCGGCACGCCATAAACCGCTTCGGCCAGCAACTCCGCGGGCGCCGCCGCTAATTTGTACCAATTCGTGAACGTTTTGCCCGAACGGAAGCGAAACGCTCCGCTCAAATCCACCACCCGTAATCCCGCTGTCACTAAGGCAGGAGCCAGTGACGCCGAAACGTCATGGGGAGTAGCCAAAAATGCCAGGCCAGCTTTGCTTGCCGTTAGGGCGCCCACCGAAAATGTTTGCAGCGGAGCGTCGCCTCGTCCGCGCAGTTGCGGGAAAAGTTCGTCTAAACACTTTGCGCCCTGGGTATCGCGCAGATAGAACGTAGAAGCTTTTACGGCAGGATGACGCACCAATATGCGCGCGAGCTCAAAGCCCGTGTAGCCCGTGACGCCCACCACCGCGATGTGATCGAGACTTCTCATTTCATCAAAGCTTCGATGCGCCGTTGAAGCGATTCGCGACTCTTTTTATTTGGCGTGATGATCAGCACCGTGTCATCACCCGCGATGGTCCCTGCAATTTCTGGGAATTTAGATCCGTCCACCGCCGCAGCAAGTGGCTGCGCTCCGCTCGGCGGCGTTTTCAGTACCAGCAGATTTTCGGCCGGCCGGATATCCAGCAGGAATTCACCCAACGCCCGAGCCAGCGGAGGGAGCGGCGATTGATCTTCGGGAAGCGCGGAAACCGATTTGTAACCACGCTGCGTTTTGATCAGCCGCAGCTCTTGTATGTCGCGCGACAGCGTCGCCTGCGTCACGCGTAGTCGTTGGGCCGCGAGTCTCCGTCGCAAATCTTCCTGATTGACGATGGAGCCATCGCTAACGAGCCGAAGAATTTGTCCGTGACGAAAGGTTTTGCCTGCGCTCACCGAATCCTCAAATACAAATATACATCCGTATGTATTTTTATACAGTTATGCTCCTCGGGAGTCAACGCTTTTATGAAATTCTTTAGTGGTTACTGTTCGGACGGCTTGGCGGAAGAACTGGTCCCCCGGACAGTGGTGTAGCATTCGCCGCACTGTCCCGACACGCACTGGATTTTACCTGCGCAGAATGTTACCTATCATGAACGGCATCTTTAGCGCTCTATGACGAACGCTTGCGAAGTCACAGGCTGCAAAATGGAAGTCCCACCTGCTCTGCGCGAGCAACAGGTGTGCGTGCTTCATTTTACTTTGTCGGTGGAAAACAGTTGCGCGGGGATGCGCCGGGAGACGGCGCTGGGCCATGCCCCTCACGAACGCCAGCGAGAAATCATGAAATTTATCGCTGAACATGGCGAGCGCCTCGCCCGCGTAGCTACCAGTGGCTTGCCTCTTACCGACGATCTGAAAGCCAGGATTCTTAGCACTTTCCTTACGCTCATGAATCTGCGCGAAAATCTCGATCGCTCCAACATGAGAAGTTCGTTCGGGCGCACAAGCCAATTGCGCTAGTTTTGCGCGCTGCAAGCTTCGTAAAATCTTACATTTTGTTGACTTTGCTGCACTTGACGGCGCCTATACCGCGCGAGACCATACTTATGGCTCCGGAGGGCTGCCCATCTCGAAATTGCAGCCCGCCCAGCAGGGGTAATCCAATGACTCTCCGTACTTCTTTCCGTCTCGCTTCTATCTTGATCGTAGCGGTGCTCAGTGTCGGACTTCATCCTATTTATACCGCCGCTAGCCACGCACGCATCATTCGGCTCAGCCTCGTCCAGGGCGATGTGCGAATTCTTCACGATTCCAAGGGCGATCCGCTGGCCAACGACAAGGCCCCTTGGGAGCGCGCCGAATTAAATCTCCCCATTCGCCAGCATGATGTGTTGGCCACCGATAACGGCCGCGCCGAGGTCGAATTCGAAAATGGTGCGATGGCCTTCATGAACGAAAATTCGGTGCTCGAATTTTTTGACCTCTCTCTTGACGATGGTTCGCTCACGACTCGGCTCATTCTTCGTCAAGGCACCGGCAGCTTTTACGTGAACCCCGCGCGCGACGACTATTTCAGCGTCACCGGCGGTGACTTCACCGCCGAAGCGGCCGGCCGCGCAAATTTCCGCATGGACAATTTTGATGACGGCAGCACGGTGGCGGTCATCAAGGGCCAAGTGAACGTAGTGCACAAGAACGACACCAAAATTTTGGCCAAGGGCCAGTCGCTTACCATGTCCGCAGGTGGCGCTACCGCCAGTGTCAGCAGCGCTCCGGAAAGCGACGACTTTGATCGCTGGGTGTCAGGCCGCGAAGATAGCGTAGTGACCGCGACCAATGCGGCGAGGCAATATTCCAATTCTTCCTCCTACCTTTCCGGGTTCGGCGATTTGTACACCTACGGCGGTTTTTATCCTATCTCGGGCCTCGGTTACGGATGGCAACCTTACGGGGTTGGGCTTGGCTGGTCACCGTTCGACTACGGCAACTGGTTTTATGGGTCACAATTTGGATGGTCTTTTATCGGGAGCCAGCCATGGGGATGGCTGCCTTACCACTACGGTGGCTGGTTTTTCCAACCTGGCATCGGTTGGTTGTGGACTCCGACCGGATTCGGCGGTGGCCACATACCTGTCAAATTCCATCCTGTTACGGCGACGTTTGTGCGTTCCGGCAGTACCGTGGCCATGGTTCCCACTCATCCGTTGGATAGCGGCAGCAAGACGCCGTTGAATCTGGCGCACGTCATGCCGCTGACCTCTGCAACCGGTGTTCAGCAGGTTTCGGCCGGCACCAAGTGGAAAGTGGTGAAAGAAGTTCCCACTCAGGCTTTAGTTTCGCACGCGACCTCTGCGCCGGTTCCCGCTCGCACCGCTCGCACCCTGAGCGCTTCCGGGCAGCCTGGTAGTTCCATTGCTTACGACGCTAAAGAGCATCGCTTTGTGAATAGCAACGTGAATGCGGGTTCCGCAGTAACAACTTCGACGGCAAGCGCAGCTAAAGTCTCATCAACAAGTACCTCGCCCGCTCGCTCTATTGCTTTAGACAGACAAGGTCGCACGGTGCCTTCGGCTTCCTCTCGCGCTATGCCTTCGGCATCAGCTCGTGTAGCGGCTCCACCTCCTGCTCCTCGATCCTTTGCAGGTAGCCGAGCAGGATCTTTTGAAGGTGGCTCCAGTGCACGCGGAGGGGGGTCCTCAATGGCGACCTCTAGTCATTCATCTATGTCAACGTCGTCGGCTGGTCGCGGCTCATCCAGCTCGGGGGGCGGTCGCTCTCACTAGTTTGCCGAAATACTTGCTCGGGAAGACGGCCGGATTCTAGGCCGTCTTTTTTATTTGTTCACCGCTATCACCAGAAAACCATGCCCGCATATCCCACCACAGCGGAAGGATCTCCTCCTCGGTCAGCTGAGGTTGCATAGCGAATCAATTCCGCCGTACTGCCCTTCAATACCTGCAAAGCCGTGAGCATCCCGACCGCCGGGCCCAAACCGCACATGGAAATTTCTTCCTTTAAACAAACATCGTACAAACCACGCGCGTCCATATTCAACAATTGTTTAATGGCTTTGCCGTCTTTCACTCGAGTAGTAGCATCATCCTCATAGTGATTCAGGTCGGAGCTAGTCACTAATAGCACCCTCTGATTTTCCGTTGCCAGAACGCCGCCAATTGCTTCTCCCACTCTCACCAAAGTTTCAAAGTGCGCGGTTCCCAGCGCAATTGGCACGAAACGAAAATCTGGAGCGAGCACTTGGAGGAACGGAATTTCGACTTCCAAAGAATGTTCTTTACTGTGAGCCACGGCATCTTCGGTAAGCAGTGGGCATGCTGCTCGGAGTCTCTCGGCCAACTCATGATCGATATGCGCGTCCGCTATAGGAGTACGCCACACGCCATTTGAAACGATAGCAGCAGGCGAACCGGGAGGGCGATGCCTGACGCCGAGTATCACAACTTTTTTCGGTATTCGGATACTCGAAAACACCGCGCCTGCCACGTGGCCGGAATATATTAATCCGGCATGCGGAACCAGACAGGCCTTTACATTCCGAGACGTCGATCCGTTTTTTGGTGCGATGAACTCACTAATCTGAGCTGATAATTCAGCAGCATCGGAGGGATAGAATAGGCCGGCAACGGCGGGCAGACGAACCATTTGCTTCGCGAACTAAAGGGCTTTGGAAGGCTTCCCTTTGAGCTTGATGACTTGCAGGCTAGCCGGATCGTACAACAAGGTTACTTTGTCACCATACTGGTATCCGCCCCTATCCACGATGGCCTGCATCTTAGCGGTTGCTTGCGGCGAGAGAGCGAATGTCTGTATCGCCATATCATTGCCCTTGGCGCGCACGGTGATCTGCGCGATATTCGCGTTCATCACGTAGCCTTCAAATTTGCTTAGTCCCGTTGGTTTGGGCTTTACCGCATTCACTATGATTGGTACGGCGGTATCCACCACGATCGGCACAACCGTCGCTGGACTCTGCGCCTGAACGCGTGGGCACATTACCGTCACTGCGAACGCGAGTGGCAATGCGCATCCGGCCGCTTTAAGCAAACTTTTCATTCCATTTCATCCGTGGCGATGCGCAAAGACTTGAGGAATCGCACATCCTGTGGCGTCATCGACAGCCGCGCGGGAATCTTCTTGTTCACTTCGCTCTCTTCCATGAATGAATCTTGATCTACCTGAATGCGCAGCGACTCCAGGAATCGACGATCCTGAGTAGTTAACGAGGTCGTCTCTCCCGACGCAGCATCGCGCTTCGCCAAGCCGATGGTGGCATCCAGCTTCAGCACAATGTCGTAGCCGTGCGCGCGCACTCCTGCAATCGCGCCGGTAATGCGGTCGGAGTCGGACACCGTGTCATTAATCGCGTGTCCCAGTTCACGGAGCAAGTTCTTCAGGTGATCGTCTAGTTGCAAGGCGGTTCTCCCCTACTCTTCGGTCATTTTAGGCCCACGTTAGATTGGATACAAGTGAGCTTCAACTTGTTGTCTCCAATTCGTTCACAGGTCGTCCGGACAGTCTCGGCTGCCCTTTTACACGCCTATACGCCCAGGACCGCCTGGCGCGCGTGTCTTTTACGTTAAGATACGAGCATGTCCTCCGCTGCCGGCTTGCCAGGCGCACGCATCAAACTTGGCGGTTTCCGCCGCTTGTGGCGGACGCTCAAGCAGCTTTTTAATGAAGTTATCGGCGCACTTTTCGCGGTGCTGGCCTTCGCCTGGCTGAACGCCGCGATTCGCGCTTGGTCCCGTGACGCTGCCTATTGGCTGGTGGCTATTGCGGCGGCGCTTGGAGCGCTATTTTTATTTTTTGCGTTCACGTCATTTCGCCTCTCGCGAAAAATTTAGCTGCCTGCAAGGGAATGCGCAAACGTTGATAATTTATGTTAGATTCCAATTCCAAACCATCTGAGCCAGCAGTTCGCCACTCAGAGCGTAAAGAAAAGTTCACCACGTTTTCAGGCTTGCCTCTCGAGCCCCGGTACACCGCTGAAAATTTGGCTTCTCAGAATCCTGATGAGTCCATCGGCTACCCTGGCGAATTCCCCTATACTCGCGGGATTTATCCGACGATGTATCGCGGCCGCTTTTGGACCATGCGCCAGTATGCAGGCTTCGCGAGTGCCGCGGAGTCCAACGAGCGTTATCGCTATCTGCTCGGCAAAGGCCAAGTGGGACTATCCGTAGCCTTCGACTTGCCCACGCAAATTGGAATGGATTCCGATCATCCCCTCGCTCAAGGGGAGGTAGGCAAAGGGGGCGTGGCCATTGATTCCATCGAAGACATGGAAATTCTTTTTGAGCGCATCCCACTCGAGAAAGTTTCCACCTCCATGACCATCAACTCTACCGCGGCAATTCTTCTTTGCCTTTATGTTGCAGTCGCAAAAAAGCAGGGCGCCAACCTTGCCAAACTTTCAGGCACAGTGCAGAACGATATCCTCAAGGAATACATCGCGCGCGGGACCTACATCTATCCGGTGCGTTCGGCCATGCGCATCGTCACCGATATTTTTTCCTGGTGCAGCGCCAATCTTCCCAAGTGGAACACTATTTCCATCTCCGGCTATCACATTCGTGAGGCCGGCTCCACGGCCATCCAGGAAGTGGCCTTCACGCTGGGAGACGGTATGGCCTATGTCCAAGCCGCCCTTGATGCCGGACTGAACGTGGACGATTTCGCGCCACAGCTATCGTTCTTTTTCAATGCGCAAAACGATCTGCTGGAAGAAATCGCCAAATTCCGCGCCGCCCGACGCCTTTGGGCGCGTGTCATGCGCGAGCGATTCCACGCCAAAGACCCGCGCTCGTGGTTCTTGCGCTTTCACGCGCAGACCGCCGGCTCTTCGCTTACCGCGCAGCAACCCGAAAATAACATTGTTCGCGTGGCAATTCAGGCTTTGGCCGCCGTGCTGGGTGGTTGCCAGTCGCTACACACTAACTCGCTCGACGAAGCGCTTGCGCTTCCCACCGAAGATGCCGCGCTGATCGCGTTGCGCACCCAACAGATCATCGCGCACGAAACCGGCGTCACCAATACCATCGATCCGGTGGCCGGCTCTTATGCCATCGAGCAGCTGACCAACGAAATTGAGGCCGGCGCCCAAACGTACATCGACAAAATTCACGCCATGGGCGGCCCTCTCAATGGCACTCTGCGCGCTATCGAATCCGGTTTCATTCAGGGCGAAATTCAAAAAGCGGCCTATGAATTTCAGCGCGCCGTCGAGAAAAATGAGCAAATCGTGGTGGGCGTAAATGATTTCAAGGTGGAAGAAGAACGGCCCATAACTATTCTGCGAGTGGAAGAGCAAATCGCTCGCGACCAAATTGAGAGGCTCAAAGCGTTTCGTCTGAAGCGAGATGCCACGCGGATCAAGACCGTTCTTGGTGAATTGGCCCGCAGAGCCGCAAGCGCCGAGAATCTGTTGCCTGCCATTCTTGATGCCGTTGAAAATAATGCTACGGTCGGCGAAATTTCAGATACCCTGCGTCGGGTGTTCGGCGAATATCAGGAATCCGTCGTAATATAACTCTCGCCGTTCAGCGGCAATGGAATCCTTTTCTCACCACCGGCTCTTCTCGGCTGAGAGGTCCCCTGTGTAGTATCCTTCCGGTCCGCTCGCCATGAAACTAATCCTTGCTTCCGCCTCGCCGCGTCGCGCCGAAATTCTTCGTGACGCGGGTATGACCTTTACCGTTATGTCTTCCGCTGTCGATGAAACGCCGATCCCTGGCGAATCCCCGAACGATCATGTGCATCGCCTGGCTTGCGCAAAAGTGGAACTAGTCGCTGCACGCTCGGTAGGTCCCGCGATCGTCATCGGTGCCGACACTGTGGTTGCTCTGGACGGCCAAATCATCGGCAAGCCTCGTTCCATGGAGGACGCCCGGAGAACGCTGGAGTTGCTCTCCGCTCGCACGCATTCCGTAGTAACCGGCGTCATGCTGATTCGTCTTCCCGATGCTGAGCGTCGGGGTTTTGTGGAAACCACACAGGTCCAGTTTTCCGAAATTTCACCGGAAGAAATTTCGCGCTATCTGGCCACCGATGAGCCCTACGACAAAGCGGGAGCTTATGCTATCCAGGGCCGCGCCGGCCGTTATATCCCGCGTATCGAGGGGTGTTATTTCAACGTGGTGGGTATGCCGCTCGCGCGCTTGTGGCAGGAACTGACAGCTCTGGGCTGGTCGGATGAAATTCGTGATTAAGACTCTCGCCGATTCCTGAAGCACAAATCCATTTCTCGAGGGGTACATCATTCGAATGGCGATGTCGGCGGGCCGACAATTGCACAAAATGTCGACGCCGACATTTGCGCTTGCTGCCTCGAGCCACAGTTCCATTCGGAAGGAAAAATTCTTGCTCGGGTAAGGAAAACCTTGTTTCACGTGAAACGGATTGCGTTCGAACGTGAGTGTTATTCGAAGGCCGGCTGATTCGAACAGTCATTTTCCATTCTAACGCTGCAGCCATCTTGGCCCTGGAATAAAAAAGGCGGCTCATTAGCCGCCTTTGTTTAAAATTAAAATTATTTGCTGCGATTTATTTGGCCACTGCCCGCAACCTATTCGGACTTTTTCTCGTCAGCCGGCTTCTCCGTCGGAAGTGTCGGTTGCGTTGGAGGCACAACTGTCTGCGATTGCGATTGATTCCCGCCGTGCATTCCTTCCTTGAATCCGCGCACGCCTTCGCCCATCCCGCGCATCAATTCAGGAATTTTGCGCCCGCCAAACAGAACCAGTATGACCACCAGAATAATTAGCCAGTGCATCGGAAATTCCATAGCCGCCTCCAGCTACGCTAATAAGCGTCGAAAAGCCCCTAAATACCGTCAAGTCGAAGCTAAAGTATAACACGCTCGTCGCCCATCCGGCGCGTCACCCTTTCCCGATCCAGGTACTCCAGGAGAGGTATTGCATACTTCCGGGTAATCCCGGTCAAGTCTTTGAACGCAGGCACAGAGATGCGTTCCCCCCTACTCGTCTTATACGCCGAAAGCCGATCTTTCAGATGAGTGAGCGCCGCTTGATGGAAGATCAACTCGGGCGACACGCGTATCAAACTTTTTTCGCGCAGCAAAATATGCAATAACTTTTCGGCCTGTTTGATTTCCACGGATAGCCCGGCAAGTACATCCTTCACCGAAGGCACCGCCAGACCACCGGCTCGAAATGCCGCCTCGATTTTTCCCTTGGCCGCTTGCTCGTCGGGCTGCAGCGTGATCCCACTGCCGGCGCGTTTAACAAGTTCGCCTTGTACCTCTAACTTCTTTTGCGCAATTAATTCCCGGAGAGCCGCGCGGAATACTTCGGGTTTTACGCGTCGTCCTATACTAGACCGCAATTCTTCACGGGTTATTCCAGGCATGAGCGGATTTTCACGCTGAAAGTGTTCTATCTTTTCGCTAATCGCAATGCGCACACGTTCAAATATGCCGCCGCCTATCAACAATAGGCGCTCATCGCCAATGCTTTTCACGACTTGGGAGGACGATAGGACCTTGATGGCTTCACGGATCTCCGTTCCCCGCCACCCGGTATGCGCCGCTATTTCTTCATAACGCAGTCCCACAGGCGCCCGCTCCACCATGGTCGCAAGCACCTCAACAGCGGTGCCGTCGCGAAGAGTTTCCAGAAATTTGACTCTGCCGGTATCGCGCGAAAGAGGACGCCGCGCCAGTGGATCAAGAACCGCGCCTCCCCCAATGGTGGTGACCGGCGAAAATTGCCTCACGATGAACCGCTCGCCCGCCGCCAGCACCAATTCGTCCTGCAGCACAAGATGCGCCAGCGCTGCTTGTCCGGGTGCAAGGTCGCGGGCGCTATAAAGCAAAATTTCCGCGATGGTCTCGGCGGTTGACGCATGAAAATGTACGCGCTCGCGATGCTTGAGCTTGCGTGCTCCTGCCAACAAGGTAAATTGCGCATCGATCCGGCGAGTCTGCCGAAACTCTCCAGGCTCCGCCAGCGTCATCCCGCGCCTCACTGCGGTGTGATCAATCCCCGCAAGGTTTACCGCCGTGCGTTGCCCCGCAAACGCTCGCGCGATAGCCTGTCCACCGCTCTGCACACCCCGAACGCGAAGCCGCTCACCGCCAGGCAACAGTTCCACTTCATCACCGGCTCCCACAGCACCGGAGATCAACGTCCCGGTCACCACCGTGCCAAAGCCCTTCATCGCGAACGCCCGATCGATCGGCAGACGAAACGCTCGTGTAGCATCCTTGCCGCTGATTTGCATCGCAGCATCGTGTAGAGCCTGTTTTAATTCCGGCATGCCAGCGCCGCTTTTTGCGCTGACCGGTACAATTGCTGAACCCTCCAGAAAGGATCCACGCACATATTCTTCGATCTCCAATTGCGCCAGGGTCAGGCCACCGTCATCGACCAAGTCGCTCTTGGTGAGGGCTACCACCCCGTGTCGCACTCCCAACAACTTGCAAATATCAAAATGTTCTCGCGTTTGCGGTTTGATAGATTCGTCGGCGGCAATCACCAGCAACATCAGATCGATCCCAGCGGCACCAGCCAGCATGTTGCTCACAAATCGTTCATGCCCGGGCACATCAATGAATCCGAACTTGATTCCGGCGTCTTCCAAAAAAGCGAAACCCAGGTCAATGGTGATGCCGCGGCGCTTTTCTTCCGCAAGCCTGTCGGGATCCGTCCCCGTGAGGGCTTCCACCAAAGAAGACTTACCATGGTCTATATGCCCCGCGGTGCCCACGATCACGCTTTTAAGATTTGCCGTCATAAAAAGAAAAGTTTCAATCTGGAATCTAAATTAGTGTCTAGGAAACTGCCGCTCCGGTGTTTCGCTTTCGTGCAGCACTCGTACCACTGCGTGCTAGAATCGGCCAATCCATCATGACTCGCCTTTGTTGCACGCGTTTCGAACGCGCGGCTCGCAAGCTCGGCTGGACGCGCATCGCCGGTCTCGATGAAGCTGGTCGCGGCGCGCTGTTCGGCCCGGTCGTCGCCGCCGCCGTGATTTTGAATCCCAAGCGGCGCATCGTCGGCCTGGACGATTCCAAGAGACTGGTGGCGGAGCGGCGTGGCGAGCTGGCGCCGCGCATTCGCGAACACGCATTGGCATGGTCGGTCGCGGAGATCGATGCGCAACGTATCGATGCCTGGAATATCTATCAAGCTAGTCGCCAGGCCATGACCGCGGCCCTCAATCAGCTTTCCATTCTTCCCGATTACCTGCTGCTGGACGCCATCAAACTCGATGTTCTTATCGAACAAAAATCCCTGATCCATGGAGACGCCCGCAGCGTCTCTATCGCCGCTGCTTCCATTCTTGCCAAAACCCATCGCGATGCCCGCATGCAGGAATGGGACGCAGTCTACCCCCAGTACGGCTTGGGCCGGCATAAGGGGTACGCCACCGCTGATCATCTGGAAGCCCTGCGGCAGCATGGGCCCAGCCCCCTGCATCGGCACTCCTTCGCCCCCGTGCGTGAATCCAACTGCTGGGCGGTCGGCGCTACCCAAATCTCCTTCTTGCAGGAGATAGAATCGCCGGAAGGAGCCGCGGAGCCTGGGATCGTTCCGTTGCAAAATGCATAATCTGAACGGAAAAGCTCTCTACCCGACGTCGCCAGCGGATTCGCCGTGGCGTTTCCAGCTTTGCACGGTAATAACTGGCTGCTCACACGGGACTTCGCCTTCATTGACTTGTTTTTCTTCAGCCTGTTAGCGTAACAGGATAACGTTGCGGGTCACCACTGAACCCCAGCGCTCGAGGAGAACGTCTCGGACAGAGTTCACGACCCGTCCACTGTGGTGCCATTTGGCATCCCGGCGGTCGAACACGTTTATTGTCCCGATTAACGCATGGCTTATAACAAAAGCAAATTCGTCGAAGCCGCCCAGAAACTGTTAAATCAGGGCAAAGTTGCGCAGGCTATCGCCGAATACCAGCAAGTCCTTAAATTTGAGCCCCGCGATCAAGTCACCCTGATGACGGTTGGGGAGTTGTACATTCGGCAGGGCGAAACTTTCCAGGCCATCGATTATTTCGAGCGCCTCGCGCAGATTTTTGTCGGCGACGGCTTCCTCACCAAGGCCATTGCCGTTTACAAACGCATCGCTAAACTCGCCCCGGAAGAAATTCGTCCGCTCGAGAAACTTGCCGACCTTTACGTCCAGCAAGGGGTGATGAGTGAAGCGCGCCCGCTCTTTCTGCAGTTGGCGGAAATCCATCTGAAGCACAATCGCCAGCCGGAAGCAGTCAGCCTGCTAAAGAGGCTTCTTATTGCTGAACCCGACAATCTTCGCATCCAGGTGCGCCTTGCCGATCTTTATCAAGCCATGGGGCTAAGCAAGGAAGCGGTGGATTCCTACGTGTCCGCTGCGCAACGCGCCCTGGCGCGCGGGGATCAGCCGGAATGCGAAAAGTTGGCGGACAAAGCGCTGAAGATCGATCCGCAAAATCTGGCCGCAGTTATCGTCAAAGCCCGTTCGTACTCAGCGCGCGGCAATGTCACGCAGGCAGCTGAACTCCTCGAACATGTTCCCGATCTGGAAAAAGGCGGCGAACAGGCCGAGCTGCTCCTTGATCTGCATATCAAGAATGTGAATTGGGATAAGGCCACGGCCCTGGCACTGCGAATTTTCGAAGCCGACGAAAAAAACTTTGGTCTCACGCAAAAAGTTGCCGAGGCTTTACTGCAGTCGGGTCAAGGTGAACAAGCCATGGCCATCATTGAGCGCACACGTATCCCGATGCTGGATGCCGGCGAGCATGAAGCGGTTAGCAACCTTTTGAATGAACTGGTGGTGCGCTTGCCTGGCCGCGTTGAACCGCATGAATGGCTGGTGGACAGCTATGGCCGCACCAGCGATTCGTTTCGCCTGCCTGACGCTCTCGCGCAGCTTGGCGACGCTTTGGTTGCCAACGGACAGATGGACCGCGCCAAGGGGGTATTCCAACAGTTGGTCGAGCGCGAACCGGAAAGCGAATCTGCCAAGCGCAAGCTGAATGGGCTGCTACAAAAAATGGGGATGCCGGTTCCCGAGGCCACGGAGCCTTTCGCCGACAATCTGAAGGCCGAATTGCAGCCACCACCGGCACCCAAAATTCGCCCGGATCTCCCGGCTCCGGTCGTTGCACCCGAATCTGAGCCCGTGTCCCACGCGGTCACAGAGCGCGGAGAAGTAGCCAGTTCACTTGACGAAGACACGCAAAAATTTATTACCCAGTCCCTCACCGACGTCGACCTGTTTGCCAGCTACGGCCTCACCCAGAAAGCTATCGGATTGCTCGAAGCTATTCTGCGGCGCGCGCCGCGGCACACACCGACACTTGAAAAACTTCTGGATTTTGTTCTCACCGCGGCAGATGACCGGCGCACCACCGAACTTGCTGCTCGTCTGGAAAAACTTCATACCGAACGCGGGGATCAGCGCAGCGCCGAACGATTCGGTGAATTGCGCCGCCGCTTCCAGCGCTCTGCGGGTATCACGGATGATGAGCTGGCCGCTGCCTGCGATGCCGCTTTAACAGAGCGCTCCCAGATCCCGGCCGAATCCGCCGATGTCGACAGCGACGAATTTCCCACGTTCGAAATCGCGTCCGAGCCGGTGGCTGGGGAAAATGTCTCTGAGCCGGTTCTGGAACTCTCGTCTCCCGCTCCGGTGGAAGCAGCATCCCAACATTCCGGCTCGGATCCACTGGATGTGCATGAAGTTGATTTGTCCGAAGAATGGTTGTCAGTCCTGAAGGAGGTCGAACCCGGACACCCTGGCGCAGTAAATGCCGGAGCCCATGCGGTTACTCACGCAAACGACCCTACCGCGCATCAAACTGATGCTCATAAAACCGTGGCCGACGAAACGGCGGTACCGGTCGAGAGTTCTGCAGCGCCAGTTGAATTTGAGATCGCGGCCGAGCCAATCCCTGCTGAAGACGATGTGGATGCATCTTCGGCGCAAGGCGTTTTGGAATCGCCGTTCGTTCCTCCTCCGGACATGCCTGCGTATGCCGAATTCCAGGTCTCTGCGCCGGAAATCCCGACGGAAACAAGCGAACCGGCAACCACTGCTCTTCATGAAGCACAAATTTCTGCCGCGCCGGACACTCCCGTCGAAGAAATTCCATTGCCGGAGGAAATCAGCCTTCCCGAACCAGCGGCTGAGGAAGTCGCTCCTCCCGCAGAAGAGAAAGTTCCGAAATCGGCTGCTGTGGAACAGAGCCATGAGCCTGCGAAAACCAGCGAGCCGGAACCTGAGTCTGAGTTCGAACTACAACAGGATTACGACCTGATCCTCGAACCCGAAGAACTGGTGCCGGCTCATAGCCAAAAGCCTCCTGACATTCCCGTCGAGGTTCACGCGGCCGAGTCCGATGCAAATCCCGAGCACGAGCATGTCGGCCGAAATTCCGCTGGACCACCCGCAGGCAGCGATTTTGCTTCCGATCACTTCCTTGCCGACCTGGCCAGTGAGATCGAGGATCTGGGCATGGGTGGCCTGACGCCGTCCTACTCAAAGGCGGCAACAGAGGCGCCAATCAAGAACATCGACAAATCAAATCTCAGCGACTCCGGACCTTTGAAAGAAGTCTTTGACGAGTTCCGCGCCGAGCTCGGCGAGATGGGTTCTGACGACGAGGATTTGGAAACGCACTATAATCTTGGCACCGCGTTCCGCGAAATGGGTTTGCTCGAAGAAGCCATCAGCGAATTTCAAAAAGTGGCCAAGGCCAATGAGCGCGGCCGTCCTTTCCGGTACGCCATGCAGTGCTGTACGCTTCTCGGTCTCGCGTTTATGGAGAAGGGGCAGCCGGGCATCGCGGCCATCTGGTATGAGCGCGCACTTGAGACTCCCGGCGTCGAACCGGAAAGCATCCTCGCCTTGCGGTATGATTTGGGCATTGCCCAGGAATCGGCTGGCGAGCCCGAAGCAGCGCTAAAAAGTTTTTCCAAGGTCTATGCGATGAACATCGACTATCGCGACGTGGCCGAACGCATCGCTGCTCTTCAGAAACCTAGCCGCTGACGCCTGGATGTTCGATTAGGCGGAGACCCCTCAGTCATGAATCGTGTGTTACGCGCGTTGTTGATTATTTTATGTTTTGAGATGGGCGCTCTGCTGCTCTATCTTCCGTGGACGAACTTCTGGGAACAAAACTATTTTCTAAGCCACTTCCCTTCGCTTCTGCCGGTGCTCTTGCACCCGTCGGTCCGCGGCTTCGTTAGCGGCATCGGAGTGCTGGATATTTTTTTGGCCTTTGGTCTGATCCGTCCGCGATCCGAAACTCCCCGTGTCGCATCCCGGTAAATTTCTGCGCTCAGCGATCCTTTGCTATGTCACCGATCGAAAGGATCTCGCTTCTGAAGACAACCATCAGAACCGAGCGCTGCTCAAGCGCATCGCTATTGCTGCCGCAGCCGGCGTCGATTGGATCCAGGTACGGGAAAAGGATCTCTCGGCCAAAGAGCTTTGTTCCCTCACTGGTGATGCCGTTGCGCAAACGAAAAAGATAAATGAGCGCGGCGGGCGAGCTTCGCGAATTCTTGTGAATGAACGTCTCGACGTGGCCCGGTCCGAACACGCCGGTGGTGTTCATCTTGGCGAGCATTCTCTACCGGTCCACGATGTTTGCAAGTGGCTGGCTGCAAGTCCAAATCTCGGGGAACGTGACAAATTTCTGGTGGGAGTTTCTTGCCACTCGGTTCAGGCCGCTGCTAGCGCGGCGCGCGGTGGTGCAGATTACATTTTCTTCGGCCCAGTGTTTGCGACTCCGTCTAAAGCGCCATTCGGCGCTCCACAAGGACTTCAGCGACTCGCCGAAGCCTGTGGCTGCGTATCGATTCCGGTGCTGGCCATCGGCGGCATCACTGTCGATAACGCTTCCGATTGTGTCGCTGCGGGAGCGGGAGGCATCGCCGCCATCCGCCTCTTTCAAGACGCCGAAAATCTAGCGTCTGTCGTTACCGAATTGCGGGTCAAGCTCGCTCACTAAAGCCGAAGAATTCAGTTGAAATGTGTGTCAGGAATTGTTACGGCCTATTTAAGCGCTTAGCCAGCGCCCCACCGGTTTCCACGATTGTGTGTGATCGCAAATCACGCGCAACGCCGCTGTAAGCGGAATTGCCAGCAACAATCCCATCCCGCCCCAGATCCACCCCCAAAATAGCAGTGCGATGGTGATGGACAATGCATTTAATCGCACTTTCTTTCCCACCAGCGCCGGTGCCAGCAAGTTATTCGCGAGCATATGAATCGCCAGCAACACACCCGCGATCAGCGCGTAGGTTCCCGCGGAATGGAACTTTGCAAGCGCGATCAGGAATGGCGGAAACCACGACAGGACCGCCCCAAAATAGGGCACCATATTCAGCAACCCCGAAACCATGCCCATCAAAATCGGGTAGTCCAATCCCATGGCCCAAAAAAAAACGCTGCTCGCAGCCATCACGATTAGCGTCATTAGCGACATACCCACCAGGTAGTCGCGCAATACGTCGCGCAAATCTTCCAGAGTCTCCTTTACCGACGTTCTCCGCGACACTGGAAATAATTGCAGCGTGCTGTGCCACACCTCTTGTTTTTCCGCCAGCATAAAAAATACCAGGAAGGGAACGAAGGTAACTTCCAGCACTAGCCCGGACAAGGATCCGATGATGTGCACCACTGCGGCGCGCAGGGCATTTTCAACGCCGGCAACTGTTTTCGACGGTCCTTTCTGCTCGGCAGACGGCTCACTTACCTGCCTTTCAATACCATTTAATTTTGTTTCTACGGAATTCACCGCTTTCTTGAGCGTCCCGCTATATTTTGGCCAATTCGCTGCAAAATCCGATGTCCGAGAATATAATCCGTATCCCACTGCTCCCAACACTCCAATCAAGAACAACACTGTAATCATCGATGCCAGCGTGCGCGGCATGCGCATTTTTTCTAAAAACTCGACAATTGGATCAAGAAAATAAGCCAATAGAATCGACAGCAACAAGGTGATAAGCACGCTTGCGGCAAAATAAAGAAAAGTCAGAATGAGCGCCACTGCCAGGAGCTTAAGACTGACATTTGAAATCGAAATGCGAGGACCAGGCCCATGGCTGGGGTGAGTTTCGGTGGCGGACAGGAGAGGCTCCATGCACGAAAAGGTAACATATACATGAATCCTAGCCGCAAATTGTGCACTAAGCAGTCGCTCAAATCACAATCCCTGATGGCTTGGGGGCGCTACTGGAACCGCTACTCAATGGAACAAAGCGCGGATACTTGTCCTGGCATCCCGATAGCGCCGTGCTAAACTTTTTTTACCGGATGCTGGTCCCCGCGGCATTCGCTTATTTTTTTAGGTCTTCGTATCGCGCGGATGAAGCGCTTCACCAATGCCTAAATCACTTTTTGGTACCGACGGTATTCGCGGCGTTCCCGGCACCCCCCCGCTCGACGATGCCACCTTATTTGCGACCGGGCACGCTCTCGGCGCCTATTTGCATCGCGAACACTCTGCCCCCCGCGTCCTTATCGGCATGGACACTCGCGAATCCGGCCCACACATTGCCGCCATCCTTGCTGCCGGCCTCTTGCAAGCTCACGCATCGGTGGCCTTCGCGGGAGTGATCACCACCCCCGGGGTCGCCTGCCTCGTACGCCAGAATGATTTTGAAGCTGGGGTGGTAATCTCCGCCTCCCACAATCCCTTCCATGACAATGGCGTAAAACTTTTTTCTCACGCCGGGATGAAATTCCCCGACGCGACGGAAGAAGTTTTGGAACTGGACATCATCAAGCATTGCGATAAGAATAAATCCGCACACGTCTCCGCTTCTGCCCTTGTCGCAGATCAATCGTTGGATGCGGAATATCTCGCCTATTTGCGAGGGCGCATCCTACTGGGCGCGAAGTTGAACGGACTTCGCATGGTGATGGATTGCGCCAACGGTGCAGCCTTTAAACTCGGCCCCGAACTATTTCGTTCCCTCGGCGTGGAGGTAATCACCATCGGGGACTCGCCGGATGGCCGGAACATCAACGCCGGCTGCGGTTCGTTGCATCTCGAAGGGCTCAGGAAACGCGTTCTCGCGGAAGGAGCCACGCTTGGAGTGGCTTTCGATGGCGACGCCGACCGGGCGCTGTTTGTTTCCGCCGAGGGACAAATTGTCAATGGCGATGGGGTGATGCTCGCCGTGGCGCGCTACCTGAAAGCTCAAAAAAAACTCAAAGGCAATAGGGTCGTCGGAACCTCGATGTCTAATTTGGGCTTGGAACGTGTGCTGCATGCTGAAGGCATCACTTTAGCGCGCACTGACGTCGGAGATCGCTACGTCCTTGAAGAAATGCTTCGCAGCGGGAGCGTGCTAGGCGGCGAACAGTCTGGCCACATCATCTTTCTGGACGACAGCCCGGCCGGGGATGGTCTGTTAACCGCCCTTAAAATAACTACATTGGTTTCCATGAATGGCGGTCTCGAGGACTTGACCATGGGATTGAAGGATTATCCGCAGATCATCGTTAACGTCAAGGTTCGCTCGAAACCTCCGCTCGACTCGCTGCCTGAAGTCTCGCGTGCTCTCTCCGAAGCCAACTCTGCACTGGGCCAAAATGGACGCATAGTTCTTCGATACTCCGGCACGGAGCCCCTTGCACGCGTAATGGTGGAAGCCGAACACGATTCAGATGTGCAACGCTTTAGCCAGTCGCTGGCAAATGCTGTTCGGGCATCTATCGGCGCTTGAGCCATTGTTGCTCTTAAATGCGAAGCGTTGCGTCTTGAAAAAAGCGCGCGATCAAAAAGCATAACGATATTGTAGTTTCGCGCTAGAAAATTCATCGCCAATCAAAGATTCACAGCTTCGATCCGCTCCCAAACAACATAGAAGCCTCCCTAAATTCTGTGAGATTTTGTAGGCTACCAGTGCTGTCCTACATCCTGAACAGCGCTTGGCATGAGCTAACTGTCTTGCTTTCATCAACTTTGAATTGTAATTTCTGGCGACTGCTTGCTGGCACAACACTTGCTCTTCTCTTGGCAACTTTAAAAAGATTGGCTTCCCGGGGTGGCCGGACCCGAACCTCGACTCGGTTTCCGGTTTTGGGGTGTCAATTCAAAAAGGGGGCTTGCACCAGCCCCCTTTTTCCATTTCTGGTCCGTTCTGCGATCCTCTGTTTGTGCTGGCGTGCGGACATCGCCCGTAGGCGGGGAAAGACGCGTCCAAAAAGGTGAGCGGCCGGTGGGGGTTCCGGCCGCTCGGGCGTGGGGATGGAGGGAAACGTAATCCGAAGTTGCTCTTAACTTCCCGTCGTCATGCTGCGCTCGCGAGCAGCACAACGGCACACAGGAGCAGCGTTAACTGCCACGGAAGCCGCGATCAACTCCTGATCACAAGTGCGATTGTGCTCCCCACCTGCGTCTAGGTCGATAGTTCCAACGTTCCATCACAGCCGGTACTTTCCACGTCATGCTTCCGTACCGTTCCACAAGTACCTTCGTACCGTCCACACACTCGAGAACGGCAATTTCCCCAGTGGTGGTTTGCCAGGTCCTACCCGAATTTCTTCCAAACCGCATCTCGCACAGATGCTTTCCAAACGGTTTGGCGGGACTCCGAAGGTCTGAATAGCTTCAACCACTCGCCACTTTCCACCGCGATACGTTATTCTTCCATCCCATGCATGACCTAAGTTACTTTCGTGAGCACCTCGATCTTTTCGCGGACATGGCTGCCAAACGCGGCGCCACTCTCGATCTCGACGCTTTCCGCGCTCTCGACAAAGAGCGTCGCGAGCTCATCACAAAAAACGAGCAACGCAAAGCGCAGCGCAACAAAGCCAGCGAAGAAATTGCTCGCCTGAAAAAAGAAAAACAGCCTGCCGGTACCATCATTTCAGAGATGAAACAGCTTTCTGAACTCATCAAACAATGCGATGAGCGCATTACCCAGCTTGATAACGCGCAACGCGAACTGCTGCTCACGATTCCCAATACCCCTCATTCCAGTGTGCCGGTGGGTTCCAGTGTCGCGGACAACGTGGAAGTCCGGCGCCGGGGTGCACCGCCAAAGTTTGGCTTCATGCCGCGCCCCCACTGGGAAGTCGGCGAACGCGCGGGAATTTTGGATCTGTCCGCCGCCGCCAAAATCACCGGCGCCCGTTTCGCCGTGTATAAAAGCTGGGGAGCACGCCTAGAGCGAGCACTCGCAAATTTCTTCCTCGATGTACACACTCGCGAACACGGTTACACGGAAATTCTGCCGCCCTTTTTAGTGAATAGCACCTCGCTCATGGGTTCCGGCCAATTACCAAAATTCGCTGCCGATCTATTCAAAGTAGAGGCCACTGACTTCTGGCTCACCCCCACCTCGGAAGTCGAGCTTCACAATCTTTATCGCGACGAAACGTTAACGGAAAGCCAGCTCCCTATCTTACTCGCCGCCTGGACCGCTTGCTTCCGCTCAGAAGCTGGCGCCGCCGGTAAGGATACGCGCGGCATTCTCCGCCAGCATCAGTTTCAAAAAGTCGAACTTTTCAAATTTACTCACCCAGAAAAAAGTTATGAGGAGCACGAGGCACTTGTTCGCAATGCCGAAACAATTCTTCAAAAACTTGGCCTTCACTATCGAACCGTGCTTCTCTGCACCGGAGACACGGGCTTTGCCTCCGCAAAAACCTATGACATAGAAGTGTGGCTACCCTCCGCAAACGAATTTCGCGAGATCTCCTCCTGTTCAAATTGCGAAGCATTTCAAGCGCGTCGCGCGGGCATCCGTTTTAAGCCCGCAAGCGGCGGCAAAAGCGATTTTGTGCATACTCTGAATGGCTCAGGACTCGCCGTAGGGCGCACTTGGATCGCCATAATCGAGAACTATCAACAGGAAGACGGCTCTATCGTAATCCCCGAAGCATTGCGACCATACATGGGCATTGATCGAATTCCGACCCCCCAGACGCCTAAGCGTTAGGGCATTGTTCCCGAGGCTGGGCTCCGTCCTAACTGCTAGAAAAACCTTAACTTAATATCCCTTTCGTGGCCATTTGACTGATCTGTGCCTCGCGGACCGCTCTCGCAACTTACTGAAATTGCACCTTTTCGTTTGACGCGCCCTTTTGACCTTGCTTACACTCGGTTCACCGCGTCCATTGGCGAGTTCCTGGCAATTGGCCGTCGTTGCCTTTCCGCCGACGCCGATTGGAATTCGCTCATCATCATTTGGCTAGTAAATACGTACCGACGCGAATCGCAGAGTAAGCTATGACCTTTCTCGCTCGATTGATCAGGTTTTTGTTTTGGGTGGTGATTGTCTCGTGGGGTATTCGCCTCGCTGGACGATTTATCTCCGCCTTGGTGCAGCCTGGCCGGGTTCGTGAACCGTTAAAGCCCGCTGGCGATTTGAATGCCGAGCCAGGCGCGCGCCTGCTGGTGCGCGACCCCGTCTGTGGTGTGCACCTCGCGGAGGTACTAGCAATTCCTCTGCGTACAAATGGTGAGCTGCTGCATTTCTGTTCGCTAGCCTGCCGCGATGCCTATCTAAACTCTTCGCAAAAGCTAGCGGCGAATGCATGACGGGGCTTGAACCAACAATAGTTGTTGTCTATCCAAAGTTTTGAACATTGCTCTAGACGAACCGACTTGAGGAAAGGACCCGAGCCGATGGCCACGGTCGCAAAGCCCACAGCCCCGACGAGACAGATTGGCACGCCACCCATGGTGCCGCGCATCGCTCCGCGCGAGGATTTAAACCCCTTCCGCATTTCACAGATTCAATTTGATATGGCTGCGGAATTCCTGAAGCTTGATCCCGGCCTGCGCCAGATTCTTCGCACGCCCAAGCGGGTCCTGGAAGTTTCCATTCCCACCAAAATGGACAATGGCCAGGTGAAGGTTTTGACCGGTTATCGTGTCCAACACAATGTGGCACGGGGACCGGCTAAAGGCGGCGTTCGTTTTCATCCCAACCTTACGCTCGACGAAATGAAAGCTCTGGCCGCCGGCATGACCTGGAAGACGGCCACCGTGAACGTGCCGTTTGGCGGCGCGCAGGGCGGCGTCATCTGTGATTCGAAACGCATGTCCAAAGGTGAGCTGGAGCGCGTGACGCGACGCTATGCCAGCGAGATTCTGCCACTCGTCGGACCATACATGGATATTCCCGCTCCCGACGTGTATACCGATGCGCAGACTATGGCCTGGATGATGGATACCTATGCAATGACCGTGGGACACGCGGCGCACGGGTCGGTTACCGGTAAACCATCGTCCATCGGCGGGTCGAATGGCCGTGAAGAAGCTATGGCTCGCGGGTTGGTCGCGGTCGTCGAAGAAGCATGTAAACTCAAAAAAATCGCACTGCGCGGAGCTACCATCGCGATTCAAGGCTTCGGCCATTCAGGAGCCACGGTCGCGCAGCTCTTTGCAGAGAAAAAAGCCAAAATCATCGCCCTTAGCGATACCCGCGGCGGCGTAACCAATTCGCGCGGCATCGACCCCATCAAAGCCATCCGCTATAAAGAACGCAGCGGCACGGTGGTCGGTATGCCCGGCGCTTCGCGCACTACCAACGACGAGGTGCTTACCATGAAATGCGACATTCTGGTGCCCGCCGCTCTCGAAAATGTCATCACCCTGAACAACGCCGAAGCGATCAAAGCGCGCATCGTTGCCGAAGCTGCCAACGGCCCGACCACGCCCCACGCCGATGAAATTCTCGCGCGGAAGGGAATCACCGTGCTCCCAGACATCCTCGCCAATGCCGGAGGTGTCACGGTGAGCTATTTTGAGTGGGTGCAAAACCAGCAAGGGCTGATCTGGGACGCCGAAGAAGTAAATGCCCGCCTACAAAAAACGATCGTGCGTGCTTTTCATGAAATGGTGGAAACCATGCGCAAACATCACGTCCCGCCGCGCGCCGGTGCCATGATTCTCGCCGTCGGACGTGTCGCCGAAGCCACTCTCGTTCGCGGTTTGTTCCCGTAATACTGAATCATTTCTGAGATCGGCCGCCGCACCACAACTATTAGAAGTCCTACGCTGCGTCTTTTAGCAAACTTTTTCTTGCGTCATACCTCTTGCGCGCGTACATTCGCAATTGCCGGTGCGTTTTTGGTTGGTTCGCCAAAAGCGCCCGGCAATTTTCGCTTGGTCTGAAATCCTGGCGAATGGTGGCGCCGCATTTTTGACCTGAAGCTCATCGCGCCCCCTGAGACTGAGAATTTGTGCGGCTTGCTGTACGAGTCGCTGAGGATTAAGTACCAAAAATGTCCAACCACATAAACGTGGCTCCAAATTTATTGCTTACCATTGCTGGATTCGATCCTTCTTGTGGCGCGGGCATCGCGGCCGACCTTAAAACTTTTGCCGCTCACGGTTGTTACGGAGTGGCGGCCATCACTTCGCTGACGGTACAGAGTACCGAGGGCGTGCAAGCGGTGCACAATACTCCCAGCGCTGAACTGCGCGAACAATTGGAAGTATTGGCCAACGACTGCGACATCGCCGCGGTAAAGATCGGCATGCTCGGCAATCGCGGAAACGCCATGGTCGTCGCTGAATTCCTGGACGCGCACAAATTCGCGCACGTGGTCCACGATCCGGTGATGAAATCCTCCAGCGGAGCGGAACTGCTCGATGCCGCTGGGCTCAAATATCTCGCTACAGAACTGCTGAAGCGCTCCTCGGTGATTACTCCCAACGTGCCAGAGGCGGAAATCTTAACCGGGCTGGAAATCAAGGACGTAGCCGGCATGGAAACCGCCGCTAGAAAGATTTTCGAGATCGGTGCGCACGCCGTGATTGTAAAAGGCGGTCACATGGAGCGCGCCATCGACGTACTTTTTGACGGCGAACAAATGACTCAACTGGGCGGTGACCGGGTAAAAGCGGACAACAATCACGGAACGGGTTGCACCTTCGCATCAGCGATTGCCGCGCAACTTGCCTCTGGCCGCGGACTGGCGGAAGCCGCTATGCTCGCCAAGGCTTACGTCACGAAAGCCATCGAAAAGGGCTACGCCATCGGCAAGGGCCGAATCCCATTGGATCATTTCTACCGGTTACGTGCCGAACCGCCGGCCCGCGGCATCCATGAAGTTCCCCAACACGGGATGCATCCCGCCGCGGAACCCACTGCCCACTAATTTAATTGGGAGAACACAGGCAAATATTTTTGCGGGTAGGCGTGATCGAACTTCTGGTCTAGAAGTTCGCGGCTATCGTTTCCAGACTACCCGACCTGCGACAATTGTGGCCATTGGTGCACCCTTGAAGCTGCGCCCATCAAATGGTGAATTACGTGATTTGCTGGATGACTCCTTGACGTTATAAGTCCAGCGGTGGTCCGTGGAAAAAAGAGTCAAGTCTGCCGCTTCGCCCCTGGCGATTTTTCGTTCAAGGCCAAACACTTTCGCCGGACCCGTAGTAAATAATTCCACCATGCGCATCAGCGTGATGTTCCCGCCGTGTACCAGTTCCAGCGCAAGCCCCAGCGCCGTTTCAAATCCCAAAATCCCAAAAGGCGCACGATCAAACTCCACATCCTTTAAAGCCGGCTCGTGAGGCGCATGATCCGTTGCTATCGCGTCGACGGTACCGTCCGCCAGTCCTTCCAGTAATGCGTCACGGTCTTCGCGCGCGGCCAGCGGGGGATTCATTTTGAATCGCGAATCGTATTGCACATCCTCATCGATCAACGTGAAGTGGTGCGGAGTTACCTCGCAGCCGACCTTCAACCCACGCTGTTTCGCCCAGCGTACCAGCTCCAGCGAACTCTGCGCCGAAAGATGCGCAATATGCAGCCGGGCTCCCGTTAATTCCGCTAGCTGAACGTCCCGCGCCACGCACACCGACTCAGCGGCGGCAGGCATTCCGCGTAACCCCAGACGTGTGGAGGTAACCCCTTCGCGCATCACCGCGCCATGCGCGAGCGAAACATCTTCGGCGTGTTCAATCACCGGCAGATTTAGCGATTGGCAATAGTCCATCACTTGCCGCGCCAGTTTTGCTGTCGCAATAGGCTTGCCATCATCGGATACCGCAACGATTCCAGCTTCTTTCATAGCTGCAATTTCCGCGATGTTCTCTCCTTTGCTTCCCACGGATGCCGCGCCGATCGGCCACACCCGCACGCTGCCAGTCGATTTCGCGCGATCCACAATAAATCGCGTGACCGAGGCGTTATCATTAATTGGTTTCGTGTTGGGCATGCAACATACTGCGGTAAATCCGCCCCGCGCCGCCGCTCGCGTCCCAGTCTCAATGCTTTCCGAAGACTCCTGGCCCGGTTCCCGCAAATGCACATGCATGTCGATGAAGCCCGGCGCGATGATTAATCCAGCCGCATCGAAAGGTTCCGCATCACGTGCGTTGGTAATCTTTCCGGGCGCGCCAATCTCCGCGATTTTCTCTCCATCGAGAAGAATGTCCTGCGCCGCATCCGTTTTCGTCGCCGGATCCAGCACTCGACCGTTTTTAATCAGCAGCATGCGTGGATTCCTTTTTTTCCGGCGAGGCAGTCGAACCACCCAACGCCCCATCCGCGACGGGGCTTTCTCCACCTTCGGTCGCACCGGACATCAGCAAAAACAGCAGTGCCATGCGCACCGCGATGCCGTTGGTTACCTGTTCGAGAACGCACGACTGCGGTCCATCCGCCACCTCCGGCGAAATTTCTACGCCGCGGTTCATGGGACCCGGATGCAGGATGAGCGCATTTGGATGGGCCAGCCGCAACCGCTCGACATTCAGTTGATAGAGCAAAATATATTCTTCCGCGGAAAGCGTAGGCTCGTACATTCGTTCGGTTTGCACTCGGAGCACTAGGATCACGTCCGCATCTTCAAGCCCTTCTTCGATTCGTGACACGCGACGAATCACGGCCCCAGGAGGACCGATTTTTTCAAGCTCCCGAGGGACCCACATCGCCGGACCGCAGAGCGTGAATTGACAACCGAATTTTCCCAACAAGTGAATATTCGAACGCGCCACGCGACTATGTTGAATATCGCCCAGAATGGTGACTTTTAAATTTTCGATCGAGCCGCGCCGGTCCCGAATGGTCAGCGCGTCCAGTAATCCTTGCGATGGATGTTCGTGCGTGCCGTCACCGGCATTGATCACCGGTATATCAAGAGTGCGCGCGACGAAATCTGCCGCGCCGGACGCCGCGTGCCGCATCACCAAGCAATCCGGTTTCATGGCATTCAGCGTATAGACGGTATCTAAAAGCGATTCGCCCTTTTTCAAGCTGGACGCTTCCGCTTGCAGGTTCATGGTGTCCGCGCCCAGCCGCGAAGCCGCGGTGCTAAAACTAATACGCGTACGTGTGGAATTTTCGAAGAACGCCAGGGTGACGGTTTTTCCGCGCAATGTGGCTAATTTTTTTAGGGGATGACGCTGAATTTCCTGAAACAGTTTGCTTTGGTCCAGGAGAAAAGTTAATTCGTCCGCGCTGAGCGGTTCAAGGGCCAGGAGATCGCGAAAGCGGTAGGTCACATCGTCACTTATGGAATTGCGGCCAATCTTCCTACGTCAAACAGCAGCGCAACACTGATCAATTCGCCATGAAAATATTCCTACGGCTCCAGGCGATCGACCAGCACTACACGCTCTTCACTGTCGATCTCTCGCAGCCGCACTTCCACGATTTCTGTGTCACTGGTTTGCACGCTGCGGCCCACATACTGCGCCTCGATCGGCATTTCACGGTGGCCGCGATCAATCAGCACACACAACGACACGCGCTTCGGCCGTCCCAGATCGAACAACCCATTCATCGCAGCGCGAATGGTCCGCCCGGTATACAAAACGTCGTCCACCAGCACCAAGTCCATGTTATCCACGCCAAAAGAAATATCAGAAGATTGCAGCACCGCGTGCGAAGCCACTTTGGATAGATCGTCACGGTACAAAGTAATGTCCAGGGTCCCCACCGGCACTTCCACGCCATCGATCCCGCGCATGGCTTTCGCGATTCGCTGCGCCAAAGGCACGCCGCGCCGCCGCACCCCAATCAACGCCAGATGTTTTGTGCCACCGGATTTTTCCACAATTTCGTGCGCCAGCCGCTGAATGGTGCGATCGATTTCAGACGGCGACATTAGCTGGGACTTTTCTACGATACGCATAAGTTCGCGTAATCCTATCATTGCTGCCGCACCTCGGCCAATCCAACCATGCCGTAACATTTGGATGATAGACTGCCGAAGTTCTTCCGGAGGAATTCAGCATGGCTGCTGGGGTCGGAAATCTTTCATATCGTGCAAGTAAGATTGGGGCGATGTTGCTGTTCCTGGTGCTGCCGGAGGGGCTGCCGATAGCGGTGCAAGGATCTCCAGCACAAACCGCCGCCCACAAAACCAGTACGAAAGACGCGGGCCGTGATTTCAGCAAGCCGAAACTTGTGGTTATTCTCGTAGTCGACCAGATGCGCGGCGATTACGTCGATAAATTTCAGCACCAGTGGATGGGCGGTTTGAAGCGCCTGGTCAACGAAGGCGCCTGGTTTCACGAATCTGCTTACCCTTACGGAGCTACGGAAACCTGCGTCGGCCACTCCACCATTTCCACCGGAGCATTTCCCGCAAGTCACGGCATGATCGCCAATGAATGGTGGGATCGCGAGCAGCGGAAGGAGGTTACCTGCACCGCTGATGCATCGGTAAGAAATATCGCCTACGAAGGTACGACCGCACCCGCAGCAAGCAATCCTGCGGGCAGCGCGCCCAACTCAACTCCAAACGTCGCGGGAGATAGCGCCGCCAAAATGATGATCCCTGCGTTTGCAGAAGAGTTGAAATTTCAATCCGGGTCGGGCACACGCGTCGTCAGCATGTCCCTCAAAGCGCGCGCGGCTATTACCCTGGCCGGTCATCAAGCCGATTCCGTGACGTGGTGGGACGGAGCAACCGGTTCCTGGCTAACATCGTCAGCGTTCCCGCAAGCGCCCTTCATCGCCGAATTTGTGAAATCGCATCCCGTAAAGGACGACTACGGTAAAACATGGGCGCCTCTTCTGCCTGAATCAGCGTACCTATACGATAAAACCGCGTTCAATGCCGCGCCCCCTGCCGGTTACGGCGCGGAATTTCCTCATCCTTTGCGCGGAACTCCGGAGAGTACGGGGCCGGACCATGCATTTTATTTGCAGTGGGCCACGAGTCCGTACGCCGAAACCTTTCTTGTGCACATGGCGGAAGACGCGGTTGATAAGCTGGAGCTTGGCAGGGGCCCCGGCGTTGATTTTCTTTCCGTGAGTTTTTCCTCCGTCGATTATGTCGGACATACATTCGGCCCGCGCAGCTGGGAGGTCCAGGACGAACTGGCTCGCCTAGATCGCGATTTGGCCGAATTCTTCGTCCATCTTGATAAAACCGTTGGAAGCGGCAAATATGTCGTGGCCTTCAGTTCTGATCACGGTGTCGCGCCGGTTCCAGAAGATTTGCGAAAGACCGGCATGGACGCAGGTCGCCTCAATCTCGCGGACGTAAAAAATCGCATCGAACAGGCGCTTGAACCATTTCATTACGCTAAGCCTGCGGTAGCTGCAGTTGACGGTGCCGATGTGTACTTCACTCCCGGCACCTACGCCAAGCTGAAAAGCGATCCTCACGCGTTAGAAGAAGTGATATCGGCTATTCAATCCACCCCCGGGATCGCACACATATATCAAGCTGAGGAATTGGACGACCGGCCAGCCACCCGCAATCCGATTCACGGCGCCGAAGCCGCCGGCTTTTTTAAGTCCCGCAGCGGTGATTTGCTTATCGTTCCCAAGCCGTATTGGATTTGGGATTATTCAACGCCGGGAAAACCAAGCCGCAACGGTGGAACTTCCCACGGCACCCCGTATTACTACGACCAACACGTTCCAGTGATTCTGATGGGCTCGGGAATTCGTGGTGGAAAATATTACGAATCGGCTACGCCCGCCGATATTGCGCCAACGCTTGCAACTCTTTGCGGCATCACCCTGTCTACGCATGAGGGCCGAACATTGTTTGAAGCTCTGGAAGGGGCTCAGTCCATGCAAGCGCCGTCATCGTCGCAGCCGCGATCAACAAGCGACGCACACACTTCTGATCGCTAAAATAGTTCTCGCGACCAGGTAGTTTTCCGCGCCGGAATTCGCGCCGCTGCGCTCACACTTCGTGTTATCCTCCAGCCGATGTGACCTCCGCTGGCCCTGTCGATCTCAGTGTTAACCTTGGCGCTTTGCGCCTCAGAAATCCAATTATTGCCGCGAGCGGCACGTTCGGTTACGGCCTCGAATTTGCAGACCTTGTCGATCTAGAGTCCATCGGCGGTTTTGTTACCAAAGGGTTATCTCTCAGCCCTATACGTGGTTCTCCCGCCCCTCGCCTCTTCCATACTCCGTCCGGTATGTTGAACGCCGTTGGCCTCCAGAATGTCGGTGTCAGGGCGTTCATGACGGAAAAACTTCCGGTACTAAGAAAATACGATACCCCCGTATTAGTTAATATCTTCGGGTCTGCACCTGAGGAGTACGCCGAGGTCATCCGCATACTGGAAGATGCCCCGGGCATAGCGGCGTATGAGCTCAATATTTCCTGCCCCAATGTGAAACAGGGTGGCATGCAATTCGGTAGCGAACCCGCCATGGTTTCTCAAGTGGTGGGCTTCGCCAGGCGTTCAGCGGCCAGCCGCCCACTCTGGGTGAAGCTGTCGCCTCTCGTTACGGACATTGGGGTTATTGCCCAGGCGGCGGCAGAAGCCGGCGCGGACGCACTGACCGTGGCTAACACCTACCCCGCCATGTCCATTGACGTCAAAGCCCATAGATCCAGGCTTGGATGCCCTACGGGAGGCCTTTCCGGGCCGGCCATCCGGCCGATAACCCTCCGGCTGGTCTGGGAAGCGCACAAGGCCGTGCGAATCCCAATAATAGGGCTAGGGGGCATCGAGACGGTCGACGACGTGCTTGAGTACTTGTCTGTGGGAGCCGCAGCGGTCCAAGTGGGCACAGCCAGTTTCGTGAGCCCTGGTGCGACAAGAGACTTAGCCGCCGAGTTGAAAAGGCGGATTTTAGAGTTTAACGTCAAGAATCTAAAAGACTTAACTGAAGTTTTGGTACCGAAGTTCGATTGACCGACCGACCAGGGGCTGGTACACTTTTCACTATGATGATGCGAAAAAGACACAATATGAGACGTTCCATTCACATCCTCTACGCCTTCTTCCTTTGGATCCCGGTTATGTTCTTAGCCGCCCAATCCATAGACGCGCCTTTGGTTGCCCGGTCGAACGAACCTGTTAAACCCATTAAGACTTGGGTAGGGAACGCTAGCTGGTACGGGAACAATTTTGATGGTAAGAAGACGGCCAATGGAGAAGAGTTCGACTCCGAGGCCCTGACCGCAGCCCACCCGAACCTTCCGTTTGGATCTATCGTGCGCGTAGTAAACACCCGGAACGGAAAGTTTGAAGTAGTTCGTATTAATGACCGTGGCCCGTATCAAGAGGGACGCGAAATTGATGTATCCTATCGCGTGGCTAGAAAAATCGGCCTGACCCATGCTGGAGTTATCAAGGTCAGACTCGAATTGATGCAGTTGCCCCAGCGCCCTTAAAGAGCCTGAGAAGGCCGGGGCCACAAACGTGACCTTGACCTTTGACGCTCATCCACGAAGCAACCTGATCGTAGCCCTCGATTTCGATTCCTTATCGACTGCCGTAAAGTTCGCAAAGAACATTGCGCCACTTGTGGGCATGTTTAAAATCGGCAGCCAGCTTTTCACGGCGGCCGGACCTGCTGCCGTTAAAGAGATCGCCGCGCTGGACGTCGGAATTTTCCTCGATCTGAAATTCCACGATATCCCCAACACCGTTGCAGGTGCGGTGCTGTCTGCCGCTTCCTTACCGGGAGTTGAGTTACTCAACATCCACGCGCTAGGTGGCAGCGCCATGCTTCACGCTGGCGTTCAAGCCATCAGCGCAGGCGTGGCCATGGGCGCCAATCGCGCCAGACTCCTGGCCGTCACGATTTTGACCAGCATGGACGACAAATCTTTGGTGGAAGTTGGCATTGCTGGCCCGGCGGCAGATCGGGTTACCAAACTTGCGGTCATCTCGCAAAAAGCAGGTGTAGATGGAGTCGTCGCTTCCGTGCAGGAAGCCTTGGCGATCCGCGAAGCGTGCGGGCGCGATTTTCTTATCGTGACCCCGGGCGTGCGCCCCAAAGACGAAACTTCTTCAGCGCAGCGCGATGATCAATCTCGTACCGCGACTCCCGCAGAAGCGATTCGTGCCGGCGCGGATTTTATCGTCGTGGGCCGCCCTATCCTCGCAGCCCGTGATCCTCGCGCAGCGATACAAACCATCGTCGAAGAAATCGCCGCCGCGAAGTAAGTCCTCAAACTGAAATTCGCCGGGCTCGCAATTTCGTCATGGCTTCCTTGACCACGATGCGAGCCGCCGATAAGCTTGTGTTTCTCCTTCCCGGTGAAGGGTTCGATGGACCAGATTCACGTTACATTACCCGACGGCAAAGTTCAGGAAGTGCCCAAAGGCACGACACCTCTGGAGATTGCCCGCAAAATATCTCCGCGCCTTGCTGATGCCGCACTCGTCGCGCGCATCTCCGCGGGTAATGGAGTGCCTGCAACCAACGCTGAAAATCAAAGCGAATTGATCGATCTGCGTCGTCCGCTTGACTACGATGTGAAGCTTCAAATCCTAACGGAAAAAGACGCTGACGCGCTGTACGTCTTCCGTCATTCCGCGGCTCATCTGCTCGCGGCCGCGGTCACCGAGCTTTTCCCCGACGTCAAACTCGGCATTGGTCCACCGATCGACACAGGCTTTTTCTATGAATTTCTCCGTGAACAACCGTTCACTCCGGAAGACCTGGTCAAGATTGAAGCCAAGATGCGCCAGCTTGCCGCGCAAGACTTGCCTAACGAACGCAAACTTCTTTCCAAGCCGGAAGCTATCGAGCTGTACAAAAAAACCAATCAGATCTTTAAGTGCGAGCTGGTCGAAGAAAAAGCCACTGAGCCCATGGTTTCCTTTTACACCACCGGGAAATTTATTGATTTTTGCCGCGGTCCGCACATTCCTTCCACCAAGCGCATCACCGCATTCAAATTGATGAGCGTGGCTGGTGCCTATTGGAAAGGGCAAGAAGCGAATCCGCAATTGCAACGCATTTATGCCGCGGCGTTTTATACTCAAAAAGAACTCGATGAATATTTGCGTCGCCTCGAAGAGGCCAAGCGGCGTGACCATCGCAAGCTTGGAGTGGAGCTCGATCTTTTCAGCATTCAGGAAGAAGCCGGCCCGGGACTTATCTTTTGGCATCCCAAGGGCGGGCTGATCCGCAAAATTATGGAAGACTGGCTGCGCGACGAACTGTTGCGCCGCGGTTACGATTTGGTGGTCACACCACATGTCATGAAGCTCGATTTGTGGAAGACCAGCGGGCACACCGGCTATTACCGTGACAACATGTTTGGCCCGGTGGAGGTCGAAAAAACCGACTATCAATTAAAGCCCATGAATTGCCCGGGCCACATTCTCATCTACAAAGCCAAGATGAAAAGTTATCGCGATCTGCCCGTTCGTCTGGCGGAGCTGGGCACCGTTTACCGCTACGAGCGCAGTGGCGTGCTGCACGGTTTGCTACGCGTCCGCGGCTTTACTCAGGACGACGCACACATTTTCTGCATGCCTTCGCAAATTGAAAGTGAAGTTGAAGCGTGCCTGGACTTCGCCTTCGCGGTAATGAAAACTTTCGGCTTCGACAAATTCGAGGTCGAGCTTAGTGACTGGGACGCCTCCCACCCCGAAAATTACGCTGGCAAGCCGGAAGACTGGCTGCGCGCCACTGCAGCCCTCGCCGACACCATGACGCGCATGAATATTCCTTTTAAGAAAATCGAAGGCGAAGCGGCGTTCTACGGCCCAAAGATCGACGTCAAGTTAATCGATGCGATTGGCCGCTCCTGGCAACTTACCACTGTGCAGTTCGATTTCAACTTGCCGGCTCGTTTCGGGTTGCAATACATCGGCGAGGATGGCGCCAAACACGAGCCGCTGATGGTTCACCGCGCTTTGCTCGGCTCCGTCGAGCGTTTCTTCGGCATCTTGATTGAGCACTATGCCGGCGCTTTCCCGCTGTGGCTCGCTCCCGTGCAAGTTGAGGTCTGTCCGGTTAGCGAAAAAGTTGCCGACTACGCCCGCCACGTGACCGACACGCTCAAGCGCCACGGCTTCCGGGTGCATCTCGATGATCGCAACGAAAAGCTCCCCGCGAAAATTCGCGATGCCCAGCTTCAGAAAATTCCTTACATGCTCGTACTCGGCCCCAAGGAATCGGATGCCGGCACAATCTCGGTCCGCCATCGCACAAAAGGCGACCTCGGCCCCAAGCCTTTGCCCGAAGTCATCGAGTCACTAACGAAGGAAGTCGATTCGAAAGGGGGTTCCTAACTCGGACCTCCATACCGCGGAATACTGTTTTGCTACGCACCAGAGCGAGGTCGAGCCTACTTCGGCTGCTCTTGGACTGACTGGGTCGAAACGTTAGGGGGCACATCGGGACTCGCCAGTTTGACGCAATTTCGCCCAGCAGCCTTAGCTTTATAGAGTGCTACATCCGCTTCTCGTAGAAGTTCTTCGACCGGCAGAAGTCTCCATTCCGTGCTGGCGAGGAGGCCTAAACTCATAGTGACGGAGATCTGACCACGTGCGGTTTGGATGGGCGCGCTCGCAATCGCCCGACGAATTTCCTCCGCTCGTTGGAGCGCTGAAGGGGAATTACAGTTGTTCAGCACCATCAGGAACTCTTCCCCGCCATAGCGGCCGACGAAATCGTACGAACGAACCGACGCGAGAAGCCGACGGGCAATCTCCCGTAGTACCTCGTCTCCAGTAGCATGTCCTAGAGAGTCATTAACATTTTTGAAGCGATCGACATCTCCCAGTAATATCGTGGTGCATCCGTCCTCACGATATGTGCGATAAAGCTCGCGGGACAATAAATCCATGATGACCCCACGGTTGAAAAGGCCGGTCAGTGGATCGTGGGTCGCTTTAAAGCGCATATCTTCCCGGGCTTCAACCAATCTGTCCTCTAACTGCAGGATGCGCAGCCCCGTTCGAAGTCGCGCCTTTAACTCGGCCGGGTCGAATGGCTTGATCAAGTAGTCGTCGGCGCCGGATTCCAGTCCCTCAATCACGTCCTGTTTCGATTCTTTTGAGGTCAGCAGGACCATGTGCACGTAAACCTGCTCACCTTTCTGGCGCACCTCGCGACAAACCGCTGGACCATCTAGTTCTGGCATGACCCAATCTAGCAGCGCAAGCCGTGGTCCGTCGAGCCGACACAAGTGTTCCGCTGCGAGTCGCCCGTTCTGAACGGCGGTCACTTCGTATCCATCGCGCTCCAGGGTTCTCTGCAACAGGCGGAGGGAGAGAACATCATCATCGGCGATAAGAATTCTCATGGCCTGGCCTTCGCCACACAGGCTTCCAACTCTGGAAGCAGATCTATAAGTTCGCTTTCAAAGAGCGCCAAGGCGCTTTTCAATGCGGTGTGGTCACTGGAGTCTCCCAATTGCTCCAGCTGGGCTGCAGCTGCAGTGCCTCGCGTGGCCCCAAGATTTGAAAGCATCCCCCTCAGCATGTGGCCTGATTTCTGGACCCTCTTTAGGTTCCCCTGAGCAATCGCTTCCCGCAGCACGCACAGGTTGTGCGGTAACTCGATTTTAAAAATCGCAATTAACTCGCGCAATAGCTCAGCGTCATTGTCTACTCGTGCGAGCAGCTCAGCGACATTCACAATGGGATTCGGCGGAGGATTATTTGATTGCACGGTATTCTCTCACTAGAAGATTTTTTTCACGCCTTGCTATGCGGCACGACTGCTGCTCAGAAGTCTTCCCGCGAATGAATCTCGGGCCTCCGTGTTCGTGGGTTTAAACCTGGGCCGTCAAACGGCTTTCACTGGCTCGACACTCCCGGCTACGTACTTATCAAGGATCGCGTCGAGCTCCTGAGGCCGGATTGGCTTAGAAAGATACCCGTCCATGCCGGCCCTGAGGCACCGTTCCTGATCGCCCTTCATCGCATGGGCCGTCAGGGCGATAACCGCTTGGTGATTTCCGGTCGTCTTCTCTTTTTCTCGGATTGCCAGGGTTGCCTCAATCCCATCAATTTCCGGCATCTGTACATCCATGAAAACCAAATCGTAGCTCTCGTCTTCGAGTGCAGCGAGCGTCTCACGGCCGTTCGCGGCTACCACGACGCGGTGACCCCTTTTTTCGAGCAACCTCGTTGCGAGCAGTTGATTAACGGGATTATCTTCCGCCACCAGCACTCGCAAAGAACCTAGGGGATCGCGTGCCCCTTGGAGAGGAAATCGCGTGACCAGCGAAGTTGCACCTTTTTGCTCTTTTGCTCCCAATGCGCGGGCAATTGCCTCGCGCAGTTCGGACTGCCGGATAGGCTTCAGCAGGTACGCCGCAACTCCCAGTTCCTGGCAGCGCACCGCATCTCCTCGATGACCGGCAGAAGTCAGCATCATAATAGTGGCCGTCGATAGCTCCGGACGCTGCCGAATTCGTTCCACGAGCCTGAAGCCATCCATCATTGGCATATGCATATCCGTCAAGATCAGGGCGTACGGCTCCGCAGCTGCTCGAGCGCTCGAGAGTTGAGCCAGCGCCTGTTCGCCGCTCTCGACCGACGTTGGCTTCATTTCCCAACGCCCCAGCATGCCTTCTAGAATCCGCCGGTTGGTGCGGTTATCATCAACTACCAGGACTCTCAGGCCTCTCAGAATTTCCGTCGGTGCAATGCTCGCCACTTCAGTCGCGTTTTCAACTGCAATTCCCATACGGGCCGTGAAGTGAAACTGCGTCCCGCGAGCCACTTCGCTTTCCACCCAGATTTGTCCGCCCATTATTCCCACCAGTCGTTTCGAAATAGTTAGGCCCAGACCCGTGCCGCCGTACCTCCGTGTTGTCGAGGTATCAGCCTGGGTAAAGGGATCAAAAATCATCTTTTGCTTTTCTGGTGGAATCCCAATTCCTGTATCCGATACTGTAAAGTGCAAGATACAGTTCCCGCCATCCTTAGCGTCGGTTTGAACATGCAGCGCCACTTCCCCTTCATTCGTAAACTTGATGGCGTTGCCCATAAGATTAAGTACAACTTGTCGTAGCCGGCTCGGATCGCCATTCACAAACTCCGCCACGTCGGGAGCAATTTCGCAAAGCAGCTCCACTCCCTTTTCGTCCGCCCGCACCGTGAGTGTTTTCAGCGCTGCTTCCAGACAATCGAGTAGATTGAAATCGATCGGTTCCAGATCGATCTTGCCCGCCTCAATCTTCGAAAAATCGAGGATGTCGTTGATTACGGTGAGCAGAGAATCCGCGGACATCTTGACTGTCTCCAAATACTCGCGTTGCTCCGCGTTGAGTTCCGTCTCGAGAGTTAGGTCCGTCATACCGATAACACCGTTAAGCGGGGTGCGGATCTCATGGCTCATGTTCGCCACGAATTCGCTCTTCGCTCGATTCGCCGCTTCGGCGCTTTCCTTAGCGTTGTGAAGTTCGCGGCGGGACAGTTCGAGCGCCTCCAACATGCGGTTCATGCCCGCACCGAGGCCGGCGATTTCGTCGCGCCCTTCCTGGGGGACACGCCTGGTGAGGTCGCCGCTGGCGCCAATGGCGGCCACGCTGGCACTCAGCCGGATGACGCGCGATTGAACTAATGTTTCCATCAATAACAAAGTTACTAAACCGAACACCAATCCTGCGATTAGCAGCCACAAAAGGAAATCGAACAGGCTGGCTTGTCCCTGCTGCATTATTTTTCTGGGCATTACTGCGCGCAGAATCAGATCGTTTTTTCCGTAGATATCGTCGATCAGTTTGTATCCGGCGATATCCATGGAATTGAGCGGGCGGAGCAAGGTAGGTGAGGATGCGTTGAGCGCAGCTCGCGCGGATTCAATGTCGCTTGGCAAAGCGGCTTCATCGAGGCGGTGCAAGGTCAAGGAGAGGTGGGAGATGCCGGCGAGGCGAGCGACCTCCGCGGCATCCAGCCGACGTCCGGCAATGTACGTGCCGCGAATCGGACCACGGCCTTGGCTGTCGATAATGGGCTGTGAATCAATCAGCACTGGACCGGAGCTAAGGAGCGCGATTCCGAGCACCTTGCTTCCGGGATGTGTGTGATGCATCAGCAGCGAGCCCGGTGCAAGATGCGCCCAGAGGCCTTGAGGAATTTCCGTCGGTTTTCCCGCCACAGCGTCATAGGCCTTCGTAAACACTTGCCGGCCATAGCGATCGAAGATCAAAACGAAGTCAATCCGTAAACGCGGAAACCACGGATCAGGGAATTCGCTGGTCGGAAGGTCGGGCTTTCTGCCCTCTAGGTATGCGCAGGTATCATCCCAGGCAGCGTAATCACTGGTGGCGTTATCGAGGGTGGCGAGGTCGTCGGCCAAGACAGCGGCGGCGCGCGCGACGTTCTGGCGGGTATCGTCCGCTTCGAGGGTTTCAAAACTGTGCATGATAGAAACCCGCGCCACCAGGTACAGGATCGCGACCAGGCTTACCATGGAGAGACCGATGCCCAGCAGCGTTTTTGTGCGCAATTTCATCGGTTCAATTCGTCCTTTTGCATGCAATGACGCCCTTAGGCTTTTCGTTCCTCCGCGGTTGATGACGCAACTGCAAGTCGGACTGTTGCTCTAGTTGAGGATTCCTACCCATCGTCCAAATCTACGCCTGCCAAAGTGGTTCCGGAGTCTTCATTTGAGGGTTGTACTGAAGGATAACTGCCGATAAACAGCTTTTATCGGAGAACTGCCCCACTACCTAAGAATCACAGCTAAGAATCACGTGCTTGTCCCGCCACCGTGCTCGCATGCTATACTTTGAAACCCATCCCATAGCTGTTTCGCGCTGTGGGTAGCGGGTTTAATTTTCGGCCTTGCGGGCTTCGGACGTACACCGCAAGTGCCTCGTGGCATTAGGGGGAAATATCGCAGAACGTACTTTCCGGCAGAGCGACCGCATTCGCGTTAACGAACGTATTCGGGCGCGCGAAATCCGGGTAATTGATGAAGAAGGCGGCCAGCTCGGCGTCATGCAGCCTTTCGAAGCCATAAAAATGGCCAAGGAAAAGGGCTTGGACCTAGTGGAAATCTCTCCCACCGCGGACCCGCCGGTTTGCAAGATCACCGATTACGGCAAATATCTGTACCAGGCCAACAAGAAAGCGCATGAACAGCGCAAGAGCAGTCGCGGCTCGCAACTTAAAGAAGTAAAGTTTCGTCCCGCTACCGCGGAACACGACTATCAGGTTCGCAAGAATCAGATCATTCGGTTTTTGGGAGAAGGCCACAAAGTTCGTGCCATGATTTTTCATCGCGGCCGCGAAATGGCCCATCAGGAAGTCGGTCGCGCCAAGATGACCCGCTTGTTGGGCGAAATTGGCGATAACGGCCAAGTGGAAACCATGCCGCGCATGGAAGGAAATGTTTTGGTGGCGTTGCTGGCGCCTAAAAAAGGCGTTCCGGCGAGCAAGCCCGCGGGACAGCCGGCTAACGCGCAGCAGTCGCAATAGCGCACGTCACAGCGCCAAATAATAAAACAGGTTTATCGCGAGAGGATTTTTAGAGATGCCAAGGAATCGTTCCAAGCCCAAAATGAAGCTGAAGACTCACCGGGGCGCTAAGAAACGCTTCAAGGTTACCGCCACCGGCAAAATTCTTCGCATGCATTCAGGTAAGCGCCATTTGCTGGGCACCAAGAAACCCGGCCGCATGCGCAAGCTCAAGAAGCTCACGCTGGTGAGCCCAGCCGATAAGCTGAACGTGAAGCTTTTGCTTCCGTACGCTTAGCCTGTACCTTAGCCTGAATTAGGGCCAAAGACTTTCAGCCTCAATTCATCGAAGCTGATGCAGTGCAACAAAAAAGTCGGGCGCAAGCTCGCGCCGTTACGCTGAAAAGCGAAATGGCATCGCGCCAGGCAGCGCTTCACGGGTGCCTGCCGGCCGATAACGAGCCGCACCAGTTGTTCGCCTCGCGGTGAACAGATGCGGCTCAGCTGTTCTACCGGAGACAAACCCGTTGCCGTAAGCGTGTTTCTACGCGGCTGCGCAACCTGTTGTCTCCCATTTCAATTAAGGAGAAACCCAGATGGCACGCGTGAAACGCGGCACTAAACGCCGTGCGCGGAGAAAGAAATATCTCAAGCGCACAAAAGGTTTTTTTCTCACCAAGAGCAAGCTGTACCAATCTGCGCAGGAAGCCGCTAATCGCGCCGACCGCTATGCGTTCCGCGATCGCCGCGTAAAAAAACGGCAGTATCGCCGCTTGTGGATCCAGCGCATCGGCGCCGCGGCACGCTTGAACGGCATCACCTATGGCCAGCTGATTCATGGCCTGAAGGCCGCCGGCGTGGATCTTGATCGCAAAATCCTGGCCGACATAGCCGTAAAAGATGCGGCCGCGTTCAAGTTGCTGGCTGAGCAAGCGAGAGCAGCCGCGCCACCGCAAAAGAAGAAGAAAACCGCCGCCTAGTGCTTTTCTGCGCGCTGGCGATGTCAACGCTTTTCGTTTGGGGCCAGGACATTACTACTCAGAGTGCACCGGATTCGCGGTTGAGTTATGAACCTGGGTCCTCGGGGTTTCCAGCTTAACCTGAGATACGCTTTCATGAATGTTGTCGAGAATATCACCGCGAAAAAGCTCGCTGATCTGGGCGTAAGCGAACCGGATCAGCTCGCGCCTCTCTTCGCCCAAGCGAGTTCCCAATTCGCCGACGAAGCCTTGCGGGTGCACGACCAAGAATCCTGGAAGCTTTTTCGCGATGCTTGGTTGGGACGCAAGTCCGGCGTCCTCACGCAAATCACTGACAACTGGCTGAAACCGGCTGGTCCCGCTCTTAAACCGGTCGTAGGCGCGGCATTAAATCAGCTACGGGCCACCGTCGAGCTGAAAATTGAAGCGTTACATTCTTCAATCGATTCGGGCGGCGACGTAGCCGCCAGCTCCCGCGAACGTGTCGATCTTTCGCTTCCGGGAGTAATTCGCCCGGTTGGCTCGCGTCATTTAATTCGGCAGGTCTTCCAGGAAATTGAAGACATTTTCTTTTCCATTGGTTTTACCGTCGTCGAAGGTCCGGAAATCGAAACGCCTTACTACAATTTCGAAGCGCTCAACATTCCAGAATTTCATCCCGTGCGCGATGACATGGACACGTTCTACATCGACGTTCCGTCGTCGGCCGGCAAGCAATCCGCGACAAGCCTGCTCTTGCGCACGCACACTTCTCCAGTTCAAATCCGCACCATGGAAAAAACCAAGCCTCCGGTGCGCGTAATCGTGCCTGGCAAGGTGTATCGCCGCGACAATCCCGACGCCACTCATTCTTTCATGTTCCATCAGATCGAAGGGCTGGCTGTTGATTCCGATATTACTTTCTGCGATTTCACCGGCACCATCGAATATTTCGTGAAGCAATTCTTCGGTCCGGGCGTAAAAACGCGATTCCGACCCAGCTATTTTCCATTTACCGAACCCTCCGTGGAATTCGACGCCTCCTGCATCTTCTGCAATGGCACCGGTTCGAATGCCGCAGGTGCGACCTGCTCGAAGTGCAAAGGCTCAGGGTGGATAGAACTTTTCGGTGCCGGCATGGTGGACCCGGCCGTCTACGGCTTTGTGAATTACGATCCCAAAAAAGTCAGCGGCTTTGCCTTCGGCATCGGCATCGACAGGCTGGCCATGTTGAAGTACGGCATCGACGACATTCAGGTATTTTTTCAGAACGACGTCCGCTTCTTGCGGCAATTTCCGTGAGTGAGCTTTTCGCACTATGACTTTTGTCGACGCTAAAAATCGCTTTTCAAATCGCGTGGCCGATTACTTGCGTTATCGTCCGCACTATCCCGAGGGGGTGCTCGACTTGCTGCGCTCGAAATGTGATTTAGCGCCTGCGCACACCATTGCGGACATCGGCTCCGGCACGGGATTTCTATCCCAGCTGTTTTTAAAAAACGGTAATCAGGTTTTCGGCGTGGAGCCCAATCAGGAAATGCGCGAGGCCGGTGAAGCATACCTTGCTGCGTATCCGCACTTCACGAGCTTCAACGGATCCGCGGAAGCTACTACGCTCGCGGATTCCTGCGCTGACTTCGTCACCGTAGGCCAGGCTTTTCATTGGTTCAAGCCGGAACCTACGCGACGAGAATTTGCGCGCATCCTCCGCCCCGATGGCTGGGTTGCCATTGTATGGAATGACCGCACGCTGTCGACAACCGGTTTTGCGGTAAGTTATGAAGATCTACTGGTGCGCTTTGGTACGGATTACTCTCGGGTTAGAGATTCTTATCCGCGAACAGAGGACATTCGCGCGTTTTTTTGGCATGAAAAGTTTTTGACGCACCAGCTTGCCAATTCTCAGCATTTTGATCTTGAATCATTGCGCGGGCGTCTGCGCAGCAGTTCCTTTGTTCCGACAGAGGGCGACCCGAAGTTCGCGCCGATGATGGCCGCACTCGATGCTCTCTTCGCTACTCACCAGCTCGATGGTCGTGTTCTCATGGAATTTTCTACCTGGGTACACGTGGGCCAATTGACTCCAGGAAAAAGCTCGTCATGAAGGCACTGTGCAGCTGGCTGCAGGATTTCGTCGCCGTCACTGTGTCGCCAGCGGAGTTAGCTTCGCGCCTCGCACTCTCTGGAACGAACATCGGCGGAATCGAAAATGGCCCTCACGGCGCAGTGCTCGACGCCGAAGTCACTTCTAATCGGCCCGATTGCCTCAGTCATTACGGCATTGCCCGCGAAGTCGGCGCAATTTACAAGCTGCCGCTCAAACAAGTTTCGCCCAAGCCCACCGAGTCCACAGCTAAAACGATCGAAGCGATAAAAGTGGGAATTCGCTCGCCAGAATTATGCGGACGTTTCACCGCGCGCGTAATCCGCGGCGTAAAAATTCAGCCTTCTCCGGCGTGGCTTAAAAACAAGCTCGAAGCTTGCGGCGTTGCCAGCATCAACAACATCGTCGACGTCTCCAATTACGTCATGCTCGAGCTCGGCCACCCGCTGCATACTTTCGACTATGACAAGATACGCGACCACTCTGTCGTTGTGCGCGGCGCGAATGCTCGCGCCTCCAGCGCGCTTAATTCCGCTGGAGAAAAAATTAGAACTCTTGATGGCGTCGAACGCCAACTCGATCCCGGTGTCTGTGTAATCTGCGATGGCGACGGTTCGCGCATCGTGGGTATCGGTGGCATCATGGGCGGCGCGGAAACCGAAATCTCCTTTTCCACCAAGAATGTATTGATTGAATGCGCGTGGTTCGATCCCATCGCCATTCGCCGCGCCGCTCGTTCGCTCAAACTCCATACCGAAGCTTCAACTCGCTTTGGTCGCGGGGCTGACCCTGAAATGGCCGAGCTGGCTTCGCGCCGATGCGCGGAATTGATTTTGCAGCTTGCCGGCGGTGAATTGCTTGGCGGAGTTGTCGATGTCTATCCCGGGAAGCGCGCGCCCAAAAAGCTCCAGATCACCCGCGCCGAACTTCTTCGCGTAATGGGCGCCGATGTTCCCGATAAGGAAAGCGAATCGATCCTCGGCGCGTTAGGATTCGCTCCGGTGCGCGTTGATCAAAACCGCGGTGCAGCCGGCTCTATTCTGGCCACCTGGGAATGCACGCAACCTTCCTGGCGAGCCGAAGTATCTCGCGAGATTGACCTGATAGAGGAAATTGTTCGCATCTACGGCCTCGATAAATTTCCTCCGCGCTTGCCTGCGTCGCGTCAAGGCGCGGCGCACTTGCCGCATTACGAAGCAGAAATGCGCTTGCGCGAACGGCTGATCGGCCTAGGCTACCGCGAAATTGTCACCATTCCACATGTCGCTGAAGAGCGCGACGCGCTGTTCCGGCCTGCTGCTGTCACGCCCGCGCGCCTCGCCAATCCGCTCTCCGCGGAAGCTGGCGTGCTGCGATCCACCGGTATCGTTACCATAGCCGGTGCGCTCGAATGGAATTTAAATCATGGCCAGCGCAACGCGCGGCTGTTCGAAATCGGCCATCATTATCGCTTAAACAGCAGTAAACCCATCGAAACTCGCGTTCTCACTCTCGGCGCGACGGGCGCTGCCCGCGACAAAAATCTGTACGAACCCGCTCGCGATTATTCTTTCGCCGATTTAAAGGGCGACCTCGACAATATCGGCGCGCTGGCCGGCGGGTTACGCTGGGAAGAATCCACCACCGAATACTTGAATGCCGCGCGTCGTGGGGCGGTTTTTCTGAATGCTGAAGCGCTCGGCGTTGCCGGTCAACTTTCCCGCCGCGTTTCGGAACGCCTCAAATTCCGCCAGGAGGTTTTTCTCGCGGAAGTAAATCTTGGCCCATTCTATTGCGCTTTTTACGGTGTCAAAAATTCTCGCCGGTACCGGCCGATCCCCCGCTTTCCTGCGGTGGAGCGTGATTTTTCCCTGCTGCTTTCTGGCGGCACGCACTTCTCGGACGTGGTCAAGGCCATTTCGTCGCTGAACATTTCAGAAATTGCTTCCATCGAAGCCGCGGATTTGTTCCGCGGCAAAAATGTCCCCGCGGGAAAATATTCGCTGCTGGTTAGAATTGCTCTTCAGCCCGTTTTGGCAACTCTGACGGACGTGCAAATCAATGACATCTCTGCGCGTATCGTCGCCGCGTTGGAAAAAGAACTTGGCGCCCAATTGCGCACCGCATAAGTCATGCCGTCGTGAACATCCTTCAACGCCAATCACTTTTTCAACAACTGCCTGCGCCACGCAGCCAATGACTGTGCTATCTTGGCCCCAGTCACTCCATGAAAACGAGTTTCATGCGCATGCCCGTAAAAGCAGAAATTTTCGGCCAAACATATACGATTAGCGGGGAGCTGGACGAGGATTACGTCCTGAAGTTGGCCCGCTTCGTGGACGAAAAAATGCGGGCAGTAGCTAATGCTACGGCGACCGTGGACACTCAAAAAGTTGCCGTACTCGCGGCCCTGGCCATCGCCGATGAATTGCACAGCGCGCAGCGCGATTTAGGGTACCGCGAAGAGGTGTTGCGCGAACAAGCCGAGCGCTGCCTGGTACTCGTCGAGCGTGCCCTGAAACAATCCGCGTAGCAAATTTAACGAAGTACTGTGACTCCACGCATTACTGTGACCAGGAAGTCGGGGTCCGCTCCCAGCGGTGTTTCCGCAACTCCGTGTGCAGTTCCGCCGGCAATGGGCCGCGAGTACTCGCGCTCAGATTCGTCTCCACGTGATGACGTTTCCGCATGCCGGGAATAATGGTGCTCACGTCTGGATTATTCAAAATAAAGCGCAGCGCCATCTCCGGCATCGTCATACCGTCACGCAATAAGGGTTTGAGCGCGTCTGCATGCTCCACGCTGCTCCTCAGGTTTTCCGCCACGAAATAGGTGTTGCGCCAATCGCCCTTGGGCCATTTGCTTTCTCGCGTGAGTGTCCCTGTAAGGGTTCCTTCGTCAAACGGCACGCGCGCGATCACCGCCACATTTTTCTCGCGGCACGCGGGAAATAATTCGTCTTCCGGATTCTGATCGAAAATATTGTAGATAACCTGCACCACATCGATCAACCCCGAGTTGACGGCGCGAATACCATTCCAGGGCTCCCAGCGATTGATGCTGATTCCCACCGCGCGCACTTCGTTGCCGGTGCGCAGCTTTTCAATAGCTTTCAACAATCGATCGTCGTCCAGCCAGTGATCTTCCCAGGTGTGAAACTGAATTAAATCTAACTTGTTGACTCCAATATTTTCGAGGCTTTTGTGCACGTACTCTTCGATGTACTCCGGCGGATACGATTCGTCCATGGAAAATCCCCGCTGGCTCGGCCATCGGCGATTCTTGGGCGGTATCTTCGTTGCGGCGTAAAGGGTCTTCAGCGGATTGGCGTGAATAATTTTACCGAGCAAGGTCTCGCTGTGACCATCCCCATAGGCCCACGCGGTATCAAAAAAATTGCATCCCAAATCCACCGCGTGTTGCAGCGAGTCCATCGACTCTTGGTCTTCCGATCCCGTCCATCCCGCCATGCCCCACATTCCGTAACCGATCTCGCTGACACTCCAACCCGCGCGTCCAAATCGCCGGTAGTTCATTAAAGTCCTTTCCAACCGAGGCCGGTTCCATTATAGCTATCAAGTCTTTCAATATCGGAAGCTCTGTGAATTTCTTTGATTCTTGCTCTATGCGCGTGCAAAATCAGCACAATTTAAAGGGGAGTATTGATGGCCAAAATAAATCGGCGGATAGCGATCTTTTTCGTAGCGCTCACCGGCATCATTGCTGTTCGCGCGCGTACTCTCGATCCTGCGTCTGGATCTCAAGGGTCTTCCGCGCCTGGTTACGACATGGTCATCGCCGACGGCCGCGTGATGGACCCTGAAACCGGCCTCGATGCCATACGCAACATGGGCATCACCGCCGGAAAAATTCGCGCCATCTCTGTTGAACCGCTAATAGGAAAGACTGTTCTCGACGCTAAGGGCCTGGTCGTCGCGCCAGGCTTCATCGATCTCCATGAGCATGCCCAGGAACCGCGCAACTATCAGTTTCAGGCTCACGATGGTGTAACCACTTCTCTCGAACTCGAAGTCGGCACCGACGACGTAGATACCTGGTACGCCCAGCGTGAAGGCAAATCTCTTATCAACTTTGGGGTAAGCGTAGGGCACATCCCCGTGCGCATGAAAGTGATGCACGACCCCGGAAACTTTCTCCCCACTGGTGATGCCGCTCATCGCGTAGCCACCCCGCAGGAAGTAGAAGAAATAAAAAATTTAATTCACCACGGTCTTGAGCGCGGCGCGCTGGCCGTCGGCATGGGCATCAATTACACCGCGGCTGCATCGCACGATGAAATCGTGGACGTATTCCGCGTAGCAGCTGCGGAAAATGCCGCTGTGCACGTGCATCTTCGTCACGCAGGGTTAAAGGAACCCACCACCGGATTAGTCGGCATCGAGGAAGTTATCGCCGCTGCTGCTTCCACCGGCGCTCCTCTTCACGTGGTGCACATCACCAGCATGGGGCTTGCCAACACGCCGCAACTGATTGCGATGGTCAAAGGCGCGCAAAGTCGCGGTCTCGACGTCACCACCGAGTGCTATCCCTACACCGCCGGCAGCACCAACCTCGAATCCGCCATCTTCGATGCTGGATGGCAAGAGCGCCAGGGCATCACCTTCAAAGACATTCAATGGAGCAAAACCGGTGAGCGCCTCACCGCCGAAACTTTCGAAAAATACCGCAAGGAAGGCGGCCTGGTAGTCATCTTTTCGATTCCTGAGAAAGCAGTGCGTACCGCTATCGCTGATCCCATTGTCATGATCGCCAGTGATGGCGTCCCGGTCAACAGCCCGAAGGTTCATCCCCGGGGTCAAGGCACGTTCTCTCGCGTTTTGGGCCACTACGTCCGCGAAGAGAAAGCCGTAGACCTCATGACGGCCCTACGCAAAATGACCCTTATGCCCGCGCAGCGCCTCCAAAATCGGGCGCCGATGTTCCAGAATAAGGGCCGCATCAGTGAAGGTGCCGATGCAGATATCACAGTTTTCGATCCCCAGCGCATCATCGACAAAGCCACCTTCGATGATCCGCTCCAATACTCCAGCGGAATCCAGTTTGTACTAGTGAACGGCGTTCCAGTCGTCTTAAATGGCGAACTGGTGGAAGGTGTATTCCCAGGTCGCCCGGCCCGCGCACCAAATTCTAAGTAACAAAACGCTAGCCGTTTTCGTCTGGCATGTAGTTGTCGCTCGCAATCGCATCGGAGTATGCTTCCTGAGCTCGCGAAAAGTGAAAGGGGAATAAATGAACTACGTACGATTCGTTCTACTACTCTCTATTGCGCTATCGACGGTAATCACTGCGAACGCTCAGAAAGACGAAACCCCGCCGTTGGTCGACACTAAGCAGCCTCAGGCCAGCACAGCCCCGGTTGCCAATCCGGTCAGCTCCACGGTCAAGCAGCAACTGACGCGCTACAACAAAATTATGGTTGCCGCTGCCGAAGCCATGCCGGCAGAAAAATACAGCTTCAAACCGACTCCGGACATGAACACCTTCGCCCATCTCACGATTCACATCGTGCAAGCCAACAATGGTCTCTGTTCACAAATTTCCGGCACTCCCGCGCCCACGTCAGACAAACTTGCTGACGAAGATCCCAAAGACAAGCTCGTAGCGGGACTCAAAGCTTCCTTTGATTTCTGCACCACCACACTCGTTAACGTCGACGATTCCAAGCTGGGTGAGCCCATGACGCTCTTCGGCAGAGTCCCCTCCTCGCGTGCCGGAGCACTCATAGCCTTGAGCAATGGCTTCGCTGATCACTACGGCGCCCAAGCCATTTACCTGCGCTTAAACGGAATCCTTCCGCCCACCGTCCAACCGAAGAAGTGAAAGGTTGGCACTAAAGCGTTTGGGCGCCCGACACGCCGCCGTGACGTGTCGGGATCCTATTCAGGTCATGCAGGAAGCAGTTAAAAGTGGAAACCGAGCTCCGCAGTAAAGGCGCGCGGTGTGACGTAGTGTGTGCCGCTAAAAGTGGAAAGGAAATTGTAGAGCGCGGTCTTATTCGCCAGGTTAATGGCGGTGAACCGCAGGCTCCACTTGTACCGGTCGCCCTGGAAGAGATTGTCATCTCCTACGCTGGCGTCAAATAGGCTGCGCGGCGCGACGCGTTGCGGATTGTGGTCGTCATTTTCTTTTCCCGGCGCAGGAACCTTGAGATATATCGAACCGAGGCCGGCTGCATCGCAGGTGGCCAATGCCGGTCCAAGCGGACTTGGAGCAGCCAGCTTGCCATCGCAGGTGAGTCCGGATTGAAACTCCTGGTCAGCGGTCAGAGATAACCCGGTGATACCGTTTACGAGGGCCACTTGCCCTGGAGCGATAACTGCGTTGACGCCCCCATCCGCGACGGGCGTTGCAGCCGCGCACGTTGCCGTTGCCGCAAAACACGGTAGCGCGCCAGCCACCAAGCCACTGTCATATCTCCAGTTGAAGCCGAACCACGGCCCGCGTTTCCATGGCTGATATTGCAAATGGGTGGTCTGGTTGAAAACCTCGTCATGGTCGATGCGGAAAACACTGTTCCCCACGGGGATAATTGGTATTCCGGCAACTTGCGGCAAGAAGAAACGCGCAGCTACTCCAGACATGGACACTAACGCGGTAAAGCCGTGGAAATCCGGAACGCTGACGCGGATAGCGTATCCGGGGATTTTATTTCTCTGCCACTCAATCGGGAAAGTAAGCGGAGTGGCACCCACAACACCGAAGTCGAATCCGTTGTGTGTGTACTTCCAGATATACTCGGCGTCCACGACGAGATATTTCTTGAAAGCCTGTTGGAAACCGGCGTGGAATTCATTGCGAAAACCCGGTGCAATCGATCCCAGGTTGCACGGCAGGTTCGGCGGTGGCGCAATGAAACGGATGACGGTGTCGCTGCAGCCTGTGCTCCCGATAACCAGATTTTCGTTGAACGGAGTTTCGAGCGTGCGCGCGTAAGACAGTCGAAGCACGGTATTGGTCGGTTTGAAGTTGTAGGCAATACCAAGCCGCGGCTCAGCTTGAGTCGCGTGACTAAGTCCCCGGTAAAGGTCACCCCGGATACCCACGTTGAATGACCAATTCCCCTTGGTAATGGTGTCCTGCACATACATCCCGAGTTCCTTTACGTCGGCGTGCCCGTGGAAAGAGGCTAAGCCTCCTCCGCGAGTCAGATCGAAGGGGGCAAGAATCGTGCATGGAGCTGCGATCGGCTTACCGGTAGCATCGAGGCAGGTGGTACCCGGAATGGCATTGCCGTTCGCATCCAGTTGGTTGAACACGGCCAAGAACGTCGGATCAACAATTCCGATCTTGTCATTTTCTGTGAGGAAGGTGTGTTCGAACGTTATGCCAACCTTGATGTTGTTAGCGCCCTTCACGTAAGACAGGTCCGATCTCACACCGGCGTTGGTGAGCGTGCGGTCCTGACTGAATGTCTGGGCCTGCAGGTCCGGAGCCAAATCGTTAAATGGATCCCTGCTCGGATAGTAGTTGAACTGATCCTTGCGCACGAAGCCGCCGAATGTCAGAACCATGGTCGATCCAATCAGACGTGCCCAGGTAGGGGCAATGTTATAAGTTCCAATCTTCGCTCGTTGATCTGAAGGCCCGAGAGGGGCACCGGTGACGGAATTGAGTAGCGTGGTGCCGGTGGGATCGCAGGTGAATCCAAAAGCTGCTAGGCCTCCGCTGTCGCATGAATGAAACTGTTGATCGAATGAATTCGGGGTTTGAAACCACGAACGGGAATATCCGAAATTCAGATGGATCGCATCGGCTTGCGAGAGTTGGTAGTCAACCCGGTCGAAGACGTTCTCTTCGTTGCCTTTGGCGTGCATCACGCCGAATTCTGGCGGGTCCAGGAATCGGCCGGTGTTCAGACCGTTCACCGCAATGAAGTTCCCCCACTTCTGGTTACCGTAAGCCAGGTCGAAGGCGGCCGTCGAGGAACCGAAGGAGCCATAGGAGGCCGAAACACTTCCGTGTGGTGTAGTAACACCGAGACCAGAGCGGGTTGTGACTTTAATGACTAGGCTGGTTTTTCCGCCAAACTCCGCCGGTGGTGCACCGGAAATAACTTCCAGCGATTGTATGGAATCGGACGGGATCTGGTTGGAGAAAACCTTACTCTGCTGGTCCGTGATCGGTTGGCCATCCACAGAGAACGAATTCGAGGCATGATCGCCCAGCCCGTGGAAGAGACCGTTCGAATCCGCGGCCACCCCCGGAGTCACCAGGGTCACCAGTGAGCTAACAGCCGAAGAGGGGCTTTCTAGTGGGAGCTTCTCGAAGAGGTTGCGGTCGACATCGGTGTGAAATGTTGACTCATTCTCGACCAGGTCGCCGCCATTTGCTTCAACGGTGACGCTGGTGGCCGCTGAGCCAATCTTCAGACCGATTTGTATCGTGACGGGGACTGTAGAACGTACATCCACGTCTTGTATGTACGAATCGAAACCGTCCGCAGTTACCACCAAGTGATACGAGTTGAATGGCACGTTGCCAAAGCGAAACGAACCATCGACGCCCGTTGTGGCTTCCCGATGGTAACCGCTAACTGGATAGGAAATCTCGACTTTGGCATTCGCCACGGCAGCCCCGGAAGGATCCTTTACCACGCCCTCAATCGAACCAGAATTTCCAAGCTGTGCTCTGCTGGGGGCCGCGCAAATCAACAAACCTAAACTCAAAACGAAAAATGCAAGCCTTCTGACAATCATCTCGAAGTCTCCTCGGCCTTCAGGGGGCCATCTGTCGCCTCGTCCTATATATGTAGATGACGGTAATAACGCGGTGACCATCAAATTTGATGTTTAGCGTTAGTCGAGAACCAATTAGAGTAAATGCAGTTTCTTATGCGATCGGAGGTGCGCGGGAAGGAGAATCGTGACCGAAGAGGTCTTTATGAAACTGTACGGTGATTTCGTGGACGCAACCGCTCGGAAAAAAAGGTGCGGTCAATAACAACGCATTGATGCCTGGCGCTGCGCCCATGTGCGCGGCGTGGCAAACCCGGCAAGCCGCCTCGTTTTGCCCGCTTTCGTGGTCGTGAATCACGACCTGTATCAGGAACACCACGATGCAGCAGGCAATCGTCAGCGCCAAAGTTCTAGCGAAATAGTTTCCGGATTTTGGCGCGTGCCGCATGCTTCTAAACTTCAAACTCATTCTGCTCGCAATCCTCGCAACTAGACTTCGTGTCGCGCCGACGTTGCTCCCTCAAGGAGCCGCGCGTCGCGTCCATGGTGCAGAATCAGGTGCAAGAGAAACATCAGTATCAAAACTCCGCCAAAGGTAACTACAATCGTCGCGCCCGTCGGAGTATCAATCTTAACACTCAAGATGACGCCTAACGCGGATACGAGTGTACCCATTGTCCACCCAATGGCCAGCCGCGGTCCAATGCGGTCAGCAAAAAGCATCGCTCCCACGCTGGGAACGATCAGGTAGCAAAACACCATTAGAACCCCGGCAATGGCCACCGACGAAGTAACCACAAACCCGAACGAAGCATAAAAAAGAAAATCCCAGAATTTCACATTGAAGTTGAGTTTTTCGGGGTCATTGTGATGCATGGAGATTTGCAAAAACTTTTTCCTGAAAATGTAATGAAATATTCCCACCGCTCCGTACAGAATTGCCGTCTTGCGTACTTCCGCCCAGGAAACCGCCAGTATGTTTCCCACCAGCATGTCCTTCAAGTGTTCCGTTTCGCCCGTGGCTTTGCTCATCAGCAGGATTGCGGTAGCCGAGGCCACCGCGTACGCAATACCGATGAATGCTTCCTGGGGAATATGTCCACGCCTGGTCCGCGCGAGTGCAAAAATGGCCGCGCCCAAAAACGTGAAGCCCAGGCTAATCCAATAAGACCCTCGTCCATGCGGATCCATTCCCACCACAATTGCCACGGTGGCGCCCAGCGCTGCGATTTGAGCCAGGGCCAAGTCCACGAAAATAACTCCCCGTTCCACCACATGCACCCCAAGATACGCGTGGATACCGGTCAGAATCAGGCTCGCCACAAATGGTGCGAGCAAAAACGGAAGAATCTCCATCGAATGGGCTCCTGGTCCTAGTGGGTTGCGTCGAACGCTTGTTTTAGTTTGGCGATATCGTAGTCAAACAGTTTGAAGTAGTCGGTAACTTCCTTTTCGCCGCCGACCGATGGCAGCAACACTACCACTTGCCCAGCGGTCTCCCGGGCTACCGAGTTTGGTGTTTTCAAGTCGAAATACGGTTCCACTACGATCACTTTCACATTGTCTCGCTTCATTTGTCCGATCAATTCGACGGTGTGCTGCGGGGTAGGGGGAATGCCCGGTCGCGGTTCCACGTAACCCACCACGTTCAGTTGAAAATGTTCGGCAAAATTCGGCCACGAGCGGTGATAGGTCACAATCTTCCGTCCGGCGTACGGTTTCATCTCTGCTTTCCATCGCTCATCCGCCTGCTTCAACCTCTGTTCGAAATCGCTATACCTTTGCGCAAAATACGCCGCGTCATTCGGACGCATTTCACTCAGCTTGTCCGCGATGCCCTTCGCGACACGCAATCCATTGTCGGGGTCAAGCCAGTAATGCGGGTTACCTTGCGGATGCACATCGCCTTCGGCTCTGGTCACCTGCCCGGTAGGAATCTCCAGAATCCTGGCAAACCGGGAAGCGTCAAGATAACCGTTCGCCGATACTTGAATATTCGGATTGCTGGATTGCGTGATCAGCGGCGGCAACCAGCCTATCTCCAACTCCAGTCCCACCACGATCAGCAAGTCTGCCTTGCGCAGCTTCAGGAGAAAGCTGGGCTTGGCTTCCACGAAGTGTGGGTCCTGATATCCCCTGGCGATGGATTCGACATCCACTTTGTCGCCGCCCACTTCCTGCGCCAGTGAGGCCAGGTCGGTGGTTGCCGTTATGATTTTCAGCTTGTTCTCCGCACGTCCCGCCGGACTCGCCGCCAATGCACACACCAGCGCGACTGCCATCGCCACGGCGCTGGTCTTCGTGACGTAATTCGTGACGTAATTCGTGGCGTAAAATCTCATTCTCTCGATCAGACGTGCCTGTAACATGCAGTCTCCTTGTTCATCATCAAAATGGGTGAGCGCCATGCGCGCCCATTACGAATAAAAACTGGAACAATAACTCGTTGGCATTATCAAAGCTTGCGTTGGGAGCCGTTGCCAGGTGGCCGTACCTATATTGTCCCCGGATTTGGCTGAACTCGCTCGGCCAATAGGTAACAATCGCCGAGAGCCCCGTATCAATCAGATTGGCATTCCGCGCATGCGCGCTGCGGTCAAACCGGCCTCCCACCGTCCATCGGCGGTTCACCCGGTACTCCCCAGACGAGTACATTCCGAAAGCATGCACTGATTGGGAAAGATCCAACGGCGAAAGTTGGTCGCGCAAACTGTAAAACAATTCCGTGCGGAATATAAATGACTTGTAAATCGCGCGGCGCAGCGGCTTCCACCGCAGAGTCGCGTCGGCGCCATACAGGCTGGTGATGAAAGCTGAGCCCACATCATTGTGGCCACGGGCGTACGAAACGCCCAAATCCAGGTTAGTGGATTCAGACAGGTCCTTGTAGCCTCGAAGGTGACCTACCGCGCTTGCGTCTTGCCGTTCACTGGCCTTAAAAACGTCGGAGGAATCGCCACGGAACACTTGTCCTGTGGCTTCCACAAACCAACCCTTGGGCGCCGGCAGAATACGCGACAGCGAAAGTCCTGCATCGTCAATGCCGTCTTCTCCGCCCACTAAATTGTTCGTCGCCAGCGGCCGATCAATAAATGGGAGCGCGTGATTGTGTATCGTGTTTATTTTGCCGAAATCCGCGCGCATTTTTCCGACCTTCAAGAGCAACCCGGCCGGGAGGGAGGTAAACGTCACGTAACCTTCCTCGACGTTTACGCCTTGCTCTCCGAACGAAATGAATACGTCCGCGCGCGCGTAGGGATCGATAATCGCCTGTACGCCAAGCTCTGATTCATGCAGCTGCAAGGAGGGCATCGGTGCCACGTCGTTGTGACCCACTGCGCCAATAAAATCTCCGATCAGGCTGATGTCGGGATTCAGTAGCCTCGCATTCCCGCTGGCGCCGCCAAAAGTCTGGCTTTGCGTTGACTGCAGCGCTTGAGCTTGGGGAGCAGGTGCAGCCGGAGCCCGAGCAGGCAGCGCGGCGGCGGATGCGAGGTTCAACGAAGATGACTCCGCGCTCACTGGCGCGGGTGCCGACGTTAGCACCAGTCGCGCTCCTGACCCCTCACCAGAGCCCTTACTGTCCGCCAGCACCTTCAGTTGACCGCGAAGCAGCGCCACCTGCTCGGCCAGCATGCTTACCTGCTGTTCCAGTGTTTGCATGCGCGCCTCAGAATTGGCAGCGGACTCTTCACCTGAAGAGCCGCTCACAGAGATTTGCTGGGCTTTGGCGTCCACCGCTACAAATAGCAGAGCGCAGAACACTAAGGTCTTTTTCATAAACACTCCTCCACAATGCGAACGTTTTCGAGCGATACCCGGAGATAACTAAGTGGGGTGGCAGCCAAACTAAACAGCAGGGGGTGCGCGCGGTGAAATCGCAGCAGGGATCTTGGGGGATATTGCCGCCGGGGCCGAAACGAGCTCCAGCCGGTTCGTCACGGATGTGAAAGCAAGACTAGGGGAGCTTGGCGTGACTACAGATCCGGCCGTTGAACATAACGGGCAAACGTGCGAGCCGGAAGGTGCCGCGCTCAGTTCTGCACAATTGTGAAATTGCGCCGCCAGAAAGATAACCGCCAGGAGCAAAGATAAAATGTGAATGTGTCGGACCTTCAGAGACATGTACCTAGTAAGAAGGAGCTTAGGCTGGAATGGTTGTGGGGTCAAGAATCGAAACGACAGGATTGCCAAGCTCTGAATAGCTAGTTCAGTCTGCCCAGAATGGCTCTAACTTCCTTCAACTCCGGCCGGTCTGCGGCGAGGTCCGCAATCTTCAGCAATTGCGAGTAGTACTTTCGTGCAGCGCGTGTATCGCCCGCTGCCTGGCTTGCTTGCGCGGCGCCCAGCAGAGCGTCGAAACGGTTGGGCGCCTCGGCCAACACCGACTTATAAGCTGCTATCGCATCGGCTGGCTTCCTTAATTCCATCATTAAATCGCCTAGCATCTCGCGCGCCGGCATAGTCACGGAGTCCAGGCCCTTGGCGTCCTCGCGGTCCGCCGCCGCGCGCAACAATTCTATGGCGCGTGCCGAATCACCCTGCGCGTAGCCTAGCCACGCCTCTGCTTCGCGCAGGTCGGTAGCTTTCTCACCAGAAACTTCATAGCCCGTGGCTTTACTTTCTCCCTCGCGATGTGCCACGACTTCTGCCAATTTGCTTACATCCTCTTTGGCTCCCGCCACGTCCCCACCTCGTGCTGCTCCTATCGCTTTCGCCCAATAGGTGGCGTCTTGCGAGTTTCGTCGCTCCGGAACCGTGAGTGCCGCAGCCTCTTTCCATCGATGTAGTTCCAGCGCGTTGCGCGCGTCCACTACAGCACGGTGATCGTTTTTTTCTCCCTCACCAGAACCGGGCACGGTCATTTCTTCCGCCGATAGCGCACGGGCTTTGGCTTCCTGTCCGCTTTGCAAATAGGCGTAGTCCAGGAAGTCCATCGCGTGCGTCTGATAATGCGACTCGGATTGATGCATTTCCGAAGCGTGCGCCGCAGCTGCGGTCGCTGCGATGTTCGAGGCGATCGATTCTTGCCACAACCCCAGCCTGGTAAAAATGTGCGACGGCATATGCAGGGCGTGCGAGGAATCCGGCGCGATCTTCGCGTAAGCGCGTGCCGCCGCCAGCCCTTCGCTGGCAAACTGCGGTTTGTCCGTGGCGTGAATCAGGTAATGCGCTACGCCAGGATTGTCCGGATGCTTCTGAAAGAGCGGTTCGAGGATCGCGATCGCTTTTCTGCGATTGGCGGTGTCATCGATGTTTTCATCCGCCAAAGCCACCAGCGACAAGGCATAAAACGCGCTGGCCTCCACATCCCCGGGAGCTCCTGAATGCAGTTGTGCTAAGGCTTCCGAGTAAGCCGTAGTCCGCTGCACATGGGAAAGCTTCTCGTCGTCCGCATAAAATGCGGCAGCAGCAGCGATGTATCCGCATTCCCGAGGAGTAGGAGCGCCGAGTTTCTGCGCTTCTTCGACGCTCTCTAAACCTTCCTTTAGGGTTCGCTTCCCTGGAAAATCCCACAGCTGGTGATAAAGCGCCATGGCCGCGCCCCAATGCGCTATCGCACAATTCGCATCCAGGTCCGTCGCCGCTTTGAAGGCACTCTCCGATTCCCGATACTGAAATGAGTGCAATAGCGCCAACCCCTTCAGCAACGCTGGCTGCGCTTCGGCTTTGCAGCTATTGGGAAAATCAACGTGCCCAAGCTGCTCGGAAGTCCCTGTTCGAGAGTCATTCGTTGCTGCGAAAAAGCCACTTAGCGGTAGGGCTAGGCATAGAAGCACGCCAGATAAACCTTGGACATTTATGCGCACGCGAACCACTCCTGGCCGCTCTCCGGCGTCGATTTCGTCTTGTGAATAATTGGTGGAACTGTATGTATTTTTCGAAAATACAGAAACACAACGATCATCAGCGCCAGCATGCCGATCCCGACCAACCCGAGGACTATTCCCGCCGTAGCCATACCTTGACCTTCGATGCGCCAAGCGTTATTGCGGATTTCCCGTCGCGCCGCATAACCCAAACAAATTGCCAGGATCGAGCCTATCCAATACATCCACAGCAGTCCCATCACAAGGCTTGCTATGGCCATCCCACTCGTGGTGCTATATTCCACGAGTTAATCGCCCCAGTCGAGACGATTACTATCGTTGCAAATTACGTCTCCTGCAAGCCAGTCGCCAGGCCGTGCGTGATTTATGAAGACTTGCCCTTACAACACGCAGACACCAGGTGCCTTCATCGGCCTGGCAAGGCATTTTCTTATATCGCAACCGAGGCATACTGCCCTCGAAACGGACCCCTGCCCACTTCGACCTTCCCACGCCCATCCTGTTAGAATATTTACTGGAGCGGTTCTTCGAAGCAGGTGAGGGAGCGAAAGCTGTTTGAACCAATGACGAATCTCTGAGGCGCTGCGGACAGACAGCCTGTGTGCACGGCCTGTCCCGCTGGCCGGTCAACGCACTAATATGCGAGGACTCGCGAGCGGGGCAGGAAAGCCTAACGGTTGGCTCGTGGTGCCCACCTAATTCAGAGGTTCACGGCCTAGCTCCCCACGGCCTAGCAGTCCGCTCTATTTTTTGTCTGCATGGCGTCCGCGGGAATCGCATCGATATATGCCTTTCGGTCGGCCTCTCGGAGCGAACGGTTCTTGGCCGCGGCTAGATCGCCCCAAAAAAGCGAAAAGTAGATTGGCTCTCGTCCGGCGACCAGCGCTTCCGGTTTGGGCCGGTTAAATCGAAAATGCCAGATTGCGGGGTTGTTATAGATCGGTTCCCAGCCTTCAACGCCCGGCAAAAATGCATCCACGGCGGCAAGTTTTTCCACTTCCGCGGGGAACTGCGCGGCATATGCGTAGACCACTGGCGCGATGAGCAGGATGAACAAGAAAATTCCTGCAACGAACTTAATTCTCATTACGATCCCTAGAGTCAGCAGTCGGTGCTGCACAGCAGGCAGTCATCTTGCATGACATTCGTGAGCTGCCTCGAGTCATGTCGTTGATGCATGCGCCGATGTGTACTACGATTTGGTTCCTATATGACAAAAGCAGTGCAATCAGTCCCACAAATCGCAAGTTCTCCGCTTCGCGAAGTTCTGCCGAACTCCGAAGCTGGCTTCCTGTGGGATTTCTGGTACCCAGCGCTTCACAGCACGGAAATAAAGGGCCATAAACTCGCTACCGCGATGTTGTTGGAGGTGCCTTTAGTACTGGGACGCACTTCACAGGGAAAGGCATTCGCGATACGGGATGCGTGTCCGCATCGCGGAATCCCGTTGTCGTACGGAAGATTTGACGGGAACGCTGTAGAATGCAGCTATCACGGCTGGAAATTTGACGCGTGCAGCGGACGATGCCTGGAAATTCCGTCGCTCGCGAGCCAGGATAAATTACGCGTCGACCGGATTTTCGCGGGCCATTATCCATGCGCCGAACACGACGGATATGTCTGGGTGTATATGACCGCGCCGGGCTCGCGGACCCCTGAAAATGTGCCGGAGGCGCCTCGACTGCCGGTCTTCAGCGAGAGATACAAAATCACCCGTTTGTCTTGCGAGCTTCCGTCGCACGTGGATCAGGGAATTATCGGCTTGATGGACCCTGCCCACGGGCCCTTCGTGCACCAATCGTGGTACTGGCGCAGCCGGCGAAGCATCCACGAAAAAGAAAAACGCTTCGAGCCCATTCCCAATGGGTTTCGTATGAGTAGGCACGAACCGTCGTCCAACAGCGCGCCGTACAAATTGTTGCGCTATTTTTCAGGAGAAGCGACCACGACGATGATTGATTTTGTCTTACCCAACATCCGCCTGGAAGAAATACGCAGCGGCCATTTATGGTTTTCGAGCCGCGCCACGGTGACCCCGATACGGCGGGATTTGTGCCGCATCGATTTTGTGGCCGCATGGAATCTGGTGCGGTGGCTGCCATTGGTCGTTCCGATTTTCCGAGCCTTCGCGAAAAAGTTTTTGCGACAGGATCAGGAAACTATGATTAAGCAGGCGGAAGGCTTAAAACACCATCCGCACTTAATGCTGATTGATGACGCTGACCGCCCAGCGAAATGGTATTTCGCGCTGAAGGCAAATTTGCTGGACTCCCGCAGCACCGGCACACCCATGGTGCATCCCATGCCGGGCCCGGTAACGCTTCACTGGCGCAGCTAAACCTTATATAGGTCGAACAATGTTAGGGAAGTCTAGCCAGACCTTTATTCCACAAAAATGTCCGCCCTCCGTGCAGATGGGCGTAGTCACTCCCGCGCGAACATAACAAGGCGGTCCAACATAGCGCGCTAACTCCGGATGTACTTCACGCAATTGATCGAGCTCGTCCATGGAACACTGATAAATCTCTTCCTGGGCATTAAAACAAGTTCGCATGGTCCATTTATGCAGCAGATGCAGTAGCGATCCGGTTTCGACCACGCGAATCGATTTTGCATTGGGCAAAAGATATAGCGCTAGCTCAAGAGGAACGCCGCGATCGATCAATTGATTCTTGGCTTGCCAGGCGTCCTGCATCGCCCGTTCATAAATCTCGAGCGCTTGCGGATTCTGCGCCAGCAGTTTTGGAGTGATGAAGTCGGGGGCGCGAGTGTCTGTAAGAGTGAGCAGCGGCCGCGAGCCGGGAACCATTCGGTGCCGCTGGTCCTGACTGTCGGCGGTATGGCTGATTTTCTTGGCAAATGTGTAGTTGATATGTTGTAACGCACGCATCATGGGCGCGTGAACACCGACATTTAGTGTTTCGAGGCGGTACAAATTCCGAGCCGGGTTGAGCAGGCGATCGATGGCTTCTGCTTCGGAGCATTGCGATTCGGTAAGTCCTACAACCGCGCGATAGGCTTGCGCAATTACTCTCGGCGCATTGGCGGAATAGTCGATCAGCTTCGAAGTTTTGCCCCGAAGATTAAAATCGAATTCACGTTCGAAGTGGTGGTCTCCGTTCGCGGCTCCATTACTGGGGGTCGATGAACCGTGGACGCCGCTATTTACGCGGTCGCGATCACTCCATTCGGGAACTTCTTCAAGCGGTTCCGTGCCGAAGCGATCAAAGAATTGAGCGTCCACTTCTCGCACGTGAGCGACCATGGCGCCGATCACCGCGCGCGCTTCATTGGGCGTATCGCATGCCGTAGTCATGCGCCACAGTCGATGAAGAACGATGCCGGATATGGTGTGTACCATGGTGGTAAAGGCCGCCACTGGGAGCACGTAACGCGCAACTTCTATGGCACGTTTTTCGGCGGACCGCTCGATTTTGTGAGCGCGCTTGGGATGTGACATCGGTCCGATGTGCCAGATGCCAGACAAAATAAAGCGCGCGTCTCCGACCAGCAGCGCCGACAATTCGCGATAGTAGTTCCAGGCACGAGCGATGGCTTGCTCGTAGATCTCCTTGCTACCTTCATCAAAAAATAGCGATAGTGGCGGCACGTATGCGTGCGCACGATCCAAGCGGACATAGCGCTGGCTTTGCTGCTCAGAGTTATAAAAAGGATGGGCGTGAAGAAAGGACCACACAAACTGGCGGCTGACATTTTCGAGTCCAAATTCGAAATGGGCGTGCTGGTAGACGGTGTGATGGCCGCTGTAAAAAGTGCCGGCACCGATATTGAGCCGCTGCTTGTCGGTGATTTCTTCCGGGCCAATTAAGTTCGAGGCATAGCAGGTCCGTGCCGCGGCAATGGCGGAATCGTAGGGATGCGCAAAAGAATTTCGCAGGGTTACGCGTGGCGGCGCTGTCTCCACGAGTTCCCCCGAACGCGCCCCTTCGGACATGCGAGATTGATCGGCCACGATGGAACGTTATTCTACACGGACAGCTGCGAGCACACGAGCGCACTTAAGCCGTCATCAAAAAACCACGGTCATTGCAATGCAGTAGAAGTAAAGAGTTACTTCTTCGCGGTTCCGGCCTTGGCTGCGGCGTCGGCGTATTTCTTGGTGAATCGCTCGACGCGTCCGGCGGTGTCGATAAGCTTTTGTTTGCCAGTGAAAAAGGGATGGCAACTGGAACAAATTTCCACCCTCAGCGTGTCGCCCTTTATGGTCGAACGCGTCGGGAAGGTGTGCCCGCAGGCGCAATGCACGGTAACAGCGTGGTAGTCGGGATGAATACCGGCTTTCATGGGTCTCCAATCCACCGCGTCCGGTCTGCACGGCAATGTCGAATCCTGCCGCGTCGCTAGGTCGCGAGGCAATAGTGATTATACGCGAGGCGTCAAAAGTTTGCTAATGGAGGAAATCCTGACAGATTTTGCGAGTAGAGGTCTAGTTGACGAATGTGCAACCGACGCGATAGCCAAGATTGGTGCGCTGTGACCAGACCGGCTTTAGATTGACGCGCACTGGGGGAAGAATCGGCACGTGCAGAACGGCCAGAATATTTTCCGTCAAGCCCTCAGCAGAATCGAGTTCGAGAGCAACGCCACCAAAGCCGAGATCCAGCACCCTAGCGCGACGGGCACCTTGTTCCCCGAGCACTGCGTAGGCATTTGTGCCGGTCATGGAGACGCGTTCCGCCTTACGCGGTGTCGTAAAAGCCCGCGGGGGCTTGCCAACGGAAGATAATTTTGAGGTTTCAGGCTGACCCGGTGAAGTTGCCGGGGGCGCTGCTTCCTCTTGTTTTTCCGGGGGGCGCTTAGTCTCAATGGAAATCGGAGGCGCGGGAGGGGACGCTGGGCGTTCTGCTGACGGGGTTACCGCCGGTTGCGCCGGTGCGGTTTCCACGGGGTGCGGCGCAGGCGTCTCCGTGGGTCGCCCGCGGTGTGCATGCTTGCGTTGATACAAGCGCTCATCGGCGATGCGCACGAGGTCATCGGCATTGTCGGCATCCTGAGGGTAATTCGCGACGCCGTAATCCATTCCTACTGTGACACTGAGCTGCAGCGATTTTAGGGTGTCCGCAAACACCGTCTCAACACGGCGGCTGAGCGCCAACGCTTGCGCTGCATCTGTTTGCGGCAAGATCAGCGCGAATTCATCACCGCCAATTCGGAAGGCGAAGTCCGAAGTGCGCAACGCTTTCTTTAACGTAGCAGCGGCCATGCGAAGAACTTCATCACCTCGCGGGTGGCCATGCTTATCGTTTACTTCCTTGAAACGATGCATGTCCATCATGACCAAGCTGAGCGGCAGGTTATAGCGTTTTGCGCGGTTCAATTCTCGTTCGAAAAACTCGTTGAAGACACGGCGATTGTAGAGTTCGGTCAGCGAATCCGTAACCGCGTTTAAATTTAGCTTTTTTAATTCGTCATATTCGATGAGCACCGGGACACGCAGCAGACCGGCGGTGGAGAATACGTCCATAAGCGCGGTCTTTAGCGAAACGGTGCGGTGTAGCGCTTCGCTCAATTGGCGCCTGCGCGTGATTATCTCATCCCACAGTTGCAGACACTGGCTCTCTCGGAGCTCGAGGTGCGTGACCGCGCGGAGATAGCGTTGGAGAAATTGTCCTCGAGCAGGAGGATCAAGAGTCTCGAGCGTATCGGTAAGCAACTCGAGATAGGAATCTTCTAACGACGAACGAGGTGGCGCTGGGACGCCGGGGCTGGGCATATCGGGTGTTAACCTAACCTTTGCCTGTCCCCGCGGGGGTGGGGTGAATCACTGAGGCTGCTCTTCAAAGAAGCATGCCTGAGTCCAATCGAATCGGGACTAGAGCAAGACGCCCTTGCCACAGAAATCAGGAAAGTGTGTCGCTATGCTATTACAAAAGCGCGGCATACGGCAAATGCACGTAAAATGTAGAAAACCGATATTCCTTTGCAGTTGTCGCGAGAGCTTTGGATTAGGCTGAAAAGGGTACTAATTTACTCAATTGCCCTGAGGAATTCCAATCCGAACAGGCGCATATCCCCGATACTTTCTTGCCGTAGTACGCGGGCGACCATCGGAGGTGTTTCATTGGGTACTATTCCCGAGGAGGCCGGCGACGGAGCGGGAATGGTCAAATGAACGACTTGGTCTCTGCGGAGCTGGTACGCGGATGTAATGCACGCTCCGGTTGCACTGATGTTTAATGTCTTGGTTAATTCAATAAATTCCGCCCCCGAAGTATCCGTAGCGCGCAAAAACACCGGGACCTGCAGGCGAAGTCGAGCTGACCGTCGGGATGAAGATGAGTCCAAGCCTTGTTTTTCCTTGATCAGGTCGAATTCCACTTTCTCTCTCTTAGTACTAGGGACCTAGTACGGATACAAGCATCTTTAGTGCCACACAGTAGGGGAGCCGTGTATCCTAACTCACTCATATAAATCGATTTAATATGTCCGTGGCAGGGCGAACTGGAGTCAGGGGGAGTAGTCTTCTCGGGATATCCAGTTGGTTTCCGATAATGTGCAAATGGAACGCTTTTACCATTGACAGCCCCTAGCCCCTTTGCGAGTATGAGCCAGCCTAGATAGGAAAATTTTTGCCACTCAGCGGCGAGCCGACGGATGGGATTGAAATGTCTGTAGATACAGGGACTTCTTCTATAGTGAATGACCGATCCGCCCCCAAACGACGACCAATGTCTCCCGAGCGGTCTTCCGAGACACTCCCGGTCAGCCTCGTTCACGGACTATTGGACGCCGTCAACAGCTCACTTCTGGTAGCTGATCGTGACGGGCGGGTGCTCTTGCTAAACCAGCGAGCCCGTCAGTATCTGCTCTCGAAAGGCTTGGACCATCAGGAGGCCCTGAATCTTTTTAAGGACATTTTGAAGATTGGTGCAGGACATATCTTCAAATTGATTGAAAGCGGGGAGCATCGAATGGAACTCGATGTCGAGCTCGCGGATGTAAAGTCACGAGCCCTGGTGAAGTGGATGCCCGATCCGGATTGGCTTGTGGTGCAGTTGGAGATTCCTACGAAAGAACAGAACGCCGCGGCCTCGGAAGCCGCGACCCAGCTTACCGTACAAGAATTGCTGCAGGAACGCGAAATCACCTACCGCAACTTGCTGGCAGCGTACCTCAAGCTGCAAGAGGTAAACCGTCAGAAAACGGTGTTTCTGGCCTCCGCGGCGCACGAACTGAAAACGCCACTGGCGGTGATTAAAGGCTATTACGATTTATTGCTGACCGGTTCATTGGGGCGTCTGACTGACAAACAACAGGATATTCTCGAAGAGTCGAAAGATAGCTGCGAGCGGTTAGTTCGTCTGGTCTCCATGTTTCTTAACTATTCCGCGCTGGAGAGTGGGAAGTTGGTTTTGCAACTGCGCGAGAACGATTTGCGCGACTGCCTTGATGAATTAGCGAAGCGTTGGGCGGAAGCATTCCAGCGCAAAGGCGTGAAACTGGATTCAAGTTTCGATCCCTCCATTCCGACTTTTCGATTTGATTATCAGAAGGTGCAACAAGCCGCCGCTAACCTCTTGGACAATTCGCTGAAGCATACGCCCGCGGGCGGAAGCGTCGCGCTGCACGCCGGACCTCATTTTTGGGAGCGTCGTGTAGCTGGAGTAGCGCCGACTCAGGAACGCCGCCGTTTCCGGCTTCCACGCCCCAACAGCGTGGAAGTCAGCGTAACCGATACCGGTCCAGGTATCGCCGCCGAGCATCACCAGGAAATTTTTGAAGATTTCGTAAGAGTGGATCGCAATACCTCGGGCATGGGTCTCGGCTTGGCCATCGCCAAGCGGCTTATTCAGGCGCATCGCGGCAAAATCTGGGTCGAGAGCGAACATCAAAAAGGCAGCACCTTTACATTTTTATTGCCGATGGACCCAAGCTAACTAAAGCGATTACTCGCATCAGAAAGGCAAATATGTCCGCAAAAGAAGTTAAGGAAAAAATTCTCGTCATCGATGACGAACCCAGTATTCGAAAGTATCTGCAGACCCTTCTGGAAGTGGACGGCTTTGAGGTGGAAGCGGTCAGCTCCGGAAAAGAGGGTCTCGAAAAAATCACCGCTGGCGAGAGGCCCGACTTCATCATTCTCGACGTTTTGATGCCAGAACTCAGCGGTATTGAAACACTCAAAGAACTGATGCAAATCGACCGCAGTCTGAACGTGATCATGCTGTCATGTTCGAACGAAGTTGGCATCGTCGTCGAGGCCATACGCATCGGAGCGCACGACTATCTGACCAAGCCTTTTGAAAAGACCGAGCTGGATGCGGCGATGCTGAAATCCCGCCAGAAAAAACAACTGGTTACGGAAAATCTGGCGCTTCGTGATTACTGCGAACAAATCACTGAAGACATTAGTTTCCTGGCCGCCAGCCCGCAAATGGTGCGCATCCGCCAGCAGATACTGCAGATCGCTCCCGTGGACGTGCCGGTTTTCATTTGCGGGGAAAGCGGAGTTGGCAAAGAAGTAGTGGCGCGCATGATTCATTTGCGATCGAAGCGGCGCAGCCAGCCTTTCATAAAAGTGAATTGTGCCGCCTTGCCTGGAGAATTGCTGGAATCCGAATTGTTCGGATTCGAGCAGGGAGCGTTTACAGGCGCAGTGCGCGCCAAGCCCGGCAAGTTCGAAATGGCCAATAAAGGCACCATTTTTCTCGACGAAATCGCGGAAATGACCACGCATTTGCAAGCCAAACTTCTGCATGTGCTGCAGGACCATCAATATTCTCGCCTGGGCGGCCGGCACCTCGTGGAGACGGATGTACGCGTCCTCGCAGCCACTAACGTGGATGTTCAAGAGGCCATGAAAACTGGACGATTCCGAGAAGATCTTTACTACCGCTTGAACGTGCTATCGATAAATGTGCCCCCGCTGCGCGAGCGCACTTCAGAAATTCCGCTTTTATTCCGTCACTTTCTTCAGAAGTACAGCGAAAAGTTCGGCAAAACGCCGCAAGGTCCGTCAAAGTATCTGCTGGATGCCGCGGTGAATTATCCATGGCCAGGCAATTTGCGCGAGCTCGAGAACTTCGTGAAGCGCTACGTCATCCTTGAGGACGACGAAGGCAGCTTGCGCGAATTGATAGAAATGTCTTCCGCGAGACAGCGCACTTCTCCGCGTGCGGAGCCTGCTGTGCATCGTGAGCCGCAAGGATTGAAGGCCCTTGTGCGTGGATTGAAGGACGAAGCGGAAATGGAAGCCATCGCCGATGCGCTGGAGAAAACTCGCTGGTGCCGCAAAGATGCCGCGAAAATGTTGGGCATCAGTTACAAGGCGCTGCTATACAAAATGCGCCAGTTTAATCTGGATACACCGCGGACGAGGCGGGCGAGTGTACGCGCGCCAGCAGCGGCTGAAGAACCTACGACCATGGGTATAGGGGGCCGGAACGAGTAGGCTCGCTTCCCAGTACGAGCCGTTTATCTTTAGAACAACCGTTCCGGCTGTTTGCTGTTACAGCGTGGCAGCTTCGCGCGATTTACAGTAAGGTCACTCGTAAGGAGGCGCGATGCGATCCAGGTCACATTGCCGCCGCGTTTACTGAGGATGCAAGGAATGTCGGAACGCCGCAATGCCCGGAGATACGATCTATCTCTGCCGGTATTGATTCGCATTCCCTCCGAAGCTGCTGATGTACGGATGGCTGGCTTGCAGAAGGGCGAAACCCTAGACATTTCCACGCGAGGGCTGTACTTCATAGTTGAGCAGGATTTGCAAGCTGGCTCAGAACTCGACATTACCCTGACGCTACCTTCTGAAGTCACCCATGGCTCGGAAGTATTTGTGAAAGCGGCCGGTAAAGTCGTTCGCGTTGATCCCCGCTCAGAAGCACGGAATATGCGGCTCGGCGTGGCAGCGGTGATTGAACGCTACGATATTGTTCGCGGCGAAAACTCCACCAGCCATTAAACCACGAATAAATTCTTGTCCTACATCCAATCACTATAGAAGTACTTCGCAGTGAGTTTTAGGGGCAGCCTTGCCGAGTGATCTGCGAAAGCTTAGTGATAGCCTCGCTGTTGCCCTTTTTCGCTGCTGCTCTCAGCAAGACCCGGGCTTGATCGCAGTTCTTGGGCACTCCTCCGCCAATCAAATACAGTTTCGCCAATGTTACCTCTGCCGAGGTGCTTCCTTTGCCCACCTCGGCCCAAAGTGCACGGACCTCTTCAGCAGGGCCTGGGCTGCGCACCTTCTTAGCAGCGCCATCTTCAGCGGAAGATGCCGGTCGTTCATCTTTAAACGGGGTTTCCGCCGTTGTCAGAGGCGAAACAGCTTTTTCGTAATCTGCTTGTGAGCGGGCGGCTTCCGATTTGTCACCGCCACTTGTAGTCGCCTGCGATTGAGACGCAGAGTTGTCTTCGTTGCTCGGATTTGCCGGCGCTGGCGGCTGGGCTTCTTCTGCGGGTTTTGTGTCGGGAACCTGCGCTTGGGAAGTTTGAGAAGGTGCAGATAATTTCTGGCCCAGGGAAATTAACGAGCGGCCAATCGTTTCGCGAAAACTGTATAGCAGGATAGCCAACAATAGAAAACATGCCACTACCGCGGCTATAACAACACCATTGCCTCGAGCGCCCGGGTCTGCCTGTAGACCGTCAGGATAATTCCATTCACTCGTGATCCATGTTGACCTAGGCAACTCCCCGACGCTCATTTCACGACCGGAAGCCTGAGCGATCTCGTTTTGCGGTGTTCCGCTGTCTAACGATTGGCCAAAATTTCGCCCAAACCCAGACCTAAGTGGTGTCTCTACCATCGGTTCTGGGGGCGAAATCTGAGGTGGTTCCATCTTCAAATCGTGGTCGAGATTGAAGGGGCTGTCGGTGCGCTCGGCAGCAGAGGACGCTACGGCGGGCGAACTTATTTCCGCCAACCATTTCCTCAGTGCATTGAGAAATTCTGTTGATACATCGGTGAACTGCAAACCTGCCACTTTGCCTTCATCCTTTGTCCACTTAATTTCACCGTACCCTTCCAATTTCTCGGTGCCATGAATGATGAAGGAAAAGGGAATTCGACCGCTGGGGCGAACGGAGGTTACCGCGCGAAACGTAAATCCTTCTTCGGAGACACCTAACATCATGCCCCCGTTTCGGGCCTCCAGCTCGACATAAACCAATTGATCGAGCTTTATGCTAGAAAATTGCGAAGGCACAGATTTGTCAATCATTCGTCTGGCGCCTGCCTATAAGTAGTTGCGGGACCCCAATGCCAGGAACAAGAAATGACGCTCCGACGGTGCGCTCTTTAGGGCATTTAGCGGAAAACTCGCGTACAACCGACAGAGCGATCGCCGGCCCCAGGCAGGGCATACAGTGTGTCATATATCCCTCCACCAAGTGTAGCTCCGATTTAGAATCGCCCCTAGCGCTGGCCATTCACGGTGGAAAACTGTTCTATTATGAAGCGAACATTTTCCGTTTGATGCGCCGCCAAGCGCTTTTGTCCGTACTTCGGTACCAGTACTCTGTCCCTCGTGTCCCGCCTATGCCGCATAATATCAATAGCTTAGAGATTTGGCGCCTCTTTCTGAGTTTGCCGTCCTGTTGGCGAATTGGATGCATTCTTATTGGCATCAGCCCATGGTCACCGCGTCGACAATTCGAACTAATCCTCCAAACTCAGCCAACACGCCTCCTCCCGACCACGTGCTTTTTGGACAGTCCGCGGCTATGAACGAAGTTCGTCTTCGAGCCGAGAAAATATGTAAAACCAACGTACCGGTTCTGCTTTGTGGCGCAGGCGGAACTGGAAAAGAGGCCATGGCCCAGTGGATTCACGCCCGGTCCCCATTTAGACAGGGCCAGTTCGTGAAGGTAAACTGCGCCGCGATACCTGGCAATCTGCTGGAGAGCGAGCTCTTTGGCTATGAAAAAGGGGCATTTACAGGCGCACATGTTTCAAAACCAGGGCGGGTGGAACTGGCCCACAACGGAACGTTGTTTCTGGACGAGATCGCGGATCTGGAAATGGGCCTGCAAAGCAAGATTCTACATTTCTTGCAAGACGGCTGTTTTTCGCGTATCGGAGATCAGTCTGAACGAACGGTGTGTGTGCGCGTAATTTGCGCTACTAATAAGGACCTGGAACAGGAGATCGTGGCTGGAAATTTTCGCTCCGACTTGTTTTACAGAATTAATGTCGTTCGATTTCGTTTACCTCTGCTTTGTGAACGCAAAGAAGACATTCCCGTATTGGCGGAATATTTCCGCACGTTGCACGAACAACATTTCGCGATCAAATCGAAACCTCTTAGCCCGGAAATGATTGAGTATTTGCTGAATGCCAAATGGCCTGGAAATGTGCGCGAGCTTTCAAACGGTATGGCTCGCCATGTGCTGATCGGGCCGGAGGCCACTATGAGCCAAACCGTCGCAGCCGGGCGAACTTCCATCAAATCGCAAATCAGAGTGGCTGTAGGGGCGGTGCCCCTGAAACGCATCGCGAAGGCGGCCATACAGGAACTTGAGCGTAGCGTGATCCTGGATTCCTTGCGCGCCCACCAGTGGAACCGACGCAAAACTGCCGCGGCATTGCAAATCAGCTATCGTGCATTAATCTATAAAATTCGAGATGCTGGATTGACTTCCAGACGCCCAGTGCGCGTCTCAGGCCGCCCCGAACAAAATCCCCTCGCAAAGCTATAAAGCAGGTAAAGTCCATAAAGAATTACCTTTTATAACTTAGTTAATAATGCATATTATTAGCAAGTAGTAAAGACGGGGCAGCGCTTTTTGTCCCTTGGGGCAGGTACTACCTGCACCAAATTGGGACGACCCACCAGTAGTTCCAATACACGTCCGAACTTTAGTCTTCCCTTGGTGCAGCTTCGGGGGAGAAATGGCTAAGTACTATAAGGGCTGGAGGCTACTAGGGCGGGGAATTGTTGCAACATCAAACTTCGCGGGAGCGCTGATTTTATGGAGCGTGGTCCTAACAGGATTGCTATGGACGAGCGGCTGTACAGGAATGGTCAACGGCCAAAATAACGCCCAATCCGCCGTTCAGGTAATCCCCGGGGCCTTGGATTTTGGAAGCGTAGGGGTAGGCAAACAGGTTTCACACACCGCTACGATCGTGAACAATAGCAAGACAACTGTAACGCTGACGAGAGCCACCATTTCTGCAACCGAGTTTTCCATCTCGGGACTGAAATTTCCGCTTTCCTTGCCTGTCGGGCAGAAGTCCAATTTCACCGTTTGGTATAAAGGAAGCCGAGCGGGCAAAGCAGCCGGTACATTGAGTTTCAATGGGGAACCTGGCTCTACGGATCCCGTGATGCTGAGCGCGTCAACCGCCAGCCCTGCTCAGCAATTGACCGTATCACCGGCCAGCCACAACTTCGGAAACGCTACGGTGAACACCGTCGCAAACGCCGCGCTAACCCTCACGAATTCGGGCGGGGCGAACCTCACCATTTCTCGCATTGCGGTCTCCGGGACCGGCTTCGACGCAAGCCCGATCAAGGTGCCAGCGACAGTCCCGGCAGGCGGCAACCTCGTTCTTGATCTCACCTTTTCCCCAAGAACTACTGGAAACTTCTCTGGCGCCGTAGCCGTTTCAAGCGACGATGCAAATACTCCAACAACGACCGTAACCCTGGCCGGGACTGCGACGACTCAGACGATTGGAAAGCTTACTGCGACACCCGCGGCCCTCAATTTCAACAATGTAAAGGAGGGCAGTACGGCCTCGGCGGTGACAACGTTGAAAAACGTCGGGACCGCTAATGTGACCCTTTCGCAGATCAACCTCAGCGGGTCGGGATTTTCTGCGTCCGGTATTGCTACTCCACTGCTGGTCGTGCCCGGCGAAAGCCTGACTTTGACGGTGAAATATAGCCCCACGTCGACCAGGACCAGTAGCGGCGATATTTCCTTAGTCAGCGCCCAAGGCGGTATTACCAGCGTCAGTGTTTTTGGAACTGTGTCGCAGTCGGGGCTCACCCTGTCGCCGGCCAGTATTAACTTTGGTACCGCGGTCACTGGCGTAGCTAATACGCAAACCGTTCAGATCGCCAACCCGGGCAGCATACCCGTCACGATTTCGGCAGCGAATATTTCTGGCGCCGGCTTCAGCACTTCCGGATTAGCTGTACCACTGATTTTGAGCGCAGGCAAGACAGCCACCTTCAACGTGCAATTCGATCCCAAATCCGCAGGAGCTTCCGCTGGAAGCCTGTCCCTTGTGAGTGACGCCACCAATCCACCTTCTGCCATTGCCCTGAGTGGCGCGGGCATGGCTCCGGGTTTGCGCCTGGCTGTGAATCCCCTCAACGTAAATTTCGGAAACGTCAATGTGGGAACCACCGCGTCTCGCAGCGTGACGCTAACGAATACCGGCAATTCCAACGTGGTGATTTCCCACGCGGCTTTGACGGGAGCAAATTTATCGTTATCGGGTGGATCGGCCGTAACACTGTCCCCTTCGCAAAGTATTACCTTAACGGTGCAGTATTCGCCCACGACCGCTGCGTCTACTGCGGGCACGCTCGCGATCGTCAGCGATGCTAACGGGGCACCCTCAGCTATCCCGATTTCGGGGAACGGCGTAACCCCAGCCCAGCACACCGTGATGCTTTCCTGGAACGCCAGCAATTTTGCAACTGGATATAACGTTTACCGCAGCGCTACCAGCGGTTCTGGATATGCGAGGGTGAACTCCGGTCCTGACGGGACATTAACCTACAGCGATGCTAGCGTGCAGAATGGCCAAGCCTATTACTATGTCACGACAGCAGTTGACGCTGCGGGGCAAGAGAGTCCGTACTCCAGCGAAGTATCTGTACTTATTCCCTAATTCTGCGGAGTCCCACTGAGGCTCGGGGAGCCCTTAGCGAAACACGGCTCCCTGACCCGGTAAGTTAGGTCAATTTGCCCATCTGACGGAGTTCTGCCAGATAAGGCGGAAGCGCTTCGCGCCAGTGACGCACGGTGATTCCAAGCGCATGCAAGGCGGCGGGCGACAACACCGAATAAGCAGGCCTTCTGGCAGCACGGGCCGCTTGTACAGTATCTATTGGTTTAACACGGTTATTTTTGCCGACCTGCCGGAGAATCTCCTGTGCAAATTCGAACCAGGAACAGGTACCCGAGTTCGTAACGCTTACAAAGCCTCGCGCTTCAGCATGAACCAAACCCCGGATCGCCGCGGCTAGATCGCGGGTGTAAGTCGGGGAACCGACCTGATCGGCGACTACCGTCAATTCAGGACGGGTTTCAGCGGCGCGAAGTATCTTTTCAGGGAAACTCGATCCCGACGCGCCAAACAGCCAGGATGTGCGTACGATGCACCAATCTCGCAGGCTAGCTTGTATCGCCTGCTCCCCGCGAGCCTTCGATTCGCCGTACACATTAATAGGAGCTATCGGATCTGCCGGTTCGTAGGGACGTGTCCCTTGGCCATCAAAAACGTAATCGGTACTGATGTACAGGACTTTCGCGCCGTACTTCTCCGCCAGCACAGCTACATTTTCTGTGCCTTTTCCATTTACGGCGAAAGCGCCCTCAGGATCCCGCTCACTGCCATCTACGTCTGTATAAGCCGCGGTGAGCACGATCCATTCCGGACGCATGGCGGTGATCAAACGCTCCACTTGTTCGTAGTTTCGAATATCAGCGTCGCGCGAGGTGGCCGGTATTAGCTCATCGTCCCTCCACTCCTGGACAATGTCTTTTCCCAGCATTCCATTGGCGCCAATGAGGAGTACGCGCATCTGCTACTTGAATTGCGTCTCCCAGTCGTAGCCGATATTCGGGTCGTTGTATGCCAGGCGCAGCTCATCGGCTGGATTGTAGTGACGGTCTGTAAAGTACAGCAGGTTGATAGGCTCAATCCCGAGCGCCTTGTAGCCGTGACCCACACCCGGCGGAATGAGAATTTCCCAGGGACGAAAACGGCCGACATACAGTGTATTAATCAAGCCAAAAGTTTTTGAATGGCGGCGCAGATCACACAGAAAAACCTGGAGCATGCCGGAAACCGGAGCCCAAAGATCGGTTTGCTCCGAATGGTAGTGAATCGCTTTGATCGTTCCGGGATAGGTAAGCGTAAAAGAGACCTGAATATTTTTTGTACCGTCGGGTACCATCCCGGAAGCAAGTCCCTTTCCGAGGCGCGCAAGCTCCGTGAAGAAACCACGGTCATCCGGGAAAACCTGCAATGGCTCGACGCGTACGCTTTCAATCAGATCGGGTGAATCCGCTTTGGCAATTATTTTGCCCAGAGTCTTTTCCGTCCGCCCACAAATAGCCAATTCGAGGCCATTCTTGGTTCCGAGAGGAATAATTTTTTCCGATGCTTGCTGATTCGTCGATACATCCACCGGCATAATCGCATCTCCTGAAGGACTCTGATGTTGGTCTACGTTATTGAATCGCGCTAGCCGCCTGAAGTCTGTTCCAGCGCGCGGCGCGATTCGTCGGCGATGGGAGAACCTGGATTCAAACTGATCACTTTTTCAAATTGTGCGCGGGCGCGAGCGTTGTCATTCAATTTTTGATAGGTCACGCCCAGATGATAGCGGTAGGCGGCGTTGTCAGACACTTTCTTTACCGCTTCTTCCAGCAAGGGCTGGGCCACCGAGTAAGCGCCATTACGATAATACGCCCACCCTAGAGTGTCGGCGGTATTGGGCGAATTCGGCAATCCTCGCCGCGCAGCCTGCGCCAGCGTCAGCGCCAGGTTAACGCTGCCATTATGCTCCAGCAGGATGTAAGCGAGATTGTTGGCGGCCTGCGGATTATCGGGCTGCATCGATAGCGCCTGTTGGTATATTGTTTGCGCCTTTTGCCAGTTGCCGGCGCTTTCATACAATCCGCCGAGCGCTACCTGGAGCGCGGCGCTGTTCGGAGCAATTTCGATAGCGCGTCGGTAGGTGGAGATTGCCTCATCACGCGCCCCTCGGCCAGCTTGTACCTGCGCCAGCAACACCACCGCGTTTACATTTTGTTTATCAATTTGCAGTGCTCGCTCAAGCGCCCGTTCCGCCTCGCCGGGCTGCTTATTCTGAAGCAGTGCCTGAGCCTGAAGCAGGTAGAGTTGCGTGTTGTTGGGATTTTGTTCGATGGTAGTTTTGAGCAATTGCAAAGCGTCGTCCGGTTTGTTCCGCCGAAAATCCACATCCACCAACCCTTGCACAGCCTCTACTGAACCGGGTTCGTGGCTCAAGGCCTGGCGATATAATGCTTCAGCCTCATTTAAACGTTTCTGGAGAGCGCGCAACTGCCCAAGCTTTACGTAGCCCAGCGCCTTGTCCGGAGCATTAGTAACTAACTGATTGAGGTCCGCTTCCGCGCTCGCAGCATCATTCTGATTCATGCGCGAGGTGGCATCGAATAAATATCCCTCCGCTGCACGCGGCGCGATCTTTTTCAGCTCCACCGCAATGTTGTGCAACCCGGACCAGTCTCCTCGTTGCACGGCGATTTCACCAAGGGCGCGCCAGGCTTCATAAAGTGAAGGACTAAGACGCACAGCCTCGCGCAATGCGCTCTCCGCTTCCTGCGGCTTTCCTTTTTGGCGCAGCGCCAGTCCCATTTGGTAATGCGCGAAAGCGTTATCCGCGGAGGCATGCAATGCTTGCTGCAACGTTTGAATACTGTCGTCCACTTTTCCTTGTTGCAGTTGGATCTCGCCCCTGAGCGCCAGTCCTTCGATATCCTGCGGCGAGTTCTTCAGTAGATCATCCGTGAGAGACGCGGCCTCATCGATACGATGGTTTAGTACTAGCAATTGAATGTAGGTTTTGCGTACTTGCCGGTCCTTGGGATGCTGTGACGCCAGCGCGGAAAATTCCGAGAGGGCGTTGGTATTTTCCCCGCGTCCTAGATAATAATCACCGAGCATGCGGTAAGCGCCAGGATCGTCCTTCAATTGTTGTTTGGTCTCGACCAGGGTTTTTTCAGCGAGCGCATCCTGCCCCTGGTTCATATACACACTGGCCAACGCGGCTCGTGGCATCGGATTGCTCGGAGCACGGGTTATTGCTGCTTGAAATTCCTCGACTGCCTGTGTCCAGCGGCGTTGCTGTTCATAGAAGCTTCCCAGCGTCATCATCGCGGTGACGCCGGTGGAGTCCAGAGCTTTGGCCTTCTTGAGAGTCGCTTCAGCGCTTGTTGCGTCTCCGGTCCTGGCCTGCAGAGCGCCCAGGTTCAAGAACACAATAGGCTGGTCGGGCGCCATGAGCGTAGCCTCTTGCGCCTCCCGGAGCGCCTTTTTCAAATCTCCCAGAGCCGCGTCTGCGGAGGACAGGACTATCTGTGCCTCGGCACTCTTGGGATTACTTTCAAGGATCATTAAAGCGCGATCTTTGGCGTCTTGTGCCTTCCCGCCACGCAAAGATAACTTGGCCAGCTCCAATTGAGCCGCCCAATTTTGTGGGTCCAGTTCGACAGTACGAGCGAATTCGCTATAGGCGGAGGCGAAGCTGCCCATCTTCATTTGAGACTGGGCCAGCTTGTAGTGCGCTTGCGCGTAGTGCGAGTCCACTTGCAGGACTTGGCCATAATAGATGATGGCCTCAGGGTATTTGCCCTCGTTAAATTCGTGGTCCCCGCGCTCCATGGCCTTCTGAATACGAGTGGCAGGGTCCCGATGACACGACCACATTAACGACGATGCAGATAGGAAAAGCGCGAACAGCAGCGCCAAACGTTGTAGATTAAAGCTCATATTGTTCTAAGCGGCCCCAACCGCGACCTTACCATGCAAATTTATCCTCCTCGAATACCAAATAGAAGGATAACTTCAGGCCCTAGTTCTAGGGTTATTAAACCAAGCCCCCTGAGACCGCCAGGCCGCGGACAAAGCAGCCACAATGTGGCACAACAGTTCCACTCCCCGCCATAGCTGAATTACCAGGCCGAACGCCCCTCTCAGAATAGAATGTCTGCTTGCTTAAGCCTATGATATTATTGGTCTTAGCTAACAATCAGTAGGGTCTATCGGATGGCTCGGGAGAGCCGGGTTGGCATGGCCCGTGCATCATAATAGAGCGACATCACACCACGAGTCGTACAGTGTATTATAAGCTTTCCCCGTAATTTACGAGCTCAGGAAAGAAATCTAAAGAGGTAGACATGGCTGCAAATCGCGAGCTGAATTCGACAGACGCAAAACGGGTTTTGAGGCGCTACTGGTGGATTCTACCCATCAGCACCGTCCTATTAACCATAATTAGTTGGGTTGCGGCCAACGTACTACCGAAGCGTTATACCTCCCAGACCATGGTGCTCGTGGAGGAGCCTTCCGTACCTTCCAAGTACGTCGAGCCGGTCGGCACCGATGATTTGAATCATCGCCTCGCGACTATGCAGGAACAGATTTTGAGCCGCTCCCGCCTGCAACCCATTATTGAAAAGCTAAATCTTTACCCAGAAGACCGAGGTCGGGTGCACATCGACGACCTGGTCGAAAAGCTACGCAGCGCAATCACCGTCAAGCCCGTGGAATCTATGCAGGGCACCGGACCACACCAGTTGCCGGGGTTCTATATTGCAGCGACATTTGACACTCCACAGCTTGCCCAGCAGGTTTGCACCGAAATCACCTCCATGTTCCTCGCGCAGAATGCCCGTCAGACCGAACAGCAAGCCACGCGCACCACCAGCTTCCTGGGCGAGCAACTTGCCGAAGCAAAGAAAAAATTGGACGAAGAGGACGCGAAACTCGCGGAATTTAAACGTCAGCATCCGGGCTCATTACCGGAAGACACTCAAACGAACCTGGGCATCCTGATGGGTACAAACTCGCAAATGGAAGCCAATACCCAGGCCTTGAGCCGGGCCCAGCAAGAGAAAGCCTTCAACGAATCCTTACTGCAGCAAGAGGAAGCTAACTGGAAGACGCGCACCAGTGGGGGACCAAATATGGACTCCGCGGACCAGCAGCTTACTCTCTTGCAGGATCAACTCACGGCTTTACTGTCCCGCTATACTCCCGATCATCCAGATGTGATCAAGACCGAGAGCCAGATTGCCGAACTCAAGAGACGCATGGCTGAGCCACCTAAACCGACTCCTCCCAACGCGTCCGCGCAATCAGCCCATGAACCGCCCCAGATTCAACTGTTGCGTGCCAAATTGAAGCAAGATGACTTAACCATCGCCAATTTGATGCGGGAGCAGGCACAAATCCGGTCACAGTCGGCCCAACTTCAGGGACGCATGCAAGCGACGCCCATGGTCGAGCAGCAGTACAAGGAAATCACTCGCGATCATCAAACCGCTTCTGATATTTATAATGAACTGCTCAAAAAGAGCCAAAGCTCCACGATGGCCGGCGCTTTGGTGCACACACAGGACAGCGAACAATTTCGTGTATATGACCCACCAAACCTTCCGGAAAATCCGTCCTTTCCAAAGAAGCCTTATTTTCTTGGCGGAGGCGCAGTGGGCGGCCTGGCAATCGGGTTTGGTATTTTGTTCCTGCTCGCCATGATGGATAAAACCATCCATAGCGAACACGACGCGGAACTTTTCTTGCAGCTCCCGGTGTTGACGGTGGTACCCACTCTAGCTGTGACTGGATTAAACGGGAATAACGCAGTGGCCGACCGCAAAGATCACATTTTTAGCGGAGTCTAAACGGCTACGCGGAATATGAGGAAGCAATGAGCAGGATTCACGAAGCGCTAAAAAAAGCTGCACAGGATAAAGCCGCGCAACCGCCCAGGGTTGTAACTGCCGACTTGGTGGAGGGCGCTGCCGAGATCAATCGCCACATTGAGCCGCCCGAAGACATGATGCGCGTCGAAAATATGCGTGTCCCGGGGATCGATGCGCGATTCAAGGAAACGCGCTTCCTCAATTATGAGGAGCTGATCAAACGGTGTAGCCATCCGCAGTGGACCCTGGATGCGAGAAATAGCGTTTTCGTGGGTGGTGACAGTGATCGCATCGGCGCAGAACGCTTTCGCACGCTGCGCTCGCGCTTGTACCAGATCGCGGGAACCCAGCAGTTGAAGAAATTA
>DATHMG010000034.1:0-10706 GCA_035487275.1 Candidatus Acidiferrum sp. | reverse complement strand
AACGACCGCTTCGCACCCGGTCGTAACTGGCTCGGACATCGCACCGGGCATGCACATCAATGCCATCGGCGTGAATCATGCTCACAAACAAGAACTCGACGAAGCAGCAGTCCGACGCGCGGACCTCATCGCCGTTGATTCCATCGAGCAATCTCGCCAGGAGGCGGGAGACTTAATTATGGCCTTTGGCCAGGATGAATCGAAATGGTCATCTGTGAAAAAACTGGCCGACATTGTGGATGGCAAAATTCCCGGGCGTTCGAATGAAACAGACGTCACGCTGTTCAAATCCAACGGCATCGCGTCCTGGGACCTAGCTGTCGCCGTAGGAGTATGGAATATGGCAGGTGAAAAGAACCTGGGCCGAAAGCTGCCTCTCTGGAGTACTGCCTAATACGTCGTCAGTGGAGCACCGGAGTTGCAAGAACGCAGTTGGACTCGCAGAATTACCCCTCCACCCGTTGACACTTCACACCCGGCTGAGAAACACTGGGACCTGCTTTGAGGCGAAATTCGCGCCACGAAGCCTCCGGTGCAGTAAACTGGTCTCCTAACTTAACTATGTGTAATCAACAACCGTAGCCAGGATGCGAACACTTCCAGATTATTTAAGAAAAGGCATGAAGCTCGTTATCGTGGGCTGCAATCCCAGCGAGTCTTCTGTGCGCGTCGGGCATTACTATGCTGGCCGAGTGAATCAATTCTGGCCGGTGCTCTATAAAGGTGGCGTGGTTCCCGAGCCATTTGACTATCACGATGACAAGCGTGTGATCGAATTTGGAATCGGCCTGACCGACCTGGTCAAGCGCCCTACAAAAACGACCGCCGAATTGACGCGTGAAGACTTTGCGGAAGGCCGCATCGTATTGTCGCAGCGGCTTGGCGAGTTCACGCCACATGTGATTGCTTTCAACGGCAAGCTGGCGTTCGAACAATTTGCGCAACGCAAATGTAAGTTTGGTCTTCAGAAGGATCTTCTATATGGCGCGCGCGTATATGTTTTGCCGGAGACGAATACGCAGGATCCCCACGGCAACAGCGAGCGTGTGCGGCATTTTCGGAAGCTCGCACAGCTGGTCTCGCGCACCGAGACGGAACGAGCTTCAAAGGGAAACTAGGATCGTAACCATGAGCGAAGCCACGCAACCCTCCCGATCGCAACCGCCACAATCACAGACATCCCAGGAGGAACTTAACTCCTTGATCCTGGAATCCAGGCAGGACGGGATTGCCACGCTGACGTTAAACCGCCCTGACAAGCTAAATGCTATTAATAAAGACCTCGCGGTCGCTCTCAACGAGAGCCTTGGCCGCTTGACCACTGATAAATCCATTTACGTGGTGATTATCACCGGAGCCGGGCGCGCGTTTTGCTCTGGCGGCGATCTAGGTGTCATCGCCGAAGGACGGAAGAATAACGATACGACGGAGCTGGAGCCACTCTTGCGGGCCGGGATGCATGCGGTCCTTAAAATGCGCAGTATGGCGCAGCCGGTGATCGCCATGGTGAACGGTGCCGCTGCGGGCGCGGGCATGAATATCGCGTTGGCTGCCGATATTCGAGTCGCGTCGGAGAGCGCCACATTTGGCCAGAACTTTATCAAGGTGGGATTATTCCCCGACTATGGCGGGACCTATTTCCTCCCCCGACTCGTTGGATATTCGAAAGCTGCTGAGATGTTCTACACCGGGGACATGATTGACGCGCGAACAGCGCTGGAGCTGAGAATCGTGAATCGGGTTGTTCCAGACGGTCAATTGGAGGCAGAAGCCTTGAAGTTGGCACGCAAAATTGCGGACGCTCCCTCCGTCTCTATTCGCGCTATGAAGACTGCATTATTCGGCAATCGTAAACTAGAGCTTGAGAAAGCGCTTGATGATGAGGTCGAACAACAGCTGAAGTGTTTCAAGTCGCCCGATTGCCGTGAAGGCATCAACGCTTTTCTGGAAAAGCGAAAGCCAAAATTTCACACCAAGTGAAGCGCTACGCTCGCTTCACGACAAACTTTTTATTGAAGGGATAACCGGGCCTTGGACGAATTACAAATATCTCCTGTAGAAGTAAAGACGCGCATGGATCGCGGCGAAAAAATCCTGTTCCTGGATGTGCGCGAGCCATGGGAATACGATTTGTGCCGCATCGAAGGGGCAAAATTGATGCCTCTGGGCTCCCTGGCAGCGAACGTTAACGGCCTTCTCGGTGTTGAGGAAGTAATTTGTTATTGCCACCATGGCATGCGTAGCTTGGATGCTGCTGCGTGGTTGCGATTCCAGGGCATTGAAAAGGCCAAGTCCTTATCGGGCGGCATTGAACGATGGTCCACCGACGTGGACCCTCAGGTGCCTCGCTACTGAGACGATTATTCTGAGCCGTTGTCCTTCTGTAAAATCATAATTGTCACACTTTCACTTCGGAGTTTTTCATGCCCAAAGCTAAAATTCAGTTTCTGCAAAAACCAACCTGCACCACCTGCAGAAAAGCGAAAGCCTACCTGGAGAAACTGGGTGCCGAACTGGAGTTGCGCAGTCTCGACAAACAGAAACTCAGTAAGGCTGAATTGGACGAATTGATCGGCGAGCGCGACCACAAACAATTCTTAAGCTCGCGCAACGAGCTTTATCGCTCACGAAAAATGAAAGACCATCCGCCCACCCGCGCGGAGGCCATCCGCTTAATGGCCGAAGAGCCCAACCTTATTCGCAGACCGGTGGTGATGCGTGGGAAGCGAATTGTTCTGGGCTATGACCAAGATGCTTACAAAGAGCTCGTGAAATAGCGGTTGGCTGATCTCATGAATCCGGAAATAAAAACCATCGCTGTTATAGGTGCTGGCACTATGGGCAGAGGCATTGCTTACGCTGCCGCATTTGGCGGTTACGCCACTATGCTGGAAGATATTTCCCCGCAAATGTTGGAAGAAAGCGTGCAGTGGATCACGAAATCTTTCGAGGAGGGAGTCGCCCGCGGCAAAGTAGACGCTAATATTCGCGATCGGGCAATATCTTTAATCGCCACTGCTAACTCCGTGCAGGATGCCATTCGCGATGCGGACCTCATCATTGAAGCGGTGCCCGAAGAAATGGAAATGAAGATGGAGTTGTTCACCATCTTCGACAAATTCGGCAAGCCCCACGCAATTTTCGCCAGCAATACTTCGTCGCTATCCATTAGCGATATGAGCGACCTGACTGTTGCTCGTGAACGCTGCATTGGCATGCACTTCTTCAATCCCGTCCCCAAGATGAAGTTAATCGAGCTGGTAAAGACGCCTCTTACTTCCCAGAAGACTGTTGATGTTTGTACTGAAGTTGGCCGGCGAATGGGCAAAGAAGTGGTGTTGGTACAGGAATCTCCCGGTTTTATCACCACGCGCGTAAACGCGCTTATTGGCAATGAAGCGTTTGCGATGCTGGAGGCCGGGATTGCCTCCGCCGAAGATATTGATAAGGCGCTGAAACTCGGATTAAATCATCCCATGGGACCGTTTGAGCTTGTCGATCTTGTGGGGCTGGACGTGCGGTTGAATATCCTGGAATACCTGCACCAAACGCTGGGAGAGAAATATCGCCCCAACCGTTTGCTAAAAAAATATGTGCAGGAAGGCCGGCTCGGTCGAAAGTCCGGCCAAGGTGTCTACGATTATTCAGAGCGAGTAACCGCCAGCAAGAAGACCTAGCGCCGCGCACTGGATTCGAATGGAATACCGACGCCGAAATAGTGACCAGTTTCGGCAATTTTTATCAGACCGATGAGCAGATTAATTTTGGCGGGCACACCAACCGCTTTGCTTACCACACCAGCGCCAACGGTAATCGCACGAATTTAGGCCTGGGGACGCCGACTTCAGCGGTGATCCATGATCGCGGCAACGGATATGGCGGTTTTACATCCCTGATGTTCACTCTGGATTCGCAGGATCAATTGCACTAGCTCGCTAGTCGCCTCTTTCGTGGAAGACGAATTTCGCTCTACGCCCTGGCTGACTCTCAAATGCAGGTGTGCGTCAAACCCATTTTTCAGGAAATATCGTAGAAAATACCACCAGTCCACGTTTGGAGCCGCCGCCAGAGTGCCAAAAATAAACTGGGTGTTTCGCGCCTTCAATTTGTGAGCGCGCAGAATCTGGGATTTATTCCGCTGCATGGTGAGCGAGACGAAGAATCACAATTTGGTGTCCCGATTCCTTATAAAGGATGGATTTTGGATGTGGACAGCTTTGGTACGAGAGCCAAAAATTATTTCGATCATAACAATATAGGAAATTCACATATTTTCTTCCCGCTCACGATTGAAGGAGCGTTCATACGTGGTTGGGAATTGACGTTGCGGTCTCCAAAAATTGCCAAGCTCGGGCAGCTTTACGTGACCTATTCGAACCAGGTAGCACAGGGTAAAGGCGCCATCAACGACGGATTGACTGATTTCTCGCCGCCTGGGGGAGGCTATTTTCTGCTGGATCATGATCGGCGAAATACGTTACAGGTGGGGCGGTAATTTCAATTTACCGCGGAGCAGCTACGCTTGGACGGATATTTATTATGGATCCGGCTTCACGAATGGAAACGCACCACATTCAGGTCCTGATCATTTGCCGGGTCACACCACGTTTGATGTGACCGTGGGCAAAAATTTTGGAGCTCACTTTTCGATTTTTGTCCAGCCAAGGTACCGATTTCACTACTGAGCCGAGGGGCTCGGATTGGAGCGCGCTTGAAAATTTTGCTAATCGCATTACTTGGAGCTATCGGTACGCTAGCCCGATATGGGTTGCAGGGAGTCGTGCAAATTCGAACTGGCGGAACCTTTCCCTACGGCACGTTACTCGTGAACCTGACCGGCTGTTTTCTTCTCGGCTTGATCGCGCAGTTCACCATGAACCGCATGGTGATTTCGCCCGACTGGCGCGTGGCTATTGCCGTGGGATTTTTTGGTGGCTACACAACTTTCTCAAGCTTTGGATGGGAGACCGCGAAAATGATGGAAGACGGTGAATGGCTCCGCGCCTCGGCCTACGTAGCTGCAAGCGTAGTAGCTGGATTGTTTCTATCAGTGGCGGGCATTCGGCTTGCTAACAAATTTTAGGGACAAACGGAGAGATGACCATGACGCATGAAAAGTTTGAAGGCGAGCGAGTGCTGATGCGGATTCACGTGGGCGAGTCTGATAAATGGCACGGAAAATCCTTGCACGAGGCGATTGTAGAAATGTTGCGGAACGAGGGCTTTTCCGGCGCAACTGTCTTGCGGGGCGTGGGAGGGTTTGGCGGCTCCAGCGTGTATCACACTGATAAGTTGCTGCGAATGTCCCAGGATCTGCCGATTATTCTGGAGGTCATCGACACCAGCGAACGCATCGAGAAAATTCTGCCGCGTCTGGATGACATGGTGGATGGAGGACTGATTACGCTTGAAAAAGTTCGCGTGATTCTTTATCGCGCGGCCAAACGGTGAATGGTAAGCGTGTTTTTCTTCGGATGAAAACCGACAATTGCCTGCCATAATTTCAGGATGCCTGAAAAACCAAAAACAGGGTCGTGGCTGAACCGCACCGTTCTGGGTGTCGGTTTAACCAGCCTTTTTAGCGATTGGAGTCATGAGACTGCTACGGCGGTGCTGCCGGCGTTTCTTGCGGTGATCGGAGCCGGGCCGGCGTGGCTCGGAGCTATCGAAGGCATCTCCGACGGGCTATCCAGTTTTGCAAAACTGGCGTCCGGTCATTTCACCGATCGATTGAAACATCGCAAGCCTCTCGCGGTGGCCGGTTACGCATTTACGGCACTAGCTACGGCGTCGTTTGCGTTTGCGACTCATGCTTATCACGTGTTGCTCGGGCGCACTGCAGCGTGGCTTGGACGCGGCATTCGTTCGCCGGCGAAAAAGGCGTTATTGGCCGCTGATACTCCACCGGGCGCTTATGGCCGGGCTTTTGGCCTGGAACGGTTGATGGACACGGTGGGAGCGATTGTTGGGCCGCTAACGGCTTTATGGCTGCTTGAGGTTACCGGACACTCCTATCGCAAAGTATTTTTGTGGACGCTGCTGCCGGGGTTATTGGCGGCGGTTTTGTTTTGGCTGCTGGTGCGAGAAAAGCCCCTTGTTGCAAAGCCCAAGCAATCATTTTTTGGCGGAATACGCGCGTTGCCAGTTCCCTTTCGCAGATTGCTTTTTGGGGTGGGCATTTTTGGCGCCGGCGATTTTTCACACACCTTGTTGATTCTGTACGCGTCACGCATGCTTTCCCCACTGCACGGGCCCGCGCGAGCCGCGAGCATCGCGGTTGGTCTTTATACCATTCACAATGTGTTTTATGCCGGTTCGGCGTATCTGAGCGGGTGGTTAAGCGATCACGTTCGGCAGCGCAAAGTCGTACTTGCCGCAGGCTATGGACTTGCTGTGGTCACAGCTGTTCTATTGTGCCTGGCGACGCAATCACTTTGGCTGCTTGGACTGATTTTTATTTTGGCTGGCCTGTACATCGGCACGGAAGAAGCCTTGGAGGACTCACTGGCGGCCGAGATTGTGCCCAAAGAACAGCATGGAATGGCCTTTGGAACTCTGGCGGCCGTAAATGCCGGTGGGGACTTTATCTCAAGTATGGTTATCGGATTTCTTTGGAGTGCTGTAAACGTACAGACCGCTTTCGCAGTTTCCGCAATGCTCTTCTCTATCGGCGCGATCCTTATTCTTCGGCTACATACCTCGTGATTTGCTGTTGCACGGTGTAACGCACCGTGCTAGCTTTGGCGAACAAAAAGCGAATCGCTTCGGAGGCTTGCCTGTGCCTGAGTCGTTGGCCGTGCGCACCGCTGCGGAAATCTCATCGATCACCCGTGTGCGCGAAGTGCTGGACGGTTTTGCTCTGCGGGATCGCGACGGCGAAATTTTGACTGCCGTGCGCCACTTCCCGGCACGCCCCGCGCAGTGGGCGGAGTTTCCCGCCTGGGTTAACGCCGATTTGCGCGCGGCGTATAAGGCTAAGAGTGTCGAAAAGCTCTACAGCCACCAGGCCGCCGCTGCAGAGGCGGCGCATGAGGGGAAAAACATCGTCGTCGTTACCCCCACCGCTTCGGGAAAAACGCTGTGTTACAACCTGCCGGTGATAAACGCGATTCTGGATAATTCCGATACTCGCGCAATGTATTTATTTCCCACCAAGGCGCTGGCTCAGGATCAACTAGCCGAAATTCATGATTTGAATCAACGGCTCGACAATAAATTCGGTGTCTTTACCTACGACGGGGACACGCCCAGCGACACGCGCAAAGCCATACGCGAAAAAAGCCATATCGTACTGACCAATCCGGAGATGCTGCATACCGGGATTCTTCCTCATCATACCCGGTGGACGCGCATGTTTGAGAATTTGCGATATATCGTCCTGGATGAACTGCATACCTACCGAGGCGTATTTGGCAGCCATCTCTGTAATGTGCTGCGACGCTTGCGGCGCATTGCGAATTTTTATGGCTGCCAACCGCAATTTATTTGTTGCTCGGCCACGATTGCCAATCCTGGGGAGCTTGCCGACAACCTTCTGGAGACGGATGTAGAAGTTTTGAATGCCAACGGGGCGCCAGCCGCGGAAAAAACTTTTGTGTTTTATAACCCACCAGTGGTGAATCGGGCTCTCGGTATTCGGCGAAGCTACATCCATGAGGCGTGCCGTGTTTCGCAGGAATTTCTGAAGCGCGATCTGCAAACCATGGTTTTTGCTAATTCGCGTTCGCATACCGAACTGATGCTCATTTATTTGCAGCAGGCCAATCCGCAGCAGCCAGGCAGAGCTACGAGCATTCGCGGGTATCGAGGCGGATATTTGCCGAACGAACGCAGGGATATCGAACGCGGGTTGCGTGATGGGCAGATTCGAGGCGTGGTTTCCACGAGCGCCTTGGAGCTGGGGGTCGACGTGGGATCGTTGGATACCGTGGTCATGGCCGGCTACCCGGGGACGATTGCCGCGACCTGGCAGCGCGCGGGACGAGCGGGCCGGCGAAGCGGTAGTTCGTGCGCCGTGTTGGTGGCTTCCTCTGCGCCACTGGACCAATTTATTGTGCGAAATCCCGATTATTTTTTTGGCAATACTCCCGAACACGCGTTCATCCAGCCGGACAATCTGGAAATTCTCATCAATCATCTGAAATGTGCGGCGTTCGAATTGCCGATCGGACTTGAGGATCGCTTTGGCGATGTGGATGTTCAGGACATATGCGCGCGCTTGGCCGCTGCGGGCTTTTTGCATCGCGCGGGGGAAAATTATCACTGGACGCAGGAAGCCTATCCCGCCGATACCGTGAGTTTACGTTCGGTGACCAGCGACAATTTCGTGATTATCGATATTACCGGTGCCCCTACAGTGATTGGAGAAGTTGATTTTTCGAGCGCGCTCACAACGGTGCATGAAAAAGCGATTTATATCCACGGAGGGCAGCAATATCACGTGGAGCATCTGGATTTCAAAGAGCGCAAGGCTTACGTCAAGCGCGTGGATGTGGATTATTACACCGAGGCCATTCGCTATACGCAGGTTCGCATCCTGGAATGCGCGGAGGAAACGCGGGTGAGCGATTCCATTCCTGAAATTCCAGTGCTGCGCTCTTTCGGAGATGTGCTGGTGCGATCACAGGTGATTGGGTTTAAAAAGATCAAGTTTTTTACGAACGAAAATATTGGCGCGGGAAATTTGGAGTTACCCGAAAACGAAATGCACACCACGTCCTATTGGATCACGCTCGAGCGGCCGCTGCTCGAGTCGTTGCCGTTTTCCGTCAGCGAGCGGCAGAGCGGGATGTTTGGATTGCTGCACGCCCTCGCTTCCGTTGCGACCCTGCTGCTGATGTGCGACCGTCGCGACCTGGGCACCGCCATTGGTGAGAAGCCGCCCTATCCCAACGATCAAGATGCGCCCATGGACGTGATGCAACTGCGCGATCGAATTTCTCAGAACGCCAAGGAATTGTTTGAGCCAAATTTGTATTTGTTCGACGCTTATCCGGGAGGGATTGGATTTTCTGAGCCGCTCTACCGTGCGCATGACATTTTGATGCAGCGGACGAGAGCGTTGATCGTCGCGTGTGAATGCGCCGAGGGCTGCCCTTCGTGTGTGGGGCCTGCGGGGGATCTGGCACCGCGAGCGAAAGAAGTTGCGCTGGCTATTCTAGACCGGCTTTGCAATTCGAACGGTGAGACCCGGTAGATGGCCACACTCGATCACAAGTTCTCGCGTCTAGCGGCATTAAAGCCTGCGCGGGCCTCGGCGGTACGAGCTGCCGCTTTACGCGCGCCATGCGAAGAAGAGACTATGGCGCGACTGCTCGGCGCCGGTGTGTCCACCAACCGTTTTGGCGAACACCTTGCGGTGCGAAACTGGTTTTCTACGCCAGAATTTGTTGATCCTCACGCTACCTGTTTAAACCTTCTTTGCCAACAACGTGACGAAGTGATTTCGCGTCGCACGCGTGTGGCGCTGCAAGATCCTGAGAAGTGGCTTTTTCTGGACACGGAGACCACCGGGCTCGCTGGCGGCACCGGAACTTATGCATTCCTCATTGGTCTGGCTTGGTGGGATGCCGGAGGCTTGCAGGTCGAGCAATTATTCATGCGTGATTTTACCGAGGAACATTCGGTGTTATGCCAGCTTGCCGCGCGGTTGGCGGAGCGTCCGGTGCTAGTGACCTTCAATGGGAAAACATTCGATTGGCCGCTTCTGGAAAATCGATTCCGGATGACTCGTTCCATTCCCGTGCCGAGCCTGGCGGCTCATTTGGATTTGCTCCATCCTGCGCGCGCGCTTTGGAAATTTCGCCTTGGAACGGTTCGCTTGACCGATCTGGAGCGCGAAGTTTTGAATCCCACGCTGCTGGGATGGTGCAGACAAGATGATGTATCCTCGAAATTTATCCCGCAGTTTTATTTTGATTACCTTCGCGGCGGGCCGCCGGAACCGCTGCTTGGGGTTGCGCGCCACAATCAAATGGATCTTCGTGGATTGGCCGCACTGTTTGGAAAAATTAACGCACTGCTGGCCGGGGGCACCGCCTCTGACTGGCAGATGCACGGCCTCGATCTTTTCGGGCTGTCAAAGTTTCTGCATCGCCGCGGGGATAAAGGACGAGCACAAGTTGCGTGCGCTCAAGCCGTCGATCTGGGTTTGCCGGTGGAGTTTCATTCGCGGGCTCAGTACGACCTGGCGTTAATGGCCAAACGAAAAGGTGAGCATCAACGCGCGGCAGAAATTTGGCATGAGATTCTGGCCGATTCCGGAGACGCCATTCACGCCTGCGAGCAGCTTGCAATTCACTATGAGAAGCGCGTCAAGGATTATGAGAAAGCGCTAGAGTTTGCGCACCGGGCTCGTAGGCTGTTGCATACTCGGGCTAACCAGGGGAATGTTTTTGCGCGGGGCGGATTTGCCCGCCGCGAAGATTTGTCGGTGAAACGAATCAAGCGGCTGGAAGGGAGGTTGACAAGGCGTACCGGTAGGCTATTGGCGTTGTCCGATACTAGCGCCGCTAGCATGGTTTGAATCCGGATTGGGAAGGCTGGTCATGGTTACGTCTCCAGGCTTGGCGGGGTCAAGTGGAGGTTCGGGTGAAGCGGGCCAGCCAATCGCCTTGGTAATGCCGTCAAACACTGGGCGCATAGTTCCTTCGACGCTCAGGCATTCAGCCTCCAGGCATCGCAGATAAACGCCGCCTTCCATGGAA
>DATHMG010000033.1:0-47623 GCA_035487275.1 Candidatus Acidiferrum sp. | reverse complement strand
GACGAGCGCAGCTCCGAGAAATTCAGGATCCAGCTGCCCGTCGCGCTGTTGAGATTGGGCATGTTGACCAGCATGGTGTACATCTTTTTCGCGCCAAAAACCTGTTCAGGTTTTGCGCCAGGCGCAAGCGCGGCAAAATTTGGCGGACCAGTTCGATCCGGTGCGTCGGCGATTCGTGCCCGCGGATCGATTTTTGAAACTAGCTTGTGAGGTGTCGGCGAATCGATCTTGGGCTGCGGGTTGACCGATAAACCAGACATGTTCTTTGGCGTGGGATTGCCACCGCTAATGCTTACGGCTGTCGAGTTTGTTCCCGCAATATTCTCGGAAGCGGAGCCTCCCATGTTTTCAGCTGCTCCGCCAACACCGCCATTATTATTTTCATTGGACAAAGGTTTACCGCCGAGCACGCCGGTTTGGTTGCCTTCAGGAGAAATAGAAACGCGCGCGGCGAGATTTCCTTGCGGTGGTGCGCTGGGTGCAACGGGTCCAGGCGTCGCGGAAAGCGCAATGAGGGTAGAAGCGTCGGGGTTCATCGAGCTTTGACGAGCGAGGTCAGGGGCAGGCCCCGCATCGTTTGAAGACGGTCGCCGTTGCGCCACTCGCGGTGCCGCACCGGCATTCACCTCCAACTTGGGTCGAGCAGGCGCGTTCGATATTGGAGCAAACGTGATTTCGGCGGGGGCGCCGTCAACGGCCGGAACATCGGGCAGGGGTGCGGCTTTCACCGTCGCTCTGCGACGTTCGCGTGGATGAAGTTGAGCCAGCATTTGCTCGGAGATCTCCATGCGGGGCTTCGCCGGAGCGGCACTCTGCTGCAACAGAACGATATTTGGCAAGCTCGGAAGAATTTTTGGCGGCACTATTCGGGCGGCGGTGTTGATTAAAGTCTGACGAGGGTGCGTTGGCGCGACCGGGTCGGTAAAAATCCGCTGGCGAGGATGGAACGCCTGGGCACCTTCGCGAGCGATGGGCTTGGCGACGTCGCCACGGGGACTTGGCGTTGCTGGCGCCGGTGCGACAGAGAGTTTCAGCGGCGGGAAGTCATTGATCGGACCGGACCAGGTAAGCTGGAAATTTTCAAATGCAGGATTTTTCTTCGGGGTCGCGGGAAGCTCCGGCCAAGGTGCCAACAAAAAAACAATGTGCCACAGCGCGGCAGCAGTTAGGGCGGCCCGCGGGATACGGCCTTCGACCCAGCAATCTCCTAAAAAATCTCCGCTTACAACTTTTCTTGGGGACGGGCCTGAAACAAGCGCGCGAATACTGCTTCCGAGGCTTTGGTGGAAGCTGTTCCAGCGGACTTCGAATTGCGGGCCCGCGGCCGATGAAGACACGTGGGGCGCAACAAGCGCGCGTCGCGGTCCCAAAAGACTCAATGAATTGCTGGCTTGGCCAAATGACATGCAGTCTCGATTATAGCGTGCTGCTCGCTGCTAAATTTCGCAACTTCATTTCACCACTTTATTTTACAAATTCGTTGACGGGCCCAAAATTCACCGAGCCCTGACACTTTCCAAAGCCCTGCCGTCTTCCGAACATAGATGTGTGGTTGGCCCTAGGGGTTATCCCCCGTTGTGAATGACGGTAGAGTCTCCTCGCGGCGATAAAAGCTCAAGACGGCGTCGCCTTGGCGCAGGAGTCGAACGCGCTTCAGAGTGCCGAGCGATACGGGCAGATCGAAAGTCTTGCGATGTTCGACGGTGACGATTCCTCTGTCAGCCAGAAGTTTGGCGGCGCCGACTTTTTGCAGTACCCGCGAATAGTCTGAGGCAGCGGCGTAGGGTGGATCGAAGAAGATGTAATCGTAGGCGGAATCGCCGGCCTTTACCTTGGCTTCCAAAGTTTCGAGTCCGCGGATCGCGTCAGCGCAAATAACCCTCACTCCGGAATGCACTTTTAGAGCGGCGAGATTTTTGCGAATCAGCGCTGCGCTGGGGGTGTGATTTTCGATGAAGGCAACGTGCTCAGCACCACGGCTCAGAGCTTCGATTCCCACGGCGCCTGTTCCCGCAAACACATCAAGGAAGCGCGAGCCCTGAACTCCCGAGCCCAGCACGTTGAAAAGTGTTTCCCGCAAGCGGTCGCTGGTGGGACGCAGCGCCAGGCCTTTAAGGCTCTTCAGTATGCGGCTGCGGTAAATTCCGGCAATGACGCGCAAATTATTCCCCCGCTGAAAATTCTCAGCCGATCTTTGCCAGATGGTACCGCCGCTGCCAGTATTCCGGGAGCGATCGCAGCACGGCGCGCAACTCAGTGGCCCGATCGGGATCGTCCGCGAGTGCGAAGGCTTCGCGGCGCGCCAGTTCGAGCAATTCGCAGTCGCGTAGCGGATTCGCAATGTGGAAACCCATGTCGCCGGATTGACGCGTGCCAAAAAACTCGCCCGGGCCGCGCAACAGCAAATCGGTTTCCGCGATTTCGAATCCATTGGCGGTGCGCACCATAGTTTCGAGCCGCGCCCGCGCTTCTTCGGTCAGGTAAGGTGGCGCCATCAAAATGCAATGAGACTTGGCAGCGCCACGGCCGATGCGCCCGCGCAATTGATGCAGCTGAGACAGTCCAAAGCGCTCGGCATGTTCGATGACCATCACGGTCGCATTCGGGACATCCACGCCGACTTCCACAACCGTGGTGGCCACCAGAATTTGTACTCCATTTTTACGGAACTGCTGCATTACCGTTTCTTTTTCTTCGCTGGAAAGGCGGCCGTGCAAAAGCCCGAGCTTCAGTTTTGGAAATACTTCGCGGGACAGTCGTTCGAATTCCTCAATGGCGGCTTTCAACTCGAGTTTCGATTCTTCGATCACCGGATAAACAATATAGGCCTGATGACCGGCATTAACTTCTCTGCGCACAAATTCCCATACTCCCGGCAGATGCGGCTGCGTAGTCATGCGCGTTTCGATGGGTGTGCGATTGGGAGGCAGCTCGTCGATGATCGAAACATCGAGATCACCGTAAAGCGTGAGCGAAAGCGTGCGCGGAATCGGCGTAGCCGTCAGCACCAACACGTGTGGCGCATGCCCGTGCGCCAAGGATTTGTCCATGAGACGCTTGCGCTGCAACACGCCGAAGCGGTGCTGCTCGTCAACGGCTACGAAACCCAGGCGTGCGAACTCGACTTTGTCTTCGATTAAAGCGTGAGTGCCGATCACTAGCTTGGCTTCGCCTGTGCGGATACTTTCGAGCACGGTAGTTTTGTCGCGAAATTTCAGGCCGCTGATCAATAATTCCACCCGATAACCGGCGGGAGCAAGAATTCTCTTGGCGGCTAGGTAATGCTGTACAGCGAGAATTTCTGTAGGAGCCATGAGGGCAGCTTGCAGGCCGTTTTCGATAGCGATTACGGCGGCTTGCAGAGCAATGATCGTTTTGCCGCTGCCCACGTCCCCCTGCAGCAGGCGATTCATGGGGGCGGGCTTTTCCAGATCGGCAGCAATTTCTGCCAGCACTCGTTTCTGGGCCGTGGTGGGCTTGAAGGGCAAAATGCGTTTTAAAGCTTCGCGAATAGTATCTTCGCGAAGGCGAAAGGCTATGGCGGTTTCCTTGCGGCTGGTCTTGCGATCCAGGCTCAGGCTCAATTGGTAAAGAAAAAATTCTTCGAAGATCAAGCGTTGCTGCGCAGCCGAGCGAAAGGTGTTGAGGGCATCGATGGATTCAGTTGCCGGCGGAAAATGCGTATGAATGAGCGCCTCGCGCCGCGAGGGGTATGAGAGACGCGCGCGCAATTCGGCGGGCAGAACGTCAGGAATGTTCGGATCGAGCAGATCGAGCGCGGCATAAATGGCGCGACGTATAGCGCGCGACCCAAAGGTGCCGATGGCTTCATAAATTGGAACGATGCGGCCTACTTCCGTGGAGTCCATCTGGTCGCCGGTCATCTCCATTTGTGGATTTACCATTTCAATGCGCGCTGGACGGAGTTTATCTATCTCGGCTTTGCCGTGAAGAATCAGCGTTTGTCCGGGCTTGAGGCGGCCCTCGAGATAGCCCCCATGAAAAAATTTGCAGGGGAGTTGGCCGGTGGCGTCGCGAACCAGCAGATGAAAGATTGCATCTCGCCCGCGCATGGTGCGCACGGCCTGGCCGCTCATGACCTGCACGCGAATGGTGTAAGTGCCGCTGGGTTGGATGTCTTTCACATTGGAAAAATGAATGCGGTCTTCGTAACGGAAAGGTAGGTAGGTCAGCAGGTCCTCAAGCGTGTGGATCCCGCGTTTGGCCAGCAATTCTGCTCGTTGCGGGCCAACGCCCTTAATCATGCGTACATCAGTGGTTAGGGTTTGCGTGGGCACGATGGAAAAAGCGTTCTATTTGTGAACGCGCATTACGATCTGTTCCTACCATTTGCACAGTAACGGCAAAATAACTCCATCTTTTATACCATTATGAGTACTCCAGCTCTGTGATACGCCACTGTACACGCGAAAAACTTGCACCGATTTCGCGCGTAATCTAGAGTGAGGGCGCTGCGTATTTATTAAAGGATATGTATCAGTTTGTAGCTAGCCAAAAACCAACCTGCAACTACGCGTGTGGGGTACCCTCGTTACCCAGGAAGCTTGAAATTTGCTGCTGCGAAATCCAAGTGATGCAAATATTTAGATTCTGGAGTGGGCGAGGGGAGGTTTCGTGTCAACTGACCGTTTAACGTCTGCGAACAAGCTTGCGTTACTGCTGTGGGTGATTCTAGGAATTGCCGGCGCATTGTTTGCGCACAAATATTATTTCCGCGCGTTTCCGGAAGCCTCGGTGAATTTTAAGGTGTCGCGCTCGCAAGCCCTGTCACGCGCAAAAGAGTTTTTGGCGGTTGAGGGTCAGGACGCCACAAGCTATCAGTCCGCTATCGTTTTCGAGGTAGACGACAACGCAAAAACATATCTCGAACGTGAAACAGGTCTGGAGCAAGCCAACCGGCTGATGTCCTCAGAACTGAATATCTGGTATTGGGATGCGCGCTTTTTCAAGCCGCAACAGGAAGAGGAGTTTCAAGTACGGATGAGTCCCGCGGGCCAAGTGGTGGGCTACGAGCACCACGTGGAAGAAGCCAGGGCAGGAGCAACGCTGGATCGCGCCGCCGCCCAATATGACGCTGAAAATTTTCTTGAAAGCAAAATGGGTATCAAGTCGGGCTGGGATCTTTTACCGGAAGAAATAAATTCGGTGAAGAGACCGAACCGACTGGATTGGTCATTCACGTGGGAAAAGCACGGATTTCGCGCCAAGGACGCGCCGTACCGGCTGAATGTAGTGGTGCAAGGCGATCAGATTGGCAACAGCGAGGAATATTTGAAGGTGCCTGAAGCGTGGGAGCGCAGCTACAAGCAATTGCGCTCCACGAACCTGCTGTACAACCAGATCGCTATCATCCCGTACATCCTGCTGATGGGCAGCGCGCTATGGCTGGGAATTTCGCTGTGGCGTAAAGGGCAAGCTGACTGGATGGGAGCCATAAAACTGGGCGCCCTAGTGGCCGCGTTGTATTTTTTCATGCAGCTCAATCAGTGGCAATCGACGCGGGCAAATTACGATACCCACGCTTCGTATGGAAGTTTTGTCGCGCTGCAAATTCTCTTGAACATATTGTTGGCTATTGGCACGGCGCTCACCGTCACGTTGGTGCTGCCGGGCGCCGAGCCGCTGTATCGCGCGTCGCAACCACACCGCTTGCGGCTCAGCAAGGCGTTTACTTTGCGCGGACTGCAATCCAAGGAATTTTTTTCCGCCGCAGTAGTGGGGTTGTCGCTGGCGGCGGCGCACATCGGCTTTATCGTGGCGTTTTATATGTTTGGCAACAAAGTGGGTGTTTGGGCGCCACAGGACCTGAATTATTCGGATACCGTGAACACCACTTTTCCATGGATCGCGGGGATCGCGATCGGATTGCTGGCATCGACCAGTGAAGAATTTCTCTTCCGCTTGTTCGCCATACCTTTCCTGGGGCGTTTGACCAGATCGCGCGTGCTGGCAATTATCCTGCCGGCGTTTTCCTGGAGCTTCCTGCATAGCGCGTATCCGCAGGAGCCTGGTTACACGCGCGGAATTGAAGTAGGAATTATCGGCATCGTAGCCGGAATCGTAATGCTGCATTGGGGCATTTTGGCCACACTTATCTGGCACTACACCGTGGATGCTTCGCTGGTAGGCTTGCTGCTGGTGCGCTCCAACAGCCTGTATTTCAAAATTTCGGGCGTGATCGTGGGTGCCGCAGCGCTGGCTCCCTTGATCTTTTCGGGTATGGCGTATTTAAGGCGAGGTCACTTTGCGCCGGTGGATGATTTGTTGAATCGCGTCGTACCCGCTCCGGAAATAAGTGTCGCGGATGAAGTCACTGAAGACCTTCCTCCAACACGAAAGCCCCACGCTTACGACGCACTCATGCGGAGCTTGATTGGCGCCCTTGCGGCTTGTCTGGTAATTGGCGGGTTGTTGGCTTGGCGAGTCAAACCACCGGCTATCGGGGATTACCTGAAGCTTTCCGTCAATGCGCGGACCGCGCTCATCGATGCGGATGAAGTTCTTCGCCACCGGGGGATAGACCCGCGTTCGTATCATCACGCGGTGTTGCTCGCCAACACCACTGATCCCCAGACCAATGAATTCCTGCGCGAACGCGTCGGTGTGGCCAGGGTTAACGAAATTTACGACAAGGAAGTGCCCGGCGCGCTTTGGAAAGTTCGCTATTTCCGCGACAGTCAACCGGAAGAGTGGGCAGTCGTGCTTCGCCCAAACGGCGCCCTGCATTCGGTGCATCACATTTTGAGTGAAGATGCTGCTAGCGCTACGCTCAGCAAAGACGAGGCTGTGAAGCTCGCGGAAGATTATCTGCGCAAGGTGCAGCATATTGACCTGGCGCAATGGACGCTGGTCGAAGCCAAGTCCGATAAGCATCCGCATCGCGTGGACCACCTGCTCACGTGGGAACAAAATCGCGCGCTAGATGACTCGGAGACGCTAGCAGATTCTAAAGAACACGCGCACGCCCGCATTGAAGTCGCGGTTCTTGGCGATGAAGTATCCAACTATCGCACGTACATAAAAATTCCCGATGACTGGAGGCGCCAGCAGTCGGAGCTGATGCTGCCGCGCGTGCTTATTTCGACGGTGCTGCCGATTCTGGTGCTGGGCGGGCTAATGGTTGTGGCACTGATAGTGTTCCTGAAAAACTTGCGTTCCGACGATGTGCATTCCATTCCCTGGCGGCGCCTGGCACTGTGGGGACTGTGGGGACTGGCGGCGTATGTGATCGTTTTCGCTTTCGGTAACCGCATCGCCAGCGTTATGAATAACTATCAGACGGCCATTCCTTTCAAGACCATGCTTGCGGGAATCGGCATCGGCGCGGTACTCGGGGCTGCCGTGTATTTTTCCGGGATCGTGCTGCTTTTTGGTATGGCCTGGTATTTCGGGAGGCGCGCCTTCGGTGAAGAGCGGCTGCCGGGCTGGTCGGGTATGCCGCCGCTGTATTACCGCGACGCAGTGTTGATTGGCATGGGCGGTACGGCGGCACTGGTCGGATTTAACCGCCTGATTGCAGCACTGTCGGCCCATTGGCCCACCGCACATCGTGCTACCGAAGCCTCCTTTGGCGGTGACTTTGATGCCACGCTCCCGGCTGCTGCGATTTTTGGCACAGTTTTGCTCAGGGCGCTCATGTACACCGGGCTTGTAGCACTCTGCGCTGCCTTTGTGGCCAGTAATGTGAAGCAGCCGTCGCTGAGGATATTACTTTTTCTTAGCGCCGCGTTAGCAACCGTAGGCATGGCCTGGGGGACTCCTGCGGATTTCGCCAAACAGTTCCTCACGTGCGCTGTTCTTCTAGGGTTGCTGATAGTCGGCATAACCCGAGTCGTGCGCTTCAACATCCTCGGTTGTTTCCTGGTGGTGGCGGGCACTTCGCTGCTGGCAGCTGCGGCAGAACTGCTTTCGCAACCGGATGACTTCTATCGAGTTAACGGCTGCGCGGTTCTTTTGATTTTGGCTGGCCTGCTGGCTTGGCCGCTATGGAGCTGGAGCATGCGGGGGGCTCGCGACGAAGCCTAGAGGCTAGAATTTCACATCGGTATTCCTTCACAAAAAATAGAGAATCTTCGTTTTGGATGCAACAAATTTAGCAGGAAACAAACCACCTCACCCGTGCGTTGTTACTTCAGGAAGCGATGCTCACCCATAGGGTAGCGGCACGTCCAAACAGGGTGGTCGCACGGGTGTTCCGTGTTGGCCTGATGAAGAATCTTGGATTATTCTGTAGTGGCGCGCGCCACCGCACATTTTCAAGGACTTCTCCAGGCGCAATGTCTGCACCGGGTGCTTGGGCGAGCAATTCGGCACGCGAACAGAAAGCGAAAAATGTCGCTTCCACCATGGGTTTTGGCTGTGGCCGGTGAAGCTGGAGGCGCGGGTGGTGGAGACGCCGCCTTGGGCGAGGTGACTTCTCTACCGAACCTCGATGACCGCGCCCTGGTGGTGGAAGCCCAGGTTGGCAACCGCGCGGCCTTCGAGGAACTCGTCCACCGTTACGACCGGGACGTTTTGCGACTGGCGCTGAATTTGATGAAGCGCCCGGAAGATGCGCGCGACGTCTATCAGGAAGCTTTCCTGAAAGTCTATCGCAACCTGCACCGATTCCGTTTTGAATGCAGCTTTTATACCTGGCTCTACCGCATCGTTACCAACGTGTGCCTCGACAATTTGCGCCGCCGGCAAGCGCGTCCCGAAGACCAATCGCCGGAGGCCAATCACGGACACCACGATGACGGCATCACCGACTTTTTCGAGCGACAGCGTGAACACCGGCCCACCCTCGATCCGGAACGCACCATGTTTGGACTGGAGATAAAAGCGAAAATTGCAGTGGCCATGCAACGCCTTTCACCCCGCGAGCGAATCGTGTTTGAGATGAAGCACTATCAGGGGTTGAAGCTCCGTGCTATCGGCGATGCGTTGGGAACCACCGAAGAAACGGTGAAGAACTCGCTCTTCCGCGCAACGCGCAAGCTCCGGCATGAATTGGGAGAGCTACGATGAGCGCGCCGGATAAAAAGTCGCGATGCGACAAGATCGCCCCCTTCCTGGTTTTCTACGCCTGCGACGAGGTCAGCGAGAACGAACGCAAGCTGATCGATGAGCATCTTGCCGTGTGCGCGTTTTGCGCGGAGCAACTGGAGGGTGAGCGATCGTTGTGGGAAGCGATAGACGCCGCGAATCCCTCGGCAGGTGAAATCAATTCCGCGGACGCGCTTCTCTCTCAGTGCCGCAGCCAGCTCGCCGAAATGCTCGACGATCTTTCCGTGACACCTGTACGTGAGCACTGGCGGCCGTTTGGCTGGGTGCGCCGGTGGATGGCTTTGCGACCGGCGTGGAGCGGCGCAATGCTGATTTTCTTTGGGGTTTTGTTGGGCGCCGAAGTGATGCCCTGGCTGCAAAATGGACTTCCCGGCAACAGTAACGGTCGTGCAGTAAACGTTCTAGCTTCGCAAAAACTTACCGACGAGCAGCTTTCGAAAATGGCCGTGGCGGGAATTAATCTTGCACCCTGGCCGAATGCCGCGCCCGGCACGGTGCAACTGCAATTGCGTGCCGAGCAGCCCATGGTGCTTTCGGGCAACGTCGACGACAGCAACATGCGCCGGGTACTGACGTACGTGGTGGAAAATGGCGAGCGCTTCGATGCCGGTGTGCGGCTGGATTGTCTGGACGCGCTGAAAGCGCAGGCGCGTGATGCGCAAGTACGTAAGGCGCTGCTGTTGGCCGCACGCAAAGATCAGAATCCCGCGGTACGCATGAAGGCACTGGAAGCGCTGAAGGATGCGGCTTCCGATGGCACCGTTCGAGAAGCCATGCTCGACGCGCTGGCACATGATGCGAATCCGGGCGTGCGCGTGGAAGTTGTGAACATGTTGGTACACTCGCTGGAACATGAGTCGCAAGGCTCAAATGTGGTTTCTTACCCCAAACTTGCAGGTGCGCCAGAAAATCCTGATGACCAGTCCGAGGACCTGCAGATGACCACACCCAGCGAATCCACCGTGATGGTTTCCGACGCTTCCGTGGAAAAAGTGATTCGTACCTTGGAAGAGCTGCAAAAGCGGGATCCCAGCCGCTATGTGCGGCTGCGCAGCGCGGCAGCGTTGCGGCAGCTTGGCCCACGAGAACCTCAGTAGTGATCAGCGGGATTTAGTTCGTCAATGAAAGCCTGTTCCCATTGCAAACGTCAGTTTAGAGAGGGGAATTTTCGCATCGTGCCATGGCTCTGCGGATTGACGATTCTTCTTTGTGTCTTTACGTTTTCCAGTCGAGGCCGAGCTGCTGTTGAGTTGGAGCCCCGCGAGCATGCGAAACCTGGCGATCCTGTAACGCCGCACGCCTTTGACCAGCGCACCGGCGTGCTTGAAACCCAAGATGGGTTGACGTTGCGGCTAAGCGCCGATCTGGGCTCCGTGCATATTGTTAATTTGGAAGCGGGCGCGGCCCCGGCGGTGCGTTACACAGTGCGCATCGAAACGGATGCGCGAGCGCCACAGGCTCAGGCGCTGCTGGATAAATATGTTGTTCGTGCCAAAGCTACCGCTGCGGGTGTGGAGATCGAGGGGGCGTTGCCTCCGCAGGCCGCGCGAACAGCGGCATCTGGCGCGCAATTTTGGGTGCAATTTGAAATTGCCGTGCCCGCGGGATATAGCCTCGACGTAAATACTGAGGCGGGCGACATTGAAACTCAGGATATCGGCGGCACAGCGACGCTCTTCACCCAGGGCGGAAATATCCGCACCGGGCGAATTGGCCTAAGCGGCATGCAGAATGTCGCGCATCACCTGCACGATGCCAATGCCGGCGCCCCTACCCGTGACCTATCGAAGTTGCGAACCGAAGGCGGGCACATTCAGGTGCTTGATGTCGCCGGCAATTTGAACGTTTTTACCGGAGGCGGACACATCAATGTCGGCAACGTCACCGGTGACGCAGCGCTGCGCAGTGGTGGCGGTCACATTCGCGCCGGCACCATTGGTGGACGCGCCGATCTGGATACCGACGGCGGGAACATCACCGTTGGGCATGCAGGAAGTTTTGTCAATGTGCGCACCGGAGGCGGACAGATTGATTTTGGCGAAGTGCGCGGTTCGGTGCATGCGCAGACCGGTGGTGGCGGCATTCGTATTATGTATGTTGCCGGGCCCATGGAAGTGGAGTCGAGCGGCGGCAGCATCTGCCTGACGCGCGTTGCCGGCGCCGTGCAGGCGGTCACGGCTGACGGAACCATTACAGCATGGATCAGCCCTTCAAGTGGGCCTGATAGTTGGCCCGGCGGCGCTTCTAATAGTTTGCCAGGCGCTGCCTCTGCACATCCGGCCACCGTACAGCTTGCAGGAGCCTCCCAACTCGCTTCCGGAAATGGCGACATTGTGGTGTTTTTGCCGCGTAACCTGGCGGTGAATATCGACGCGCTGGTCACTAGGGGCGGCGAACACCGCATCGAAGCCGATCCCGCACTGCATTTAAGTTTTCAAACCGAGGGGTCCAACAGCGCGGGTCCGGTACACGCCATCGGTGTATTGAATGGCGGCGGTATCCCATTGAAGCTGCGTACTTCCGCGGGAAAGATTCGACTGCAATTTCTGGATTCCGATCCGTCGCTACGGGAATCTCAGATTCGCGAACAGCAGGAACGCTTGCGTGTCGTAGAAGTGGCTCAGCCAACGACGCCCGTTTCTCCGGAGCCACCGCAGATACAACAGCAGGCGGATTCACAGAGGGACTGGTTGGAAAGCTGGCTAGGCAAGCTGGAAGTAGCCGTCACTGGCGGCTTGCGCGAGGATGCCGATGATTTTCGCAACCGCCTTACCTATTCGCCTCATCCGGTGTACCCAGAGCTCGCGCAGCGTGTGGGCATTCAGGGGGTTGTGAAGTTGCAGGTGCGGGTGCTGAAAGACGGACGCGTGGAAGTATTGAAAGCGCTTCAGGGCGAGCCGGCGCTAAGGGAAGCGGCAATTACCGCCGTGAAACAGTGGCGGGGCAAACCCGCGTGGATCAACGGCAAACAGGTCGAGGTGGTTTCTACGGTGACATTTAATTTTCAGCTCAATTGAGTTACGGGTGCGCAGCTGAGACGACATTAGGATTTGTTCGGGGTGCTGGTTGTAGTTTCGCGTTACGGTCCGGGTTCGTCGCAAAAATCGAAAGGGGTAAAAATCGATGCTTCGACATGCGTTGCGCGCAGCTTTAATTCTATCTGTGGCGGGTGCGGCATGGGCCGCTTCCGGTTTGGCGATGAGCAAGGATTTCGATCAGAGCTACCCGTTGCAGCCGGGCGGCTCATTTGAATTACAAAATGTAAACGGCACGGTGGAAGTGGAAGGCTGGGACCGCGATGCCATCGAAGTCCACGCGGTGAAGACTGCCAAGAGTAAGGAATCAGATCTGGATCGCGTTTCGATTGAAGTGGACGCGAAACCTCGCTCGGTGTCCGTAATTACGCGCTATCCCCAGAACGCCGGCGTGGAAGTTGCCGTGGAATACGTTATTCACGTCCCGCACAGCGCGCATGTCGAGCATGTGGGAACGGTGAATGGCACTTTGAAGATTGCGGGTGTGGATGTCATCGAAGATCTCCATACCGTCAATGGAAACATCGAAGTGTACGAAGGCGGCGGCTCCGTTCATGCGCACACCACCAATGGCAATGTGCATCTGGAGCTCGCGCATCTCGGCAGCACACGAGACGAGAAGGGTGAAGCCACCGCCGAAACGACCAACGGTTCTTTACTGCTGGCCGTGCCCCCAGACCTCCAGGCGAATTTGGAGGCACGCTGCTTGAATGGCAATTTTTCTTCGGAGCTGCCGCTATCCCTAGAAAGTTCCCTGCATCCACGGGAAATCCACGGAAAAATAGGCAAGGGTGGCGCGCCTATTCATCTGCATACCGTAAACGGTGGGATTCGCTTGGTGGTGTTGAGGTCAACGGTTTAGCTTTTGCTGCGTCTAAATTCGCAGGAGCAAATATTTTTTGGAGGAGAGTTTCGTGAATAAAGGGATATGGACTATCGCAAGCGGCACCGCGCTGCTCTGCGCCGCATTCATGACAACGCCAGGATATACGGCTGCTGGGCGATCGCACGCGGGTGGAAATCAGGAGCCGGTTGAGCCCCAGGTACGTGATTTCAATGTGTTTTGGGGGGAGGAAGGTGGAAGTTGGCTGGGCGTTGAAACCCGAGAGGTTACCAGCGACAACGCCAAGGAATTAAAACTGCCAAGCGAGCGTGGCGTCGTGCTTGGCAGAATTGCTCCGGACAGTCCGGCTCAGAAATCCGGTCTTCGAGAAAATGACGTGGTTACGGAAATCAATGGAGAGCAGGTGGAAGGCGCGATGCAATTCCGGCGCATGATTCGCGAAATTCCTGCCGGACGAAATGTGCAGCTGACCGTGTGGCGAGACGGGCACACGCAAAAAATCAACGTTACGCTGGGCAAGGCTGAGCAATCACCACACAACTTGACCAAAATAACCCCCGGTATCCCCGGTACGTTCGCGTTTCGCATGCCGGACTTACCGGAGATGCCTGATCTTCCGGAAGCGGCGGAAATTCCGGAGATGCCCTCGATGGATTGGAGCGGCCCGATGATTTACTCCGGCCATCCGCGCCTAGGCATTGATGCCGAGGACCTCGCTGGACAGCTAGGATCGTTTTTTGGTGCTCCGGATGGTGAGGGCATTCTGGTGCGATCCGTAAATTCGGGTTCGCCGGCGGCGAAGGCCGGACTGAAGGCCGGTGATGTCATCACCTCTCTAAATGGTGAGCGCATTCGTTCGGTGGGAGACCTACGTCAAAAGCTTGCCGCACAACACGGCGAGAAAGATAAAAGCGCTGAGAACAAAGACAAAGACAGCAAAGACAAAACCCGTACCGTAAAACTCGGCGTGCTGCGCAACAAGAGCGAAATTTCTCTGAACGTGGAGCTCCCCGCACCTGCAACGACGACAAGACATGGTATCGGGCATCGCACGAATATCTAGACAGGTAAGCTAAGAAAGCCCGGACAGTTTTACGTCCGGGCTTTCTTCGTTTTTAAATACATTGCGAATTTAGCAGTCCATCGATCAGGATTTTTCGCCGCCGCGATATTTCTTGGCGAGGCGAACGGGCCTTCGCAGTGCTGCGAAACGCCCGTCACGCTCGTTTTTCGCACCAGGCGACCAATCTTCCTGGGTGGGCGAGAACGTAAGCCGAAGTAAGTAACTCAATCCTGACACTGCGCTCCCACGCATGCGCATGCGAAAAAGGGCGCGCGCGAATAATCCCGGCGCTGCCTGCCCTCCCGAAGGAAGCCAGCTCGTAATTTTCGCGGCAAGTTGCGACGCCGATCGATCTGATTCCAGTCGCGCCTGCACATTTTGCGGCAACGCACCGCCGAGCAAATTGCCAGCCAGAAGCAGGCCAGTATCCAACATGCGCTCCGCCCCGACAGTTTGCGCGGTGGCAAAGCTGCGCTCCCAATTCAAGGAGGTTTGACGATGTACGAATGCGGCAACATCAGCCACCAGCGATAAACGCTCCCAAAGATGTTTGGCGCCATGAACGCAAATCAGGATCAGCTCATCCTCGATTGACAGAGTGGGGATCTGGTGGCCATCGACGCTCACATATTGCCGCCGTGTGAAGAAGTCTTCGATCGGAAGCCCGCGCGGAAAGTAACGCATGGTGCGCTCCGTATGCATCTCCACAAGGAGCGGCGCTGCGATTCGAACGAAAACATATTGCCCAGGAATTTTTTTGGCGCGGATTGCTTCGACAGGTATTTCCGGCTGATAGTCGGAAGCAATTATCAGCTTCGTGGCGCGAAGGATGTCTTTTTGCCGGACCAGAAAATCAAGATCGCCATATTGTCGCGCCCCCGTGTCCCCATATGCGCGTAAAGCCAGGGTAGGACCTTTTACTAGCAGAATATCCAATCCGGCGTCGCGAAATTGATCAACCAGTCGAAATAGCTCCGCGGTCATCTGCAACGCGGACAGCACTTGCGCGCGCTGTAGTTGACGGATTTTTTGCGCGAACTCCGGTGGCGCGAGGTCTTCCTCGAACTTCGCCACACCAGACGCGAGCAGCGAAATGACCCCATGTTCTTCGGCCAACGTAAATAGTTCCGGCCAGGATATCTCGCGGAGTAAGACAGAAAGTGCTGATAAGTCGGCATGGGGAGATGCGCACTGCAGCAGAGCGGCCCATTCTGGTGAACTGGCGCCATGTAGATTGTTTTTAATATCTTTTGTGATCGTCGATTGCAAAAGAACGAACCCCCACGCCCCGTGGCTTAGTGTACGCGACAGCCATCCCTGGCAATGGCACAAATCCTCACACCGTGGGAGAGGCACTCGGGACGAAACCTGCCCACATTATAAGAAGCACAAATAAAAAAGGCCGGCCCCGTGTTGCGGAACCGGCCCAGGGAACAGCAATTCATCAATTCTTCTTTTTGCGGGTATTTACTTTCGTGTCGATACCGGGCTGAATCTGTTGCAGAGCTTCAAGACCAAGCTTGGCCTGTGCTCCATAACTATTGGGCCCGCCGTTGGGATCAAGCTCCACCGCTTTTTGGTAGGCTTCGACAGTTCCTGGCTGAATGATGAACTCCAGCTTGTCGCCGTTTTTCTTGGTCTCCATCGATCCGACCAGCGCTGCTCCCAGCAAATACCAAACCTGGGGATTTTTTGAATCGAGTTCGCTGGCTTTCTTTAAAGGCTCGACGGCTTCTTTCAAACGACCGGCGTTGTATAAGCTGATACCAAAGTTGCGCCACGCAGTCGCGGCATTGGGAGGATCGAGTTCCGCGCTCTTGGTGTAGGAAGTGCGCGCCTCGTCAACCTTGCCGCTTCGCGCCTGCACGTTTCCCAAATTGTTGTAATAGCCTGGAACGTCCGGCTTGGCAGCAATCGCTTGTTGATACGCGTTGATGGCGTCGTCGTTGCGGCCGGCGAGGTCGTAGGCTTCCGCGAGCTTGGCCCAGATAATATGTTGATTGGTATCTTTTTCCGTAGCCGCTTTTTGCGCCGCGGTAAACTCCGCGACTGCCTGGTTTGAAAGATCGGTGACTTTGGCTTTCGCCGCGTCACGTTGATCGGCGGGGGCTTTGCTTACTTCTTCTTTAGCCTTGCGTTCCTGGTCCAAAATCGCGGTGCCGGCAGTGAAATGCTGTTTCATGCCTTCGAACTTGGCCTTTTCTTCTTCCTGTTTTTTGATTTGCTCGGCGGCTGCTGAACCCTGTTTGGCAACGACGTCTTTAAAATTGATATCCGCCTTGGCCTCAGCGCCGCTTTGCACCTGAACTTTGGCTTCGTAGGGTTTATTGGGCGCGGGCAGAATCACGAACACGCTATAGATTCCCGCCTTAAGGCCGCGAAAACTATAATTGCCGCTCTTATCGGTTTTTGTGTCCTGCTTCGCGCCTTGATCGCTTACCAGTTGGATCCCCATATCAGCCCAAGGCTTACCGGTAACATCCATGATTTGGCCGCGAACCACGCCATCGCCTTGCGCAGCGGCGGGTGGAATCAGCACAGCCAGTAATAGCGCCACGCTGCAGACGCTTAACCCCCACGAACTCGCGTATTTCGTCATGCTCGATTCTCCTTTGCAACTGCGTACCGCCCGGGCGAGGCGCGCACTATTATCATGGATTCAGTGGCGGATTCAAAGTTTAGGAGTGCGCTGCCGCGCCACGCTGAGAAATGGGATCGCTCAAGCCGGCCTCCGCGAAAGCACGCATACGCAGTATACAACTGTCGCATACCCCGCAAGCCGCATCCTCGCTTTGGTAGCACGACCAGGTAAGATGCAGCGGCGCGCCCAGCTTGATGCCCTTGCGAATGATTTCGCTTTTCTTCAAGGCGATCACAGGCGTTACGATTTCAACGTGCGTCTCAGGGCGGGTGCCCACGCGAATAAGCTCCTGAAAGAGGCGATAATATTCCGGGCGGCAATCAGGATAACCGGAGCTGTCTTCCGCCACTGCGCCGATGTAGATGGAGTGGGCGCCGATGACTTCGGCCCAGCTTACCGCTACGGAAAGAAAATGCGCGTTGCGAAAAGGCACGTAAGTAACGGGTATTTCGTTAGTGCTGGCGCTGTCAGAAATGCGCTGATGCTCTGGAATCGCGATGCTCCCGTCGGTAAGCGCCGAGCCGCCGATGGCTCGAAAATGATCCAGTTGAACAACCAGCCGTTGCTGCACGTGATAAAAATCCGCGATGGATTCGAATGCTTGCCGCTCGCGCTTTTGCGTCCGCTGTCCATAACCGGCGTGCAGCAACGCGAGGCGTTCCGCCCCGTGCGCTTGTATCGCCATCGCCGCGCAGACGCACGAATCCATGCCACCGCTGAGCAGCACGACGGCTTTCACGCTTTGAAGCTTTGAGGCGAACATATTCAAACGCCTTTCGTTGCCGGATCCCACACGAACTTGTGCAGTTGTAATCCCAATCTCACCGGCAAAGAATCCTCGAGTATCCATTCCACTAATTTTCGAGCCTCAAGGCCCGGCCATTTGCCTTCCGGTCCTTCGAAAACCGGCGAGAACAACACTTGGTTGACGCGTTCGCGCAAACTGTGCTGCAAAGTAAATTCTCGCGCGAACTCATAATCGCGCCGTGTGGAAAGCACAAATTTAATTTCGTCGCCTTGGCTCAGCGCTTCCAGGTTGCGCATCTCAAAAGTGTCTGCCTCGCCGGAGTCGGGACATTTCACGTCCAGGATCTTAACTACTTCGCGCGGCAATTTGCCGATGAAGCGCTCGCCGCTGGTTTCGATCATCACGGTGTACCCCGAAGCAAGTAATTGCTGAGCCAGCGGATAAATTTCCTCCTGCAGCAATGGCTCGCCGCCTGTTAATTCCACCAGCGGTACCGCGACAACGGAATTGCCCGCTCCCGATGGGGCCTCCGTGCGTCCCGCAAGTTGATCGACCCGCGCGGCCACCTCCGCAACACTCATTTTCACACCGCCATGAAAAGCGTAAGCGGTGTCGCACCAGGTGCAACGTAAATTGCATCCGGTCAAGCGCACAAAAATGCAGGGCAAGCCTGCGCGAGTGCCCTCCCCTTGAATTGATTTGAATATTTCAGTGATAAACATGGCCTAGAGATTCGCATCCTCGCGACGAATTACTTCGAAGCCGAAACTACTGATCCCCCGCATTAGCCTTGTGCGATTTACGCGCCAGCCATAAAATTGCGCCGAAAAAAACCGCTATGGCGACAAAGAGTCTGAAATACCCGGGCGCCATTCCCAAAGATCGCAAGACAAAAACGTAACCTAACGCCACGAAGATTACGGGAACCATGATGATGAAAAATGCTCGATACATGAACTTAGCTGGCCGGACGGTATTGCGCCCGGCTGGTATCCGTCTCCCATAAAATCACGTCAGTTACATGGGCGCCCGGCGGTAAGCCACGCAACAACCGCGTGAGCTCGTCGTAAAAATACTTGGCCAAATTTTCCGCCGATGGATTGACGGTTTTGAACGGCTCGAGATCGTTGATAAATTGATGATCCAGCCGGCCCATGATCTCGCGAACGACGCGCTTTAATTCCGTGAAATCCACCAGCAAACCGATGTCATCCAGTTGCGGTCCTTCGAGTGTCACGCGCACACGATAATTATGTCCGTGCACGTTTTCGCACTTGCCCCGGTATCCGCGCAGCGCATGACCGGCGGAAAATGTTTCTTCTACGCTGACTTCAAACATGGATCCTCAAATTGCGCCAGGAGGGCTCTGCGTATCTTTTATTTACCGAGAAAACGCGCAGCATCAGCCGAATTATGCGTAATACGGTAGTTCGGCAGCGATTCCAGGAAAATTTTACCATAGGGCATCCGTTGGATGCGGGTGTCGAGCAATGCCAGCACACCGCGGTCGGTCTTGGTTCGAATCAAGCGCCCGAAACCTTGCTTCAAGGCCAACACCGCTTGGGGCACCTGAAATTCCGAGAACGGATTGCGGCCGTCGTCCTGCAAAGCCCGCACACGCGCGGCCACGATGGGATCACTGGGAACTGCAAAGGGTAAGCGGTCCACGATTACCATAGAAAGCTGCTCGCCCGGAACGTCCACACCTTGCCAAAAGCTCGAAGTGGCGAACAGCACCGCGGCAGACGTGTTTTTAAAGCGCTCCAATAACACGGACCTGGGCGCGCTGCCTTGCAGCAGTAGTGGAAAACTCACGCGTGTTCGTACACGTTCGAACAAATCGTTCATCTGGCTATAACTGGTGAAAAGACAAAACGCGCGGCCTTGGCTGTGTTCCAACAATTGCACAATTTCATCCGCCGCTTTGGGGGCGAAACTGGCATCGCGCACGTCCGGTATTTTGCTCGGCAAATACAACAAAGCTTGATCGGCGTAATCGAATTCGGGCGGCAGGGTGCGCTCTTTGACGTGATCGAGGCCCAGCCGTTGGCGAATGAATTCGAATCGTCCGCCCACCGTAAGCGTCGCGGATGTTAACACCACGGTATCGAACTGCTCGAAAAGCCGCTGGCGAAGGATCTGGCTCACATCGATAGGGGTGGCCGTCAAAAACACGCCTTTGTTGCGGCGCTCGTACCAATACACGTAATTCCTTTCATTGGACTCGAACAGGAACGCCACTTCCTGGCGCAGCTCGAAACTGCGCCTTGCGATGCGCAACAATTCCTCAGGCTTCTGCGGCATGGCGGCGATTTCGGTTTCCAGCCCCTTCAGCGCCGTCAGCACGGAATCGTATGCTTCGCGATGCTGCTCCACAAATGCGTCACGTTCGCTGTGCGCGAAAGGAAAACGGCCGTCGCGAGGCGGAAACGCTTCAAAAAAGGGCCGCGTCCTTTCGCGCACACGCTGCGTGCGTCGCAGTATCGAAGGCGAACCAAGATTAAGCAGCCTCAAGGATTGATCGGCGTCGCGCGCCAGCTCCTCAAAACGATAATTGGAAATCTGCCGCCCAAAATAATCGCTAGCCACGTCCTCTATTTCGTGGGCTTCGTCGAAAATCACCGCGGAATATTCGGGGAGGATACTGCCGAAATCATCCTGCTTCAACGAAAGGTCAGCGAAAAACAAATGATGGTTGACGATGATGAGGTCAGCTTGTTTTGCGCGATGGTGCATGGCGGTCACGAAGCACTCGTTGAAGTGATCGCACTTTTGTCCGGTGCAGGTGTCGCGCCGGGCATCAAGACGCGTCCACAGATCGGAATCATCAGAAAGAAAAGTCAGTTCGCTGCGGTCTCCCGTTTCGGTGAGTTTTGACCATTCGCGAATTTGGCGGAAAGCATCAATTTCCTCCAGGCCCTTCAGCACAGGCTGGCTGGCCATTTGATTGACCCGCGCACGGCAGAGAAAATTCGAACGGCCCTTCATCACCGCGACCTTTAGATTCGGTGCGAAATGCTTCTGTAAGAAGGGAACATCTTTCTGATACAGCTGCTCCTGCAAAGATTTGGTGGCCGTCGAAATTACCACCCGCCGTCCGCTGCAAATTGCGGGAATCAGATAAGCAAGCGTCTTCCCGGTACCGGTGCCGGCTTCCACTACCGCGTGGTGATGCTGTTCAAATGCGTCATGCACCACTTCGGCCATTTCCAATTGGCCAGGCCGGTGCTCGTAGCCGCCGATCATGCAGCGTTCCAGCAATCCTGCCGGTCCGAATACCTCATGCATCGAGGGACTGCCTTGGGGAACCGCAACCTTATCGGTCTTTTTCTGCGGGGCTGGGCGCGCCTGCTGGGGTACAGTTCCGCGCCGGCCCAAAGCCGGTGAGGCATGGCTCTTCGCACGATCTGCTTCGGAGACCTGCGTGCTCCCGCCCAGATCGCGAGCGAGCTCGACGCTTTTATCGGTTGCCACTCTCAGGTCGCGCGCCACCAGGTTTATAACTCCCGTTGAAGCCGAAATTTCTGATGCAAGAGCAAATAGTTACCATAGCATACCCGTCCATCCCCAAACCGGTACTTGGCCCGTCGACCAGGGCGTCCCTTGCCACCCTGATTTAATACTTGAACACGTCAACGCTTTTGCGGCGCCATCTTCCTCAAAGGTGGCGGTACAGTCGATGAGAGTGGTGCCGTCCATACTCTGATCCAAGCGGCCACATCCACTCGGGGTGCGTAATGAATCGCAACGCCGCATCAATAATTACCCTAGTCATCTCCATGATCGCCCTGGGAGGCTGCAGCGGCGTACCGCACGGTACTACGGGCGGCGGAGGTGGCGGCGGCACTCAAAACGCCAGTCTCGCGGTGACCATGACGTCCACACCCCCGGCATTGACCAATGTTTCCGTGCTTTCCGCAACCGTAGGCATTACCGGCATTACGCTGACCCCTAGTTCCGGAAGCGCGGTCGCCTTAACTCTGACGCCCACCATATACCCTGTGGACCTTATGCGCTTGCAAAGCGACACATCTTTTCTGGGCTCGCTCACCTTGCCGGTCGGCACCTACAGCAGCGCTTCGATTACCTTTTCTGCGCCGACCTTAACGGTATTCAATCAATCCGGGGCCACACTGAATAGCACCTGTCTGAACGGCACTATCTGCCAAATCGTACTGACAGCGGGCTCCGCCCAAGTCAGTACCGCACCCTTTCCCCTTACCCTCACTGCCAGCCAGGCAACCGGTATTTCCTTGAACCTGAATTTACAGAATGCACTCACCCTTACCTCTGGCACATTGGCTGTCAGCTTCAGCGCCACGAACGTAGCTACCGCCGCGACGCTTCCGCGAACCGGTGCACCAAGCGGCGCGCTCGATCTGATCGAGGATTTCGTCGGACTCGTCACGGTTCAATCCGGGAGCTCTATAACGGTAGCGGGCAGCAACGGAATCTCGCTACAAATGACGTTGCCGTCTTCACCAATCATTCAAGACCCGCAAGGGTTGTGCCCGGCGCTGAACGCCACATGCCTGGTGGCCAATCACACGGTGGTCAGTGTAGATGCCACCGTAAGCAGCAGCGGAGCACTTACACTGCTTTCCGCCGACCTTCTCGATGTTAGTCCGCAGGATGAAGTTGAAGGAACGATTGTAAATACCAGCACGCCGGGCCAATTTTTTCTGGTCGTGGCCAACAAAGAAGTTGCGACCGGCAATAGCACACTTTCGGCAGCCAATCCTGGCGATATATTCCTCGTCACACTAAACAATCCGATTTTTATTGTGGACCTCGACGAATTCTTCAATAACGCGTCGCTGCCATCGAGCACCGTCACCACGCTATTTTCTGGCGTTGCCAGTCTTGTGAATGGTCAGGATGTAATGGTGCGCGTTACCGCCGCTACGGGAGCGGCATCGACCGGGAATCAAGCCATTACCTCCGACCGCGTTCGCCTGCGGTTCAGCCGCGCCACCGGCACGGTGCAAACCGTCTCTGGCCAGGCCTTCTCAATTTCAAATTTGCCGCCTTACATACAATTCGTAACCAACCCGCTGGCGGACACCATCATCGGCGCGACTAGTTTTGACGGCGTGACGGACATCAGTGGCGTTACCGTGGGACAGTCGGTCTCCATCCGGGCACTGTTGCTCAACAATTCAACGTTTAGCTTTTATGCTGCAAAAGTGCGTCTACAACACTGATTTATTGCTACCCGCTTTAAGACCTGAAGGCAGAAACGATCTTTCGAAAAAAGAGGCCGGCACGCTAACGTGCCGGCCTCCAACAAACCCTTCCGAGTGAGGGATCCTCTTCTTCTTCATGGTTTCTTGTCTTGCTTGGCAATGATTTTGTCCTCAATCTTTTTGTAAGTCGCCATGGGAATAATTTTCTTGCGCGTAAGATCCGTCTTTTTCGCGTACGGCCGGCCTTCGATTATTTTCTTTGCGTAAGCATCCCCGATTCCTGGCAGTGCCTTTAACTGATCAGCAGTCGCGGAATTTATATCCACCAAGTCGTCAGCCGGAACCGCGGCCGCAAAGGAACTAAACTTCCCGGCTGAGACCCTTGGCTGCGTAACAGCTAGATTGCTACCGCAAAAGACGACTATCACCACCACTATCAACCACATTACGTGTTTCTTCATCGATTTCCCCCTTAGAATTTTTACTTCGTGACACCCGCAGCTAATTTTTCTCCGACGCGCGATACCCGGCTTTCTGCGCGTCGGCTTCCGTCATGTATTTCCCCTGCTTGGTTTTGCCGTACCACCGCGTCCCCGCCTTGTGATAAACGCCCGACTCAGTATTTACCCATACCATCCCGTTGCTATTCGCGGGCGCCGACTGCTCGTTCATGGACTTCGATGGGGTGCGCGCGCTAGTGGTGTTGCCAGAGTTGCCGGTTGCCGGAGGAGCTGTTGGCGGATTTCCTGCGTCGGTAGTGCCGGAAGACGATGCTTGCGCGTTGCCGGTCGAATACTTAGTCCTGCCGGACGATTCCTTTGTCCGCGCACTCGTGGTATTGCCGGAATTCGCTGCAGCCGTAGGATCCTTTGTTGAATTCCCGGCCGCTGAGCTTGAGGTACTGCTCGAATCGTTCGATGTGCGCTTTGATTTCCGGTTGCTTGCCGTGCCGGTCTTGCCTTCTCCGGGTGCGGAAGTGTCCCCGGTTCGCGGCGTCGCGCTCGCCGAAGGATCAGCCGCAGCGGCCTTCTTCGGCCTGCTCGTTGTCGTCGGAGAGCTATTCGCGTTCTCGCCGTCCGTCTTCGTGGCGCTCTCGCTCTTGGTCTTGGACTTGCTCCGTGAGGAAGCCTCGGAGGCGCCGGAGCTGCTAGTGGAGTTGTCAGTTCCCGCCGCCTCATTCGAATCGGTCTTCTTCTTGGTTCTGGTTTTCTTCGAGGTGGTCGAGGTCTCGCCCGCACTAGCTTTCGGAGATTTTGTCGAATCCGTAGAGTCCGCGGCTGGCTTTTTCTTCTTCTTTTTTGCGGCCGTCGAGTCTTTTTGCGACTGGTCCGTCGATTGGTTGGATTGACTTGAGGCCTTGCCATGCGAGGTGCCAATAAGACCAAACCCCAGCAACAACGACATTAACGTGGCCAAGTGAAAATTCTTTTTCATCGCTATCCTCTGGCTGCGCTGCCCCCTTTATAGAGTTCTTGGGGCACTAATGCGGCGCAGCATGTACTCCATGAGGATTTAAGTCAATACAGGAGAAGGTGCAGTCAGTCGGTGTATGGAGGCAGGGGTCGGCCAAGCGAGAGAAACGTTGGAATGGGTCTCAGTCGCCTGTAGCTTGCACCCGAGGAGGTTCCACCGACTCTGCTAGCCCGCGACGCATGGGGCCCAAGGCAAACGCCGGCACTTCCAATTCCGGTTCGACGGTAAGATTTGTAGCTTTGCGCGGGAATTCGCTGCGGCGATCGAGCCTTAGCCCTGCTTCCCGCAAAAACTCTGCTGAGAAGCCCATGTCTTCAGCACGATCCACGCCCCAGAACCACAATTTTTCCTCATTGCGTTGCAGAAAATCGAGCGACTCCTCGAGCTTGGTCATGGCGCGGTTGAACGACGAAGCCAGAAAAAATACTTCGAGCGACCATGCATGGCGTGGATAGCGCACCTGGATCCGCACGCAATACTTACCAGATTGGTTTTTCTCCATGCTGCAACGGTAGTTGTTCCGCACCGTCGTAGAGCGGGACGTAATTCTGTTTTTCACCGGGCTTCTACACTCCGTCTCATCAGGCCGCACGCGCAGGCTTTCGCTCGGCAGCTTTGTCGCAAAAACGCTGTGGTAGGGACACTACCAGGGTAACTAGGGGGAGTGTGAAAGGCAAGAGCACCCGTCACTTTGGGTGCTCCACCATAAACATAAGAAAATAATGGTTTTAGCTACCTAGGCTTCCAAAACCGGCCATCTTGTCGGTCATCAGCTTAACTTTGCCCTCTTGCTTGAGCCTGGTGTCGAGAGCGGTCTTAAACGCCTCGTATGCCACGCTGCGCTTAGTCTGGAGCAATTGCTCAGCTAAGCTCTTCTTCTGTTTCTCAAAATCATTCGGATTCGGCTCCTCTTTCGCCTCCACCCGGTACACCATCCAATTCGAACCCAAGCTCATTGGCGTTCCCACGTCACCCGGCTTCATCTGAAATGCTTCGCCAAGCTGTTTTCCACTGGCTGCTCCCGCGATGGAGTCATTGCGGGTGATGAGATCACTAGTTTTGGCTTCCAATCCCAGTGCCTTGGCGGCCGCCTCAAACTTCTCACCCGCTTTTATCCGCTTGGCCAGCTCTTCCGCCTTGGCCTTTGCCAGTTTGCCGGCTTCTTCCTGCTTCAAATCGTTCCCCACTCGCTCGCGAACCTCATCGAGCGAGCCTTGGTGTGCCAGGGTGATCTGTTGCACTGACAAAACCACGTAACCGCGGTCCGTACGTATCGGCAAACTCAGTTCATTTTGCCGCAGCCGGAAGATTGCGTCCTTCACTTCTTTGGAATTTCCCAGCTCCAACACCGGGTCGGTCGCGCTAATTGGCCGTGTCTGGGATACCGTCAGTTGGTATTGCTTCGCTAAATCGTCCAGCGACACTTTGTTCGATTGGCGTATGGCTTTCGCCAAGCGATCCGCTGCGTCGGTTGCTTGCTGGTCGGCCTGTTGCAATACCAACGGAGCGCGCAACGACTCCTTCACTTCATCAAAGGTCTTCGTTCGCGCTGTTTCTTTGTCCAGGACCTTGATAATGTGAAAACCATACTGGGTCTTCACCAGGTCCGATATTTGTCCTTTATCCAGTCCAAACGCGGTCTTTTCAAATTCCGGCACTGTTTGTCCCTGAGTGATCCAGCCCAGGTCGCCGCCCTTCTCTTTCGAGCCCGGATCTTCTGAATATTTTTTGGCCAGATCTTCGAATTTCGCGAATTTCTTCGCTTGTTTCAGCACATCTTCCGCGTTTTTCTTGATCTCCTCGACTTCCGCGTCGGTCTTTCCCACGGTCATGAACAAAATGTGTTCCACATGAACGCGATTTGGCACCTGGTATTGCTGAATATTGTTTTGATACTGCACTTTCAACTGGTCGTCGGAAACCTGGATGTTCCGCCGCATTTGCGTGGTGTCCAACAAGGCGTAGCGCACCACCCGTGTCTCAGGTACCTGGTAGCGCGACTTGTTTTTTTCGTACTCTGCTTTAATTTCAGCTTCCGTCGGATTGATCTTGGCGGCCAGTTCTTCGGGCTTGATCACCACAAAGTTCACTTTTATCTTTTCATTTTTATAGCGGAATTCGTCCTGCAGCTCGCCCGGCCCTACGCTTATTCCGTCGGTCACTAGCTTGCGAAACTTCTCTTCCAGTAATCCTTGCCGGATCAACTCTTCAAACACCGGCACGCTAAGCTGGAAGCGCGCCTGCACCTCCGTCGCGTAGCGATCCATGCCAACAAATGTCCCGTTGTTGAACGCCCCGGGAACATATTGCTTGATGCGGTCCGCGCGTTCTTGGTCTGTGACTGTGATACCTAGCCGCTTGGCTTCGTATTCTAACTCCTTCTCAAATACCAGTTGATTCAGGATCTGCCGCGCGTACAGCGACTCCAGGGGCTTGGGCACTTGATTTCGCTGCTCGATCTGCGCCAACTGCTGGCGCACTTCACCCAAGGTGACCGATTGATCCCCCACCTTAGCCACCGTGTCTGTGGCGGCCTCGCCAGTTCCGGGTGTTTGAGGCACCAGGTAAAGCAGCATGCTCCCGCCGAGAACCAGCACTACCACTCCCAGGAATATGCGGTACCCAAGTTTCCGGTTATCTGAAGCTCCAGCCATCCGATCAGTCTCCTCCGCCACCAGGCAAACACCAAATTATAGTACAGCCGCTCCCCTCAATGACAATCGCGCGTAAATCGACTCCCGTCATACGTAATGCTCGCTGTACCAGGCTGGCCGAATAGAATTTTTCACTGGCGTTTCTGCGACGTGTGCGCATTCGCTATTTGCAGTTTGACTACGACCCGCCAGCCCAGTTGAACGGCGCTCAAATTGCTGTGCTAGATTTTAAAATTGGAGCTATGAGCACTTGATCCCGTGAGCGTACAAGCACCCATCGACCCTAAACACGCCGCAGCCTCCGGCAAGGAGCCGCGTGTACAGGTCTATTGGACCGCCGTCACCTATAAGACCGTCATTGTCTACGTGCTTCTTATCCTCGGCGCAATTCTTGGCGTGGTATACCTCATCTCACCTGATCTTTATTCCACGGTGTATCACAAAGCTTCCAACGCCATCTCCTCGCCCGACACAGAAAACCTGTCCATCTCCCAGATGCAGGCCAAGTTCGTAAATCTCGACGGCAAAGTTCAAATTAAAAAGGTCAACTCCGTCCAGTGGGTAACCGCCGACTATAAGACCACTCTCGACAAAGGCGATTTCGTGCAAACCGGCTCGGATAGCGCTGCGCGCATAACCTTTGCCGACGGCACCACGTATACCGTCAAGTCCGACACGCTGGTGACCGTGGAAGAGAATTCCATGGCCAGCAATAAACCCACTAGCGTGGCCATGCGCATCAGCACCGGATCCGTCGACCTTGCCACTCCCAATTGGAGTTCGCCCGATTCGAAGGCTGCTGTGAACGTCGAGGATGCCAGCGCCCAGCTCCGGCAGAACAGCCGTGCATCGGTCAAGAACGACCCGGAAAGCAACAATCATGAAATCGTGGTTTCTACCGGTTCCGCGGAAGTGCAGCGCGGCGATCAGAAAATTGAGCTGACCCAATGGGAGAAAGCCAGCTTCCCGACCGGAGGCGCTATTCAGCGATCCAACGTTCTCGCGCCGCCCTCTCTTGTGGAGCCGCTGAATCTTGCGCCGATCATCAACGAGAAGCCTAAAATCTCGCCCGTGCATTTTGTGTGGAAGCCCGTTGAGGACGCCGTGTCCTACACCGTGCGGCTCAGCGCCACCACCTCTTTCCGCACCATCGTCAAGCAGGCCAAAGTTTCCGGCACCTCCGCGGATATCACTGGCCTCGATCCCGGCGAGTATTTCTGGAATGTGACCGCGCAGAACACCAAGAAGGAAACCAGCGAAGTCAGCGAGACGTTTCAGTTCACGCTCGTGGCTCAGGGCAAATCCCAGGACATGATGCTCGAAATCGAGGGCACCCAGCTTCACGGCCGCGTGGCAGAAATTGTTGGGCGTACCGAGCCGGGAGCGGCGCTCATCGTCAACGGTCAGTCCGTGCCGAATATCGCGCCCGATGGCTCCTTTCGGCATTTCACCGAGCCTCTGGAGCCCGGCCAGCATACCATTTCTATTATTGGTTCGAACCGCCGTGGGGGCACCGCGCAGCAGCAAGTTTCCATCGTGGTGCCTAAATAAGTTTTGGATTTTATTAGCGAATCGCCGCACCAGCAACGGTTCAATCCTTTTTTTGCATTGCCGTATGCATGCGCGGAAAATAAAAGAGTTGACGGGGTATTGCAGGCTTGATTGTTTTAGCAGCCATGGAATTTTTTCAGGGGAGACGGGGGAATGAATAAGAACGGTTACAATTTAAGGTCGGTTTTCAGTTTATTTTCCTCCGACCTCGCCATCGATCTTGGCACGGCGAACACGCTGGTGTTTTCCGCCGGCAAGGGCATCGTCGTCAACGAGCCTTCCATCGTAGCCATCAACAAATCCACCGGAGAAGTCGTCGCCGTCGGCCGGGAAGCCAAAGACATGCTTGGCCGGACTCCCGGCAACGTTGTGGCCATCAAGCCCATGAAAGACGGCGTCATTGCGGACTTCAAAGTCACTGAGAAGATGCTCACCTACTTCATTCAGAAAGCGCACAATCGACGCGTGCTCGTTCATCCGCGCATCGTCATCGGCGTACCCAGCGAAATCACCCCGGTAGAAAAGCGCGCCGTGCAGGATTCCGCTTATCGCGCGCGCGCCAGCGAAGTTTATTTGGTCGAACAAGCCATGGCCGCCGCCATTGGCGCGGGCCTGCCCATCGAAGAGCCTTCCGGCAACATGGTCGTGGATATCGGCGGCGGCACCACCGACATCGCCGTCATTTCCATGAGCGGCATCGTCTATTCGCGCTCCGTCCGCGTCGCCGGCAACGAAATGGACGAAGCCGTAATGCAATACCTCAAGCGCAAGTACAACCTGCTTGTTGGTGAACGCACCGCCGAACAAATTAAGATGGAAATTGGCTCGGCTTACCCGCTCGAAAAGCCCTTAACCATGGAAGTCAAAGGCCGCAATCTTATTGAAGGCGTGCCCCGCACCGTAACCATTGATGACAGCGAAATTCGCGAAGCTCTCTCTGAATGCGTGGCCACCATTTTGAATGCCGTGCGCGTGGCCCTCGAACGTACCCCGCCTGAGCTTTCCGCCGACATTAGCGACCGCGGCATTGTGCTCACCGGAGGCGGCGCGCTGCTCAAGAATCTCGACAAGCGCATCCGTGAAGAAACCGGCTTGCCCGTTTCCATTGCGGACGACCCGCTCGCATCCGTGGTGCTCGGCACCGGAAAGATGTTGAGCGATTTCCGCTTGCTGCGCCAGGTGTGCATCGATTAGAGATTTTCCAAAGGCCTGGCACTTTTTCAAGGCCGCTCACGTACCACTTTTTGGTGTAAGAATTCTGGGAACGAAAGGCCGACGCAAACCGATTCTTGAAGGAAAATCTGGACCCTTGATCTTTCGAAAGCAAGAAGGAATTTTGATCAGCTAACCCACATGGCCGGTATACCTTCTCGTCATAAATCCATCTTCCTGCTCGCCGGCGTTGTGCTGCTGCAGATTTTGTTGCTGGCCTTGCAGATCAAGCGCGACTCCGAAGGCCGCTTGATTCGCGTCTGGACCGTGGGCGCCTTCTCTCCCTTTGAGCGGGCCGGCAATCATGGTATCGGGCACATACGCGAGACCTGGCGTCACTATTTCGCGCTGCAAAACACCTCCCGCGAAAATGAGCTGCTTCGCCATGAAAACGACGACCTCAAGATGCAGGTGAACCAGCTGCAAAGCAAAGCTATTGAAGCAGACCGCTTGGCGCTACTGCTTAACTTTCACAAATCCCATGAGAGCGTACCCATGCTTGGCGCGCGGGTAATCGCGACCAGCGCCGGAACCGCCAGCGCCACCATCATGCTCGATCGCGGTTCGAAGGACCACATCAGGAAAAATATGGGCGTCATCACCCCTGAAGGCGTGGTCGGTAAGGTCGTCGAAGTTTACGACAACACCTCGGAGGTCCTCCTGCTCACCGACAAAGACAGCGGTGTCGGCGCCATGCTCGGCAACTCTCGGGTGCAAAGTCCCGTCGGCGGTGCTGGTGAACCGCTGCTGGTTATGAAGTACGTGGCTAACGACGACGTGGTGAACGTCGGAGAACGCGTGGTGACCAGCGGCATGGACAAAATTTTCCCACGCGATCTGCCCATCGGAACCATTACCGATATCAAGCCTGGTAATCCTTTTAAGAGCATTCGCATTCGCCCCTCGGCGAATCTGGAGCGCCTGGAAGAAGTAATTGTTCTTCTTACCCTTCAGCCGCTCCAATTGAATCAGGAACCGGAAACCGCAAAGCCTTCCTCAAGCATGGCCAGCAAGCCAGTCGCGGAAACTGCAAAGTCACCGGCGAACGGAAATGCGGCTAAACCTGCTCCGGCATCCGTCTCTCCAGCTCCAGTTCCAACCTCGACCAACGCAGCGGCGGCGGTGAAACCCGAATGAACGAGGCCTTCGACATTCGCAACATGGAATCTCACATAGAGGTGCACAAGTTCCGTGGCGGAGCCATCGTAGGCGCCACTCTATTAGCTCTGATGTTTCAGGCTTTCGTACCCGTTTATTTTGCGAAAGCCGCGATGATCGATTTGCCTTTGCTGATCACCATTTATTTTGGCCTGAGCCGTCGCAATCCCTCGACCGGCCTCCTTTTGGGCATGGTTATCGGGCTCCTCCAGGACAGTCTTAGCGGCCCTACCGTTCCCCTAGGTCTCTACGGCATTGCCAAAACCGTCATCGGTTATCTAGCGTCTTCCATTGGAGCGCGTCTGGACACCGAACATCCCGCCGCGCGTTTTGCTCTCACCATCATATTTTTCGGTCTGCACCAGGGCATCGTGCTCCTCACCCGCCGCATTCTTCTGGCCCAGTCCAGCGTGTGGTTCACCATGCATCTCGCCGCTGCCGCGGTAGTCAACGCTATCGTGGCCGTGTTTCTCTTTGCGTTGCTCGATCACCTTCGCAAATCCTGACCTTCAAATAGCCAATAAGCAGCCCATGAGCTGCGATGACCAGCCAATTTGACGGTTGCGCCTCAGCGTCCATATGGGCGAAAATTGACTCTCCGGCCGCGCTTCTATGGTCCCTCGAGAGCGGCCAGCGGGCGCCTCCACATCACTGCACGATTGAAGGACAAGCCATGACGCAAACAGTTGGTGAATTGAATCCACCGGTTCGGTTGATGCTGACCCCGGGACCTTCCTCTATCGATCCCCGTGTCTACCGGGCGATGGCCACACCACTGGTGGGACACCTCGATCCGTGGTTTAAGACCTGCATGGACGAAACGCAGCTCCTGCTGCGTCAGATTTTTCAAACCGAAAATCGACTGACGATGCCGCTTTCTGCGTCTGGCTCAGGCGGTATTGAGGCCTCTGTCCTCAACACCTTAGAAGAAGGCGATGAAGGCATTGTGGCGGTAAACGGCCTTTTTTCGGATCGCATGTTCGAGATTGCTCAACGCGCTAGCGCGAAAATCACCAAAGTTGAGGCTCCTTACGGGAACAGCGTGGATGCCGAAGATGTGCGCCGCGCGGGCAAGGGTAGGAAAATTAAAATTATCGGGCTGGCGCAAGGGGAAACGTCATCAGGGGTCTTAACGCAACTTGCGGATTTTCGAAAAGTGGCGGACGAACTCGGCGCATTGCTGGTGGTGGACACGGTGGCATCCCTGGCGGCTGTGCCGCTGCATGTGGATAACGAACGCGTGGACATCTGCTTCAGCGGAACGCAAAAAGCCATCAGTGCCCCGCCGGGAATGTCGCCTATCACCGTCAGCGCCCGCGGCGAAGAGGTGTTGCGCACACGAAAGACGAAAGTGCAAAGCTGGTATTTCGATTTGACGACCGCGATGAATTATTGGGGCAAGGAACGGCTCTATCATCACACGCCTCCGATCAGCTTGATTTACGCCTTGCGCGAAGCCATGCGCATCGTGATGCAGGAAGGCTTGGCGGTGCGATGGGAGCGGCACCGCACCAATCAACTGGCTTTAATTGCCGGGTTGGAAGCCATGGGACTCGAGTTGCTGGTGAAAAATTCGGCGGAGCGATTGCCAACGGTAACGGCGGTAATGATCCCCAAGGGCATCGACGACGCTCGCGTGCGCACCCAACTGCTGGACGAGTTCAACATAGAGATAGCCGGCGGCCTGGGCCCCTTGAAGGGCAAGATTTGGCGCGTGGGCCTAATGGGATACTGCAGCCAGAAAAACAACGTGCTGCTTTTCCTGGCGGCGCTGGAAAAAATAATGCTGGAACTCGGTTTGCGGATTCCCGCAGGCGCCGGAGTGGCCGCGGCTATTCGCAATTACACCCAGGTAGAAACCGCCTCGGCCGCTGCACGGTAAAAGCCCGGCCAGTGGGCTATCGGTTCTGACTACAAGGAAAGATGAAACAGTAGAATCACTGAAATTCGGAGAACGCGTGACCACACGTCCAGTATTAGCAAACGCCGGCGCCATGAAAGAGTTTGTAGGCGCCTTCGAAGTGACTTCTAAGTTGACCGGGCATGCCTACAAGTGCCGGTTTTCGTACTTGTGGAACGGCATCGCCACCCGCCATAGCGACACCATCGATACCAAATTCTTCGTCGACGGCGACGTCGTGATGGTCGGTCTGGCGCATACCGCCTTCGTAAAATTTCGCGAGCGTAGTGGACGCGATTTGACGGATCGCGAGGCCAGCTTTATCGCCGCGGATTACTTGAGAGAGCGCCTCGAAGAGGAAGATGTGCGCCCGGTATACGACGTGATCGATGAGGATGTTCTTAGATTGATCGAGCAGGTTGGCATCAAGTAACCAATTCCCCTCAAATTGCGGCAGAATAGACCGCGCATGAAGACTCTACCGCCCACGCTGACCACCACGAGCGAGCGTCTTACCAACGTACTTTCGTATGGAGCGTTGTTGCTGCTCGGGTACGTGGTGTATCTGATCTTCGAACCGTTTCTCGTGCCTCTGACGTGGTCGGCCGTGCTGGCCATATTTTTCTACCCGGTACACGAACGCTTGGCGAAGCGCCTCAAGCCCAACTACGCGGCCATGCTGAGCACCGTTGGAGTGACGGTGCTGCTCATCGCGCCAACCCTGGTGGTGCTGTCTTACACCGCGAAGCAAGCCATTGATGCCACCGCAAGATTGCAGAGCGCACTCATGAATCCGGAACGTGAACTGCCTGCCGAAGTGGTGGCGCGGGTGCGCGCGCAACTCCCGGAGGCCTGGCAATCGATCGATTTTTCCGAGCCCTTGCGGCAGGCCGCTGAGAAAGTCGCGACCTTCTTGGCAGGCAAATTTGGGGCGTTGGTTAAAAATCTGCTGAGTTTCTTTGTCGCGCTGTTCATTCTGGTATTCGCGCTGTTTTTTATGTTTCGCGACGGCCACGACGTAGTGCGAGCCATAAAACACTTATTTCCCTTTGACCAGACCATACAGGAAGAAATGCTCACGGAATCGAAGGAGCTGATATTCGCGAGTGTGGCCGTGGGATTGTTAGTGGCGGGCATCCAGGGGTTTTTGGGCGGAACCGCCTTTGCGATCACTGGTCTGCACTCGCCGGTTTTCTGGGGAGTGGTAATCGCCTTTTTCTCGCTCGTGCCGGTAGTAGGCTCGGTGCTGATCTGGCTGCCCACCGCGCTTTGGCTGGGATTCAGCGGACATTGGGGAAAAGCCCTCACCATTATGATCATTTGCGGCGCGGTGGCGGGCATTGCCGACAACATTGTCCGCCCATTGTTACTGCGTAACCGCACACAACTCAATGAGCTGCTCCTGTTCATCGGCGTGCTCGGAGGACTTTCTGTATTCGGCCTGCTCGGCTTGGTGGTCGGCCCGGCCATCGTGGCTGCCGCTATGGGTGTATTCCGCGTGCATATGATGCACCGCGAAGATTTGGCGGCTTCGCGATCTAACGAACTGGTACTCCCACGCGTTGAGAACTCGTAACCGAGTACTCAACCGCAAATCCAAAATACCCTCGGCTTGCGTGTCGGTATGCTAGAGTACCCCGCCGATGACTTCCAAGGACATCAAAGCGGCGCCGCTGCATGAGGAATTGCCGCCCGCGAAATTGCGGTGGCGCTGCGACCTATCGCGAATTCCCTTTGAAACCACGGCACAGGCTGAATTGCGCGAAGGCTTCATCGGACAGGACCGCGCCTTGCGAGCGCTCAAAATGGGCGTGGAGCTATCCGCGCCCGGCTACAACGTGTTCGTGTGCGGCCTGGCAGGAACCAGCCGTGGTGGAACCATCGCCAGCATGATCGAGAAGTTGCACCCGCGGACTAAAAAATCATTGGACCGCTGTTACGTGAATAATTTCAAAATCGCGGACCGCCCGCGGCTCCTGTCACTGGCTCGCGGGCAAGCCAATGGATTCAAGAAGGACATGCAAGCTGGAATCGATTTTTTGCGCCGGCGGATTCCGCAGGTTTTCGAAGGCGAACCATTCCAGCGGCAAAAAGGAAGAATTGTAGAGCGCTTTACCGTCCGTGAAAAAGAGCTGATGGACGATTTCACGCGGCGAATTGCACGTGAACAATTCGCGCTTGGACACATGCAGGTGGGCGCGGTAGCGTTGCCCGAAATTTTTCCGGTCCTCGAAGGCCAGATGGTGCCCATTGAAGATATTTCCAAGATGGTGCACGAAGGAAAACTGGAATCGCCGGTCGCGGAATCCATCGAGCGCAAATACGAGCAGTTCCGCCAGGAGTTCACGGTGGTGTACCGCAAGACGCTCACGCTGTCGCGCGAATTGGCCAGCGAGCTGAGCTATCTCGAACAGGAAGCTGCCTCGGTTCTGGTGGACGGCGCCATCGAAGAGCTGAAAGACAAGTACCCGGGCACCGGGGTGGCGGAGTATCTCGAAGAAGTACGCCACCACTTGCTCGATAATCTGGGGCCCTTCAAGGAGCGCGAAGGGGAGAGCGAAACGGAAGCTGGAACCGAACCCCAGGACGGTCTCCCGAAATTACCCGGATTGACGGAACGCGATCCGTTTCGCGTTTACGGTGTAAATGTGATTCTGGCGCACGGGGATGAGGATACTTCGCCGGTCATTTTTGAAACTACCCCGACGTACGCAAATCTTTTCGGCACCATTCAACGCGCCTACGACGCACGCGGCGGCTGGACCAGCGACTTCATGGATTTGCGCGGCGGATCTTTGCTGCGCGCGGACGGCGGATTTTTGATTATGTATTCGCTGGAAGCGCTTTCCGAGACCGGCGTGTGGCGCGCTTTGAAACGCACGCTGAATCACAGCCGCCTGGAAATTCAGCCGCTGGAAATGTTTTATCCCTTTGGCGGCAGCGCGCTGAAACCGGAAGCCGTGCAACTCGACGTGAAAGTAATTTTGATTGGCGATCGCGAGTTGTACGAGGTGCTGTACCACTACGAAGAGGATTTCCGCAAGATTTTCAAGGTGCGCGTGGAGTTCGACGAAGAAATGCATATGAGCGATGGCGTCATCGCAGAATATGCGGGCCGCCTGCGCGCGCTGTGCGAAAAAGAAAATTTGTTTCCGTTTGATCGTGGAGCATTCGCGGCCATGCTGGAATATGGAGTACGCCAAGCCGGACGGCGCAATAAAGTTACCGCGCGATTTGTGGATATGGCGGACCTGGCGCGCGAGGCGCACTACGCAGCTTTGGCGGCGGGCGAGACGGTAGTCCGGGCGGCGCATGTGCGGGAAGCGCTGGCCTCAAAAGTCGAGCGGCACAATCTGATCGAGACGCGCGTGCGCGAGATGATCGAGGAAGGCACGTTGCTTGTGGACGTATCCGGCGAACGGGTTGGGCAAGTGAATGGCCTGAGTGTGCTGGAAATTGGCGGATATTCCTTTGGCAAGCCCGTGCGGATTACCGCTTCCGCCGCACTGGGAAAAGCCGGACTCATCAATATTGAGCGCGAAGCGAACCTCAGCGGCCGGTTCCACGACAAAGGTGTACACATTATTTCTGGATTTCTGCGTACCCGCTTTGCTCAAGACTCGCCACTCTCGCTGGCCGCCAGCATCTGTTTCGAACAATCCTATTCAGGCGTCGACGGCGACAGCGCCAGCTCCACAGAGGTGTATGCGCTGCTCTCGGCGCTCTCCGGCTTACCGCTGCGGCAAGATATCGCTGTGACCGGCTCGATGAATCAGCAGGGTGACATTCAAGCTATCGGTGGAGTGAACGAAAAAATTGAAGGTTATTTCGGGGTGTGCCGCATCCAGGGGCTGACCGGCAGCCAGGGAGTGATGATTCCCGCATCCAACGTTGAAGACCTGATGCTCCGCGAAGATATAATCGATGCTGTAGCGGCCGGCAAATTCCACATTTGGCCGGTAGGAAAAGTTGAGCAGGGCATAGAGATTTTAACTGGAAGGATTGCTGGCACGCGTGACGACACCGGCAAATTCGAGGACGGCACGGTTTTTGCCTTGGTGGAGGAAAGACTGCGTGCGATGGCCAACACTATGAAGGATTATCTGTAAAATTTTTAACGTCTCGCCGGCGCCGGCGCGAGATACGCGCGGCGACAATCCACACGATAGTCGGATGCACCGGCAACCTGGCCTGAATCAGCCGCCACTCGTACTTCCAAAGAATGAATGGCTCCATCGTGGGCCGGCGGAATAAACGCTAGGCTGAACTCATGGCGCACAATTTGGGCGATGTGCGCGAACACCACTGGTAGCTCGTTTGAGTTGGCAGGGAAATATGCCTGCCCGCCGGTAGTTTCCGCGATTCGCCGAAGCAGCATGTCCGCCTCGGCGAATTGTCGCGAAGTGAAGGCCACCTTTGGCGATGGCGATTTCTTTTTGCCGGCAGAGGGCGGGTTTCGCAAATCGCCGGTAAGCGAGACGGCCAGAATCCGCACGTCGCTGGTCTGCAAGCGGTTGAGTAGATCCTGAATCTGTTTTGCAGAGGAAGTATCCACGCCCGTCGAAAGCAACACGATCGTTTTCTTGCCCTGCACGGATACCAGCCAGTCCAGAACTTTTGATAGGCTAGCCGATAAATTCAAAGAACCGGAACCGAGATTAAAACCGAGCTGGTCGAAGGCGGCCGCGGCGGATTGCTTGTTGGCCGTGAAATCCACCAATCCCTGTGGAGCATCAGCGTATTTAACAACCGCCACACGATCGTCAGGCGACAAACCACTTAAGAGCTCCTGAGCGGCCCGCAGATGACTGCCTTCGAGAAGATACACAGCAGGACCAGCTTCAATGAGCACCAGAGCCTGAGCGGGCTCGTCCACGTTCAGAAAATCGGTGATCGGTTGTTCCAATCCGTTGTCGAAGATATGAAAATTATTTCGCTGCAGGCCTTCGGCGAATTTGCCCGACGGATCGGTCACCAGAACGCCGATGCTCACCCTATCGACGTTAACGCGGATGGTTTCCGACTGCTGCGCGTCGGCACGGGTCGGTGCGGGTGCGGTTGGCAGCCCCTGGGAAACAAGCTGCGAGTGTAGCAAGGTTAAAAAAATCAAAATGCAAAGAACACGAACGCGGCCGCGGCGAAGCCAAATCATCCCGGCGTTTATTCGATCCACTCGTCGAAATGCAGCCCTTGTGCATCCTTCCACGAAGCGCTCGAGGCCACATGAAGATGCCGAGCGAAGACCTCTGGATTTACATCCATCATCCATGATGGAGTCGGTGTGACGGCCGGAGATTTGCCTGCGCTGGGCGAAGGTTTTGCTGTGGAGGTCTTGTTCGCTTCGGCGATCAAACGCGCTTTGAGAGCTTGCCAATCCACTTTGCGAAAGTCAAAGTAGCCCAGCCCATTGATGGTGGCGGGAAATTGCGCGCGGGCGGCCTGGAATCCAGGAGCGGTGGCAAGGCTCGCACCGGCGCTTTGGGAACGCTTGGCCAGCACCTCGCGAACGGCCTCCAGACGCGCACCCACTACAAGATAATCCGAAGTTGCCGCCAGGTGATAAAAATCCCACTGCGCCGTTCCGGCAGTGCTCGACGAGCCTCCGGTAGAAATCTTCATGAAAGTGATGTCGCCTTCGGCCCGCTCGGAGCTGATTTTATCGCTGAACAGCGTGTGAATTAGCTTCACGGCCCCGGGTTTGTCACGAACGCCGATTAGATAAATTTGTTTGTTATTGTCGAGCGACGGACTGGTTTGCAAAGACGCGAACTCGCCGGTGAACAGCGCCAGAGCGCTGCTGAGAGATTGGCCCAGCTTAGCCTGGGCCATCATTTCGAGCATATTGACATTGCCCTGTTGGCCCGGAGGCAAAATGGACGCCGCAATCCGTTTGACGATGTCATATAAGCCGTTCAAATTAATTTCCGTATCAGAGTAGGAAACGGCGTCAGCGGGAACAAAGTTTAATGGCGCGGGCGCTGCCGAACCCTTATCCCAAATGTCAAACAAAGAGCCCGGCGCGGTATCTCCAAGCGCGACAGCTTGCACCCGCGTCTTTACCCCTTCCATCAGCACGCGGCCGCAAAGTGAGTGAATCGAGTCGAGCTTGAGCGCCTCAATCATTGGGCGCACGCGAAAGCCGCCGGTCGCGGATTCGGGAGCAAGATTTTTCAAATCCGGAACACGCAGAAAAAATTCCACCTGCCCCGAACCGAGAACGGAATGGGCTTCTTTGTACGCCGGAGAATCCGCGAGCGCTGCCGAGGAAGATGCTTTTCCACCTAGGCGGCCGAGAATTTCTTCCAGAACCACAGGCTCGTTAGCGCTCACCGCATATTTGCCGTGTTCCACCCAGTACGTCACACCGGTTTTGCGCTGCAATTTCAGGACCGGGATGCCGACGATGGTCATCTGCGAGACTTGCGGAACTTCCTTTTCACTCGACCGCAAGTTCAGAACCGCTTTAGAGAGAATGGCCTCTTTTCCAGTGCGATCGTAAACGAAGAACATCCCATCCCATGGCTTGGTCGCTGAAGAATCATTGGAGGCCTCAGCCCGCTTCTTTTGCGGATCACTCAGGTAGCCTAGAACAAAAGGGTTTTCCAGCAGGGCAGCATATTCTTCAATTTGTTGACGCGTCAGCCGGTTCTCTGCGGGTTTCTCCTCGGAATTTTTAAGTATCGCGTTGGTCAGCGAAGAGCGCACCGGAGCGAATCCGGGGTCATCCCAAAGCGCCGCCATAGAATTTGTTTTTCTAAGGTCGGCGTTCGGTTGGCCACGCCATACAAAGTAAAACGTAGTGTTAGCAGGCATCTGCGCAGGCTCAAGCGGCGCCTGCGCGAGGACGGCCTTTGCCCCCAGAAAGAAAATCGTGGCTGCCAGCACCCAGCAATGTTTCTGCATGACTTTCATGAGGGCTCCAAGGTGATGATAAATAGTAACCGCGAGGCCGATGCAAAGCCCTAAAAACCAAAAGGCCCTGCTGCGCGAGTATTACTACGCGAAGCAGGGCTTCCAGATAACAAATGCGTCAGGCTTACGGTTTAGCCGCTGCCGAAGCGGGGGTGGCCGCGGGAGTCGCGGCAGGCGCGCTTCCAGCGTCCTTGGGTGTAGAAAGATAGCCCTTGATTTGATTCTTGCCCACGTCGAACACCACGATTTCGTAGGGAGCCATTCGTGTGGCGCCGCGCATGTAAAACTGCACCGGTTCTCCAGCGGTTTTGTCTTTTTTCTCGATGGAGCGGTCGTCCGCAAAGACCGTAACCGTGTACCTGGACTTTTTCTGGTCGGCCTTATTCAACGCCATTTGCACCGGACCGACGCGTTGCGGAGTCTTGCTTTTCTCTACCGTAAACTCATAATAGTTGCGATCGCCGCGGCGCCGCAGCTCTTCCAGGTCATCGCGGTTGTGCGCGATTAGACCGCTCATCACCCCCATGTCGCCAGTCGCCCGTTCAAGCTTGCCTTTGGTGGCCTCCAGGTCCGTTCTGGTGCTTTCAATATCTTTTTTCGCGCCACCGACCTCGGTAGCCACGGAAAGGATTTTTTCATCGCTTTCCTGCTTAACCTGAGAAAGTTCGGTGGTCAGCTTCTGGTCCGAAGCTTGCTGCTCCTTGCGAATGGATTCGGAGCGGCTGCGCGCTTGCGCCAACTCTGAGCGCGTCATACCGACTTTTTGCTCCGTCACTTCCAGATGGCCCTTAAGGTCGGCCAATCGGGAGTTGGCCTGGTCCAACTGCGCGGACAGCACCTTGTTCTGCTCCTGCTGGTGCGACAGGTCCTGCTCCAGCCGCGATTGTTGCGAATGCCCCACATAGGCAAGAACCGCCAACCCGGCAAAGAGCACCACGAACAATACCGCGATCCAGCGTGGCGTGCCTGGACTCTCGTAATGGTAGGTTTCCTGTGGGCTCGGTACGTTTGGAGAAATACTCATTCAGCCTCCTCAATCAATTAACTCGGATGCGTCACCCTCAGGAAGGGTTCGCCCGAAATTATCGCCTGCGCCCAGCCGGCCTGTCCATGCCGGGGTCCTGCGCGCTGTCTGCGCCACAAATATTATCGCACGCCTCGTCGCCCTAAGAATACGTTAGCCGGCCAGCGGGCTAAGACTGAGGTGGTCAAACCACCGCGAGGGGTGAACTCCCCGCGCACGATACACCACTTAGGACGACTGGATTTTACTATGTCGCGAAGAATCTTATTCACGGCGTTCTCATAAAAAATTCCCAAATCGCGGTAGGCCAGCAGGTACATCTTGAGAGCCTTGAGCTCCAGACATTCTTTTGCGGGCATGTAGCGAATGGTAATGGTTCCGAAATCGGGCAGCCCAGTTTTGGGGCAGACCGAAGAATACTCTGGAAAACGCGTGGTAATAATGTAGCCCGGAAACTGATTTGGCCACGTCTCAAGCTCCGGCAGACGGGTATTAACGCCCGCGCGAGCGTGTTCATCAGTGTAATTGGCCATTTGCGGCTCCGAGTGCTACTGTAGCGGCTAGACCGTAACTTCCGGTGATTTTTAAATTATAAAATAAAGTATCATTAATTTTGCTATTTTAGATTCAACGTAATGATCTGTCCTGTTTGCCATTTCGACGGTGGGCGCCGCTCCCGGCGCCGCAACTTCATCGATTACCTACTGTCCATAGGTGGAATTGTTCCCTGGCGTTGCCCACAGTGTGAGAAACGCTTTCACGCACGCTCCGTGGGCCTTCGTAACGTGCGCTATGCGCGTTGCGGAATTTGCGGCAACCTCGAACTGCAGAAGATCTCGCCAGAATATGTCTCCGGGCCCCTATCGCTCTTGGCGCGACTGCTGGGATTGCCTGCGTTGCGGTGCGATCCTTGCAGGCACAAATTTTTTGCGCTTCGTCCCGTGCTGCGAGAGTGCCCGCGGCTTGGCTCTACATCAGGCGATCAGGCTGCCTGAAATCCACTAATTTGTTTTTCCGACTACTATACTGCTGCTAGTATTTCCACTGCTATTGCCCTACCATTCTGACCGTGGGTCCTACCGAGTAACTTCCCTTTGGAGATAAGAATTGTGGAGCAATGCCACTTGATATAGATTGCGTTACGGAGGCATGAATGAACATTATTGCGGCGATCAAACAGGAAGAACGCAAACTCGAAAAAGAGTTACACAAGTTACGTAGAAAACTGGAAGGTGTGCGCGCGGCCGGAAAAGCACTAGGCGGTTCCGCTGGCCGCGAGTTACGCACGGTAAAGAAGCGGGTACTGTCCGAGGCTGGAAAAGCGAACATTATTAGGGCTGCCAAGAAAAGGTGGGCAAAGATTCGGGCAGAAGGGAAATCGTTGCGTGGATCAGCCAGTCGTGGGGTAACCACCATGAAGAAGCGGGTATTATCTGACGCCGGGAAACGAAATATCGCCAAGGCCGCCAAGAAGCGCTGGGCAAAGTTTCGGGCCGAAACTAAAAAAGCGGTAGCCTAGAAAATTTCGAACGCGAACAAATAACCTGGATTTCGTTGACCTTTGTCCCGCACCGTATGCGGTGTTAGAGTTTATGGACGCTGTGGCGATATGGTGCAAGGGTTAGCACGCGGCCCTCTCAAGGCCGAAATCCGGGTTCGAATCCCGGTATCGCTGCCAAAACCTGCGAAACGACGGATCATGAATGGTCAAAGCAGGGTAGAAACAAGCGAGTTTTTCCATGCGAGAGCGATCTTATGGCTCGCCCCGTAACTAACTTGCAGTTTGGAGATCATTTTGAATACTTACAACGTCACCTTGAAATATGAAGACCGAAAAACAGGTCCGGAAGGCCGCACTATCAAAATCGACGCGTCCAGTATCGGTGGTGCGATTGGAAAGGCCACTCGCGAATTCGTGAGAAGTTTGGATCGAAAGCAGCGTTTCGATATGAATAAGGGATTGAAAATCGAGGCTGTTCGAGTCAGTACGGACAAGGTGGAAGCTCCCATAGAAGCGCCTAGAGAACCAGAGGCGGGCCCACAGTAAAGCCTGTGAATCAGGCCCCCATCTTGCTGGTAATGAGTTATCAACTAAATGCTTATGGTATTTTGGTGTCCCTACCCGGGGCGCCCGACACCTAGGGCATCCGCCACGCGATTTATATAGTTAAACCACGACGCAATCAATGTAATTTGGAGAATTCCGCGATCGTCAAACCCCACTGCTCGGAGTGCCGCGTGGTCTGCCGGGCCGCATTGTGTGGCGTCTCTCGTCAATTTCACCACGTAATCGATCATCACGCGATCCTGCTCGCTGATCGGCGCGGTTTTGTAATCCCGCTGCAGCGCCTCAACCATTTCTTTGTTCAGTGTTACGCGACGCAGAAACTCTGCGTGTGACTCGATTCAATAATGGCAGCGGTTGGTGACTGATACCATGGTCGCGATCATTTCGTGTTGGTGGCGCGCCAGCGGCAAAGCGGGAGACAACAGCGCGCCATATGTGCTGAAGGCATGGAAAAGTGCGTCGGGCAGCAGCGTGTGCGAAGCGACGATACCTGCTGCCTCACCCCCGCCGTCGACCACTGCAACCGGTGTGGCGTATTCGATAGGGTAAAGTTTGCGCTGCGATTCCATCGCGTGTTTGACGCGCTCGTCTTCATCCATTCGAACGGTCTTGATCCAGGTCATATGCGCTCCAACGCGAAATTAGCGGTTAGGTTAAGCCTCAGCATATAAAAAAATCGGCCGGATGGCTTCGATCATCCGGCCGCGGTGCATTGGGGGTGCTTCAAGGCCGACCATGTGCCAGGCCTAGAAGCGGGGTGTCCTATTCACACATTATAAGCCGCCGGCAAATTGCCGGCAATAATGCAAAAACACTAGCGTAGGGATGAGTCTTGTCACCGCCAAAGTTTGTTGATGCAGAGTCTTAATTGGGAGACCAAATTGGCTGACGAGCCAAATCCCCTCGCTATAACGCTTCTCGTTTCTCCTCATCGAAATAAAAAAGGAGAACCACTCATGCCCTTCGTACGCATCTTCCTTCGCGCCGGAACTTCCCCCGAATATCGCCAAGCCTTAGGAGACGGTGTTCATCGCGCCCTAGTTGAAACCATCGCCGTTCCCGCGAGCGATCACTTTCAGGTGATCAGTGAGCATTCTGCTTCCGATTTGATTTACGATCCCGGATATCTCGGAGTGCCTCGTTCCGACCGCTTCGTGCTTGTACAAATCATCTTGAGTCTTGGCCGCAAGCCTCAACAAAAGCGCAAGCTCTTCAAACGCATAGCTGAAATCCTCGCTGAGTCTCCAGGATTACCTCCGCAGGATCTCATGACCGTGTTGGTGGAAACGTCCTGGGAAAACTGGTCCTTTGGGAACGGCGAAGCTCAATACATGGACAGTTGAGTGCGCACAACAAATCCGGGTTCTTGCTAAGTGTGAAGTTTTATCCCTTTAGATTCGGTGCATTCGTAGCGGCCTGCGGCCACATCCTTGAATTCTTCGTTTCTGCCACTTGGCCAATCGATAGTGACGCGATCGATTTTGTCGCGTTTGCCGAGACCAAAGGTGACCGGCAACTCCGATTGCGAAAGATAACTCGAGCCACCGTGCACCGAGCGCGATTGACTTTGCCCGTTGTAGAAAATACGAACGCCAGCGCCGATAGCATCACCATTCGATTTCGTGCCGATCAGGCGAAACCGGATGCTGCGATTGCCAGACGATTGATCGTTACGAAACAGATACGCGGGCCCGTTGTTGGTGGTCATCAGAATGTCGAGATCGCCGTCGCCGTCGAAGTCCCCGTAAGCCAGCCCGCGTCCGACTTTGGATTTCTCGAAGCTGCCGCCAACCTCGGCCGCGACATCTCGAAATTTCCCGTTGCCGTTATTGAGAAAGAGATGCGGAGGCTGTGCATAACCGACGTTTCCGCGAATGTTGCGCACCGTTTCGTCGATGTGGCCGTTGGCTACCGCGAGGTCGAGCGAGCCGTCGAGATTCACATCCAGGAAAGCGCAGCCAAAGCCCAGCGTGCTTTTAGTTGGGCCGCCGATCCCACTTACTTGTGAGACGTCATCATATGCGGTCGCCGAAACAGCGCGATACAATCCAATCATTTCGTTGTCAAAATTTGTGATGGCCACGCCGGGCCGTCCGGAATTATCGAAATCGCCAGTGTCGACACCCATTCCAGCGCGCGCCTTGCCTTCGCTGCTGAAGGCCAAGTCGGCTTCCACGGCAACATCTTTAAATTTTCCATTGCGTAAGTTTCGGTACAGCTTGTTTGGCTGCGTATCGTTGGCCACCAGTAGGTCGGGCCAGCCGTCCTGATCGTAATCAAACATGGCCACGCCGAGAGATTTCGAGCTGCTATCAAATATTCCACTCGTGGCGGTGACATCTTCGAATGTGCCATCTCCACGATTATGGAAGAGCCAGCAGGTGCTGCCACGATACGCTTCCGGCGTGCAATACGATTTATGCGTGCCATCGAGGCTGCAAAACACGTCGTGGTCGGGAGACCAGCGCACATAGTTGCAGACAAATAAATCCAGCAAGCCATCGCGGTCGTAATCGATCCACAAAGCGGAGGTACTGAAGCCCTGATGGCTCAACAGCCCGGCCGCCCGCGTAACGTCCGTGAATTTACCGTCGCCGTTGTTGCGAAAGAGATGACTCTGCCCGACGCAGCTTATGAAAATATCCGGAAAGCCATCGTTGTTGTAATCGCCGATGGCCACGCCCATTCCATACATTTCGAGATCCAGGCCGGCCGCGCGAGTAACGTCAGTGAAAGATCCATTACGATTGTTGCGGTACAAACGCAAAGTCGATTTCTGCCGCTTGTGGCCTGGCCAATCCATTCCATTAACCAGCAAAATGTCTTGCCACCCGTCGTTGTCGTAGTCGAGAAATGCGCAACCAGAGCCCAGCGTTTCGGGCAGGAATTTTCCCCCGAAGGCTCCGCTATTGTGTTGAAACTGTATTCCCGCCGCGCTGGTGACATCGGCGAAGCTGAACCCCAGCGGCGTGGCCGGCGCGTCAAAAAGATTGCGCGCCCCGAACGCGGCGTTAAGGGCGCAGCCGCCAGCTCCAGCAACAAACTGGCGACGCTTCATGGAAGCCCACACATCATGGAAGGCTGACCAGGCCGTTGCGAATGGCATATACCACCAACTCGGCGGTTTTGTGTATGCCCAGCGCGTCCATAATGTTGGCGCGATGTACGGCCACGGTGTTGGAGCTGAGACCCAAATCGGCGGCAATTTCCTTATTAGATTTTCCCGCCACGATGTGTTGAAGAATTTCCAGCTCGCGGGTGGTAAGCCCAGAGCCGCGTTCGCCCTTGAGTGATGCCGGTTTGGAAACCTGTGGGTCTAGGACCGCCTTGCCCAGCGCGACAGTTTTCACGGCGCGCACGAGATCGAGTTCCATGGCATTTTTTAAAACATATCCACGCGCGCCGGCGTCCAGGGCCTGGCGCACCAGAGTTTCTTCGGAGTGCATGCTCAACATCAAAATTTCCACAGCGGGAAATTCCTTGCGAATACGCCGCGTCGCTTCAATGCCATTGAATTCGGGCAGGGCGCAGTCCATCACGATTACCTGCGGACGCAGTTCGAGCGCCAGCCGAACGGCTTCGGGGCCATCGCTCGCTTCCGCAACAACGGAGATTTCTGCATCATCTTCCAACATTCGGCGGAAACCACGGCGCACCAGCGCATGATCATCGACCAGCAGAACGGTAATTTTACGCGGCATGAGTTTGCAATTTGTCCTGCGGGATTTTCAAACGAATCAATGTTCCTCCCTGAGGCGGGCGCGAGATCTCCAGAGTGCCACCGATCAATTCGGCACGCTCACGCATGGCCACCAAGCCAATGCCCCGGGGAGTGTCTCCATTTGGTGTGTTGGGGCTGAGGAATCCTTTGCCGTGATCTTCTACTTCCAACTGAAGAGCATGCGGCAGAAATTTGAGCCGAATCCACGCTTCGGTAACGCCGGAGTGGCGGCTAATGTTGTTAAGCGCTTCCTGAATGATGCGATACAGATGAACACCAGCGCCGGTGTCTACTGAAAATGGCTGGCCGGATTTTTCATAATGCAGACGAATGCCCGTTTGGCGCTCCACCATAGGAATATACCAGTCCAGGGTGCTCTCGAGTCCCGCTTCTTCAAGCAAAACGGGATGCAGCGCCTGTGAAAGGCTGCGTATATTATTCAGCGTGGATTGCGCAATTTCCCGAACTTCCTGAAGATCCGCGCGCAGCGAAGAACCTTCGGGCGCCTGATTTCCGGCACGTCCCAGCATCGCACCGATGGCGGTCAAGACTTGTCCAAACTCGTCGTGCAATTCTCGAGAGATGTGCCGCAGCGTGGATTCCTGCGTGGAAATTAATTTTTGAGCAAGTTCGCTGCGCTGCTCGGAGAGTTCGCCCAATCGCGCGAAAATCTGCCGGTTAGCACGAATGAGGTAAAGGCTCGTGAGCACGATGGCAATAAGCGTGGCGGCGAGAAAAAGATAAAGCTGTCGTTGCACGTTGTCATAAATGTGTGCGATGCGTGCCGCGGCTTGCTCCTCGCCTTCGTTATTTTCAACCAGCAGGCGCGATACGGCGGTACTTAAAGCCTGCTGGCGCGGCTGAAGTGTCAGGCGGATTTGCTCGCGTGCTTCGGCGTCTTTGGAAGCACTGGCTAAAGCGAACATGCGGTTCACGGCATCCCAGAATTGCGCCAGCGACTGGTCTAGATAGTGCCGCTGCTCCGGAGTGCGATTCGCGCCCGCAAATTTCTCTTCGAGTTTAAGTGCCGCATCTAGATCGGCATGAATGCGATCGAACTGCGCGGCCCACGCGGTGAGGGGATAAGGTTCTGTTGCGTCAAGCATGTCGCGCATAGCCAGCGCGATGGAATTTAGATCATTCTGAATGCGAAGAAGCTGCAGGGAATCTTTGCGATTACGGTCGATTATGTCGCTCTGTAGCCGGCGCAAACCCGCGAGCTGCACGGTAATGTAGGACGCATAAGCCAGCACCGCGGCCAGCGTGATGATCAAGCCGAAAAGCAAGCCGGTGGTTGGCGAGCGCTGTGAGGAGATCTTCTGCGCGTGCTGCACCGAGAAAGAATACCTCAGGCGGCGATGCGG
>DATHMG010000032.1:0-4795 GCA_035487275.1 Candidatus Acidiferrum sp. | reverse complement strand
GCAGAGCTGCGATGGTATCTGGCTCCTCGACGATGATGTTTCGATGCTCAAGGCGCTTGGCCGTTTAATGAATTCGGCGGGTTTTATTGTGGAGAAGTTTAACGATCCAGCCACCTTTCTCGCCAAGCTCCAACATGCCCCATGTCGCGTAGCCGTCCTGGACGTATGGATGCCTCAAATGAACGGTTTGGAAGTGCAGACCCGTCTGCGGCAAGAGTCGCCGGGGACGCGGATTATTTTCATGACGGGACGCGAAGATCCGTCAGTGCGCCAGACCGCGCTCGATGCGGGAGCTTTCGCTTTTCTCACAAAACCTTTCGATGACGAGAACCTTGTCCGGCTCGTTCAAGAAGCTGAAAGAAGGTGCCGCAACTGAGAAACAGCGTAGTAATCACTTCGTCGGCAAAGGCATCGACCGTCCAAATTAGGACTATCCTTTACTCAAAGCCTAAGCATTAAAATAATTAGTTAATGCATTATCTTTTCACGGATTACGTTCAAACACGTTTTTGAGTTGGCGACGATTACTCCTTCACAACGACCGGAGTGCCCTCCAGAGCGGCGTTGTAGAAGCGCGCCGCCATTCCCTTTGGCAGTCGAATACAACCGTGTGAGGCGGCGAACGGCGGAACGTAACCTTCGTGCATCGCATACCCGCCATTAAAGTGCATGCAGTACGGCATCCGCGCGGGATCGAAATGTGTTCCGCGCGGTCGTGGGTCTTTACGTGCGTCGATATTCGACACGACCACATTGCCTTCGTTATTCACGTAATCGCCAAACTCGCTCGAATAATGGTCCCTGTCTTTGGAACCGACGGAATAATGACCTTGAGGCGTGGAGAAACCGCGCTTACCCGTGGAAACGGTTGATTCGCCCACCAGAATATTACCTTTGTAAAAGTAAGCTTTCTGCTCGGTCAGGTGAACCACAATCCGGGATGGACCATGTGCGCCGTCATCGTTCCACCAGCCGGATGGTATTGGCAGAGCTGCGACTGCTTGTTGGAACCGGGACGGCATTTCTGCACAACCGCAGAGGAAAAGAGCAATTGCTGCTGCAATTCCGATCAAGGGAAGCCGGCAAAACTTCATGGGGGAGGTCCTTAATCATTCACTAACCTCCCGACAGCCGTATATTGGACTTTAGTCCTATGGGTTCAGGAACCGTAAAGACGGCAAGAGAATTGGCGAAATCGCCGGATCATCCAGCGTCAGTTTGTCGAGCTTTTATTTTACGGGCAAAGCCCTGCCACTCGCGCTAAGTCAACAACCGCCAAAGCAAAAATCGCAAATTCGCCGGTAATCGCAAAAACGTGCTCAAAATGCCAAAATTCGGCCTCCTTCCGACGGCAAACATACGATTAGCCAAATATGTTTTTGGCGGAATTCAGGGAAAGGCAGCAATAACGGGCAAAAGAATTTGCTGCGCGATAATGGCAGAAACGCATCAATTCTAAAACATTACCTAGAAAGCCAAACTATGTTACTAAAAGACGTTAAATCCGTTGATGAACTAAAGAAACTCAGGAGACGAGCCAGTTGTTGCTTCTCAATGTCAGAAATTTGTGGGTCTATTTGTGGGGTAGACGACGTAAACTGTTGATGCTGAATGCGGTTTCTATAGGTTCGAACCCTGCATCGCGTATTTACGCTACAGGCAAGCAAAAGACCGTCACACCAGCTATTTTACCTCACCGTGTACTGAAGTATGGAGCGAAACACTATCACCGGTGGCTGTTTGTGTGGTTCTATCCGGTATGAAGCGAAGGGGCGGCCTTATAATATCACCCATTGCCATTGTTTAGACTGCCGCCGTAGCAGCGGCGCGCCCTTCGTGACGTGGGCATCGTTCAGCCGGAGGTCCTTTAGGTTCACCACCGGACAGCAGAGAGAACTGCGATGGGCTGGACGCTTGCGTTCTTTCTGCCCGGATTGTGGTACCCCACTGACGTTCCTGGCCGGACCGGATGCTGACGAAGTAGATGTCACCGTTTGCAGCTTCGACCAACCGACCACAGCGGCCCCGGCTGACCACACTTGGGTTGAGGACCAGTTGCCTTGGATTCATCTAGCGGATGACTTGCCAATTTATCGACAGAAGAGAGAAACCCATGGCTCCTAACGAGACATTTGCCAGGGTTATAGATTCGGCAGCATTAGCTTGAATTTTATCATCGACCCTTGAAACCGAACATGGCGTTGACAAAAGCGTAACTTCAACGCCATCAGTGAGACGATGACCTTCGGTGAAACGCGTCTTGTCCAATGGTGGGTGCGTCTGGTTGGTGCGATTCTGCTCTTGCTCCTGATTTTCCTGGCCTACGCACGTGTTGGCGCTGCCGGTTTCATTTGGGACGACGAATCGCATCTGACGCAAAATCCCTGTATCATCGGACCGCTTGGTCTCGCCGATATCTGGACGAGCACGAGTGCATTTTACTACCCGCTCGTCCTTACGACGTTCTGGATTCTTCATCATTTTGTCGGGCTAAATCCCCTGCCCTATCACATTCTCAACGTCACATTTCACGCCGCATCGGCGCTGCTGCTTTGGCGTGTCCTCGTTCAATTGCGCGTGCGCGGTGCCTGGCTGGGCGCAGCAATCTGGGCGTTGCATCCGGTGCTGGTGCAATCGGTCGCGTGGGTCACCGAAGTGAAGAACACGCAGTCGGCCTTCTTCTACCTGCTTGCTATTTCCTGCTTTTTACAATCACGCGACCGTAAACGAAATTTTATCTTTTACTGGCTGACGATCTTTTTTTTCGTTGCCGCAATCACGAGCAAACCTTCCACCGTAATGCTGCCGCTGGTGCTGGCGCTTTGCCTGTGGTGGCGCGAAGGCGAAATCAAGCAGCGCGACCTGCGTTTATTGCTCCCTTTCGTTCTAATTTCGCTGCTGGCGAGCGGATGGACAATCTGGGAACAGAAATTTCACTCCCACGCTACCGGAGCGGATTGGGTGCAGACGCCTCTTCAGCGCATTCTTATTTCAGCCGATGCAATCTGGTTCTATCTACTCAAGCTCATCTGGCCACATCCGCTCATTTTCATCTACCCGCGCTGGAACGTTGATCCATCGCGATGGTTTGCGTGGATCCCGTTAGTCGCGCTGCTTGTTGTCGCGACCGTTTTATTTATCAAACGCAACACCGCCTTGCGACCGGTTGCTTTCGCGTTCGCCTACTTCGTCATCACACTTTTTCCGGTGCTCGATTTTTTTGATGTTTATTTCTTTCGCTACAGCTTCGTCAGCGATCATTTCCAGTATCTCGCCAGCATGGGGCCACTGGCGTTGGCTGGCGCCGGAATTGTCACGGCGGTGGAAAAAATTGGGGTCTACCGGTTAGCGATCCAAGCAGCTTCGACCCTCGTTATCTTATCGATCCTTGGCGCACTCAGCTTTCATCGAAGCGCAAAGTATCACGACGTCATTACCCTTTACCAGGCCACGCTCGCACAAAACCCAGGATGCTGGATGGCAGAATATAATCTCGGGCTTGCCCTCAAAAATCAGGGCCAGCTCGACCAAGCGATTGCGCACTATCGCCGCGCTATCAATATCTGGCCGGATTATGTCGAAGCGCATTACAATTTGGGCGGCGCCTATATCGAAAAAGGAGAGTTCGATGAAGCACTGGCCGAATATCGGCGCGCGATCGAAATCCGCCCCGATGAAGCGGACTCACATAATAATTACGGCAGCGCGCTGCGTGAGCTCAAGCAATTCGACCAGGCCGAAATCGAATACAAACGCGCTCTTTCTCTACGACCGCAATACGTGGATGCGCGCTTGAATCTTGGCTCGCTTCTCCTGCAACGCGGCCGGATAGCCGAGGCCATCACAAACCTGGAAACTGCCAGGCGCCTGCAACCAAATGATGCCACCACCCATGTCACGCTCGCCCTCGCTTTGATGAAAAACGGGCAGGGAAGTAAAGCCGCCGCGGAATTTAACCATGCGCTTCAACTGGCGCCAGACAGAGTGAATGCGCTGAATGGCTTCGCCTGGTTGCTCGCGACCGCTGCGGACGATTCAGTGCGCGACGGTAAACGCGCTGTCCTGCTAGCCGAGCGAGCCAATGCGCTCGCGGGTAACAACGATCCAACGATTCTTCACACTTTGGCCGCCGCCTATGCTGAAGCGCGACGCTTTGACGAGGCACTACAAACCGCGCGTCGCGCGATGAAACTCGCGAGCCGGGCGGACAACAACGCGGTTTATAACGCGATTCGCGACGAATTACCGCTCTACGAATTGGGTTTGCCTTATCATGAAACGGCAAAAACACCGTAACGCCGTTCTTTATTTTTACACAAGAAAAGCCAAGATCGCGTCTCTATGATGCGGTCACGTCGTGCATTGGCTTTTTCCGCCGTCGCACTGTTTGCAGTTGTTAGCCCGCGAGCTTGAGGTGAAATTTCCTCCTTCCGCCGCCGTTTTATCGGCCAACGATAATGGGATTTAGACCAAGCCAATTGGCATCGAAATGCACACACTTGATAGCGGAGCGATAATGCCAGGTGTAAGTCAAATAAAAGGTCCCGTCTCGTGCGCGGACTAACGAAGGATAAGAGAAGTCCTGACCTAGTTCGTTATCGATATCGCGCAATTTTCGAAATGCGCCTCCAGCGGAAGAACTTCCTTCTGCACCTTGTTCGTCCGGGTCATCCGAGACTGCAATACTCAGGGGATTACGAATCGTGCCATCATCGTTATAGGCAAGCAGAATCCGGCCATCATTGAGCGGAACCGCATCGATCGCCGAATCGGGGTTCGGTAAATTCGTTGCCTC
>DATHMG010000031.1:0-165303 GCA_035487275.1 Candidatus Acidiferrum sp. | reverse complement strand
GGTGATATTCAGAAAAGTCTGTTGCCCAAGCAATTTCGGCCAGATGGGCTCATCACCCTTATAGCGATTACGATTGAAGGGATCGTACCAGTGCGATCGTGTGTAGATATATTCGCCAGCTTGCGGGTAGCGTCGATAGTCTGGCTGCGAAAGCGCCCACCGATTAGGAACGGCGTTATAAACATCGGCAACCGGAGGCAGGTAATCTGGCGCGAGCTCCTGAATGTAAGCGGGATCGGAATCGAGCCGGTGCCGCAGTTCGCTATATGTGCCCGCCGTTGCCGCCGGATTGGACGCGGGCGCCGGCCCTAATTCGGGAAGCCGCGGAAGTCGCGAAGCACTTTCTGTTGTGCCCGTCTGTGCTAGCGAAATTTCGAGTGTAACAACTTCATTTGGCCCCAGCGAAAGATCATGCACAACAAAGATCTCAGCGCCGTCGGCCTCCACGTTCAGCTCGTAGTGTCCGGGCGCCAACGGAAAAATGCGGAATATTCCTTCGCCGTTCGCGGCGGAAGTGCACCGTTGCCCCGTTTGCAAATTGCGCAGCGTCAGTTGCGCTCCGGGAACCGGTTTGCCAGCTCCTCCGGCCGCTTTGGAGCGCACCACGCCGTCCACCGCTGCGGTGCTGGACGCTTGCTGCCGCGGAATGCGCATCGCGGGCCCTTGTTCGCGCGATGGTGTTGGCTGCCCCGGTTCATCGGCCTGAGCAAGCTTCGCAACCACGACGTCCGCCGATCCCAGGGCCGCGATCATAAGAAGAAAAATCGTGGCACAACCAGTGAGAAGTGCGATGAAGACAGTCCGCGGGGAAGGCATCGCGCTTTTTGTCCTGCCGAAACTAGTCTTAGGCCTCTGGAGCGGCATCTACATAACAGTAACCGGCAGCACGAGGCAACAGTTTTCGGGAATGCCGTCAAGCCCTTCCCAACCAGCGCCTTAGGCGACGCGCCAGCGCCTTCATCACTTGGCGGCAGGGGCCTCCGAACTCGTTGAACGCAGCGAAAAAGGATGATTGAATAGGGCATCCCCGAGGCCATGCATAAATTGAGAGAACCCGTGCCCGCCCGCCGCGCCCATCAAAGGCGCCGAAACGTATTGATGGTCAGCATTGCCGCTGCCGTGATCCTGGTGGTAGTGCTCTCTATTTTCCTGGTCGGCTGCGGGGGCGGGAACCAAATCACTCCGCAATCTGCGGTCAATGCCCCGTCGTCCGCGTCCACAACTGTCACCCTTAGCCCCAGTGATGTAGACAGCATCGTGCGCGCGGCCGCAGCCGCCACTTCGCCGACGACGGCTGTAATTGCCGTAGTAGACCGCGCGGGAACTGTCCTGGCAGTCTATCGCAAGCCGGATGCGCCACTGACCGTTGCCGGAAATTTTGGTATCCAGACCAGCACCAACGACTTAGCCATAGGGCTAGCCCGCACCGGGGCGTTTTTCAGCAACGACCAGGCGCCTCTGCCGAGCCGAACGGTGCGATTCATCAGCGGCGTCCACTTCCCGCCGGGCGTTTCGAATGCTTCAAACGCCGATTTATACGGAATAGAAAACACCAATCGCGGCTGCAAACTCTCCTCGGAACTGGAGACGAGAGGTATTCATCCCTCGACCGCGCTCCTTGGCGGCCCGGGGCCGGGCATCATTACCGGCAAAGCGGACGTGCTGGACAGCAAACCGAACGATGTGAATCCCGGGGGACTTCCGATTTACAAGGGCCCGACTTTAGTTGGCGGAATTGGCGTGGCGGCCGTGGCGCCGGACGTGGCCGAATTTACAGCCTTCTCGGGTGCCCTGGCTACGGGTCTTTCTCCGTTACCAAATCCGTTCCCGGCTCCTGGCGAAGTATTTATGGGCGGCGTGGCGCTCCCGGCCATCAATCAGACTACCCGGCCGGCATCAGTTGGCACCGGCACTTTCTCGGGCAGCTATGTCGTCAGTCCCCAAGCAGGTCAAGCCGCACCTGAGGGAGACCTGGTTGGCCCGCATCCAAGCTTAAATCCGGCCCCCGCAAGCGGCGGTCTGAGCCAGATGGAAGCTACGCAGATTCTGGATGCCGCCGTAAACACTGCGAATCAAACGCGCGCATCCATTCGCCTTCCTTTGGGATCGAAGGCGCGTATGGTGATTGCCATATCCGATCTCGACGGAAACATCATTGCACTGCGCCGCATGCCAGACGCTACGGTTTTCAGCATCGATGTATCCGCAACCAAGGCGCGCAACATGGTGTATTTCAATGGCGCCCAGCGCAGCGATGCGGACTTGAGCCAGGTACCCGTCGGCACCGCGGTGACCAACCGCACCATCAGCTTCGGCGCGCAGCCGTTTTTCCCACCCGGCATTGATGATTCAAACGCCGGTCCATTTTTCCCCTTGTTTATGAACGACGTTGTTAACCCTTGTTCGCAAGGTCTCGACGGTGGACTATCAAGCGGTAATAACAGCGGGATCGTATTTTTCCCCGGCAGCACTGGCCTATATCGCAATGGCGCTTTAATTGGTGGGGTGGGCGTAAGCGGCGATGGCGTCGATCAAGACGACTACGTGACCTCCGGCGGAGCAGCGGAATTTCAAGCCCCTGCAAGTACACGTGCCGACCAGATTTTCATTCGCGGCGTGCGCTTGCCATATTTCAAATTCCCCCGTAACCCCACGAACTAAAACATACCCATTGCGAAACGTCGGCCATGTGCTTTTCTCGACCGAGTCGAGAATTTCTATTGACTGGCCGTACGGCGCACGCTTGGAGATTTTAATCTGACGAACAATCCGCTTTCCCGCGACGTTCAGCGCAAGCGGCCGAGATCAAAATCCGCCGTGACGGGCTCGCCTTCGGGTGGGTCTACCGCAATGCTCGCTGCATCAGCTGAAAAAGCGTCTGCGGGAAATTCAAAGGTGAGTGTCGCGCCAATCAGAATGCAGGGACCGTACTCACCACAACTATATTTTGGCCGCCCATGATAGACGGAGTTAGATAGCGCTTGGTCGCCGTTAAAGATTTGCACCTGAAAGTCTCTCCAGAAATCATCCGGTCGCGGGATCAGCGCTGGCGCAGAACTGGAGCGTAATTTCGCTTTGGCTGGGGCGATGAACTGGCCGTAGGTTTCCGTCAGCTGAATTTCGACGGTAATTTTAACGATTTCTTTTCCGGCCCCGCGATGATCCAGTTCAGCCTGTTGGGCACTGTAATTCCCAATGTAATTATTGGACAGTTGAGCGGCACTCACGAACGGAGTAACAAACATCACGGAAGAAATGTATGGACCGGCTTTCGGTGCAGGGAACCGCCGCGTGGATTTTTCGACCAACTCCTCGAACGAGCCATCATGACGCTGGCCCAGGAAATAGGCTTCGCGTACGGATTCGTCGGACAACGGTGACTGAAAGGCAAAAATAGGCTGCGCCACCATAACGAGCGCTGCAACGATGGCAACCCCGGACCGCGCGACTGCATGCATATAGCGTCCTTTATCTATTAGTCGTATCTATTAGACGTCGAGAAGCGATGGCAGGGTTTCGAACCATGGGACGTGACACGTTGTGCTACGAGAATTGTGGGATTGCTACACACGGCGTTTCTTACTTTTTTGCACAGATTACTATTTACGACAAGAACAACAAATGTGGCCTAAAAGGAGAGAAGCAGCTAAGGCGTTTGGCCTTAGCTGCCTCCCGGGGTGTGTCCTCGAAGTGGTATTGATAACTTAGATGTACTGCGGCGCAAAAGGTTTCACCGATACACAAATTTTTCTTATTAATTTTTGTTAATGCCAAAGGCGCTAATAAAACAAATACTTACGCCATCGTTCGTCACGATGTCCGATTAATCGCATCAGTTGTCTTGAGGTGTGCAATGTGAACGGCCGCGGTTTGCGCGCCAGTTTAATTCCTGCCTCTTCCGGGGTCCGGTCCCCTTTGTTGTTATTGCACCGGTAGCAGCACGCCACCAGATTCTCCCACGACGATCGCCCACCTCTCGAGCGCGGCACTACATGATCCAACGTCAATTCCGAACTGGGGAAAATCCGCCCGCAAAACTGGCAGGTATTGCGATCGCGCAATAAAATATTTTTCCGCGAAAGTGCTCGACTCTGCTGCGGTATGTGCCGGTAAGCCAGTAATCGAATCACCGAGGGCACCCGGTGGGAATGCGCCGCGGAGTGCACCTCCGCGTTGTGCAGTTCTTCGGCTTGCGCTACGCCCTTGAGCATCAGCACCATCGCGCGCCGCACCGCCGTTACGTTGATCGGCTCGTACGTGGCGTTCAGCACCAGTACAGGCTCCTGCATCAACGCCATGCGGCGGGCCGTTATTGGAGATGGGAATCTACTGCCAGCGGGACCCTCGGAGCCGGGCACAGCCGCTCCGGTTGCCTCGGGGGTATGGCGCCCCCGGGAATCGACCGTGCTTAGCCGTCGTGCGCTCATCGCGCTGTCCTCGGGTACGATCCTACTGGAGACGTGCGGCGTTCTTTAAAACTGCACGGGCTACTGTCAGCCCGATCACCGATCTGGCGACTGCCTCGCGCAAAGTCTTGGCACACGAGTCCAGCGTCGCTCCAGAAGTCATTACATCATCTACCAGTAAGACGCGTAAATTGTCAACCTGGCTGCACGGACGTGTGGCAAAAGTGCCACGCACCGATTCCCAACGTTCTTTATAACTTAACAACTGCTGGTCGGGACGCGGCCGGATTCTGGTGAGTAACAGCGATTTGTACGGTAGCCCCAGTCGTATGGCTATCGGTTTGGCTATTAGAGCTGCCTGGTTATAGCCCTGTTCGTGCTCACGCTGGCCCTGCAGCGGCACTGGCACGACGACGTCCGCTTGAAAAGCGCCCCGCCCTCCACCACAACTTCTGCGAGCCGCCGCGCGAACAGTTTGCCTAGAGGGTCCTATTATCGAATTTTGAGAGTAGCATCGCGCGCACCAGCACGCCTTCGTAAACCGCCCAGCTTCTTACTCGGTCGAAGGCATAACCCCCCACTCATCGTTTACCCACCTGGGGCGGACAAACGTTTCCTAGCCAGATTTCGCAGGCCCGTCGGCAGGCCTACCGCACTTTTCGCAAATTGGCCCGGAGATCGGTCCGAACGAGCCTAGACAATCATTGCAGATGGGAATGTGCGTGGCTTCGGTCAGCAGCTGCCCGCAGATGCGGCAACCGGCAGGGAATACCACGCTGAGCAGCGCCGCCCGCACGGTGTTAAGCCACCTGCCGGTAAGCCCTCGCATGGCTGGCGCATAGCCGCGCAACGCTCCCCCCGACTTTCATGGGAGCAGTTTACTCGCTCCGCACCGGAACAGTAATTATTATTTAGTTATCTAACTAGAAGGGTACCAAGGGCGTTACAGCAGGCCCTGCTCCATCTTTTCCTGGCAACTGATGCAGTGTTTAGCCCAAGGCACGGCCTCCAGCCGCTTCTGCTGCATTTCATCTTGGCAATTCGCGCACACCCCGTACTCATCCACCTGAATGCGCTTCAACGCCGCATCAATCATGTTCAGGATGGTGCGATCCGTGTTTGTCATCCCAAAGAGAAATTCCTTGGTGTAGGAGTTTGCAGCCTTGTCCGCCAGATCGACAGTCTGATCATCATCGGCCGTGCGACCCTCTTCCTGGGTGCGCGCGATCGTCTTCATCAATTCTTCGCGCCGTGTAGCTAACTTTTTCTTGAAATACTCTAATCGTTTCTTGTCCATATTAGTCCCACGCTCAGAATGAGGTATTGAGGGCATCTAAAAACTCCGTAGTGTAGGCCGACTTATTAGCAGTGTCAATAGAACAGCGTTCGGAATGACCGTATTGCACAACAGGAAATTCTGTAAGCGCCCCAGCTTTGTCGAACTTGTTTTCGAACTCGAAGCCCGACGCTAACCGAGCATCAAACTTCGATGATCGTCAGCGTCATTTGGTTACTCACCCAAACAATCTGTTGTCTGAACCTCGCATTCGCCGTCGGTAACAAACCGTATGGACCATAAACCTGCGTTTATGGCATTTCTCTCAAGATGTTGGACTGACCTGGGGAGGTCACTATGATTAAAAAAACCGAAGGCGGCTACAAGGTACTTTCAGAGAAGGGTAAAAAAAATCTCGGCGGCCCATACAAGACAAAAAAGGAAGCCGAGAAGAGATTGCAGCAGGTGGAATACTTCAAGCACAAAAAAGGCTAAGGCGTTCGACGTTGCTGCCGCTGGCGTTGAAGCCTCGCAGTGATGCGCGTCGCTGTAAAGCGCACCGCGTCGCAGACGGTGGGTTGGGCTTGTACTTAAAGCGGTTTCGGATGCGCCGCCAATGCTTCGCGGAACGCTGCCAGATTGGATTTATCCACCACCGCCGTCCCGGTGTCCACATACGTCGGGATCGGCGCCGCCGGCGCGGTGTTCCATTCCTTGAATTCATGCACCGCGTTGTGATGTAGATCGTCTAGGAACTTCAGTCCGTAATAGCTCATGACGTAGGGCTTCTGTGCAATGGTTGCTGCGATAGCTCCCTGTTGCACGAAATCCAGTGTTTCAGGGTCCTTGTCAAACGCAACAATCGGAATCTTCCCGGTTTGGTCTAGCCGGTGTAGCGCCTCCGCCGCGCCTGATCCTCCCGAAGCTTCCAGGCAAATAATGCCGTCGATTTTTTCTTTTTTCGCGCCGAGTAGCGCCGAAATCTGATCATTCGCGATGCGCGGGTCCCCTTTGTCGTCAATCGTCTGTGTCACTTTGATGCTCGGGAATTTTTTCAACGCTTCGTTGACGCCGCGCACCCGTTCCTCCAAGTTGTCTTGTCCGGGGATGGAAACGATCACTACGTTTCCCTTGCCCTTTAGCAAATCGCCCATACGCTTACCGCTTTCCATCCCAGCGCGAAGATTGTCTGTCCCGATAAACGTTACTCGCTTGGAATTCGGCGCGTCGGAATCGATGCAGATCACCGGGATCGCCTGACCTATGGCCCCGTCAATAGCATCCCGGAACATTTCCTTACGCGAAGCGGACAGCAATATTCCCGAGGGCTTCTCACTTACAGCCTTTTGAAATGCGGCCAACTCCTCCTCCGGCGAAAACTTCTCCGGCCCAGTGAATTCCACCTTCACGCCCAGCCATTTTCCGGCATCTTGGAACCCCGCTTCCGCCTCCTGCCAGTACGGCAGATTCGTATTGAACGTTACGAATACGTAACGCTCCTCCTTCTGGTGATACGGCTCCGTTCCGCAGGACGCCAGCCCAATCCCCATCGCCAAAATCGCGCCTGAAAAACTCCCCAAGCGAAGTCGGTTCATGACAACTCTCCTTTAAATCGGCCAACAAATATGTCCAATGATGGGAATAGCGATCAGCACAAGAACCAGGCAAGAAACATTGCCCCAACGAATGCCAGAGCCTATCACAAACTCGGCTTGGTGGGTCACGGAGCGCTCCCTCTTAGAGCCCGCGGACCCTGGCCACATTCTCTCTTCTAACTCCTTCCGTTATCTTTTAGCCACCAGCACTCAGGTACGCTTGTTCCCGAAAATCCTATGCCTCATAATCGCAAGTACTTTATTTTGTGCACACCCGAAGCCTGCCGCGTTCCCTTTCCAAAGTGACGCGCCACTTCGGGTTTTGTACGCATTTGGTACGGCCATGCCCGAGCCAAGGCAATCACTGCGCCTGAGGAAGCGATCAGAAACTTGATACCCCAGAATTTAATCGTGCTCGCCTTGCTCGCCGCTACCGCTCTGGTAGCCGGGTTTTTCGCCTATATCTACACCATAAAACGCCAAACCTACTTGCAGCTCTGGACCATTGGCTGGGCTTTCTACTCCCTCCATTTTCTGGCCCCGGCCCTTTCGCGCTGGATTCCCGAGGGTCCCGTCGAAATCTCGCTCACTCGCTGGATCTATGCTCTGGTTTCCATCTGGTTTTTCCTTGGCGCGCAGTTATATGCCCAACGCAAGCCGTGGATTCTCGCGGCCGGTATCAGCGCTGTGGTTCTCGGTTTGTGGACCACCGGCAACTCTCTACATTTTTTCTCCATCCCCGTTGTGGCTCCGTCTGCATTTCTTTTCCTGGCCGTGGCCATCATTTTCTGGCAGGAAAGCCGGCGCCAGGAAACCCTCGCCGACCAGCTGCTGGCTATTTCTTTTGCCTGCTGGGCCATTTTGAGGCTATCGCTTTTTCTGTTTTTCCAACCCGCCGCACAAAGCCAGCAGACTGTGTTGATGTCCATAGCCGCCGTGCCTTCCGCATTCGTCGCCATGCTCATGGTCATGGCTTTGTATGAAGAAGAGAAACGCCGCATCGAGCGCAACATGCTGGCGCTTTCCAATCTCAATTTAGCCACCTCCAGTTTTGTCGGCGGAGAAATTCAGCGCATGCTTTCTCAGGCTCTTGACCGCGTCTTGGGTGTCGTGCGACTTCCTGCCGGTGCGCTCTTTCTTCATCACGGCGACCCTCAGGGTCCGACATCCGTTGTCGCCGTGGGTTTAAACGACGCCTTCAGCCGCACTGTTCAGGAAGAGGGATTGGACGACTATCTCGTGAACTTGGTGGCTCGCCTCGGGGGCTTGCTGGGTTTTCGCGATTTGCGCGATGACTCACTCTCCGCTCTCGACAAGGAACCGTCCATTCGCCGCTTCCGTGAAATTGCTTTAGCTCAGGGATTGCGCAGCATTGTCGCCATTAGCTTGCAGGCCAAGGAAAACGCTTTTGGCGTTCTGCTACTAGGCACTTCAGATAGCCGCAAGTTCACGCCTGCCGAGCTTCGCCTGCTCCTCGCCTTGGGCCATCAGATTGGCATGGCTGTCGAAAACAGTTATTTGATTCAACAGACGTCCCGGCGCTCCGAAGAGCTTCATGTCCTCAACGAGATTGGCCGTGCTCTTAGCTCCACGCTCAACAAGGAAGATCTGTTGCGCAAAGTGTGGGAAGAATTACGTCGCTTGTTTGATGCCGAAAATTTTTACATCGCGTCGCTCGAATCCAACAGCGATGAAATGACTTTCGATCTGGAAATGATTGACGGTGTGCGCATGCCCAGGCGCACCCGTCCTTCCGGCAATCACATTACCGAATACATTATCCGTACCCGTCAGCCCGTCTTGATTCGTGAAAACTATGTCGAGGAAGTTAAAAAACTCGGCGTCGATCCCATCCGCACGGGCGGCTGTTTCTGCGGCGTTCCGCTGGTGGCCTACGACCGCGCCATCGGTGCCATGGCGGTCTTCTCAGATAACGAGCGCGCCTTCGATGAAGGCCATCTCGAACTATTACGGGTGCTCGCCAGCGAAGCCAGTATAGCCATCGAAAACGCACGCCTCTTCCACGAAGAGCGTACCAAGGCGCGCCACCTTTCCCTGCTCAATATTATTTCGCGAAACGCCATCGCCACTCTTAATCCTGATGAAATGCTCGCCAAAATCGCCGAGCAACTTGAAGGGGGCCTTACCTACGACCACATCGGCATCGGCGTCCTCGAGTACTCCACACGCGAAATCGTCATTCAGGCTGAAGCCGGCAAGCGTCGCGGCGGTCTGGGTCAACGCATACCGCTTGGCTCAGGCCTCATCGGGCATGTCGCCCGCAATGGCGAGATGGCGTTCTATCGTGGCGCCAATGTCGCGGATGCCGCGTTAAAGCCACTTCTGCCGGACACTGCTACGGCGGTGGCCCTGCCCATCTTCTATGCCGAGCACCTTCATGGAGTACTTTTCATTGAGTCATCAGCCAACATCGAATTTTCCGAGGAAGAAATTCTCCTCGTCCGAACCCTCGCCGACCTCATCGCCGGTGCACTGCACAATGCCGAATCCTTCCAGAAGGCCCGCGAACAAGCGATCACCGACGGCCTCACCGGCGTCAAAACGCACCGTTTTTTCATGGAAGCTCTAAACGCCGAGTGGAAACGCTCCACGCGCGCCGCTCGCGCCTTTGCCCTCGTCCTGATGGACCTGGACCGCTTCAAATTCGTCAACGATTTTTACGGTCACCTCGAGGGCGATCTTGTTTTGCAACGCGTCGGACACATCCTGGAAACCAATTGCCGCCGCTCCGACGTGGTGGCCCGTTACGGTGGAGACGAATTCGTCATCCTGATGCCGGAAACCAACATGGAGCACGCACGCCAACTTTCTTCCAAGCTACGTAGCTGGGTGGCCGCCGATGCCTTATTACGGGAAAAAAATATCAGCGCCAGTTTCGGTATTGCTTGTTATCCGTTGCATGGCTCCTCCCCGCAGGAACTTATCCAGGTGGCGGACGCCTCCATGTATCTCTCCAAGCATCAGGGTGGCAATACCGTCTCGACGGCCGATCACTTTGATCCCAACGAAGCCAAAAAATGGAAGCGCGACGTACTCGAAGCCTATCTCGGAGTCACACTCAAGCGTTTGTTCTCCACCGGCCCTGAAGCTTTTGAAGAAATCTACTTGCGCCTTAAACAATTCACGGAATCGTTGGCAGCCACGGGAACCGTCACCGATATGCCCGCCGTGCTCGAAGGCCCCCAGGCCTTGCCGCAAGCCGTTCTCGACACCGTAACCTCTTTGGCCTTCGCCATCGATGCGAAAGACCATTACACCCAGGGCCATTCGCAAAAAGTCTCTGCTTACGCTGCGCTCATCGCCGAATCCATGTCCATGAATGATGCGGAAGTCGAAGAAATTCGTCTCGGCGCGGTGCTCCATGACATCGGTAAAGTCGGTATCCCCGAAACAATTCTGAATAAAGGCGGCGCCTTGAATCCCGAAGAGTGGGAAACCATGAAATCCCACGTTACCTTTGGCGCCAAAATTCTCGAGCCCCTAACGGCACTAGCGCGCATCCGCAAGATGGTGCTCCATCATCACGAATATTTTGACGGCTCAGGCTATCCCGACGCTTTGGCTGGCCAGGAAATTCCTCTGGGCGCGCGCATCATCGCCGTAGCCGATGCCTATGACACCATTACCAGTGATCGTGTCTACAAAAAGGGTCGCTCCTCTTCCGACGCTCTCAAGGAACTCGAACGCTGCGCCGACGCCCAGTTCGACGCCAGCATTGTGGAAATCTTTGTGCGGGCCATGCGCCAATTGCCCAATCCGATTCTCGAAATCGGAGCCGTAGCCCCCACGCCGCACTCCTGATCTGTGGTTGCTAGCGTTTATCGAGCGCTACGTCTTTAATCGGCAGATCCCAGTGCCCATCTAATATCTCAAAGCGCCTCTGCTCCTCTTCCTTATAAATTTCCTGATTCGGGTAAAGCTGTCGCAGCAGCGCCTCGCTATCAAAATTGTCATTTGCGATCGCCGCGCTCTTAAACACGATGGTCACCCGGTAATCCCATCGCCCGTCTTCCGTGCTGTGCAGCCGGGGCGCAGCCATGCTCACACGCAAGATGCGCCCCAGCTCCATCTCTTTTCTCAGTACTGGGTAATGATTTTTCTTGAACAGTGTAAGAAATTCCTCCGCATGTCCCCATTTGGCCTTGTAATAATATTCCACCACGTACGGCTCGTCTTTTGTCTCGGGCGTCGTGCCACTCTGAGGCGGACCTGCGTGGGTTCGCGGGCTGCACGTCGGCACCGCCATAAAGACCACCGCCAAAATCCAAAATTTCCTTGCAGCTCTCATGATCGGTTCCCCCGGTGGCTAATTCACAATAGCGCCCGCTTGGTACCTCTTCATTGCTGGCGCCTCGATGATAAGCCACATCTGGACTGGCTATTGATTTTTATCCAGTTGCTAAAAATAACCTGGCAGTTCAAGATAAAAAGGCACTTGGGGATTGCCACCCTCGGTGATTTGCCCAACCCGCCTGGGCCATAGTTTTCAATTCCTCTACCACAATTGTTATGACGCTTATTTCTGTGGATAATAAGTTTTCGCTGCATCGTCTTTGTTTCTGATACCGCCCGATTTCAAATTGTGAGGCTCAAAACGTCGTTATGGCTCGCGCATCAAAACGCACAAAAACCGCAGCTGCGTCTCGCGCCTTCCCGCAGTTAAAAAAGGCGCCCAGCGGTATTGCCGGCTTCGATGAGATCACCGGCGGAGGCCTCCCCGCTGGACGGCCCACCATTGTGTGCGGCGGTCCCGGTTGCGGAAAAACCATGTTTGCCATGGAATTCCTCGTTCGCGGAGCCACGGAATTCGGCGAGCCAGGCGTTTTGATGACTTTTGAAGAGACTGGCGAAGAGATGAGCCGCAATGTGGAGTCGCTGGGATTTAATCTGCCAGTGCTGGTCGCTCAAAAAAAATTATTCCTCGATTACGTGCGAATTGAGCCCAGCGAAATTCAGGAAACCGGCGAATACGATCTGGAAGGTTTGTTTGTGCGCCTGCGGCATGCCGTGGAATCGGTGGGCGCCAAGCGCGTCGTCCTCGACACGGTAGAAGCGATCTTTTCTGGTTTTGCTAATGTCGGCATGTTGCGCGCCGAAATTCGTCGTTTGTTCCGCTGGCTGAAAGATCGCGGCCTGACCACCGTGATCACCGCCGAACGTGGCGAAGGAACCCTCACACGCTATGGCCTCGAAGAATATGTCTCTGATTGCGTAGTCTCCTTGGATCACCGCGTCAACGATCAGATTTCCACGCGCCGTATGCGCATCGTGAAATATCGCGGCTCCTCTCACGGGACTGACGAATATCCTTTCCTGATCGACAAAAGGGGCTTTTCAGTCTTGCCCCTTTCTTCCATTGGCTTGGAGCACAAAGTCTCCAAGGACCGCCTTTCTTCAGGCGTAAAAGATCTCGACGTAATGCTCGAAGGCCGGGGATTCTACAAAGGCTCGTCAATCGTGGTGTCAGGAACTTCTGGCTCCGGTAAGTCCACCCTGGCCGCTCATTTCGCCAATGAAACTTGTCGCAGTGGCAAGCGCGTGTTGTACATCGCTTTCGAGGAGTCTTCCGCGCAAGTCACGCGCAATATGCGTTCCGTGGGAATCAATCTCGATCAATACATCAAAAAAGGTCTACTCGAGTTTCGCGCCTGGCGCCCTACGCAACATGGCCTGGAAATGCATTTGTTGCGCATCCACGAGCTGGTTGACGAATTCAATCCTCAAGTCGTGATCGTCGATCCCATAACCAATCTGATTAGCGCCAATCTCAACGAAGTCCACGCCATGCTCATGCGCCTCCTGGACTTTTTGAAGCACCGTCAGATCACCGCCATGTTCGCCACCCTCACCGCCACCCGCGGCGCGGAGGAACAAACAGAAGTGGGCATTTCCTCGCTCACCGATACCTGGATCCTGCTGCGCGACTTGGAACTGAATGGCGAACGCAATCGCTGCCTTTATGTTTTAAAATCGCGCGGCATGGCGCATTCCAACCAGATTCGCGAATTTGTCCTAAGCCGCACCGGAGTTCATTTGCTCCCCGCTTACGTCGGATCCGGGACCGTTTACACTGGTTCCGCGCGTGTTGCCCAGGAAGCGCGCGAAAGAGCCGAGGCGCTGCGCGAGGAGCAGCAGTTGGAGGAAAAGCGCAAGGAATTCTCCGCCAAGCGTAATGTTCTGGAATCGCAGATCGCCGCGTTGCGCTCCGAATTGTCTTCCGGTGAAGCCGAATTTGCCCGCCTTACCCAGCGACGGAATAAACGTCAGCAAAGATTGGCGCTCGATCGCGAAGAAATGGGTAAAATGCGCGGCGTAACCCCAACCGGCCAGGTGGTGAACTCATGAGGACTCGAAGGTGAAAGCAAAACCTCAAAAGACTGAAGCCACCGGCGGTCCTACAAATGCCACCCTCGAGTTGCGCCTCTACGTGGCCGGACAAACACCAAAATCTTTGATCGCCCTCAGTAATTTGAAGAAAATTTGTGAAGAATATCTGCAAGGCCGTTACCGGCTGCACGTCATCGACCTGGTAAAAACCCCGCAACTCGCCCAGGACGACCAGATACTCGCCATTCCTACCCTCGTGCGCAATCTGCCTCAGCCCATCCGCAAAATTATCGGTGACCTTTCTGACACTCAGCGTGTCCTCGTCGGCTTGGACGTCCGCCCGGAAACGAAATAACACAGGCGCCATGACACCCAAAGTAAAAGCCAGCTCAAACACTAAGCCGAAAAAAAACAGCGCAACCACCGCGCAAAAGCGAACCGCATCCAGCAGGCAAAAAAGTACCGCAAAACGCTCTGCTGTCCGCTACGCCCTGCGTTTGTATATCACCGGCCAAACCCCCCGCTCCCTGCAGTCCGTTGAAAATCTGCGCGCCCTGTGCGACAAATACATTCCCAACCAGTTTGATCTTGAAGTCGTCGATATCTATCAGCAACCGGCCATGGCTGCGGCAGGCCAGATCATCGCTGCGCCCACCCTGATTAAGTCCATGCCCTTGCCATTGCGCCGGCTGGTCGGCGATTTCTCCGATCAAAATCGCGTGATTCTTGGGCTCGATATAAGGTTGAATGAGGAGCAGGGAAGTGCCTAAGCGGAAAAAAAAGCCGGCCCGATCCACGCAGGTAACCGACCTGCATGCGCGCATCGCGGAACTGGAAGAAACCCTTCGCGCCATCCGCATGGGCGAAGTCGACGCGGTGCTGGTCTCTGGCCCTCATGGCGATCAAGTTTTTACTCTGCAAGGCGCTGAACATCCCTACCGCTTGATGGTTGAAACCATCGACGAAGGCGCCGCAACTCTAGCCGACGACGGCACCGTTCTCTATGCCAATCGCAGTTTTGCCGAAATTTTTGACATTCCTCTCGAAAAGTTCATCGGCGCCCCCCTGAATGATTTTGTATTCGGCGAAGACCGTGAATTGCTGGCCTCTCTAATCGCGGATGCCAACATTAATATTGTCCGTGGTGAAATTCGCCTGGACAGCCACCGGCAGCGGCCCCGCACCATCCGTCTAACTTTAAGCCCGGTTCGCGAACAAGGCGGTCACACCATCTGCGTGGTGGCTACGGAACTCACGGAGTTGATCGAAACCAACGAAGCCTTGCGCGTCAGCGAACTTTCGCTCCGCCAACTTTCCGCGCGCCTCTTGAAACTCCAGGACGAAGAGCGCCGCCGCATCGCCCGCGATTTGCATGACACCACCGGCCAAAAAATTGCCGTGCTCTCCATGACCCTCGATCGCCTCGCCAAGCTCGTCGACACCGGGAAGGTTGATGTCAAAGACGCCTTGACCGAATCTCGCGAGGTGGTCGGCAAAATTGGCGAGGAAATTCGCACTCTCTCCTATCTATTGCACCCGCCGCTCCTCGATGAATGCGGCCTTGCTTCCGCGGTGCTCTGGTATGCCGAAGGTTTTAAAAAGCGCAGTGGTATTCATCTAAGCGTATCCATAGACGAAGAGTTGGTGAGGCTCACCACCGATGCCGAAACCGCTCTGTTTCGTGTGTTACAGGAAAGCCTCACCAACGTGCACAGGTACTCCGGCAGTCCCAGTGCGGAAATACGGATTTTTCAATCGCCCAGCAAAGTGCACCTCGAAATTGTCGATCACGGAAAGGGCGTAAAGGGTGGGACGGAACGCTCTACCTTTGCTGGCGCGCCAACTCTCGGCGTCGGTATTCCCGGAATGCGCGAACGCATCCGCCAGTTGGGTGGCCAACTGGAAGTGGAATTTAGCAACGAAGGTGCGCGCGTGTACGCTACGCTGCCCAGGGTGGCCTCAACGGAAGAATCCGGCGAGCGATCAGTCGGCGAACTTTTTCGCGATAAGGGAAATTTTCAAGCCAATCTCCGCCAGCGCCCGGATGTTCGTAAACGCATCCTCATCGCGGACGATCACGAGGTTATGCGTCGCGGTGTGCGCGGTCTCGTGGAAAGTCAGGAGGAATGGTCGGTTTGCGGGGAAGCCATCGAGGGAAATGAGGCCGTCAGTAAAACTAAGGAATTGCGTCCTGACCTATTGATTCTGGACGTTAGCATGCCCGGCATGAGCGGCATCGAGGCTGCTGTGCACATCTTGAAGGATGATCCCAACACAAAAATTCTCTTCTTCACCATGCACGATTCTCCGCAAATGATGCGTGAAATTTCCAACGTAGGTGCCTGGGGCTACGTCGCCAAAGCACGCGCGGGCAATGACCTCGTCGACGCTGTCCGCATAATTCTTGACGGCAAAAAATTCTTCCCCCGCCTGGCCTCGGCACGCTGAAACTAGCCGTACCGTTCACCCGAATGGCATCCCCCTTCAGTATCGGCATTCGCGAAATGACATACAAAGTTTGAATTGTTAATGATATTAAGAGCGTATTTATCGAGGTTTTTTTTCTGCAGCCTTCTCCCGATTGCACCGCTGTCTTAGCGCGCCAACCATAACAGTGCAGCGAGTCTTGGGACGTTAATTTCGTCGTGTGGACTTGCTCCAATTTAAAATGAGTCGAGGAACGTTATGACTGATAAACAATTAAACGGACTACGCGTGGCTATCTTGGCCACGGACGGATTCGAAGAAGCCGAATTGGTGAACCCCGCAAAGTTCTGGATGCTGCTGGCGCAAAAACCACCGTAATCGCTCCAAAGAGCGGCAAGATTCAGGGTATGAAGCACGACGAAAAATCGGAAACGGTTGCCGTGGACGCGACCTTCGACAGCGCTAACCCCGCCGATTTCGACGCCGTGCTGCTCCCTGGAGGAGCCCTGAATGCCGATGCGCTTCGCGTGGTGCGATCTGCCATGCTCCGTGGTTGCTGGTCTCTGCCGGCCTGACCCGAGGCCGCACGATCACCAGCTATCACACCATTCAGGACGACCTGCGCAATGCCGGCGCAAAGTGGCTGGACAAGGAAGTCGTGCGTGACAACAATTGGGTCAGCAGCGGTCAGCCCACCGACATTCCGGCGTTCAATCGTGAAATGATCTCGCTGTTCAGCGAACCCAAAGCTCAGGTGCGTTCCGCATCTTAAACCTTTAACCGTTTAAGCCCCCGGGGTTTCGTTTAGCCCCGGGTTTTTCTTTTTTCCTCTACGAATGAATCCGCGGCGTTTTCTGCGTACACTCCTTGTAACTCCGCTCCGCTATCGCATAAAATCCTTATTCTTCTGCCCTGGTCATTCTTGAAGGAGTTTCATGTCTCATCGCATCGCCGCAAAAATTACGGGTGTGGCAGGTTGCGTTCCTCCCAAAATCCTCACCAACGCCGACTTGGAAAAAATGGTGGCCACCAACGATGAGTGGATTCGCACGCGCACCGGAATTCGGGAACGCCACATCGTCGAAAAGGGTACGCCCACATCGCATCTCGCGGTCCAAGCGGCCAAAACCCTTCTTGCGCAAACCAAAGCAGATCCCACCGAAATCGATTTGATCGTCCTCGCCACCGTCACCCCGGACATGATGTTTCCCGCCACCGCTTGTCTCGTTCAGAACCAGCTCGGCGCTACTAAAGCCTGGGGCTTTGACCTCTCCGCCGCCTGCGCCGGTTTCGCCTACGCGCTAACCGTCGGTGCCCAATTCGCCGCTGGCGCGCACAAAAAAGTCTTGGTCATCGGTAGTGACACCATGAGCTCCATCATCGATTACCAAGATCGCGGCACGGCGATTCTCTTTGGCGACGGTGCGGGCGCCGTTTTACTGGAGCCCGCTACCCCTAACGAAGGCATTCTGGACTTCTCTCACGACGTGGACGGTTCCGGAGGCAATTTTCTGTACATGCCCGGCGGCGGCTCGCTGCATCCTCCCACTCACGACACCGTGGATAAGAATATGCACGTCGTCCACCAGGAAGGTTCGCAGGTCTTCAAGTACGCGGTGCGCCGCATGGCCGAGGTAGCCGTGAATTTGCTTGAACGCAATGGTTTCAAGAGCGACGACCTTGCCCTGGTCGTCCCTCATCAAGCGAACCTCCGCATCATCCGCGCCATGCAGGAGCGCTTGGGTGTCGACGATTCGAAAGTAATGGTGAATATCGATCGCTACGGCAACACCACCGCAGGGACTATCCCCTTGGGCCTGCGCGATGCCGTAGCTGAGGGCCGCCTCAAAAAAGGCGACCTCGTCCTGCTTGTCGCTGTAGGCGCGGGCTACACCACCGGCGCCGTCTTGATGCGCTGGGCCTATTGAACTCACTTGGCGATTTGCTGTGAATGGTTACTTGGTGACGCCAGCTTTTCCCTCAGAATCGGAAACCAAATGGCCCTGAACGATAACGGGGTTCTGTTGGTTAAAAGTCAGAGCGCGCAGCTATGAAGGGATTAGAAGATTTTCTCTGATTGGGTATCCCCAGACGCCATATTCGCGTTTGGGGATTCCGTTCTTTAGTCGATCAATGCCGGTTAGCAGGATCGCAGTGCCGCAGCCAACTCCATGTTAGCTTGCAACCGTTGATCAATCTGCACCGCAACGTATCGCGCGCAAATTGCGCCTTCTTGTTCTATCCACTGCGCGACTGCCGGAACGTGCACCCCGACCATCCTATTTACAGCGCGGGTTAGCCCATAATAAAACCGCACCAGTCCCAGGCCTCCTCCGCGTGGAGATAAGTCCGGTGTCAATGCATGCAACCCGGCAAACTGCACGAAGTCAGCCGCTTGTAACGGCCGGTTATCTGCGGATATGGCGGCGAGTACTGATTCAGAAACTGGCTGAGAGGCGACACTCGCTAGAACAGCGCGCCAGTAATACATCCCAAATTGGGCTATGGCGACAGTCGATATGGCGAAGAGCATAGCGGCGAACATGCTTTTTTCCTCACCCGTATTCTCGCGTTACCCACTGCTTTACCCTATAGCTCGCAAGTACCAAGCCTATAGGACCTACGGCTTAACTACCTGTAATCATTGTAGTTATATCGGCGCGTTGCCGGGGCGCCCACTTTGAATTATCCTGCCCGCGCTAGACATCAGGTGCCTATATGCCCAAGTCCCACAACCTCCGAACTCGACCGAAGCTCGGCGCACTTGTGCTACTGACTCTATGCTCCTTAACGCCAGATATTAGATCCGCCGACGAAGCCCCCGCTCGCCAAGCTGATCTCAGCGCAATTCGCACCGTCCTTGACGCCCAACAACAAGCATGGAATCGCGGTGACATCGACGCATTTCTCAGCGGCTACTGGCATTCTCCCGAGCTCACTTTTTCCGGAAGCAACGGCATCTCCCGGGGCTGGGACGCCGTACTGGCGCGTTACAAAAAAAATTACCCGGATCGCAGCGCTATGGGCACGCTCGATTTTGCCAACTTGGAATTTCGCTTCCTGGGTCCCGACACAGCCTTGGTGCTGGGTCATTGGCATCTAAAGCGCGAAAAGGACGAACTTGGCGGAGTCTTCTCCTTGGTCTGGCGACGTTTCCCCGAAGGCTGGCGCATTATCCACGACCACACCAGCGCCTCGCCCACGAAACCAATTCCCAAATAAAAGTCTTACAACAATTCCAAAATGTCCTCGTACCGTTTAAACGGCGGAATCAAATAGGCCCCTGCCACTTCCGTGCGCGCCCACTCCATCATTTTTCGCGCCACTTCAAACCCGCAATCTCGTGCCGCCGCTCCCGCCACTTCCATGGACTTCAACACTGCGGGCGGAATCACAATCCCCGGCACCTCATTATTCAATCGCAGCGCTTGCTTGTAACTATTGAGCGGCCACACTCCAATCAGCACCGGAATCGCTGGCTCACCACCCAACTTTTTCAAAAATGCACGCCAATGCTCCGGATCAAACAGCGGCTGCGTCATCGCGAAGTGGGCGCCCGCCTCCACCTTCGCATGGAATCTCTCAATCTCACCGTCCAGATCATCCGCCACAGGATTCAGCGCTACGCCGATCGCGAAATTTGTCGCCCCGCCCAAGGTTTTTCCCGCCCAGTCCGTCCCCTGATTCAGCCGGTGCAAAACTTTCACGAGCCCCACGGAATCGACTTCGTAGACTCCACTCGTCTCCGGGTAGTCGCCCACCGACGGCGGATCGCCGGTAATTGCCAGCACGTTGCGCACGCCACCAACCGTCCACGCCCCCAGCAGCATCGCCTGTAATCCAATAATGTTGTAATCCCGGGTAGTCAGGTGCGGCACAGTTTCCACGCCGCGAGCCTCCAGCGCGCCAGAAACAATCAGCGCATCCATCCCCACGCGCGCCATCGCTCCGCTATTCACATCAATGGCATCCACGCGTCCCGAAGCCATAATTTTCTCCACTTGCTCGTAAACGCGTTCCAGCGATATCCCTTTTGGCGGATCGATTTCCACGCACACGGTAAATTCTTCATTCTGAAGTTTGCGCCAGAATTTGCTCTGAGGCTCGCGTTCCGCCACCTCCGCAGGTCGTGCCACGTGTTCCACGTGTGCAACCGTCGCGGCCTTCACTGGACGCAGCGACTTTACCGACTCAGCCATGGCATGAACGTGCGCCGGCGTTGTCCCGCAGCATCCGCCCAGGATGCGCACGCCCATGGCCGCAGCCTCGCGTGCAAACAGCGCAAAATACTCCGGCGATGACTTGGGATAAACAATGCGGTCACCTTCTCGCTTGGGAAATCCCGCGTTAGGCATCCCGCTCACGCGCAAATCCGCAACGCCCACGAGTTCCTGCAAAATCGGCAGCAAAGCCTGCGGGCCTAGCGTGCAATTTGCACCCACCACCTGAACGTTTTTCTGTTTCACCTGTTCTGCAGCCGCCGCTGGGCGCAAATCACCATACGTAGTGCCCTCTTCGGAGTACGTCAGTTGCGCAATAACAGGCAAACCTGAAAACGACCGAATCGCATCGATAGCAATCAGCAGCTCTTCGATATAAGTAAAAGTTTCTAATATATACAGATCGACGCCGCGCTCTTCCAGCGCGAGCGCCTGCTCATAAAAGATTTCCTTGATCTCTTCAGGCTCCGGGTGCCGCGACTGCACGCCCAACCCGAGTGGCCCCATGGATCCCGCGACCAGCACTTCACTGCTCGCCGCATCCCGCGCTTCCCGAGCGATTTTTACGCCTCGGCTATTCAGCCGCTGCACTTCATCGCCAAGTCCCAGGGGCGCCAGTTTGAAGCGGTTGGCCCCAAAAGTATTCGTCTCGATGATTTGCGCGCCCGCCTGTATGTACGATTGGTGCACGCGAAAAACCGCTTCCGGCTCCGTACTGTTCAGCTCATCAAAACAGCGCTGCGGCCCCACGGTTTCATGAAGTAGCGAACCCATCGCTCCATCGGCAATAAGAATCGCGTTCTTCAACCGTTCATTGAATTCCTGAATCTTCAATTGGTTTTTCCAGTGCTTTGAATTTTAGGAAGCAAAAAACGCCATCAACGCTTTTGTTCCATCAGGCTGGCGACCGTGCTCATTAAATCGTACTTCGTGAGGATTTCAAACCGCGCGTTGCCCATCTCGACGAATACTGCCGGGTTTTCGTGGCTCAAAATATGTGTAATCCGTTCCACTGGCGCGCTTCCTGGTATCTGCGGGAGCGGCTTGCTCATCATTTCGCGTACCACCAGCTTGCGCAAATCCTTGCCTTGCAGCGCCAAATTTAAAATTTGATCCTCGTAAATCGTGCCGATGGGCAAGTTCTCCTCGAATACCGGGATCTGCGAAATATCTTGCTCCTGCATAGTCTTCAGCGCATGGAACACGGTTTGATACGGCCGAGCGATAATCAACTCGCGCGCTTTGCGCGTCGCGTGCTTGGCGTGCACCACTTCCGCCGCCGTAATGGCCACCGCCGCGTCCACGTATCCGCGCTCGCGCATCCATTCATCGTTATAAACCTTGCTCAAGTAGCGCATCCCGGTATCCGGCAAAAGCGCCACCACAAAAGCCTCCGGCCCCAAATCCTTCGCCAGCCGCAGCGTTGCGGAAATGCACCCGCCCCCCGACCCGCCGGTAAACAAACCTTCCATCTTTACCAGCCGTCGCGCCACCACAAAGCATTCCTCGTCGCTCACCTGCAGCACATCATCCAGAATCTTTAAATTCATCGTGCTCGGGAAAAAATCCTCGCCGATGCCTTCCACCACATACGTTTTGGCTCGGATCGTTTCTCCACGCTTCACAAAGTTATAATAAAGCGACCCAATCGGATCGACGCCAATAATCTTGATGTCGGGGTTTTTCTCTTTCAAGTAACGGCCCACGCCGCTCACCGTTCCGCCCGTGCCTATCCCGCAAACAAAATGGGTAATTGTGCCTTCGCTGTCCTCCCAGATTTCCGGCCCAGTAGTCAGGTAATGCGCTTCTGGATTCATTGGATTGTCATACTGGTTCGGATAATAAGAATTGGGAATCTCGCGCGCCAATTTCTTCGCCACCGAATAGTAGCTGCGCGGATCATCTGGCTCGACCGCCGTGGGGCAAACAATCACTTCCGCCCCAAGGGCTTTCAGCAAATCCACTTTTTCCTTGGATTGTTTATCCGTAATGGTAAAAACCATTTTGTAATTCCGTACCGCGGCCACCAGCGCCAGCCCCACCCCGGTATTTCCAGAGGTGCCCTCAATAATGGTGCCGCCGGGCTTCAACAAGCCCTTTTTCTCCGCTTCATCGATCATCGTGATCGCGATGCGGTCTTTCACCGACCCGCCCGGATTGATGTAGTCCGCCTTGACGTAAATCTGCGGTTGCAACCCCTGATTGATGCGATTCAGGCGCACCAGCGGCGTATGCCCGATGGCCTCCAGAATGTTGTTACACTTCATGGCGTCCTCGGGCCGCAGGGGCCCGCAATTCGCGCCGTATTGGGTGCATGATTTATTCAGTTTACCACGCGTCCACAACTGGCATCGCAAGCAGGCCCGGCATGGTAATCGTTAAAACAACCGCGCAAGCAACCTCCTGCGAATGCCAGGCAACGTATTAATTATCGTAACGAATTGCATGGTGACGGAGCACACTGTGAAGGATCGCGTTTCTTAACATGCTTAACTTAACTTGGGTATCCTGATGACCTCACGCGCCTCGCTTCCAAAAAACGGCAGGAATCGAACCGAAGGAGAAACAAACGTGCCTCGTCAAAATATTTCCAGCGGCGCCCCCTGGGAGCCCATCGTCGGCTATTCCCGTGCCGTGCGTGTTGGCAACATCATCTCCGTCTCCGGCACCACCGCAACCGGCCCGGACGGCAACATCGTTGGCATCGGCGATGTTTACATCCAGACCCTGCAAACCATAAAGAATATCGAAGCCGCCTTGCTCAAAGCCGGCGCCACCCTCAACGACGTGGTGCGCACCCGCCTCTATGTTGTGGACATCGCTGAGTGGGAAAAAATCGGCCGCGCTCACGGGGAGGTTTTTGCGGCCATCCGGCCCGCCACCAGCATGCTGCAAGTCAGCAAGCTCATCTCTCCCGACATGCTCATCGAAATCGAAGCCGACGCCGTCCTTTCCTGAAGCCACCCGACTACGCCAATCTCCCGATTGGCCGTTTGCAAGCTATAGACTGCCAAAACGGCACCGCACCCTCCGGTTTTTTCAAGGGTGCGGTTTTCTATCACTTGAGTTTTTTTTTGCGTCTACCACCGCGCGCGCACCCGATACTTCAGCACCGCAGTCCCATCCTTCTGGACCGGCACATGAAACTGCGCCGCAAACGCAGCCGTCTTAGTAGCCTTGTATGTCGACGACAGCATCTCCCAATCGCCGCCAATCGGCTCATTCACTTCCACCACTATTGGCGAATCTTTGTGGTTGCGCAGCGTAATCTCGAATTCCATCTCCCAGGTATGATTATCGATACGCTTGTAATCCGTCTGCTTCCGTTCCGAAACGATGTCAAACGCACTGCCAATATGCACCGTCACCGTTTCATCTTTGGGCGTGTGATCGATCCGGTCTTCGCCAATAAACAAAACCCCGCCCTTCGAATCTTTCTGGTACACGCGCACGTTCCCCGCGGGCATCGGCATGCCCAGTCCGGCTTTCTGCTCGTTCTTGAATTTGTAGTACACCAGCACCGCATCCTTCAGCGGCGAGCCCGGGTTCTGCGCGTTGTGGTAATAAAAATTCTGTCCATTCACGATGAAGACTTTCTCCGTCGGCACACCAGTCCCTTGCAGCAAACTGATCTGCTTGGTCTCTTTGTCTTCGATCGAAGTCCGCCGTCCCAGGGTGTAAAGGTGATATTCGCTGAAGCTTTCCTGCTGGAATTGCGGCGCCGAAGCCATAGCTTTGCTGATAACGTCCGCTCGCATTTCTTGCATTCTGCCCCCCTGGGGCAATCGGTTCAATTCTCCAGCCACCAATTGCAGTCGCGCATTGTGAAATGCCGTGCCACTGGTGTTCCCGAGCGTCACCCAGCCATCCAGATCTGCCGCCTTATCCTCGCGTCCCACGGTCAAAATATAATCCGCATTCCACGAAAGATTGCCCGCCAGGTAAGACGCTTCGATCTGCTGCTTCCGCCCGCCGGAATTTTCCAGTGACATCAGCAGCGTTGGCCGCTCAAAAAGATTTGCAGGCACTTCCGGGAACCGGTACCCCTCCGCATAGACTCCCGTAACAATGTCATTCCCAATCTTCCACACCGGCCCGTTGTTATCCGCCAACAATGTGCCCTTCACGTCTTCATGCTTCAACTCGCCATTCTCGCGAGACGTGCGCACCAGCGTCACTTCCTTGCCCACGTACTTGTTCAGCAGCTTCGCCGGCTCCAGCAAATCGTATTCGTAATTCTGTTCGATCACGCTCAATTTGTCCGGCTCCGTCAACGACCGGAAATGCACTGTGGCAGGATTCACGGTGGCCGCAATATCCGCAAATTTCAGGCTGAACATCCCAGTAGGCAGTGTCAGCTGTCGCACATCCCGTACCAGCGCGATGTTCGAGTTATAAACCGTGACGTTCAGATCGGTCTGATCGCTGAGGGTAGTTGACTGAGCATTCTTCTCACGGCTTGCTTCCGTTTCCTGCTCCGCGGCGCCTTTACCACGACGTCCCTTGGCATATATCCCTGTACCGACTGCTGAACCAACCAATACCATCATCGTCGTAGCAACCAATTTCCGTTGAAATTTACGGCGCTGGGCTCTCATCGCATCACCTCACTTGGAATTGTCGTACTCCCTTAGAACGCCGCCACCAGGATTTCTTGCAGATGTTCGATATCACTTACTAGTGTCATTTGGGTTGACGCTACCTCGGAGGGCTTATCTACCGATTGGTGCTTTGCGAATTCATCACCCGCCGCCGCACTTGCAGGCACGAATTTTGCGCTGCTACGCTTCAGAATTCCGATACAGCTCAGCTGCGAATTCCGGTCGCAGCGACATACCCCCCTCGAAAAGGCCTAATCCTACTTGTTGGTGCGAAACCACGTCACCCCTCCATCGTTCGTTGCAAATCTCGCTGGGATAGCGGCCGTTCCCTCGTAAACAATCGCATGCATGGCATCCGTAGCTTGAATCCCGCTAATCTCTCCCGCGTTGGGCCAAGCCACCTGGCTCCAATGCCCACCGCCATCGGTTGTCTTCAAAATCGTCCCTCCGCGTCCAACGATCCAACACACCACCTTGCTCGGCGCGGACCCCGTCAGCAGCTCCACATTCACTCCACTATGTTGTGGCAACCAGGTAATGCCACCGTCCGATGAGCGTTCTATTCGTCCCTCAGATGGCAGTCGCCATCGCACCTTCCCTTGGGGTGCAATGATGATCTTCGCGTTTTCAAAGGTACCCTTCCTTAAAGAAGGAGAGAACTCGAGCTTTTCATTGGTTACCACCTGTTCTGTGGGTATCGGTGGGGCACTTCCGTCCCCGTCCACGACTGCCTGAGTAACATTAGGACTCGGTTTTGCAGCGGCCTTGGCCGCTTCGCTAGCAGGCGCTGGGGACTGCGCACGTGAATTGTCTGAAGGGGCCTTAGCCGTCGGAGCCGCCGTAACAGAAACGCCCGCTTGCCGGGACGTCATCTCCGGAGATTTGTTCCTACCCGCCATGCGCGAAGCGTAATCCCTGGACTCGCGTTCCACCGCGAGAGCAGTCGCGTCGGAACTATCCGTGCTGGAGCCGGGTTCTGCGCGACTCGAAATAGAATCCGACAAATAACCCTGAGGCGGAGCAAGAGCGCCAGATTCTCGGGCCGGCTGCTTAATTCTGCTGCCATCTTTGCGCAGCTCGTTCGACTGCCTGGATTTCCTTAGCTGTTCAGGGGCGGGCGAGACCGGTAACGGCCGAGGCGCAACCAGTCGCTCATCCCTTGCCTGCTCTTGCGCTACCTGCACGTTGTCAAACTGACTTGGCGTTTTCACTTTGGTATCGCGCGCCACAAACCAAATCAGCAATCCCGCTGCAATCGCTCCCGCCGGAGCAGCCCATCGCAACGCCTTGAACCCGCGCCCGTGCGAAATAGCCTTCGGCGACCTCAACGCTGGTTTAGGCTGCCCCGCCATCGTCACGCTGGGCGTTTGTCTCGGAGCATGATCCACATCCAGCGCGCCGGTGGACAGACCCGGCTCACGCAGTTGCAACTTCTCTTCTGCCTCGGCCTGCAACGGAATTTCGTCCGTCGCTTCTACAAGCAAGAGAATCTGCTGACAACGCGAACACCCAGCGAGGTGTTCCGTCGTAGCATTCAGTTTCTCGCTCAACAGCAGGCCCTCGTGAAACGCCGCAAGGGTCTCGGCATCCGGACACGTAGCTGTCCCGCCCGTCTCACCCCGAACGTCAGAACGCACGCCTGCCTCATTTCGCGCGCCATCAGCGTCGCGCCGCAAATGCCCCGCTAACGCCTGCTCAAATTTCCGTTCGCGTTCCTCGTGATCCATACCTGCCCATCCTTAGAACGAATCCACGCCGCTTTTCTTGCATCAACGCTAAACTTCGATGACAACAATGACCACCCAGAATCAAGTTTCACGTTTTGACTCGCGAATTTCTTTGCTGCCAGTCTCAACTTTCCAACGTTGCGCTTCGCAGAAACAATTTACCCAAATCTATCGGCACATCTTCCGCGGCATATTCAAAACATAGCGCAATCTCCGCCTCGCTCATTCCTGCGGTCTTGCCAGCCCCATTCACGGCTTCACATCCTCCGCGCAATATCTCCTCTACGGCGCGCCGCACATTGCCCCGCACTTTTTCCAGATGCCGCGACACGCTCGATTCGTGCTCTCCCAGGAGTCGCCCAATCTCCGCCAATTTTTTACCCTCTGCGTAGTACATGCGTAACGTCTCAGAATCACGAGCATCCAAGTTTTGCAACGCCGTTTGCAGTGCCTTCGTAAATGTCAGCAAATATGTCGCGCGATGCGGATCGGCAACCTGTACCACTGTCCTTGCAACTCGCTTTGGGTTATCCCTTCCGTCCTCATCCTCCAGTCCTTCAAATTTGCGGCCCGCGCGAATCTTATCCACGTGCCGCTGCGCCAGCACCGCACGCAACCACGTCTTCAGGCTGCTTCGTCCATGAAAATATCGCAGCAGTGACCCACGTTTCTCAGCACTTAACCCATAAAGCTCCGCGAACAGCGAATCGGCCAACTCCTCCGCTTCCGGCGCGTCACAACTTCTCTTGAGCATGGCCCCCGCGCACGCGCGCAGGTATCCCCGGTAAATGCCCACAAAGTGCTCCCAAGCTTCCGCCACCCCATCCGCGCAGGCACAGGCCAGCCCCAGATCCTTCAGCCGCAGCGCGCCCACGTAGGCATGTAGTTCGTCGGCACTGGGCCGCTCGCCCCGAAACCTCGCCTCCGCGCAACGCGCCAACTCCTGCGTAAATCGTTCCGTCGAAGTACCCCATTCGTCGGTACCCGCCAGCCCACACCATTGCGCCAACCTCGCGGGGTCGCTGCGCAAAATCTTGGCGATTTCGCCCCGCGTTCCAGCGTCTTCCGCAGAATCCTTTTTCGCCTGCATGTCCATAAGATTCAATCTGATTCGGCTGTCCCGCGAGAATATCCCCATCCCTGGAAAATCGATACACAAATGCGAGGCACCCCTAAACCAGTTTGCTGTATCCTATAACTGTGTTGCGCCCCCATGCCCCGCAACCGAACCGCTGATGGCGGGTTAGGACATGGTGCGGACTCAGCGTTTGTGAGATGTGAATAGCAATAGCGACTTGGTGACTCTGGTACCAAAGTCCTATTCGATCTCTCCCGGCCCGCTTCGTACTGTGATACTTCTAGAAAGAGAACACTCTTTCTAGTTGGCTGCGGGCGTTGTGCCCTCTAATTCTTAGCCAAGGCGGCATCTTTTTAGGCGGGCATACGGATGACGACAATGATTTCAGATCGACCGACGAAGACCTCCATGGGAGTTGGTTTCGACGCCAACCGGCCGCGTTCCACGGCGAATCAAGAAGCCTGGCGCCGCGCCATTGGCACCAAACCGGTTGCCGCTCGTCTGGAACTTCTCCCGGAAGGGAAACCGCGTTGGAATCGCATCGGCTTAAGCGCCATCGTCCAAATCATACTGATCAGCTTTGTGCTGCTCGTGCCTCTGTTGTATCCCGAAAGAATCAAAACCGTTTTGCACATGGACATCGTGCAGTTGGCGCAGCCCACCATCGAAATTCCGGTCGCGCCTCCGCCGCCCAAAATTAAGCCTCGGCCCACTCCTCCTGCTCCGAAGCCAGAAGTGGTCGAGCCCATTAAGCTGAATCCTCAGCAACCCCACATTTTCGTCACGCAAAAAGTAGTTCAGCCCAAGACCGAAAAGCTCGACGCCAAAGCGCCGGAGCTGACTCCCGTTCTTCAAGCAGCCAACATCAATACCGACACCAATCAACCCAAGCGCCCGCGCGACGAAGTAAAACTGAATAATCTGAACACCGGCAGCGCGGCTCCCGCCACCGTGGTTGCACCCGTCAATAAAGTACAGACCGGCGGATTCGGCGATCCCAATGGCGTACCCGGCAATGGCGATCCGAAAAAATCCACCAACATCAATCGTCTGGGTTCGCCCGCGCTTCCCGGCGGCCCCGGCTATGGCAACGGCACGGGCGGAGACAAAGGCATTCGCGGCACCGTAGCGAGCACCGGATTCGGGAACGGTGTCGCCAATCCTCCGCAGGGAGGCGGCAAAAAGGGCTCCGTGCAAACCAGCGGTTTCGGCGATCAATCTGTCATCGCGGAAGCGCCTAAAAAGAAAGCCGACGCCGTGGCTAGCGGCACTGGCTCCGTTACCATTCTGGACAAGCCCCGTCCTGAATACACCGCGGAAGGGCGTAGTCTAAAACTAGAAGGTGACGTTGTTCTGGATTTGGTTTTCCTCGCCAACGGTACTGTGCATGTTAACCGCGTCATCAGCGGTCTAGGCCACGGTTTGGATGAAGCCGCTATTCGCGCGGCGCAACAAATTAAATTTAAGCCTGCGAAGCAAGACAATCAGCCCATCGATTTTCCGGCGCGCGTGCGAATTGAATTCCACATGGCTTCCTGAGGGAGAGAAGAAAATGTTCAAGTTAGTGTCCGCCATCCGGCGATCCGTTCTGTCCATCCTCGTCTTCAGCATTTTGGCTGCAGTCGTTTCCGCTGCTCCTCCGGCGACGCCCGCTCCGCCGCAAGCGACCGCTAAGACCATGGACGAGGTTGTCGACCGCATAATCACCAATGAAAATCGCTTGAATAACCAGATTTACAAGTATCAACCGCTGGTGGAAACCTACATCCAAAATCTGAAGCCAGACAAGGATCTTGGCTACGCCCCTGCCGGAGATAAATATTTCCTCGGCCGCGCTCAGTTTACCAAGGGCGTCGAACTGATCTCTTTGTCTGATACCGGCGGCAAAGGCAAAAAACTCTTCACCGGCATCGGGAATTTTTTCTCCTTCGCCATGCAGTATCTTCCCGACGGCTTCCTGCAGATGATTTTCATCGACATCAATGGTTTCGATAAACAGCACTATAAATTCGATTACGTGCGCCGCGAATTCCTCGGAGAAGTGCGCTGCCTGGTGTTCGACCTTACCCCCCGTGAAAAGGCCGGCAAGGGCCGCTTCCTCGGACGTATTTGGGTTGAAGATCAGGATTACCACGTGGTGCGCTTCAATGGCGCTTACGGCGGCGGCGGCCACTCCAGTTGGTATTTTCACTTTGACAGCTGGCGCACCAACGTGCAGCCAAATCTCTGGCTGCCCTCCTTCGTTTACAGCGAAGAACGCGAGCTGCATTACGCTCTAGCCAAGAAGCTCGACTTCAAAGCGCAGACCCGCTTGTGGGGCTACAACCTCGGCCACTCGGCGCAGGAGCAAGAGCTAACCAAGATCTTGGTCGAAACTCCGGTTCAGGATGACACCAAGAACGCCAATGACCTTACTCCCGTGCAGGCTCAGCGTTCCTGGGATCGCCAGGCGGAAGATAACGTCATCGACCGCTTGCAGCGCATCGGCCTCATCGCGCCCAAAGGCGAAGTCGATAAAGTTTGCGAAACCGTCGTCAACAACCTCGAAGTCACCAACAATCTGGACATCGATCCCGACGTGCGCTGCCGTGTCATGATGACTTCCACTCTCGAATCCTTCACTGTGGGCCATACCATTGTGCTTAGCCGTGGTTTGATTGACGTGCTTCCCGACGAGGCCAGCCTCGCCACCATGATCGCTCACGAGCTCAGCCACATCGTCTTGGGCCATCGTCTCGATTCGTCTTACGCCTTTTTTGACCAGTTGTTAGGGGTCCAGGACAAGGACACCTTCCGTCATTTCGGTTTTGCACGCACGCCGGACGAAGAATCCGCAGCTAGCGCCAAGGCCGCCCAGTTGCTTGCCAAGTCTCCGTACAACAATCAATTGGTCAGCGCCAAACTTTTCCTTGCGGCCCTCGATTCCCGGCAAAAAGAAATTCCAAATCTCATTAGCCCGCACCTCGGAAACCGCGTGCTCATTGCCGACCTGAAGATTCCAGCGCCAGCCACCACCGACAAGAAAACTCAGACTATTACCGCGCTGCCCATCGGCGGGCGGGTAAAGCTTGATCCCTGGAACGACCGCCTCGAACTCTTAAAGAGCAAGCCCATCGGCAACGTCGCCGAACGCGAAAAGATGCCCTTCGAGGTGACTCCCTTCATGCCCTATCTGACCCGTTTCGGCAGCGAAGCCGCCAAGCCGGTAGCCGCTAGCGTCAACGCGCCCAGCGATCCGGGATCCAGCGTCAACGCGGCCACGTCGCCCAACAGCGACCAACCCGGGCCCACCCCCAACCCCAACTAACATCTAACGAGTATCGCAGCAAGTTTTGACGAGCGAGAAACGCCAATCTTCCGATGGGCGTTTTCTATTTAGAAACTGCTAGGAAGCAGCAAGGCGCGGCAAACCGCGCCGCGCCTTGTGAGATTCTCAGTGAATTCGAAATCCGCCAGTGCTAATCCGTAAAAACCACCCCCACTGCGCTTTGCCCCTTTTCGGTTCCCGCGTCAATCCGCACCACGTAACCCCTCAACCGCATAGTCTGCAATCCGTCCGGCCCAGGCGTTTCCATCGTCACCTGTAATTCCGACTGCAGCCGCGGCAAATGTTGTAGCGAAATCAGCGCGCCCTGTAGCGACAGATCGCGCACCACAGTATCCTCTTCAAACGGTTTGCCCCCTTCTGTCACGCCGCAAATATGCGCGCGAAACTGGGCTTCCCGCCGCAACGCCGTGCGCGTTCCGGGCATATGCGCCTGCATCCGGTCGCCTGCGGCTCCAAGGGTGATCACCATTCCCTCGCTGGCTGCAAACACCGAATCAAATTCTTCGCGCGCTTGCCGCAAAATCGAATCCACCGCGCGGTCGGCCGAATCCGGATCATGGTGGAAAAGTACCAGCGTGGTCGCGCCCGCTTCCCGCGCCAGTTTCACCCCTTCCTTCCACGACGAGTGCCCCCAGCCTTTCTTCGTGGTCGCCAATTGTTCCGGCGTGAATTGCGCGTCATTGATAAAAATGTCCGCTCCCTCAGCTAATTCCCTCAGACTCCTTTCCAGCTTGGCGTCTCCCGGCTCGTTGTCCGTGGCGTACACCACTGTTCCCGCCGTAGTTTCGATGCGAAAACCCAGGCAGCCTTGCGGGTGATTCAGCCAGTGCGCCGTAATCTTGTTTTTACCGATGCGAAAGCTGTCGCCTCCATCCACTTCCTGAAATTTGCGTTTGGCATTCATCGCCGACATATTCACCGGAAAATACGGCAACGCCATTTGCGTCTCAAATACTTGCTTCAAACTGTCGCGTCCCAGGTATTTCGAGCGGAAACTGTAAAAGTGAAAGTGATTTTTTTCGTCATACAGCGGCGCAAAAAACGGAATCCCCTGGATGTGATCCCAATGATAATGCGTCACCAGGATGTGCGTCTCCGGCGCCTTACCCCCATTGGGCGCGGCCCAGCGGCTGCCCAGCATCCGCAGCCCAGTTCCGCAATCCAGAATGATTTGTATTCCGTCCGGAGTGACCAGCTCGAGACAAGGCGTGTTCCCACCATAGCGCCACGTGCCGGGGTCCACCGTTGGCGTGGATCCGCGCACACCCCAAAAACTCAATTTTGCAGCGTCCTCACTCATTTATCTAAATCACATATCTTCGCAAACCAGCGATATCCCGCTATCAAGCTGGACGCGACCCCTGCATAAAATTCACATACTCTCGCGCACTGCTGTCATCGTGGCAGTCGCTGGCCAGACCGTCAATCTATTCACGCAACCCGGGTGTCAAACTGCCCACTAAGCCGCTCGACAGCTCGCGCCTGAACGCCGCAACCCATTTCTTGCATGGTTAACTCTTCACTCATCCGTATCGCAGCCCCTTTACTGCGTTTACCACCGCGACCCGCGTAGAATGGGAGCAATGCCTTCGCAGTCCCACGATCAAGTTCACGGCGGAGCTGGTCATGTGCACAGCCATGCCCATGGCCTGCACGCTCACAACCACGCCGGTCACGCGCATCCCGTCTTGGAGCCTTCCGTCCTCGGTTGGGCCATGGTTGCCACTCTGGGTCTGGTTGTCGCCGAAATTTTTGGTGGCATCCTCGGCCGTAGCGTCGCGCTGCTGAACGATGCGGTGCACAATCTTTCTGACGTCCCAGCCTTGGGCATCTCCTATCTCGCGATGCGCTGGGCCCGGCGCCCCGCCGACGACGAAAAAACCTACGGCTATCACCGCGCTGGAATTCTCGCGGCCTTCACCAACGCCACCGTCCTGGTGCTTTTATCTTTATGGTTGGGTTATGAAGCCGTTCAGCGCTTCCGCTCGCCCGTCACGGTAGTTGAAAGCTGGATGATCTGGACGTCTCTCGCCGCTCTGGCCGTCAATGGCGGCATAACTCTTGCTCTCGTGCGTGGCCGCGGCGATCTGAATTTGCGCAGTATCCTGGTTCACAATTTCGGCGACGCTCTTTCCAATATTGCCATCCTCGTCGGCGCAATCGTCATTCATATGACCGGGCTTCGCTGGATCGATCCGCTATTGGGTGTCGCGATTGGCTTACTGGTGTTGTGGTCCAGCATCGGAATTTTGCGCCAGTCCTCGCATATTTTGCTGGAAGGCCGCCCTCAGGGTATGAGCGTGGAAGACGTAGCCCGGGCCGTTCTCACCGTCCCCGGTGTGCAGGAAGTCCACGACGTTCATATTTGGTCGCTGGGAGATGCCCACAACGCCCTCAGCCTCCACGCGCGCATCCCGGACATGCATCTGGATGAATGCGAACGCATTCTCTCCGACATTCAGGGAAAAGTAGCCGACAAATTCGGCATCGGCCATACCACCGTACAACTCGAACGCGCCGGCCTGCCGGCACAATCCGGCTACGTCATGCCCGAACCCTTCAAAAAAGTCGAGTCGGTCTAATCCCTAATCGCCAATCTTCCGATTGGTGGCTTTTTAGCACTTCTGAGTTTTTCCCATTGGTCAAAAAAAAACGCCATTCATCAGAATGGCGCTCCGAGAACTCTCGCAAATTGTAAAATCAGATCAGGCTCGAAACCTAAGCAGGAGCACGAAACGTCAGCCCCCGTTCTTCATTAAATCGCTGCGTCGCTCCTAAATCCAGCGTGTCGCGCGAAACACTACGGCGCGTTCCTTCACTCGAAATGTAGCGCAACAAACCTTGATCCCACGAATAGGCGACTGCAAAGAAAACTGTCCCGTCCCTCCGCACAAACACATACTCCGGAACATCAGTCTGCGGCCCCGGCTGCTCTGTCGGCAAACGACCCGCGCTGCTACGTGCAGGACGATCATCCGGCCCGGGACCTTGGTCTTCCGCGTCGTCCACCGGCTGCCCATCCTCTTGCACATCTCCGGCTATACCCGGCCCAGTCGGCACGTAATACCCGCCACCGTCAAAGAAAGGAAACAGCACTCCGAATTCGTTTCCGCGACCACGGCCACGATCCCTGTCGTGCCCGCGGTTCCCACGCGTGGCCGCCACATGCACGGCATCGAATCCAAGACCCGGCACGTTCGAATCCTCCGAGAAGTCCGGTCCATCTCCTCGCTGGCTTCTGAACTGTCGCCTCCGAGTGCTCACACTTCCGTTGGACCGCACGGTTCCGCGTATAACGCTCCCGCGTCGCGGCATAATCTGTCCGCTGGGTGACCGCGGAATCGCCAGGTGACTTCCCGGCGAACTTGTCATGTGTCCGGCAGCCCTCGCAGGCGCGATCGAACTCCCACGCACTCCCGCGAACGCCCCCGCACCCGCGCTGCCGCCACCATGCGCAACCATTCCCGCGCCCGCGCCGTTACCAGACGCACCGGCGCCAGCGTGGCCTTGTGCCGCCAACTTATTCGCATTGCCAATTAAAAGAATCGTCGAAAGAACTGCAAGAAAAAGTACCCGGCCCATGTTGGTCACCTGCATACCTGCCGCTCGTCAGCGGTCCGAACCACCATTACCTATTTGATGCAACAACTTCAACACTGGTTTCAGTATGCTCCTTTTACCACACTTCTGAAGCTTTCTTACAGGATGCCTATCCTCTCGCGCGAGAAGTGGTCCCCGCAAGAAGCTGCGGAGTGACCGAATCGAATTGTTGCCAAACAGGAAGTAATGCGGTTCCTTGCTGTTCTCCATGATCCGGCGCAGCCTGAGAGACCGATATTCCGAGCATTTGTGGTCATGCGTGCGGGCGATCACCATGGTTGACGAAACGATGAGGCGCGAAACATCCCGGAGACTCTGCCCCTTAATGTTGTGCGGCGTTCCGCCCCGTGGATCCGCCTCGGAACATTTACACTCAGAACGGAAACCGCACCGTGAAAAGGGCATTGTGGGTATACGTGTGGAAGTGCGTCACAGCGATCTGAATACCACCACCTACCGCAAAACCAAGCCGTTTCCAGAGGTGGAATTTTCCCAGCATCAATCCAGGCGATAGGAAGACCTGTTTGTTCCCGGCTGCAGGTCCGTTTGGAAAAAACGTCGAGTTGACCTCTAATTCGGGCCACAGCTTTTTGATGACGCTATATTGGAACGCAATGTTGCACAACACGGGCGTCCCAAGCCTACCTGTGTCTCGAACTGGAATGCCCACGCCCATGGTGCCCTGGACGTCGAAATTGCCCCAGCCTTTTCCCAAGCCAATGGTTGGCGTTACGACAGCATTCCGGGCGCCATTGGTGTGGGACCCGGTCGGAATCGTGGCTCCTAAGAACGCCGTCACGACGTAATTGGCGTGCTCCTCGTTGCTAGCCGCGAGACGGTACTTCACCAGAAATGACGCATCTCCGAATCCATTATGAATAGTGCGACTTTCATGCATTAGGTACGAAGGAGGCGTGATAACGATGTTGATGTGTTCGCTGGGAATAAGCAGCAGACCTTTGGTGCCTCCGAAACTTGTGAGATCACCCTTCGCCGTGTTTTGACCGGAGATGTCATAGACAAACATCTGCTCCAGCCGCGGGGTGGCGGTGAAAACAGGGGCGAGCCAGTGTGGTTGCTCGGCTTGAGTGTGCGACACGCGCTCAAACCATTCACCAAAGAATCCGTCACCGTTGCCTTGGCCTACCGATTGACACCGACCGCTGCTAGCAAACGGGAGCCAGAACGCGAATGTGACCAAATATAGGATCCTCATCTCGATGTTCCCCTACGTATGGCCTTAAGGGCGGCTCTACTTCTCTATGACATTCACCGCAGCATTCGCGGGACTAAATTCCCCCATCTCGACGCCAAGCGCTTTTGATGAAGAGACGAAATAGAAGACCAGGTTTGACGGCGATCCGGAAGTTGGAGTGATCGACAAGGTGGCGCGACCGTTCGCGGCCACCGAGTAATTTCCCGTGTAGGTCTCGGTTCCAGCGGTGGTCGTTAGCGTTCCGCTCAAGTTGCCGACGGCATCCGCCGACAGGACTCCGGAGGCAAGGCTCGTGCCCGGGCTCGAAAGCAAAGGGAGGGTTCCCCAAGCATAGTTGCCTGAGAGTGACGCATCGAGGCGATAAAGGCGTCGGCTCCCGCCAGATTCAGAAGGGCAAACAAGCGCGCGTTCTGCGAAATGGTCAGACCTTTCGCCATGGCGACTTGCCGCGCGGCAGGATTCCAAATCTGTGGAGCTGTTGATACCCAGAAATGCGCCAGATCGGTCTCCTCCTTCGTGCGTGTGCTGCTAGTCGCCGAGCCGATCTCCTTGATTTCAATAAAGTCCCGCGTGTATTGCGGGCTAGTTAGTGGCGGCGGTGGCTCCGGACGGAACTGGGAGCCTTCGCGCAGGAGGAATGGCCGCACAGAACCCCAACCTGGATCCAGCGCGGAGTGGAAAGTCGGCGGCGCTGGAATCCAGTTACCCGGCTGCGAACCCGGCGTGTACGCGGCGTTGATCGCCGCACTGGCTCCGTCGTCATTTCGCATCGTCAGAATCTTTGCGGCGACCGATTCACCGACAGCGATGCCGTCAGTCTTAGACGATTCATGAATTCCTGAAAGTGATACTACGTAAGCCGCGTCTAGCATTGCTTGCTGCGCGGGATAGAGCTGGACCAGTATGAAATGAGCAGCTGCTGCCGCAGCGGCGTCAGGAGATGCTGCCTTGGAGTTACCCAGTTGCACCGCATAAGGTTGGAATTCGCGCACGATGGAATTGACCGCGTCAAACATTGCCGCATGAACGATCGCCAGATTGCGCGATTCCAGTGGGGGATTGAAGGGTGCTGCGGCCGTGGTCTTCAGGGCAACGACGTTCCAGTCGAGCACCGTGTCGGCCTCGTTGACGCGAGCTTCGAGCAAAAGCAACGCACTGAGAGCGACCGCCCGCAAAGCCACACCGCACATCCTCCTTGGGCCTGTTCGCGTATGCCTGTACCCGTTCATCACTGACATGGCCTCCTCGAAAAGGACGTTCGCCGCGCTCGCGTGCCGGAGTTTGGCCTTCATGTCAAGCGTTGGAACCGGCAGTTGCGGCGGCGCGATTGAGAAGGTATAGGTGTGACGCGTGGCCCTGCATAGTCCTAAGATCGGACCCTCCCAGTCCGATTTTCGGACTAGACCTTTGTCACTGGATTCTAGGAGGATGACGCATGGCCGAATATCACCAGTATTGCCCTGTGGCACGTGCTGCAGAGGTCTTCGCCGACCGCTGGACGCCGTTGATCGTACGCGAGATGGTGCTTGGCGGCCGACACTTCAATGAAATTCGCCGGGGATTGCCTGGGATTTCGCGCTCACTTCTCGTGTCGCGTCTCCGTCATCTTGAGGATAACGGCATCGTTGTGCGACATGGGACGCGGGCAAATCTCACCGAGTACCTTCTGACCGAGTCCGGCAATGCCTTGAAGGACGTGATAGAACACCTGGGCGCGTGGGGTGTCAAGTGGGCCTTCGGCGAGCCGAGGGCCGACGAATTGGATCCCGCGTTGTTGGTTTGGAAAATCCATCAGCGCATCGATAGGAGCCAACTCCCTAGCGGACGCACGGTGCTGGAGTTTGATCTGGCTGGCCGCCAAGGGCGAAGGTTGTGGCTGGTCCTCGAGCCGAGAGAGATTTCGGTTTGCTTAAAGCCTCCCGGGTTGAATCCGACCTGATCTTGCGAGCTGACATTTCTTTGCTGTATCGGGTTTGGCTAGGCCGTCTCGACTATGACCTTGCCGTGCGTCGAGGCGAGATTGTCGTCGAGGGACCGCGCGACTTGGCGCGCGCGCTTCCGCGATGGTTTATGTGGAGCCCGATGGCTCGCATTGTTCGCGAATGTGGTGCGCCTCAGAAAATCAGTGCGTAGAAGATGGTACAAGTTCCCCAAGATCTCTCTTGCAAAGCGTCCCGGACTTCAATGGCGCTACGCCACGCCATGCGGCCCTTCTGACTTTGCGTTCCACGCAGCGCGAAATCGCTAGCTTCGAAGCACAGCGTTGCGAGCTACAGAAAATTCAATAACCTCCGCTTCCATAGCTGCCATTGGCCGCAATTACAAAAGCCAAAATTCAAAATAACCCATTACCGCCCCCGCAAAGCTTCCCCGTTTTCCGGGGATGTGCTATAACCTTCGAACCGTGCAACCCGCAACCAAGCAGGTGCCAACCGACGGCGCTCCCCACCCGGATCATTCGAGGCACTCTCCGAATGCTTCTACTTCTGCGCCGTACGAAGATGCTTCGCACTTTTGCCCCGTCTGCTCGCAGCGGCTCGAATCCCGCCGTTGCAAACTGATTTGTGTGGTATGCGGTTATTACATGTCCTGCGCGGACTATTATTGATAAGCTTTGCGGCGCCGGTTCATCTAGGTCCGGAGCTCTGTTTTTGATGAGGAGGAAACTAAAGTGGCATTGAAATTTACGACTCGCGAAGTGGACGGCGTCAACGTCGTTGCCCTGGATGGCCGTATCGTGCTCGGTGAAGAAAGCAACGCACTGCGCGAACGGGTGAAGGCTTTGGTCGCCGAAGGCAAAAAGAAAATCGTGCTGAACATGGCTAATGTCACCTTCATTGACAGCGCCGGCCTCGGTACCCTTGTCGCCGCGCATCATAGCGCCAAGGCACAAGGCGCTTCTCTCAAACTCTGCAACCTGGGCGCCAAGTTCCAGGAAGTTCTGCAGATCACCAAGCTGCTGACCGTTTTCGACGTGTATAACAGCGAAGCGGAAGCGGTGGCCAGTTTCAAGTAAGCAAAGCCGAACCACTATCCAGCAACTTTAGCAAACACCGCATTGGCTCTTAATTGCCGCAGCGAATGCCGCACGCTTTTGTGCGTGCGGATTTTGCGCGTGAACATGCGCCATCGCATTCCCGGATATCCTCACGCTCGTTACGGATCCACGCTATACATCGCGATTCCGCTCATCAGCTTGGGATAAAAATCCGTGGACTTCTGCGGCATCACTTCCCCAGCCGTGGCAATTTTCACCACTTCCTCCACATCGCAAGAATTCAGCAAAAATGCAATTTGCGCCGCCCCGCTGTCCACCGCATGGAGCGCCGCTGCGGCCTCCCGCTCGTAACTAAGATTGGCTTCCGCCTTTACCGCTTGTGGCGTGATCCCCAATCCGGGCTCCAGAATCCCGTCATGCAACAGCACCACGTCCAGCTCTCGCTGCAACGGTGAAACGTTATGCAAAAGCCGGCTCAAATCCGCCCCATCGCGTAGCGTCAGCACATAAAAGGCCCGCTTCTCCTTGTCCGCCGGATACGCCCCAATGGCCCGCTTCGCTCGCGCCGCCGAAAGTTTCCGCACAAACTCTCCTCGTGCCCTATCCTTTCCGCTCCCGTCCCCAAACTCGATGCTTTCCGCCGTGAACCACGGCTCCAGGTGCCTGCGCAATTCCGACCAATTGAACTCCCGCAATTTTGAAACCACCCGGTGCGTCGGAAGAATCGTCAACCCCGCTCCTTGCGTATTGATAAACGTCATCATCGCGCGTTCGTAAGGAGCGTCCGCAATCATCTTACCCGTTAACGTGCGGCGCTCGTTTCGATAGTTCAATGCCGTCTCATAGCGGTGATGCCCGTCCGCGATCACCAGTTTTTGGTCCGCCATCGCTTCCTGAATCGCTTTCACCCGTTCCGCATCAGAAATTACCCACAACCGATGAACCACTCCATTCTCATCCGTCATCTCTGTCGCGGGAGCCGCGGCCTTTTCCGCTTCGTTCAATAGCGCATCCACGCGCCTCTGCGCATCTGAATAAATCAGGAACAATTGTCCAGTGGACATCCGCGTGTGCCGCAACAATTCCAGCCGGTCCGCCTTCGGCCCCGATAGTGTATGTTCATGCCGGTAAATCACTCCTGCGGAATATTCCTCCAGCTGACCGGCTCCGATGAATCCGTGCCGGGTGTGACGCTCATTCGCTCCTGGCACCGTATATTCCTGGGTATACCCATAAAATGAGACCGCCGGATCCTGCACCACAATGCCGCTGCGGATCCACTCCGGTATCGCAGCAGCCGCGCGCGTGTACACGTTATTGCCTGGCCCATCGCTGGGATAAACACGCCCTTTTTCTACGGTGATCAGATTGTGCGCATTGGCGGCGTAATACTTGTCCTGCATGGCCGCCGAAATTTTGTCGTACGGCTGCGTAAGCACCTCTTCAAACGGCGCGTGTGCGGGGTTATAGCGGAACGCGCGAAACGGAAAAACCTTTGCCATGTGCTCTCCGGAAATTTTTCTGAATTTGTAGTCGTCTAGTTTACGCGAAGTCGCCGTCGAACGGCGTCCTCACCCGCGCGCGTAATTCGATCATCGCTAAACCACCTTCACATCCAGCAACTCGGCCCAGTATTGAATTGATTGCAGCGCGAACCCGCAAAGTATCAGCGCAATGCCCAGCACTCCAAGTGCCCGCTTGGGCAGCCGATCCGCATAGTATTCGATGTAAGGATTGACGATAATACCTACCGCTGTGACCAGTCCGGTCACTACCCCGACGCGCACTGCAAACCGCCACGGATGCTCGAGATGCTGCGCTAGAACGCCGCTAACCAACGCCGCCGTGCTGTAACCCACGGTTCGGACTACCGTCCCCCAAAATTGTCTGCGGCTGAGGCGTGGCCGTCGCGACGCTTCGTAGTCCAAACCAGGCCGCATGCCGCGCGAATATGCGATCACCTGCCCGGTAGTGATCAGAATGCCGAAAGCCACCGCGAACCGCAGCCCCACCATCCGGTATAGCCCTGCGGCAAAGGCCGCTCCGCGCACCGCGCTGAAAAAAGCTTCCCACGATAACGAGTAATGACCTTCATGTCGCGCGGCGCGGTTAAGTTCAATCGCTACGGTCACTCCAGTAGCCACACCGGAAATCACGCCAAAGAAAAACCCCAGTCCAATTCCATATCCGATACCGAATACGATCGAGTACGTTACCGCTCTGGTGAGCAACCGCAACGGCCCATGTTCGCCGCCCAGCAAATCGTATGCAAGATACAGCGTGCCGAGCACGTCCAAGCATGTAGCCGCAATGCTCACGCTGGCCAGCAAATGATGATCGATGGAATGCGCGAAATGCACGCGATGATTGTAGAAGGGAGCTACTTCAACTTCAAAGCGAGTTTCCTTGCGTACCTGTTTTTTTCTTAATGCTTTAGAATATTTAGATACCGATGGTCAATAAAAATTTCCCCGCGGTTCGCGCCCTGATTTTCGATCTCGACGGCACCCTCATCGATTCGAAACTTGATTTGGTCCATTCCGTAAACGCCACGCTCCGCAAACTGCATCGCCCGGAACTGCCCGAAGAAACTATTTCCAGCTACGTCGGCAACGGCGCGCCCGTGCTAGTGGCCAAATCGCTGGGCCCGGAGGTGAATCCCGAAGAGCTCGACCGCGCCCTCAAATTTTTCCTCTCCCACTACGAAGAACACAAAATGGACAACACTTGCACATATCCCGGCGTGCCCGAAGCATTGCGCGAACTTTCCTCCATGCCCATGGCCGTGCTTACCAACAAGCCCGTTCGCATCAGCGTGCGCATTCTGGAAGCCCTCGGCCTTTCCCGATATTTTCGCGCCATCTATGGTGGAAATAGCTTTGCCACAAAAAAACCGGACCCCCTCGGTGTGCACACCATCCTTCGCGAATTTAGCACCAATGCCAACGAAGCCCTGCTCATCGGCGACTCCGAAGTTGATGTGCAAACCGCCCGCAATGCCGGCATTCTCTCCGCCATCGTGAATTACGGTTTCGGCGTGCATGATCGCGTTGCTCATCCCGCCGACCTGTACCTCGACCGCCTCATAGATATCGTACCCGCTCTCACCGCAACACATTCGTGATTTCTCTTACTCACGCTTGCGTTCCATCGCCGCGCTTGGCAGACTCACCCAGTGCTAATCGGCATATTTTCTGAACTGGACGCGCCAGGTGGTGTTCAGCGTGCTAGCCGCCACCTCGCAGCCGTCCTTACCGAGTTTGCCGCCAGCCGTTCCATGGAATGCCGTCTCTTCAGCCTCAATGACTCTCCGGACCTTCACCGCATGTCCGTGGGCGGCCGCGAATTTGTTTTCACCGGTTGCGAACGCGCTAAGGGCCGCTTTGCCGCCACCGCTTTTCGCACTGCTCGCCGCCACGCAAAATTAGTCCTCGCCGGGCATCCAAATTTGGCCCCGGTAACTCAGACCATGCGGCTGGCCGCGCCACGCATGAAAACAATTATCTGCACCCATGGCATAGAAGTATGGGAGCCGCTGTCTGCCGTCCGCCGCCGTTCCTTACGGCGTGCAAACCTCGTCCTCGCCCCAAGTCAAAGCACCGCCCAACACGTCATCACTCAGCAAAAAGTGAACCCCGAACGCGTTCGCGTTCTTCCCTGGGCTCTCGATCCGGAGTTCGAAGCCATTCTGCCCGCTGCATCAAAGGCGCCCACTCCTCCCGGTTTTCCAACCGGCCGCGTAATTCTCACCGTCGGCCGCTGGCTCGCCACCGAACGCTACAAAGGCATGGACACGCTCATCAACGCGCTTCCGCGCTTGCTCCCGCGTTGGCCCGAGCTACAGCTCGCCATGGTCGGCGAAGGCGATGATCGCGACTGGCTAGCAAATCTCGCCGACAAAAATGGGGTGCTCTCCCATGTACACTTCCTCAGCGGACTTTCCTATTCGCAGCTGGCCTCGTGCTACTCTGCTTGCGAAATTTTTGCGCTGCCTAGCCAGGCCGAAGGTTTTGGCCTCGTATATCTGGAAGCTATGGCCTGCGCCAAGCCGGTCATCGGCGGCGCGCATGGCGGCGCGCCGGAAGTAATCATCGATGGAGTAACCGGATACCTCGTGCAGCACGGCGACGCACCCCAACTTTCCATCGCGATCGAGACGTTGTTGTCCGATCCGGCTCTTGCCCGCGAGATGGGCGCGCGCGGCTGCCAGCGTGTGGAGCACGAGTTTCGCTTCAGCATTTTTGCTAAAGCCCTAAAAAAAATTCTTCGCGACCAATGCGAATCTTGAACGTCACCGAAACCTACGCCCCATTTCTGGAATTTGGCGGTCCTCCCGTAAAAGTGCGCGCCTTGGCACAAGGACTGGCACGACGCGGCCACACTGTAAACGTGCTCACTGCCGATTGGGGCCTTGAAAAGCGCTTGCGCCACCATTCCGAACCCGATCTTCAAGCTCTCGGCTGGGACCGTTCGCCGTTCGGCTGGCGTCATGCCGAAAATGGCGTGCAATCCATCTATCTGCCCAGCTGGTTTCGCTACCGCGCGTTAAGCTGGAATCCGGCGGTGAAGCGCTACTGCCGCGCGCGTCTGCAGAATTTTGACCTTGTGCACATTTTTGGCATCTACGATCTTCTGGGCTCCCCCGTGGCCGCCGCCGCTCGGGCACGAAACATACCTTACGTTGTCGAGCCCATCGGCATGTTCGTGCCGATTGTCCGGAACGTTTGGCTGAAACGGATGTATCATTATTTTGTTGGCCAGCGATTATTTGCCGGTGCCAGCGCCGTGATTGCTACCTCAGACCTGGAGGTTCAGGAGTTGGCTGCCGCCGGCGTCATTACTCAGAAAATCGTGCTTCGTAGGAATGGCGTCGAGTCGCCTGCTTCCTGGCCGCCCCGCGGCAAATTCCGCGCCTCTCTCGACATTCCTGAACAGACCAGGCTGATCTTGTTTTTCGGTCGCTTGTCGCTGAAGAAAAGTCCGGAATTATTGCTTCAAGCTTTCGGGAACCTTCCAGAACGAATTGGGGAACATACCTTGATGTTGGCTTTCGCAGGACCGGATGACAACTCCATGCAAGAGCATCTCGCTGCTAGCGCTTCCCGGCTCGGCCTATCCCCGCGCGTAAAATTTTCAGGCCCATTGTATGGCGATGATAAATGGGCGGCCTATCGTGACGCCGATGTTTTTGTGCTGCCTTCGCTGAACGAAAACTTTGGCAATACCGCCGCAGAAGCGGTGGCCGCCGCAACACCCGTGGTAGTTACTGAAAAATGTGGTATTGCTCCGCTGGTTAAAAATGTCGCCGGCTTGGTGGTCGCCCACGACAAAACGTCCGTTGCAAACGCGTTGGAGCGTTTGCTTCGCGATTCGCAGCTTCACGCAAAATTCGTTTCCGGATGCGCCGAGCTCACCTCCCGTCTCAGCTGGGAGGAACCTATAACGCAAATGGAATCTTTGTATGCATCGCTGACCACGCCGGCAGTTTCCGGCGTTTTATCCCGGTCCATGGAGTAACTCGGTGCCCGTGGTGACCCCCAATCAAGTAGCCATCTTTCGAGTACTCTGGCGCACCGTAAATGCGCTGCTCATCGTTTCATTATTGTTTGTCGGTTATTCCGCTACCTGGGAATATTCCGTGCGCCGCTACCTCAAGGGATTCTCAGATGCCATCGTTCCTAGCCCAGCCACCCAGGAAGAAAAAATCGATGCCATCCTGACTTGGATCCGCAGTGGCGCTCCTCGCCCTCTGGCCCCTAACCTCGATGAACTTGCCATCCGCGATCCCGAAACCACCTTGAATTACAGCCAACTGCTCGCCATTTGCGGCACCGCCACCAATGCTTTCTTGAATCTCTCCCGCAGTGCCGGCATCACCGCCCGCCGTCTCCTGCTGCTCACTCCGGAACACACTACCAAGCATGTCGTCGCTGAGGTGCTCGTGGATGGCCGCTGGATCATCGTAGATCCCACCTATCGGGTTATCCTGCGTGATGCGCAAGGTCATTCCCTTACCCGCAAGGATTTGCAAAATCCCACCATATTCGCCCAAGCTACCGGCGCCATTCCTGGCTATCGTGCTATTTATGATTATCAAAAGTTCGCGCATGTCCGCATCGCACGGCTGCCCCTCGACGGTCTCGGCCTGCGTTACCTGCTGCGAAGGGTTGATCCCTCCTGGGACGAAGATTTTGACTGGAGTCTGCTGCTCGAGCGCGAATCCTTCTTTTTCTTTTTCGTCTCTTCGGCGGTCTTCATTTTCTTATTTCTTGCTCGCCTCCTGCTGGCCTGGTACGCCGACCATCATCTGCGGGTGCCCCGTTTTCACTTTCGCCGTCACATTGCCCGCGCCGGCGCAACCTTTTCCTCTCCTCCTGAGATAGAAGAATAGCGTGTGCGGAATTTGTGGCGCAGCCTTCTCTGCTCCTGATCAAGACACTCCATCCCGTGTGCGCGTTATGACCGCCGCAATGGCGCACCGCGGTCCCGATGGCGAGGGCTTCATCATCGACGAACCACGCGTGCCCGGTCTCGCTCTGGGGATGCGCCGCTTATCCATTATCGATTTGCCCGGCGGGCACCAACCTATTTGGAATGAAGGCCACGATGTCGCCGTGATTTTTAACGGCGAACTTTATAACTATCGTAAGTTGCGTGAAGCCCTCATACTCTGCGGCCACCGCTTCTCCACGCAGTCCGACACCGAAATCCTCGTGCATGCCTGGGAAGAATGGGGCGAAGATTGTGTCGCCGAGCTGCGCGGCATGTTTGCTTTCGCGCTCCTCGATTTGCGCCGGCGCCTTGTTACTGTGCCCGTTCTTTTTCTGGCGCGTGACCCCTTGGGCATCAAGCCCTTGTACTACACGCAAACTTCCGACGGCTTCGCCTTCGCTTCGGAAATCCGCGCTTTGCTCGCCTCTGGTCTTTGCCCCCGACAAATTTCGCAGGACGCTCTTACCGCCTATCTTCTTTTCGGCAGCGTCTCCGAGCCGGTCACTCTTCTCGAAGGGGTTTTCTCCATCCCTCCCGGCCACAAAATGCTGATGTACATCCCCGAGCGCCGCCGCGTTCCTCGCACTCGCCCTTGGTACGACGCCACCCGCAGTCCCGCGGCTCGCGATCCCGACCGGCCCACGGAATTTTCTGCCGCCGCACGCCGTTTGCGCCCGCTTCTAAACGATGCTGTCGAAGCTCACCTCATCGCTGACGTTCCGGTGGGACTTTTTCTTTCTAGCGGCCTCGACTCCGGCGCCATCGCCATGCTGGCGGGCCGTGCCAAAGCGGGCATCCAGAGTTTCACCCTCACATTTCCGGGCACAACTTTCGACGAAGCCGCCCTGTCACGCGTTGTCGCGGAGCGTTGCGGCTCGCAGCATACCGAAGTCCCTCTCGATGGCGCAGCCATTCTGTCGCGAATCGATGAGGCCCTCGCCGCGCTAGATCAGCCCACCATGGACGGTATCAACACCTATTTTGTTTCCTGGGCCGCCCGCCAGGTGGGATTGAAAGTTGCTCTCTCAGGATTGGGCGGCGATGAACTTTTCGCTGGCTACTCTACTTTCTCTGACGTCCCGCGTTTGAATAAATTGGCGCAGACCGCAAAGCTTCTCCCTGCACCCCTTCGGAGAGCCCTCGCGCCTATGTTGCGCAGCCTTCTCGGAGCGGGCAGATCAGACGCCGCTTCCAAGGCCGCCGCAGCGTGGACCGATCCCAACGTTTTGCCGCATCTGTATTTTTTTGCGCGCGCTCTATTTCCACCCGGTGGCCGCCTCAACGTCCTTGTGGATCCAAGCTTTCGCATCAGCGCCATCGCTAGCGATGGTGTCACGCTCGATCCCACCTGGCTCGCTTGGTTTCAACGCGTCGCCGATGAGGCCGCAAAACTGGAGCCGATTGCCGCAATTTCCTGGCTCGAAATGCGCACCTACATGGCCAGCACTCTGCTTCGCGACACCGATTCCGTCAGCATGGCGCGCTCCCTTGAAGTCCGCGTGCCTCTCCTCGATACTCCTCTGGTCGAATTTGTTAGCGCCCTGCCGGACGCCGCGCGTAGCAAGCAAGGCTCGCAGAAAGCTCTTCTCGTCGAAGCCCTCCGCGATTTGTTGCCGCCGGAAATTCTCGCACAGCGCAAGCGCGCTTTTACCTTGCCGTGGGAAGAGTGGCTGCGCGGCCCCCTGCGCTCTCGCTTGGAAGCCAGTTTCGCTTCGCCATCTTCCAGCCTGGCTAAGCATTTACATTTCGACGGGGTTCGTGCGGTGTGGAGCGATTTTCTCGCCGGCAAAACTTCCTGGTCCCGCCCGTGGTCGCTTTACGTTTTAAACGAGTGGTGCCGCCGCCACCTTCCTGCATAACCTCATTCCCTAAGGTAAACTGATCTTCATTCCATGAATATTCTCGGGATCAATGCTTACCACGGCAACGCTTCCGCCGCGATAGTTTGCGACGGTCAATTGATTGCCGCCGCGGAAGAAGAGCGATTCAATCGCGTAAAATACGCCGCTGGTTTTCCGGTGCAGGCCATCCGCTTCTGCCTAAAGGAAGCCGGCCTGACTCTTGCGGACGTTCATCATGTCGGCATTCCGCGCAATCCCTACGCGCGTCTGTTCACGAAATTAATTTATTCTTTGCGCATGCCTTCCTTCGCGCGCCAACGCGCCAAGGTTCTCGCCACCTTTACTGGTATCCCCGAAGCGCTCGCCGCTGCCTGCGACGCTGACCCGCAAAAAATAAAAGCCCGATTTCACCGCATCGAGCACCATCAAGCCCATCTGGCCAGCAGTTTTTTTGTTTCCCCCTTCGAGAGCGCCGCGCTTCTCTCTGCCGATGGCCTGGGAGATTTTGCCAGCACCATGTGGGGCATTGCTCACGGCAGCCGCATGCAAATCCACGGCTCCGTCGCGTTTCCTCACTCGCTTGGGCTTTTTTACAGCGCCGTCACGCAGTATCTCGGCTTCCTGAAATTCGGCGATGAATACAAAGTCATGGGCCTGGGCGCCTATGGCCAGCCCGATCATCTGAAAGCTTTCCGCGACATCGTCCGCTTCGACGAAAATTCCAGTACCAACGGTTTCCGTCTGGGCCTCGACTACTTCACCCACCATCGCACCGGACCGGAAATGAGCTGGGCGGAAGCCGACAAAACTCCCACTTTGGGCAAATTGTTCTCTCCGGAATTGGCTCGCCACCTCGGACCCGTGCGCGGTCCCGATGAGCCGCTCGAGCAGCGCCACCGTAATCTCGCCGCCTCGCTGCAGGCTCGTCTTGAAGAAGTTTATCTCGGGATGTTGCGCAAGCTGGCCAACGTCACAGGCATGAAGTCGGTGTGTCTCGCTGGTGGCGTGGCTTTCAATTGCGTTGCCAACGGAAAAATTTTCGACTCCACCGGTTTTGAACAAGTTTATGTTCATCCTGCTGCAGGTGATGGCGGACTGTCCGTGGGCGCCGCGTTTTACGTCTGGAATCAAATTCTCGGCAAGCCTCGCTCGTTCGTAATGAACCACGCCTACTGGGGTCCTCGCTATTCACGCGATCAGTTGCGCCACGCTATCGATTCCAGCGCCCTCTCGCGTAACGGTTATTCTGTCGCCGAACTCGGTGAGCCGGACCTCATGCGCAACACCGCACAAATCATCGCTGATGGAAAAATTCTTGGCTGGTTTCAAGGCCGCGCCGAGTGGGGACCCCGGGCCCTCGGCAATCGCAGCATCGTCGCCGATCCGCGCCGTCCCGAAATGAAAGACATTCTGAATCGCCGCATCAAGCATCGAGAAATCTTCCGCCCCTTTGCGCCCTCCATCCTCGCCGAATCCACCGCCGATTATTTCGAAAAATCTCATCCCTCACCGTTCATGACCCTGGCCTATTCCGTGCGCGCCGAAAAACGCGACAAAATTCCCGCGCCCACTCATGTGGACGGTACCGGCCGCCTGCAAACTGTCACGCGCGAAGCCAATCCGCGTTACTGGCAACTTATCAAAGGGTTTGAAAATCTCACCGGCGTCCCGGTGGTGCTCAACACCTCCTTCAACGACAACGAACCCATCGTCTGCCGCCCTGAAGAAGCCATCGACTGTTTCCTGCGCACCCAAATGGACGCGCTGGTCCTCGGCGACTTCCTCATCACCCGCCAATAACCGCATTAGCCGGAGTCCTGTGGTCATCTCCCGGTAACGCGAATCTCGATTGACAATTTATAACCATCTCAAATCAACGCGCACCGACATCCCTGCCCATACCTGTACAATCTGCCCATGCGCATTTTGTTGTTGAATCTGTATTTTCCGCCAGACACTTCGGCCACCGCAAAATCCGCCGGGTCCATGGTCCAGGCACTGGCGCAAACACACGAAGTCACGGTCCTCTGCGGCCGCCCATCCTATGATCCAACGGAACGCCGCCCATGGAAGCTGTGGCAGACGGAACGAATCAGTAGCAAGACCGCGCAGTCAATCGGCGAAACGGCCGGCAATTTCGCTACGTTCACTGTGATTCGCGTAGGTTCCACCGATTACCCCCGCACACAAATGAATCGCCGCATTCTGAATTACCTCACCTACGCGAAACTCGCCGTCACGCGGGCACTTTTTATTCCTTGCGACGTACTCTTTGCGATGACCGATCCACCATTCAACGGTATCGTAGCCGCATTTCTGTCCGTTCTAAAACGCAAGCCGCTGCTCTATGACATTCAAGACATGTACCCTGACATGGCTGTCGCCGGTTCCATTGTTCAACCCGGCCTGCTCACTCGACTCTGGGAACGCCTTCATCGTTGGGCCCTGCGCCGCGCCACGCGAATTATCGTACTGGGCGACGACATGCGCGCCCGCGTCATCGCCAAGGGCCCCAAACACATTGATCCCGCCAAAGTTTTCATCGTGCGCAGTGGTGTCGATACTCCTCCGGCCGAATCAGCGGCCCAGCCTCTGAATCCCGAGGTCACCCGCACCATCCGCGGAAATTTTCGCTTCGTCCTTCTCCACGCCGGAAACTTAGGTTTTTACGGCGCGTGGGACACCATCATCGCTGCCGCGCGTCAACTGGAAAATGAAAATATCGGATTTGTTTTTGTCGGGGACGGAGCCGAGCGTTCCCGCCTGGAATCTGTGGCCGCAGGCGCCCCCAACGTCCGCTTCTTGCCATTCTTTCCAAGCTCCGACATTCCCTCCGTCCTCGCTGCTCCCGACGCCCACATCGTTACCATTAAGCGAGGACTCGGGGGCGTCGTCGTCCCCAGTAAAATTTTCGGCATCATCGCCGCTGGAAAACCCCTCGTCGCCGTCGCCGCCAGCGAGACCGACGTTGCCCGTCTCGGCGTCCGTCACGGATTTGCCATCTGCGCCGATCCCAGCAGTCCCGACGAGCTTGCCTACAGTATCCGCCGCCTCGCGGCAGATTCCGCAGCCCTCGAGGCTATGTCCCGAGCCGCCTGCAAAGCCGCCGCCCAATATTCCCGCGACAGCCAACTGAAGATTCTGGCAGGCCTCGTCGAAGGCTTGGTGCCCCGTCCGTAGCGCCGGCAAGCAGCTCAGCCACTCCTCTTGTTACTAAAGGTGATCGTGCCGACCTTCTACTAAAGTACTTTCGGCACTTGTACCCCGCTAATTTACTCAGTATGGTAGGTATGCTGCGTGGGGCAGTGACTTTATCCTGGGAGCCGGGTAGCCAATCCGGCAAAAATTCGTGAACACGGCTTCCTCTCTCGGGCCGCCGTTCACTTCCATTTCATGAGGTTGCATGGCCGCAGGCCTGCTCGCATTTTTTGTCGCGTTGATCGCCTCGCTATTGCTGGTCGTTCCAGTGCGCACCTTGGCACTGCGCGTCGGCATGGTTGATCTCCCCGGACCGCGCAAAGTTCATCTCAGACCCATCCCGCTACTAGGCGGCTTGGCCATGTATGGCGCCGTCATGATTGCCGTGCTCTTCGTTTTCGATGGACCCGCGCGCGCCCAGATTGAAGGCATTCTCGCGGGCGCTTCGCTGGTTGCCGCCGTAGGCATCCTCGATGACCGCGGCTGGCTCCACCACCAGGTAAAGCTGTTCATTGGAATGCCCGTCGCTGCGGTGATCCTGCTTCTCACCGGCATTCACGCGCAAGTTTTTAGCGTCTTGCTGGGCGGGCGCACCGGCTATATTCTCGACGCGATTTTAACGGTCGTCTGGGTGGTGGGCATCACCGCCTCGTTCAGTATTCTTGATCACATGGACGGCCTGTGCGCCGGAATAGCCGCCGTGGCGTCCGTCTCATTTGCCATAATTGCTTATCTGAATGGTCAGACTTTCGTGGCTACGTTAGCCGCCGCAGTTCTGGGAGCCGCCACCGGCTTTTTACGCTGGAACTTCAAGCCAGCCAAAATCTTCATGGGTGACGGCGGCGCAATGTTTCTAGGATTCCTGATGGCCACTTTGGCGTTGAAGTTGCGCCTGGAGCACGCCGCGCCATTAGCCAGTTGGCTCGTTCCGATTTTGATCCTGGGCGTGACCATTTTTGACACTACGCTAGTCACTATTTCCAGGGTCCGCCGGGGATTACTACCCTTCGCAACACCCGGAAAAGATCATGCCGCTCATCGCTTATCGAACCTCGGCCTCGGCCATCGCGGCTCGGTCCTGTCGCTGTATCTCCTCGGCGCGTTCAGTGGCGCTACGGCCGTGCTGGTCAGCTATCTTCCATCTCTCGGCGCCGCGATCGTGGGCGTCATCACCCTGATTCTCATCTTCGCTGGCGTAGTCTATCTCGAACGCGCTCCCTACGAACGCCAACAAACCGCCGCTCCTCCCGCAGAAAAACCAACGCTCAACCAGTTTGCCGATTGATTCGCCAAAATTTACCCGCATCATCAGCCAGTGTTAATAGCCCTGACTCTCGCTTTGAATTTTTAAGCATTCGTCGTAGCCGCTCCGCGCCCCGCCCATTAGGACTGTCGGGTTCAGCGTATGGGTTGGATGGATGCGCGAACGCAATCTGAAGCGGATCGAAGTGCTGAGCGAGGTGCTCCAGGTTCTCGCGTTTTAGCGCGAAGCATCTTAAGGCGATATCTGCTGGGTGAGATCCCGGCGCATCGCTTGAATGCGATTGAGAAGGCTGCTTCTGATCGGTAGCCCACTCGGTTGGCCGCGGTTCCCGTGTTGCCGGTTCCATCGAGCAGCGGACCGGCGGCCACGTGCATGCGCCACGCGGTCAAATAGCTAAGAGCTCCCTGGCCTGCAAGAGCGCTGAATCGCTGGGCGAAGACGGCTCTCCACAGCCGGTCTCTTCGCCAACATCCGTTTGTCCATCGCTAGAGAAAATTCTATATTTTCTGCCCTGCTTCTTTGTCCCGTGAATTTTCGCTATACTCTTATGGGCGTCCTATCCCACTCGTCGCGTAATTTCCCCAGAGGGCGGACCGAAGGTTCATACCATTTCTAGAGTCGTGATGTTGAGCTGAAGCATCAAACACCCGCGTCGGTTGGGGCAAATCAAACGGTGGCAGACATAAATAATAATTCCCGGTCACGCCGGGAAGATGGTGAAGTAATTGTTGTCGGCGGTTCCGCAGCAGGTTTGTACACTGCCGCTGCAGTAGCGCGCGGCGGCCGCCGCGTTCGCGTCCTCGAATCCAAGCCCTGCTTCGACCCTCCTGACCGCACGCTGATCGTCACCAGTCATTTCCGTAAGCAGCTTGGCACCGCTGCCCGCGAAAGCATCGTTAATGAGATTCGGCGTTTCGAACTCTATACCGACGGGCGTTCCGCGCAGATTGCCCTCGCGAAGCCCGATCTCATCATCGAACGTTCCCGGCTGATCCCCGCACTTGCGCGCGAGGCCCGGGCATCCGGCGCAAAGTTGTCTTTTGACACGCGTTTCCTGGGCATGGGACCCAATTCCAGTGGCCTACGCGTCGAAACCGAAACAGGTGGCCGCAAAGAAGAATTGCACGCTGCTAGCGTCGTGGGCGCCGACGGTGCCGCAAGCAGGGTCGCACGGACCGCTGGCTGGCCGCCCGTTGAAACTGTCCCACTGATGCAAGCCATCGTGCGCTTGCCCAAAGATTGCCCCGCCGATACTACTCGCGTATGGTTTGTCCCCGACGATACGCCTTATTTTTATTGGCTGGTCCCGGAATCTTCTGAACGCGGCGCTCTGGGCGTCATCGGCGAACAGGGCAGCGACACCAAGCGCCGCTTCGAACGCTTCCTTGAAAAAAAACATCTCGAGCCGCTCGAATGGCAGGGCGCGCGCATCCCCGTTTACCGGAAGTGGGTGCCTGTTCGCAAGCGCATGGGCAACAGCGACGTCTATCTAGTGGGCGACGCCGCAGCCCAAGTGAAAGTCTCGACCGTGGGCGGCATTGTAACCGGTTTTCGCGGCGCGCTCGGTGTAGCGCAATCCATTCTGCGCCCTGGCCACAGCGCTGAGTTGCTCGCACTGCGCCGTGAATTAACCACCCACTGGCTCATCCGCCGCACCATGCATCATTTTCAGCAGAAAGATTATTCGCAGTTGGTCGACCTCTTGGACGCCAGCATCCGGGCATCGCTAGGCGAGATCAACCGGGACGAATCCGCGCGTCTGCTTTGGAACGTGATTCGCCGCCAACCGCAACTGGTCCTTCTCGGCCTGCGCGGGCTGCTGATGGGCAAGCGAAATTCGTAACTCCCGGATCGTGAACAGGGTAAACTGGCGATTGCTCTATCGTTGCGTTTGGTCAAGTGCTGATAACCGCTGGCACGCCGCCTTTCTCCGCGCAGCTCTGGGATGATATAGTGAGTCTCCTTAGCGTGCCGTCCCCGCGTCTTCCATTCTGCTTAAAGGGAGTTTTACCTTGCATATTTGCGTAATCGGGTGTGGTTATGTGGGACTGGTGACCGCCGCGTGCCTCGCCGAAGCGGGACACGATGTAATTTGCACGGATATCGATTCCGAGCGCATCGCCAAGCTAAATGCCGGTATTGTTCCCATTTACGAGCAACATCTCGATGCCATCCTCACATCCGCCCGCAAAGCGGGCCGCATTTCCTATACCTCCGACGCCGGAGAAGCCATTCGGTCAGGAGAAGCGATTTTTATTTGTGTGGGCACGCCTCCCCGGGAAAGTGGCGAGGCCGACCTCTCCGCGATTGACCACGTAGCGCGCCAAATTGCCGAAGAGGCCCAATCGACAAAGCTCGTCATTGAGAAAAGCACGGTCCCTGCGCGTACTGGACTCGAGCTGCAACGCGCGCTGGGCGCATATTCGCGCAACGGCGACATCAAATTTCGCGTGGCCTCCAATCCTGAATTCTTGCGCGAGGGCACCGCGGTAGCGGATTTTTTTCATCCTGACCGGATCGTAGTCGGCGTGGAAGATGATACTTCCGCCGCCCAGTTGCGTGAGATTTACGAACCGATCCTCGAACATCGTTTTCATTGTCCGGTGCACCAGGGCAAATGCCCCGTCGAACACAAAGTCCCTTTTCTGGTCACCACCATTAATAGCGCCGAGCTCATAAAACACGCCTCCAATTCCTTCCTCGCGCTCAAAATAAGTTACGCCAACGTAATTGCCGACCTCTGCGAGAAAATTGGCGCCGACGTGGATGAAGTGACCCACGCCATGGGTCTTGATCCGCGCATCGGCGGCCAATTCCTCAAGGCCGGACTCGGCTTCGGTGGTTTTTGTTTTCCCAAAGACGTGCAGGCGTTCATTCATCTATCGGCTTCTGTAGGCGTGGAATTCGACATCCTGAAAGCTGCCGAAAAGGTCAATAAGCAGCGCATCGACCGTTATTTCGACAAGGTGCGCAAGGCTCTGTGGATTGTAAAAGGCAAGCGCATCGCCGTACTCGGCCTGGCATTTAAAGCCAACACCGATGACATCCGTTTCGCCCCCGCCCTGGAAGTGGTAAAACGGCTGGTCGACGATGGCGCCCAGGTTCGGGCCTGCGACCCCAAGGCAATGGACCGGACAAAATCTGTATTCCCGCAGCTTCAATATCATGAAGATCCCTACGAAGCTCTGCGCGACGCGGACGCTGCGCTCGTTTGCACTGAATGGGATATCTTTCGCACCCTTGATTGGGTTCGCGCCGGAGAGTTGATGTCTCGCAAGCTGGTCATCGATGGACGAAATCTCTATTCGCCCGCGGTCATGCGCGAACTGGGCTTCGAATATCATTCTTTCGGCAGGGAAGCCCCCAGGCCCGGTCGCACGGCTTCCAGCTTCTGATCCAAAATCATGCGCTATGCTGTCGTGAGAACTCCAGCTTGAAATACGCGAGGGTACTCTTCAATCCTTCTTCCAGGCTTATGTTAGGTTCCCATTTCAGGATGCGCTTCGCTCTGCTGATGTCCGGGCAGCGCCGCTTGGGATCATCTTGCGGAAGTGGCTTAAAGATAATCTCTGGCACATTATTGAAATGTTTGCGGATTCGTTCCGCGAACTCCAGTATGGTGATCTCCTGCGGGTTACCGACATTTACCGGCATGTGTTCGTCCGACAGCATTAATCTGTAAATTCCTTCAATCAAATCGTCCACGTAGCAAAAACTGCGTGTCTGCTTTCCATCGCCATAAATCGTCAGCGCTTGCCCGCTGAGCGCTTGGTACACGAAATTAGGCAGCGCCCGCCCGTCGTTCAGACGCATTCGCGGTCCATAAGTATTGAAAATCCGCACGATGCGCGTATCCACTCCGTGATGGCGGTGATACGCCATGGTCATCGCTTCGGAGAACCGTTTGGCTTCGTCGTACACTGCGCGCGGCCCCACCGAATTGACGTGCCCCCAGTACTCTTCTTTTTGCGGGGATATTTCCGGATCGCCATAGCATTCGCTGGTCGATGCCATAAAAAATTTTGCCTTTTTACGCAACGCTAGCTCCAGCGCATTTTGTGTCCCCATCGATCCCACCATCATCGTGGCGATAGGATGCTTCAAATAATCGGGCGGACTCGCCGGCGAAGCGAAATGCAGCACATAATGCACTTCGCCATCCACCTGCAGCGCCCCGTTTTTGCTGACATCCTCATCTTCCAATTTAAATTTCGCGTTCTTCGCCAGATGCCCAATATTCTCCGCCGCCCCGGTAATGAAATTATCTACTGCCAGCACTTCCCAGCCTTCGGCCAGTAAGCGGTCGCACAAATGCGACCCCAGAAATCCCGCCCCACCCGTCACAACCGCTCGCATTCAGCCTCCAAAAATGTCGCTCGCCAGTGTAGCCTGCACTCCGCCGATTGACCACCTCGCCATCCCCAGCTACGATGCGTCTACCCTCATGACTTTTCGTAATAATTTTGCGCCCGGCAGTGGGGCGCCGCGCCGGTACACTGGTCGTCCCGGTGCTTTAGGCCTTCTCGTCCTGATCGCCTTCATTTTTTGCTTTCTTTACCTCGGCCGCTGGCTCATTGTCGAAGATCCTCTCGACCGCGCTCAGGCTATCGCCGTCCTAAGCGGCCGCATGCCTATGCGCGTCCTGGAAGCAGCCAAACTTTATCGCGCTGGCTACGCCCCGGAAGTCTGGCTCACGCATTCCACCGAACCTGGCAAATCGCTGCAAAAGATGGGAGTGAAATATTTTGGCGAAGAAGATTACGATCGCGAAATTCTAGTTCAGGAAGGCGTGCCGCCCGCCGCGATTCACGTGCTCGAGCCGCCCATTCTCAACACCGCCGACGAAATCGTCGCCATCAAATTCGCCTTGAACGCCGCGCCCCTGCGCACTGTGATCATTGTTACCAGCAAGCCACATACGCGCCGCGTGCACACCTTATGGCGCGTGCTTACTCACGGCGACGGCCGCATTATCGTCCGCGCCGCGTCACTGGATTCTTTCGACGCGCAGCATTGGTGGCGTAATACTACCGACGCCTTGGATGTAGTCAGGGAAGTTTTTGGCTTGCTGAACGCCTGGGCTGGCCTGCCTCTCGGTCATTCGTAGTTGCAGGTGACGCTGGACCCGGTCCTGCTAAAAAAATAAAAATCGCCTCTTGGCTGGCTGTGCTCGCTCGTCTTCCAACTCCGGAACATGCGGCAGATCGCGTCCTTCGAAAGCAGCCTTCGGATTATCTATAAATAATGCGCGCGCCTTTTCTTCCCCAAATTCCTTCTGGACTACCCCAAACGCCGGCCGCAATTGGACCGGTCTCGAACTGGTATTGTGAGCGTCACTGCATACAAAATGAATCCACCCCGCTCCAATCCATCGCATCGCGTCTTTCTGCGCTGCGGGGCCAAACCGCCCAGTCAACGCTCCCCCGGTCACTTGCCCGTAACAGCCCTGCCGTATCCAGCTAGCCAGCCGTTCCGGCCGCAATCGCAATAACCGGTTGCGCTCCGGATGCGTCACGATCGGGCGGATTCCCGCCAGCTGCATCTCATGCAAGGTCTGATCCATCGCCGGCGGAATCGCAATCTCGTTAAACTCCACCAGTAAATAGTCCTTCTGATTCACGCAGAAGCGCGGCGCCTGCAACTTTAACGCCGCAATATTTTCCGGATTAAGATGAAAATCGCACCCCGTTGCCAGTTTCAGCCGGTCGCCGACTTCGGCTTGCAGCTCTTTGCATAGCGCCCGAATTTTTGGGTAGTCGAAAAAGTGGGTGGCATTCGAGTGCGGAGTCGCCACCAGGTGGGTGGTCCCATCGGCGATAGCCTCGTTGGCCATTTCCACCGATTCCTCCATTGTTTTTGGTCCGTCGTCTAGTCCCGGCAAGATGTGGCAATGCAAGTCGATCATAGTGTTGCCTACTATTGCCTGCGTTCTCTATTTTTATCTTCGCTCATCCTGCCGCCGAGTACCAACGCCCCTGTACAAGCCCGTAAACAAGCTGTAAACACCTCGGCACTCAGCCTGTTTTTGTTCTCGCCGGAACTGTTATATTTGATGTTCAGTGCCGCCGCCCTTGTGGGCCGTAACCTCAATAAACCGCATAGCGGATTTAAGAGAAAATTTACTTTATACATCAAACGAGGAAGACGACGAACTCATGCCAACCGACCGGAAACCGGAATTCTTTAAAGGCGCCCAGCTTAAAGTAGGCATCATTGGCTGCGGCTATGTGGGATTGCCGCTGGCACTTCGTTTTGCCGAAGCGGGCCACAGAGTTACAGGTTTCGACACCGATCCTAAAAAAGTCTCCATGCTCAACGCCGGCAAATCTTACATCGAGCACATTCAGCAAAATAAAATTCAGCAATTTGTGAATAGCAAACACTTCGGCGCGACCACCGATTTCGAGAGGCTCAAGGAATGCGACGCCATCATCATCTGCGTGCCTACTCCCCTCGATGAACGGCGTGAACCCGATCTCAGTTACGTCGAACAGACCGCCCTCTCCATTCAGCCCAACTTACAAAAAGGTCAACTCGTCGTCTTGGAATCGACTACCTACCCCGGCACCACCGAAGAGCTCGTTCTGCCCATCCTCGAGAAAAGCGGCCTCAATTGCAAAATCGCCGTTGGCCCACAGAACGAAAACATCCCATGCGATTTTTTCCTCGCCTTTTCCCCCGAGCGGGAGGATCCCGGCAACAAGCAGTATGGTTTGGCGCAAATCCCTAAAGTCGTTGGCGGTATCAATGCTCCAAGCACCCGCGCCGCACTCGCCCTCTACGCTCAGGTCGTAGCGAAAGTCGTTCCCGTCAGCTCCACCCGCGCTGCGGAAATGGCCAAGCTGCTTGAGAATATTTTTCGCTGCGTGAATATCGCGCTGGTCAACGAGCTGAAAATGCTCAGCCTGCGCATGAATATCGACATCTGGGAAGTTATTGATGCGGCAGCCACCAAGCCCTTCGGATATATGCCTTTCTATCCGGGTCCTGGCCTGGGCGGCCATTGCATCCCGGTCGACCCTTATTATCTTTCGTGGAAAGCACGCGAATTCGATTTCTCAACGCGCTTCATTGAACTGGCCGGCGAAGTGAACACCGCCATGCCCTACCACATTGTCGACGCCATCGCTGCGGCACTCAACAATCACGAAAAAAGTCTCAAAGGCTCGAAGCTGCTGATCCTGGGGGTCGCCTACAAAAAAGATGTCGACGATTTGCGAGAGTCTCCCACGCTGAAAATCATGGAATTGCTAAAGCAGCGCGGCGCGGACTTCGACTATAACGATCCGTACTTCCCCCAGCTGCACAAAATGCGCCATTACAACTACGAAAATATGAAGTCCGTGCCCATCACCCCGCAGATGCTCGCCAGCTACGACGGTGTCGTCATCGCTACCGATCACACCAGCTACGATTACACTGCCATCGTGGACGGCGCCAAACTGGTGGTCGACACCCGCAACGCCACTCGCCGCGTCATGCGCCACCGCGAAAAAATTGTGCTCTGTTGATCACCCGCCGGACGAACCGCGCACGTTAGCTGTCCGCAAACAACCATTTCCGATCGGCTTTTTCGAGACCAAAAGCCCGAGTAGCTGTCGCTCTACTCCGCCTTAACCAGCTCTACCCGCGCCACCGCAAACGGCATCACTGCTTCAAGCAGTACCGGCAAGCGTGCATCTGTAGTGCTCAGATACAAAATAAAGTGCGCATCTTTCATTTCCGCGCCATTATCCAAAACCTGCAGCTCGATCTTCAAAGTATTGAAACTCCCCGCAGGCACCGCCACCGGCTCCCCACGCGCCTGCAGCCGGGCATGCACGTCGTACAATTTGTGCCCGTCATAAACCGGGCTGCGCACCTCCGGCGTCTTTGACCAATCCACGGTGCGCAGGTACTGCATCATCCCCAGCGGATCGCGCGTCCCCGGCAGCACCCGCGCCGCTATGGCATTCGCTGGCGCCGGTTCCTTTACCGCCGGCGACATCCGCTGCACGGAATCGACCGTCTGCCCCTTTTCGTTCAGGTGCATTTCATACTGCATGCTCACCAGCGTGGCCGCGTCGCTATAGGAATCAAACTGATCGTCCAACGCAAATACCATGCGAAATGGATTCTCCGTGTGCGCAAACGCCTGCAGGTGCCAAGCGCTTTTACCTAGGAAATTGCGCTTCTCTGCCACTTTTAAACGCAGATTCGCCACGCTACTCAACTTCGAAACATTCGCGGAATATTGCCATGTCTCCCCCGCGCGTAACGGCGACCCTGCCTCAGCCACCATGGCGGTTTTTTTTGTCCCCACCGCTGGCCTTGACACATTCCCCGGCGAAGCCGGCATGTCCTTCGAGTCCGCAATTCCGCCATCTTTAGGTCCTTCCGCTACCGGATCCGGTTTCGGCGACCTCATAGTCACAGCCGCAGACGCCCGCGAAATTTCTCTCTGGTTGTGCATCTGCAGCAGCACCGCGCCACCAGCCAGCGCTGCGACGAATACCACCGCAAGTGTTGTCCTATTGCTCATACCCTATGCGTGACGCTCCTTGGAAACAGTCCCTTGCACTCCAAATTTCCGTCGTACAATAATCTCGCTCGCGGCATTCCAGGCTAATTTTGCCTGCGTCGCGGCACACTTTTAGCGTATCAAAACGCGCACCGCGCGTCTGCGCCAGGCGCTATGTGTTTTCTATCACCACCTGACGCCGCAAGTTCCTTTCGGGGAGGATTTTTCTTATGCGCTACCTGGTGACCGGCGGCGCCGGTTTCATAGGTTCAAATACCGTCGACGAACTCGTGCGCCGCGGCCATAGCGTGGTGGTTCTCGACGACCTTTCCGGCGGCAAAGAAGAAAATCTCGCCGAAGTCCGCAACAAAATCACCTTCATCAAGGGCAGCATCATCGACATTGAGATCATCCGCCGGGCCATTTATGAAGCCGATTACGTAATCCATTTGGCCGCGCGTACCTCCGTGCCTTTCTCGATGAAAGACCCCATCGAAACCAATCGGATCAATATCGATGGCACCCTCAACGTCCTGGTGGCCGCGCGCGACGCTAAGGTTAAGCGCGTGGTTTTCGCTGCTTCTTCTTCCGCATATGGCGAAACTCCCACGCTACCAAAAACGGAAAGCATGCAACCGCAGCCTATTTCTCCTTACGGTGTCACCAAATATGTCGGCGAGCTTTACGCCCAGACTTTCGGCCGCTGTTACGGCCTCGAAAACATTTGCCTCCGCTACTTCAACATTTTTGGTCCGCGCCAGGACCCCAGTTCGCCCTATTCGGGAGTGTTGGCCAAATTCTGCACCGCATTCCTGGAAGAAACCGAGCCCGTCATCTATGGAGACGGCACCCAATCGCGCGATTTCACCTACGTCGACAACGCCGTGCAAGCCAACCTGCTGGCGTGCGAAGCCCCCCGCGCTTCCGGAAGAGTCTTCAACATCGGCACAGGAACGCGCGCCAACTTGAATGAAATTGTCGCCGCTCTGGGCGAAATCTCCGGCCATGGCCTCAAGGCGCGCCATGACCCGCCACGCGATGGTGACATTCGCGACTCCCAGGCAGACATCTCCCACGCCCGCGCCGTCCTCGGCTACGAACCCACCGTCGGCCTCGAAGAAGGTCTGCAGCGCACCTTCGATTGGTACCGCGCCACCCAGGCAAAATCCGCAGCCAAATCCTAGACACCCTTCAGCAATTTTTTAAAGAATTTAATAAACACCCCGAATCACGATAAAAAGTTCATTTCCCTGCCGCACCGGTGTGCGGTCTTAGCCAGCCACCTCCGCGCCGAAGGCTTGAAGTAGAATTACAGACGGCATCACCGGGCTGGAGGAATTGCATGGCACTCGATATTCGCGGCCTTGCTCCACTTCTGCAAGTATTTGACATGGCCGCATCGATTCATTTTTACCGGGACATTCTTGGCTCCGAAGTTGTGAACACCTGGCGACCGGGCGCACAGTTCGATTGGGCGCTGCTGCGGCTGAGCGGCGTCGAATTGATGCTCAACACCGCCTATGAATCCGACGAGCGCCCATGCATTCCCGATGCGAACCGTACAGCTGCACACGACGACACCGGCTTGTACTTTGGATGCCCGGATGTCGAAGGCGCGTACAATCATCTTCGTGCCAAGGGCCTTGATATAAAGCAGCCAGTCATTCGACCATATGGCATGAAGCAGTTGAATATCGCCGATCCAGACGGCTATAACTTGTGTTTCCAATGGCCGGCCTGATCGTGAAGCAGCCCAAGAACGCTTCGAATTCTGAGCCCAAAATATATCTGGGCACATCAGCATTTACCGCCGCCGGGTGGCAGGGCACTTTCTATCCCGCTGAAATAAAATCTAAAGACTTTCTCTCTTTCTACGCACAACATTTTGACACCGTGGAAGTAAACTCCACTCTCTACGGCTGCCCGTCCCCGCGAACCGTGGCAAACTGGGCGGCCACCACTCCAGAAAATTTCATTTTTTCCATCAAATCTCCGCGCTCCATAACCCACGACAAAATCCTCGCGAATTGCGACGCCGAGCTGCAAGAATTTCTGACCACCATGGAAATACTTGGCCCCAAGCTGGGACCAATCTTGTTCCAGTTCCCGCAGTTCAGCCCCGGTATCTTCGCCGACCGCCACGCCTTCACCGACCGCTTCATCCCGTTTCTCAAGAAATTGCCCGCGGGCCGCAAATACGCCATCGAGATTCGCAATCCCGAGTGGCTTGACGCCGAATTTGCCAGCTTGCTGAGGCAACACCAGTTCGCGCTTGTGCTGCCGGATCTGCCATACATGCCGCACCCCGAACAGCTCGCGCAAAAATTTGATCCTATCACCGCGAATTGGACTTACATTCGCTGGCTCGGCGACCGCAAAGGCATCGAGCTCCAAACGCTGACGTGGGACAGAATTATCGTGGACCGCTCTGCGGAGTTAAGCAGCTGGGTGGATTTCTGTTACCAGCTCAAACGCCGTGGCATCATCGTTTATGGCTACGCAAATAATCATTACGCAGGCCATGGCCCGGCAACCATTAGGCATTTCCGCGATCTGTGGCACAAAAAAGGATTCCCGCAATTGCCTGAGCCGATTCCGTCAACACCACCGCCAAGTCCTGCGCCGCCGCCAAAACGGCAACCTTCGCTGTTCGACTAACCCAACTCGATTTCCGCGGTGAAGAATTACGGCTGCACCGTCGGCCCATAACTCAATGGCCCGCCAGCCTTCGGCACATCGTAATTATTCCAGAACCACAAAGGCTCCAGTTTCTTCTGCTCTGGCCACACCTGGTCCAGCGTGTCCCCCTCAAATAATTCACCATTCTTCATCACCCACCGAATCGTATTCGTGTTGTGAATATCATCCAGCGGATTCTTGTCGAATATCACCAGGTCCGCCAATTTCCCCGCCTCAATCGAACCCAGATCCTGCGGCCGCCCCACAATTTTTGCTCCATTAGAAGTAGCGCAGCGCAAAACTTCCATCGGCGTCATCCCACCGCTGGCCAGCATCCACATCTCCCAGTGGTATCCCAATCCCTGCAGCTGGCCGTGACTTCCTACACCTATCAACCCGCCGGCACGCTCAAGCTTTGCCACCTGTGCCGATAATTTTGGAAACGCGTATTCGTCTTTACGGAACCACTCCGGCCGCCGCTTGGTTTTCTCATCAATAATTTTGTGCGGCGTGAAATGATTTAGTTTGGCGTTATCGTGCACTTCCGTGTTTTCGTACCAATAATTCTCGCCAAACGGCCCGCCATAATTCACAATCAGCGTGGGCGTCTCCGAAATCCCTGACTGCGCGAACATCTGAATCACATCCTTATAAAGCGGCGTGATCGGTAACGTGTGCTCATTCCCGTGGAAACCATCTATCACGTGCGTCAGGTCCAGCTTCAGATCTATCGCGCCCTCCGTAGTCGGCATCATCTCCAGCTCTTTCGCAGCCTGCACCATGTACTGCCGCTGCCTGCGATTGCCTACGATGTAGCTCTTGATGTTGCGCGTGCCGTAATATTTTCTATATTTCGTCAGCACTCCCTTCACTTCTTCCATGGACTGAAAATTATTGTCGGAAAAAACTCCCGGCCCGGTAGAAAAAGCGCGCAACCCGACAATGTCCCCGGTGTCTGTCAAGTCCTGATACGCGAACATATCGTTCGTGCCCGTCTGCACGTCCAGCCCGGCAGTCACTCCGTACGCCAGATTCGCAAGGAAAGCCCAGTTCTGGGTGTCCAGAATCCCGCGCCGAATTTCCGTCCAGTGAGCATGCGTATCGATAAACCCCGGCGAGATCGTCTTGCCGCGCACCTCAAAAATCTTCGCCCCGGCTGGAGCACCGCCGCGCGCCCCCACACTCTTGATGCGATTGTTTTCGACCACGATGTCGGCATTCTTCAAAACTTCATCGCCCTTCATGGTCAGCACCGTAGCGCCCCGCAGCACGATGCTGCCCTTCGGCGTTTTCCTGGGCGCTTCCAGCGTCACCGCGATCTCTTCGACGTCCTTCTCCTCTTCCTTTAATTTCTTGGGCTCGTTCTTCTCGTCTTTCTTGTCGTCCTTTTTATCGTCTTTTTTCGCGGCGTCAGCTTGCTGCCCGTGGTTGTCTTTCTTATCCCCGTCTTTCTTGTCGTCTTCTTTTTTATCTTCAGCTTTCTTTTCATCTTTAGGCGGCTCGAGCGAAATCGCGCTCAATGGCTCGCGAAACAGACTTGCTCCTACTGCCCATGTAATGGTCTTGCCGTCATCCGCCCACGCAAAATAATCCGCGCCGATATCCGTCAACCGCTTTGCCGGCACCGCCGCGGTACTAACATTAATCGTCGGCGCTTCGCCTCCCACCACCGGCATGGCGATCAGATAAAGTTGATTCATCACGTGTGCCAGCACCAATTGCCCATCGGGACTGGGCTGCACATCATCGGCTGGAATCGGCTCTTCAAAAAAATACAGCCCCTGCCCCTTCACCTGCAGGTGCGTGCGCCGATCCGTTCCATCGTAGCGCAAAGACACCAGTCCCTGCGGCGTGTACACGTAAATGCGATCCTTCTCGTGCGTAAAATGCGGCCCTCCTGCTCCCCGTGCCGGCAAAATTAAATTAGCTGCCCCGCCTTCCGAGGGAATCCACACCAGATCCGCGTTCCCGGTTTGTCCGCCATCGAATTCGCTATTCTCGCGGTCATAGGCATTCCCACGTAGCGCCACAATTTTCGATCCATCCGGCGACCAAGCCGGATTGCTATAAACCGCCAACGATTTCGACAATTTCACCGGCGTGCCGCCATTTGACGGCACCTTCCATAATTGCCCGCCTTCGCTCGACCACGTGACATAGGCGATGAATTTTCCATCCGGCGACCACGCCGGTTGAAACTCATGCCCATTGCCATTGGTCAAACGCTGCGGCTGCCCGTGCGGCAAATCCATGGTGTACAAGTGCGTCATCGCCGAAAACGCCAGCCTCTTGTTGTCCGGCGACTCCACCGGATCCATGATCAAACGCACTTTTACCGGTCCTTGTTCCACTCGCTGCGGAAAATCCAACTTCGGTCCGATGTCCTGCGAGACCTGTGCCGTGAAGGGAATTATTTTCTCGTTGCCGCTCGCCAGATCCAGCCGCCGAATTTTACCGTCCTGGTTGTAAACAATCTCTTTTCCTCCCGGCAGAAACGCAAACCCAGGAAATACGTCACGCGTAAATCGCGATTCCTGATCGTCACGCGTCACCGGATATTTCACCCAGCGATCTTCGCCCGTTTCCAGATTGCGCAGTCGCAAACCCGTTTCAGTTTCGTAACGCGTCACGTACACCAGCTGCATTCCGTCCGGCGACAATGTCGGCCGGAATGCGCTTTCCGGTTGCGAGATAATTTCGTCTTCGTCGCCGGTTTTCCGGTCCCGTCGCACGATCTTCCACAGCGGTAGCTGTGCGTTATAACTGAACGGCCCCTGGCGCACCGCATAATACAAATATTTCCCGTCCGGTGAAGCCACCACGCCCATGGCGTTATGCCGTTCCTTCCGCGGCGTCGTAGGCGTCGGCTTAGACTTGGTGATTTGCACTCCCGTCCCGCCGTCCACGTGGAACATCCATAGCTCGTTCGCCCCAATACCGAATGGCATCTTCGAGGCCACAATGTATTTCCCGTCGGGAGTCCACGCCGGTGAACCGAAGTCGTCGGCCGTGTTTTTCGAGACCTGTTTCACCCCACTACCATCCGGATGAATGATCCAGATGTTTTCACTGCCTTCGCGGTCGGAAATAAATGTGATCCACTGCCCATCGGGAGAAAATCTCGGCTGGCTATCGAAAGCCATGCCGCCGGAAATCAGCTTCGCCTGCCCGCCCTCGATCGGCAACGTATAGAGGTCTCCCATCAACTCAAACACAATGGTTTTTCCATCCGGTGAAATATCCAGCGACAACCACGTCCCCTCATCGGTGCTAAACGTAATTTTGTGGTCCGGCTTCAGCGGCAAACCCTTCTTCTCATCTTTCTTGTCGTCTTTTTTCTCATCCTTCTTACCTTTGTCTTGCCCTTGATCCTGCGTAGCGTCCCCGAGGGCTAGTTGTTCAAAGCCCGCCTGCACACTCACCCGCGAAGCCTCGGCGACAGCTCCCGGCCCGCACGCCAGCGTCGCAATACCCAGCCAGGTCGCAAAGCCGCACAACCCCGATTGCTTGGCAATCATCCTTGGTATTCCTCCATTGCTGATTTGACGTGTGAAACCTGATTCGCTCTTCTATCTGGCGATGTTCAGCGCCGCCGCGCCGTTCCTCTAAAAACACAAAGTCCCGCATCATAACTCGCCACGCCACTCGTTCGCATCATCTCTTTATGGCTTCGCGATTCGTGACCACACTCAGTACAATTAAATAGCGTCAAATTGTTTCAACACCAAACCTGGGAGAACAAAGCTGCAGATGAGTACCCTGGAAGTAGCTGCACCTGGCCTAATTCTTGCGCAGGAACCCCCCGATGTTTTAGATCTATCGCTGGTTCTTCCTACCTATAACGAGAGCGCGCATATCGACGCCATCGTCGAGCAGCTCATCGCCGTACTGGGCGGCATTCCCGCTCTCCGGTACGAAATTATTGTCGTCGACGACAACAGTCCCGATCGCACCTGGGAAAAAGGACTTCAGCTCTCGCGCAAATTTCCGCAAGTCCACGCCATTCGTCGGCAAGATCAGCGCGACGTGTCCACCGCAGTTTTGCGCGGATGGCAGATCGCCCGCGGCGAGGTTTTTGCGGTAATGGACGCCGACCTGCAGCATCCCCCGGAAACAATCACCGAATTGTGGCGCGCCATGAGGCGTGGCGCCGACCTGGCCGTCGCCAGCAGGAACGTCGAAGGTGGTGGCGTTAGCGACTGGACCCTTCCGCGCCGCATCGTCTCCCGCTGTGCCCAATTGCTCGGCCTCGTTGTGCTGCCGGAGGTCACCGGAAAAGTGAGCGACCCCATGAGCGGTTATTTCATGGTGCGGCGTTCCGCATTGGAGGGCCGCGAGCTGCATCCCCTGGGATACAAAATCCTCGTGGAAGTGCTGGCACGCGGCGCAGTGGAGAAAATCTCAGAAGTGCCGTATGTATTCCGCGAAACTCCCCATCGCCCCAGCAAGCATTCCGCCGCGGTTTTCGCCCAGTACCTCCAGCACTTGATCCGCATTCGCATTCACCTTCTGAAAACTTCGACCTTCGTGCGTTTTTGCATCGTGGGCGCCAGCGGCACATTGATCGACACGGCCATGCTCTTTCTTTTAAGCGATCCGCGCACGCTCAACTGGAATCTGACCGGAAGTAAGATAATTGCCGCCGAACTGGCGCTCACAAATAATTTTATCTGGAACGATTTATGGACCTTCGGCAAATTCTCCAGCTGCCAGAACACCCTTCGTCAGCGCGCCCGCCGCTTCCTCAAATTCAACCTGCTGTGTTCGGTGGGAATTATTTTGAATATCATTATCTTGAATATTGGTTTCAAGGTGTTCCATGTGAACCGCTACATCGCGAATTTGTCAGCAATTTTTGTCGTCACTTTCTGGAACTATAATACTAATCGCAAACTTAGCTGGCGCACGACCGCCAAAGAATAGAAAATCGTCCCCATGACAAATTTTTTGAAAAGTATCCGCAGGATCGCAGTTCTCGTGTGCGCGGCAATAATGGCTATTGCCGCAATCGACATGTACGCCCGGACTCAATCGCAGGATGCCACCACTACCTCACCTGCGGTCAACCAACTGGCACACGACATTTTCAAGCAACTGGTTGAGATCAATACCGCCGATTCTGTGGGTAACGTGAGCACCGCCGCAGAAGCCATGGCCAGGCGCTTGCTCGGCGCCGGATTCGCCGACAAGGACGTGATCGTGGCCGGCCCCAACGAGAGGAAAAAAAATCTTGTCGTGCGCTTTCACGGTACCGGCAGGCGTAAGCCCATTTTATTTATTGGCCACCTCGACGTCGTGGAAGCCCGTCGCGAAGACTGGACCACCGACCCCTTCAAATTCGTCGAGAAAGACGGATTCTTCTATGGCCGCGGCACGAACGACATGAAAGCAGGGGATGCCCTGCTCCTCACCACTTTTATTCGCCTTAAAAAAGAATCCTACGCGCCCGATCGCGATTTAATTCTCGCCCTCACCGCAGACGAGGAAGGCGGCAACTTCAATGGCGTGGAATGGATCCTCAAGGAACATCGCGACTGGGTGGACGCCGAATATTGCATCAACCTCGATGGCGGCGAATTCGAAAAGCAAAACGGCAAACTCTTAATGGCCGCCATGCAGGGCAGCGAGAAAGTGTATGCCGATTTACAATTCGAATCTGTAAATCCTGGTGGTCACAGCTCCGAACCGGTGCACGATAACGCCATTTATCATCTCGCTGGCGCGTTAACTCGCTTGCGGGACTATGATTTCCCGGTGAAGGTCAACGAAATCACCCAAAACTATTTCGCACGCACGGCCGAAATTTCTCCCGGTGATTCCGCCGCGGATTTAAGAGCCGTCGCCAAAGATCCGCCAGATCAAGCCGCCGCCGCCCGTTTATCGCGAGAGCCGTATTACAACACGCTGCTGCGCACCACTTGCGTGGCGACCATGCTTTCCGGTGGACACGCTCCCAACGCCTTGCCCCAGACCGCGCGGGCCAATGTGAATTGCAGAATTTTCCCCGGTGAAGATCCCGAAGACGTGCGCAAAACCCTCGAGCGCGTGGCCGCCGATCCAAAAGTAACCGTCACCTTGGTCCCCCAGCTCGGCGCCGACGGCAAACCCGTCCCCCCCGCTACCGTCCCGCCTTCCGCGCTGCTCCCCGAAGTCGTCAAGGCCATGGAGAAGACTTTGCATGAAACCTACCCTGGCGTGCCACTTGTAGCCACCATGTCCGCCGGTGCCAGCGACGGTAAGTTCACCCGCACCGCCGGAATCCCCACTTTTGGCATCGCTTGCATGTTCTTTGAATTGGGCGACAACCGCGCCCATGGAAAAGATGAACGCATCGGCTCCCAGGACTTTTACGACGGAGTCAACTTCACCTACAAATTCATCCACGCCCTAAGCGCAACAAATTAACTTGGTGCTCGCCGGCGCCCCGCGAACGCACGACGGCTGGCCCTCACAAGCATAGTGGATCGAATGGGTTGTAAAGCGTCGCGGCGGTTTAAACGATTTCGCTGATTTTTTTATCCAGGTGGGCGAGAGCGGCTTCGAGGGATTTGCGGTGTTGCGGGTGGGTTGCGGATTCGAGGTCGTTAACGATTCTGATTCGCGAGAGTTGTAAGTCTTTACGTTCTTGATCCCGTCTCAACTGCTCGGCCGTTTTGGCCGCCGACGTCGATTTCTCTTGCTTGGCTTCCAGCAGCTCAACCTGTGATTCCACGCCCTTGCTTTCCCATCCTCTGGCCATAACGATATTTTGACATAATTCGCCCGGTCTGTGGATATTTTCCGCGAAAAAGTGTCAGGCGCTGGCCGCCCGTCGTCGCGGCGAAACGGGCACCGAAGGACCCATCACGCTTTGCACCGTGCCCTCTGCAACACGCGCAAGCTGCTCGCCGAAAACGCCGAAATAGGAAAAGATTGCGCTGCGGTCCGTCCACCGAAGCCGCAAGATCCATCGCCCATCCTGCTCTTCCGCCTGCGCAGAGATTAATTCACCCACGGGAATCACCAGCAACGGGTGAAAATCGGCTTCCAACGCCCACAGTTTTTGTGGGCCCACAAAAAGCTGCACTGGTACCGCGAAAGTTCCTGACCGAAAAGTCCCGCCGTCGACTACCATTAACGCCCCCAACTCTCGGGCTTTGTCGTCGGTACCTGACGTGGCTTTGGGAGGTGGCAACAAAATGGCTACAATGAACGCTGCCAACCCGGCCAGCGCGAGAAAATAGCTGCCAAAGAACCCGATAGGTAAGACCACCAAGGCGGCACCAAATACACCCAGCACCATCCGAAAAATGACCCACGAGCGCTCGTCTCGTCGGAGGCTTAAGACCTTAGGAATCAGCAGAACAACGGCAAATCCAGCGCCAATTACGGTCTTGCGTAATTTCGCGCCTATGCCCTCGGCGAGCGCGGTTTGAGTGGTGGTTGCGGTACTCATGGGTATCGTCCCGGACGCGACATGGTGCTACCTGTCCCTAAGGGCAGGTCCAGAATAATACGCGATTTCCGCCTCTCTGTGTAGCGATGAATTGCACTGATGAGATGCAGTTATCTACTGCGAAGTTCCACCGGGCGCCGATTTCAGCTTGGGGTCATCGCCCTTCATCGCCGCTTCGGAAAGGAGAACGCGGCCGGGTTTCGCGCCGGTGGCTTTGCCGTCGTCCCAAACGAGCGTGCCATTCACAAAGACCTTCTCGATTCCGCTCGAAAACTCAAATGGCTTAGCGTAAGTGGCGTGGTCGATCACCGTGTCGGGATTAAAAAGCACCAGGTCCGCAAACGCGCCTTCGTGCAGGGTGCCTCGCTCTTTCCATCCCAGGCGTTGCGCCGGCAGACCGGTCATCTTATGAATAGCTTCCGGCAAAGTAATCCAGTGTTTTTCGCGCACATACACGCCCAGCACTCGCGGAAACGTTCCCGCGCCGCGCGGATGCTGCGCACCAATTCCGCCATCGCTCGCGACCATTACCCATGGCTGCTGATAAAACGCCTGAAAATCCCTTTCCATCATGGATTTAGCGATGATGCTCGCTGTGCTGTTGGCTGCGTCGCCTTCACGAATAATCTGAATGAACATTTCGGTAGGCGAAATTTTCCTCGCATTCGCCAGCTCCGCGATGTTGTGGCCCGCGTATTCAGGATGCGGAGCGAATTCCGTAATTGCCACCGTGTCCGGTCCCCCGGTATCGGTCAATGCTTTTTCAACGCTTTGCGGATTCGTATATTGCTTGTCGGGCACGAGCATCTTGATACTGGCATTCCACGCGTCATACGGGTAACAGTCGGCCAGGAAATCCAACCCTCTTTTGCGCGCAGCTTCGATCACGTTAATGTACTCAGGCGCTTTTCCCCACACCGCCACGGTCTGCAGCTTGATATGCGAATGCTCGATGGGCAGATGAACGCGCTGTCCGATGGCAATTTCTTCTTCTAGCGCGGAAAAGCTTTTGTTGCCCTCATCGCGGACATGCGTCTCGTAAAAGCCGCCGTGTTTCGCCGCCACTTCCGCTACAGCTACAACTTCCGCCGTGGAACTATAGCTGGCCACCTCGTATTCGAGACCAGTGGACACGCCCAGCGCCCCTTCATTCATGGCATCTTCGGCCAAAGCGGCCATTTTTTGAATTTCCTCAGCCGTTGCTTCGCGCCGAAAATCGCTCCCCATCACTTGTGATCGCACCGTGGAGTGCCCGAAAAGTGTGGCGACATTCAGTGCCGCGGATTCTTTGCGCCGGGTGTTCATCCAGGCCCCCATTGGCCACGGCGAAAAACCGTCGGGACCGAGAATTACGGTGGTGATGCCTTGCGAAATTTGCGTCTCGGCCAGCGGATCCTTATCAAGCCCCTCCGCCGAATGGTTATGAATATCAATGAATCCGGGCGCCAGAACCAGCCCTTGCCCATCAACAACTTGTTCGCCCTTTACAGGCTTGAACACCCCGATCTTGGTGACGCGATCACCCGCAATGCGCACGGTGACTTTTTTCAGTGGCCCGTCGCTGCCATCGGACACTTGCGCATTGACGATCACCGTCGCGGCAGGCTGTCGTTCTTGCGCCGGAATCAGGCCCAATGTAAACGCCGCCACCAGCAGCAACAGCACGCCAAGTTTAAACACAAATAATCTCACGCCGACCCTCAGCTCGCAGCAGTATGACAAAAATCACGCCTCCTGGAAGCACAGGTTTCAGAAAGCTAACCATGTAATCGACGAGACGCGAAATAATTAAAATCCCATGAACTCTTGATTCGTTGACTCGCTTCCCGCCACCACCTAAGATGAGCGGCGAATGGCAGATTCTTCCTCGCTGATCGGACAGACCATTTCCCATTACCGGATCCTCGAGAAGCTCGGGGGCGGAGGCATGGGCGTGGTTTACAAGGCCCAGGACACGCGCCTGGACCGCTTTGTTGCCCTGAAATTTCTGCCTGACAATGTTGCCAGAGACCCCCAGACGCTGAGTCGATTCCGCCGCGAAGCCAAGGCCGCTTCCGCACTGAATCATCCCAATATTTGCACCATCTACGATATTGGCGAAGAAAACGCGCGAGCTTTTATCGCTATGGAATATCTCGAAGGCACCACGCTCCGCCACCGCATTGGCGACAAACCGATGGAACTCGAAACTTTGCTGTCGCTCAGTCTTCAGATCACCGAGGCTCTCGACGCCGCGCATGCCAAGGGAATCATTCACCGTGACATCAAGCCCGCAAATATTTTTGTTACCGAGCGTGGTCACGCCAAAATTCTTGATTTTGGTTTAGCCAAGCAGGCCACCATTGGCGAAGGCGTCTCCGCCCTGCCCACCGCCGCATCCGAAGAAATGCTAACCAGCCCGGGCACGGCTTTGGGCACGGTTTCCTATATGTCCCCGGAACAAGTGCGCGGGAAAGAGCTCGACGCTCGCACCGATCTCTTTTCTTTTGGCGTGGTGCTCTACGAGATGGCTACGGGCGCCCCGCCATTCCGCGGAGATACCACCGGCATCATCTTTGATGGCATCTTGAATCGAGATCCCGTCGCGTCAGTCCGATTGAATCCCGATCTACCCCCGAAGCTCGAAGAAATCATCAACCGCGCATTGGAGAAAGATCGAAATCTGCGTTTCCAACACGCTTCCGACCTGCACGCCGAATTACAAAGGGTAAAGCGCGACAGCAGTTCCGGCCGATCGCCGCTGTCGGCTGCCCACCAATCAGAACGCGAAGAAGTTCAATCGCGACCGCCTTCCGAGAAGGTCACTATAAAATCTTCCCCGCGTGTTGGCTACTACGTTGTGCCGGCACTCCTCGTTTTAGCCGCTGTAGCAACGTATTTGCTGTATCGCTCGTCCCACAGCGCTCCGGTGGTGAGCAAGGAGTGGGAACAGCTTACCTTCTTCACCGACTCCGCGGTGTACCCCGCTCTCTCACCGGACAGCCGGATGCTTTCTTTCGTTCGTGGAAACGAGTCCTTCATTGGCTTGGGGGAAATTTATGTCAAGTTTTTGCCGGATGGCCAACCTGTGCAACTCACCCACGACGGAACGCACAAATTTAGTCCAGCTTTTTCATCAGATGGTTCAGCCATTGCGTACTCAAAAGTCGATCCGTGGAATACCTTCGAGGTCTCCGTACTCGGCGGCGAGCCTCACTTGCTGTTGCCTAACGCTTCGTCTTTGACGTGGATCGAGGGCGGGAAGCGTCTGCTTTATTCTGAAATTAAAGAAGGATTGCACATGGCGGTGGTGACCTCCGACGAGGGTCGGGGAAACCGCCGTGATGTTTATGTGCCTGCCGGCGACCGCAGCATGGCTCATCATTCCTATATTTCGCCGGACGGGCGATGGGTTCTGGTGGTGGAAATGGATAGCCGCGGCGCCATTTTGCCCTGCCGCGTTGTTCCGTTTCACGGGCCCGGTGATGTCCGTGTTGTGGGCCCAACCAACAGCCCGTGCTACGCAGGCGCCTGGTCCGCCGACGGAAAGTGGATTTACTTGGCCCTGACTACAGATGTATCTCATATTTGGCGGCAGCGTTTTCCTACCGGAGAACTTCAGCAGATCACCTTCGGCCCCACCTCTCAGGAAGGTATCGCCATGGCCTCGGACGGTAAATCGCTGGTGACCTCTGTGGGATCGCAGGACAGTACCGTGTGGATTCACGACAAGGATGGTGATCACCAAATCTCCTCCGAAGGAAACGCGAGATCGCCATCGTTTTCTTCGGACGGAAAAAGCCTTTATTTTTTGATGATCAACGGACAGTCACACCTTTCGGAACTGTGGAGGAGGGATCTGAGCAGCGGAAAAATGGAAAGGGTCCTGCCTGGATACGCCATGGACAGCTATTCGGTTTCCCGCGATGGAAAACAAATTGCTTTTACTGCGAACGACGCTGCCGGCCATGCCAGCATATGGGTTGCTCCCATGAACCGGCGTTCGTCTCCAGTGCGCATCTCCTCGACACAAATCGAAGATTCTCCACACTTCTTGCCGGATGGCGATCTCATTTTCCGCGCAGTCGAGGGGAGTTCCAACTTTCTCTATCGCATGAACGCGGATGGGAGCGGACGCATCAAGATAATTTTCCAAAGAGTGTTGGACCTTTCCACGGTGTCTGCCGACGGCCGGTGGATAACTGCCGCCGTGCCGAACTCCGACCAGGAGCATACCGCTGCGACCAAAGCATTCCGTGTGGGCGGAGACGAGGAAGTGCTGGTGTGCTCAAGTTATTGCAACGTCAATTGGGATGCCTCCGGAAAATTCCTGTTTTTGAGTTTCCTGGCGGAGAAGAGCTACATACTTTCTTTGAGTCAGCCGTTCGGACTGCCTAAGTTACCTCCAGCCGGCCTCTCGCGAGTGGAGGATTTTCCGGACTCGAAAACCGCCATAGCCGTTCCGAATTTTGTGGAGTCGGCCGTAAGCCCCTCGTTCTATGCTTACACCCGCCGAAATACGCGACGCAATCTTTATAGGATTCAATTGCAGTAACGGGAAATACCGAACTGATTTTTTGGCCAAATACGCACACGCACAGAGCGAGAAATAATTCAACGCGACCAAAAAATAAAAAACCGCATCTTCCGTACAGGCAGCGAAAGATGCGGTCGGTAACTGACTCAATATGTTCGGTTCTAATTATTTCACTGGGACAAAATCAAATTTATCCGGACCTTCCTCGTAAAACAGCGCACCTTCCGTCTTGTCACCACCGCTCCAGTGTTTATGGCCTCCGGGAACCAGCAGGAAATCGCCCGGACCTACGCGCTTTTCGCCGTCCTCATCCTTGTATAGGTAGGCTCCTTTGATTACTACAATCCGGGTGTCATTTGTGTGGTAGTGCGTTCCCGCGTCGTAGCCCGGCTTGAACTTCGAGAGGGTTGCATGAGGACCTTTGTCCGGATCGCCAGAAAGAACTGCTCTGGATACAGCACCCCCGCTGCTCTCCATTGGTTTAAATGTTGCCTTATTCGCGGACACGTAGGTGACGTGATCCTGGCTTGATTCTTTCTGGGCCCGCGCCACAGCCAGCGAGGCGACGATCAGCAAAGCCGCGAATGCCGCCACGGTCAGTGATTTTTTCATAGTTTTCCTCCGTGTTTCTTAGACTCGATTTTTGGATTGGGACAACCGGTTGGAGATGTATACACCAATATGTGAAGTGTGGGGTAGCTATTCCGCTCAAGGTCCAGTATCACCATCGGGAAAGTGCCAATTTAAAATTCGCGAGCGTTGAGGACTCTTTCAGCGAAATCTTTTGCGCCGGGTTTGCCTGCGAGGATCATTTCTGCCCATTCAGCGCCGCTTTGGGAGAACCGAATGGCTTCGCTGGTCAATGATTCCGGCCCGCCAGAATCGTTGTTGCTGAAGTAAATGCGATCCATGGCATGTGCGGCGGCAATGCGATTTCTTGTGTATTGGCCGGGCGTAGCCATGAACATGGGATGGCCGCGGCGGTAGATCCGCACTTCGAGGGGATCGACGTTAAACTCCGGCAATAATTTCTGGAAATCAGCCAACACTCGAGCGGCCAGCGTTTTGCAATTGTCTTCTTCGAGTAGTGTGGACCGCTGCGTTTCGCGCAGCGGCGTATAGAACGTAAGAATGTTGTGCTTCTGGTGATAGCCAGGAGCATTGCGGATGGTCCAGTCCGCCACAATGAAATCCGTGAACGAATTTCCCGGACACCAGGTATCGTATCCGCGATTGTAAACAGGCTTGTCGAAAATGGCGTTTACCACCGGGTAAGGTGCGTAACGCGTTCGCCGCATCGCTGTTTTCTGATCGTAAGGAATGCCCATCACCAGGCGCGAGGTGATGTGTTTCTGGGTGCACATGATCGCCGCTTTCGCAGATACGGTAATCAGCTGTCCATCATGAAAGTAAGTTACGCGCACATTGTCGTCACCCGGAACCACCGCCACCACGGTGGCTTCGCCAAGCATGCGCTCCTTATATTTCGGTTGCAGCACTTCCACCAATTTGTGCGTGATGCACCCAAGCCCGCCGGGCAAAATCACGCGCTTGCCGTCTTCCCCGGCGACCAGATCGTGAAGCGCCGCGAGGCCCACAAACGCGGAAGTGTCTTCGCTCGTGGCGCCCCAATTAGATAGGCCGTACCCATCCCACCACTGCTGGATTTCCGGAGCGTAACCTCCCGTGAAATCCGTGAGCGGTTGTGCGTCCAGTTCATCCAGGCGTTTCAAGACGTCAATTTTCATCATGTTGTCGCGAAATTTTCTAAAGCTGGCGCGCACTTCCTGCGGATACGGCAAATGATCGAGCCCGGTCTTCCAGGTGTCGGCAATAAAAGTTTTGTTCACGATGGTGGGATCGGGATTATTTACGGGCAGGAGTTTCATGCCCATCTCGGCGGCCAGTTGATCCCCATGATCGCCTTTGAAGGCGTAGGCCGAGCCAGTGGCGAAAGCCGCGCCATCGTATTCTTCCTGATAGGCGTTGCCGCCAAAGTGATCTTCCTTTTCAAGCAGCAGCCAGTCGTTGCCACGTAGGAAATATCCTGCGGAAAGTCCCGCGACGCCGCCGCCGACAATCACGACGTCAGCCTTGCGGGTGGCCTCCGGACGCTGGAATTGGTGGCCGTCGCGCACCTGGTGGCAGACTTCGAAATGTTCGCCTTCAAGGCGTGGTGACGTGGAAGATTTCTCCCCGGGAATGGCCAGCAGGCTGGCGTCGATGGGACAACCACCAGCCACCGATCCTGCAACTACGTATCTGATGAAGTTGCGGCGTGAGTGCGACATGTAGCTCCTCTATTCAAAAGGCTTTTCGTTGCGCGCGAGTGCGCAGTTGAAACCAGATCACAATCAAAATTACCGAAGCGGCAAAAATTAACGTGGAGATAGCGTTAATTTCCGGAGTGATTCCGCGGCGCAGGCGGCCCCAGATTTCCAGCGGCAAAGTATTGTCGCGGCCGATCAGAAAAAAGGTGACCGCGATTTCGTCCATGGAAAGCGTGAAGATCAGCAGGCCAGCAGCGATGAGAGAAAGTTTTAAGTTTGGCAAAGTCACGCGCCAGAAAGTTTGCAGTGGCGTCGCGCCTAGATCGAGCGAAGCTTCTTCCTGCGCGCGATCCATTTTTTGCAGACCGGCGAAGAGTTCGGTGGTGGCTACGGAGATCAATGCCGTGCCATGACCGAGAAAAACGGTGAGCAGGCTCAAGTGCGCGCCCGCGTACACCGCGAACATCAACAACGAAAGGCCCGTGATAATCCCCGGCAAAATCAGCGGGAGCAACACCAGCCTGCGGAAAAGCGATTTGCCGGGAAAGCTAGCGCGATCCAGGGCGAGAGCAGCAAGCAAGCCCAAGGTGAGCGAAAGAACGACGCTGCAGGCCGCGACGATCAGGCTATTCAGCACCGAGGTCCAGATGGCGCCGTCGACAAAAAGTTGGCGGTACCAATCAAGCGTGAGATGGCGTGGCGGAAAGCCGCCCACGCCGTCACGATTGAAGGAATACACGATGAGCACGATGATCGGCAAATAGATGAACACGAACACTAGCAACGAATAGGTAGCCAGCACCGGCGCGCGACGCGTTTCGACGCGCGTAGAAAGCGTGGCAGTTGTCCCGGGCCTGGCGCTCATCGGAACGACCAGTGCTTCTCGAGGCGCTCCGTTAAAAATAAAAGGGTCACGGTAATCAGTAAGATGCATACGGAAATAGCTGCGCCTAATGGCCAGTCATATGCCGCGCCGAATAGGCTTTGCACGATGTTGGCGATCATCGTCCCGGAAGCTCCGCCGACAAGTAGTGGCGCGAGAAAATCGCCCAAGGAAAGCACGAAAGCGAACGTCGCTCCGGCCAGCAATCCCGGCAGCGAAAGAGGGAGTATGACGCGAAGAAATGTTTTGAGCGGGCCGGCGCCGAGGTCTTGCGATGCTTCGACGACGGGTCGCGGAATATGTTCGAGCGCAGCATAGATCGGCAGAAAAACGAATGGCGTGTAAATGTGCGTAAGCATCAGAATCACAGCGAAGGGGCTGTAAAGCAGAAAGCCCACCGGCGCATTGGTGATATGCAGATATTGCAGAAAGCCGTTTAAAACTCCGTCGCTGCCCAGAATTGTTTTCCAGGCGTAGCCGCGAACGAGGTAGCTCACCCATAGCGGAACGATCACCAGTTGATAGAGAATTTCTCTGCGCGTCCCAGCGTGGAAAGAAAGATAGTAGGCCAGCGGATACCCAAGCAGCAGGGAACAAAGCGTGACCGAAGCAGCGATGCGCATGCTGCGCAGAAGGACTTCCGCATAAACGGGACTGGTGGACAGCGTGCGGTAATTTTGCAGATTCCACTGGTGCACGATAAATGCATCGCGAACCATCCAGAAACTGTGCGCCAGCATGAGCGCATACGGCAGTAATAGAAATAGTCCGACCCACAGCAGCGGAGGCAGAGAAACGATCGATTTGTACGCGCGCGAATACATTTTTAGGAGTCAACCCTGTTGCCTAAAGCTTTATTCCGCCGCTCGATTCCGAAACTTGTACGGCGTCGTGCGCGGAAAAACTGAAATCCTGTTTGCCGGATAACGGGCCGCGCGCGGGAATCTTCACGCGCAAGTTCTGCCCACCACAATCTACTTCCAGCAATTCGCTGGCGCCGCCGTAAAGTTGTTGTTTGACGATGGCGGAGAACCGCACTTCCGCCGCGGGTGAATTTGCAGCGGCGTCCGCCAGTCGAATCGTTTCGGGGCGCAATGAGAAAAGAGCCGTGCCGTCCGGCACGGATGTAGGCCAAGTTAACGCGCCGCAAGTCGCGGCGCCGCCGCGAACCTCGGCACGCAGCAGATTGGTCTGGCCGATAAATTGAGCGGTATAGGCCGTGGCCGGATGTGAATAAATTTCGCGCGGCGAAGCGATCTGCTCGAGTGCGCCATTGCGCAGCAATGCTATGCGATCGGAAAGCGCCATGGCTTCGTCCTGATCGTGGGTGACGAAAAGAAAAGTGATGCCCACTTCGCGTTGCAGAGCTTTCAGTTCACTTTGCATTTCTTTTCGCAAATTGGCGTCCAGAGCGGAGAGCGGTTCGTCCAGCAGCAGCAATAGCGGACGATTCACCAGTGCGCGAGCCAGGGCCACGCGCTGTTGCTGGCCCCCGCTAAGCGTGGCCGGCCGCGCCCCAGCGAAACTGTCCATCTTCACCATGCGCAACGCGTCGGCGACGCGGCCGTCAATTTCATGCGTCGGCGCGTTAGTTACTCGCAAGCCATAGGCTACGTTGTCGCGCACATTTAGATGCGGAAAGAGCGCGTATTGCTGAAACACCGTGTTCACGCGGCGCTTGTAAGGCGGCAGCGTGTTAAGGCGCGCGCCGTTCATCCAGATTTCGCCAGAACTGGGCTGCTCAAAACCGGCAATCAATCGCAGCATGGTGGTTTTGCCGGAGCCGCTTTCACCCAGCAAAGTAATGAATTCGCCCGCGGCAATATTGATGGAAATTTTCTTTAATACTTCGTGTGCGCCGAAGCGTTTGGCCAGCGCGCGAACTTCCAGCAATGACCGTCCCCCGCGCTCTTCTTCCAACGGCGGAATGGCGGGCGCCGTGTTCACTGTGCGGCCTTCACCTCATTCCAGATTTCGTTGTACTTGGGACGACGCGGAACATCCTGCCAGAAATAAATGCGTTGCATGTAGGCGTCCGGATTGTCGAGATGCAGGATTTTACTTTCATCGGCGCTCAAAAACTGCGCCGCGCCAGGATTGGCCGGCGTGTAGTGGGTAACCTCGCTGACTTTTTTCTGCGTCTGGGCTTCCACCATGTAGGCAAGAAAGGCCTGCGCCAACTCTTTGTTGGAGCTGGCCGCGGTAATCATCAGGTGATCGATCCATCCGGTAGTGTTTTCGCGCGGGATAGTTTCGCCAATCGGAAAATTTAATTTCCGAAGGTCGTTGGTCATCAGTGGCCAACCCATGGCGATCACCACTTCATGATTCTGGAAAAGATTGGTCAGCTCTCCGCCGGTAGCCCACATTTTGCGAATATTCGGTTTGAGCTCGATGAGTTTCTTCTTCACTGCCTCGAGCTGCGCGTCGCTCAGATTGTAGAGCTGACTCGGATCGGGCTTATCGTAGCCAAGCACCTGCGCGGCCATGTAGATAGTAGATAGCTCGTCCCACACCGAGACTTTGCCGCGATATTTTGCGTCCCACAAGACTGACCATGAATCTGGAGACTTCGCGAACGCGGTGGTGTCGTACAGCAGCGGGTTCGGTCCCCAAACAAACGGCACGCCGTAAACTTGATTATTGAGCTTGACGATGTTCGACTCGCGCAGCTTCGGGGAAAGTTGCGAGTACGCGGAAATCTTCGAAAGGTCAAGCGGCGCGGCAAGTCCGGCGCGCACGATGGAGGCGGCGACGTCACTCGAAGGCGAGATCACGTCATAATTGGAGGCACTGCCGCCGCGCAACTTGGCAACCAACTCATCGCTGGTGCCCATGTAGGAAGCCACCACTTTGCAGTGATGACTTTCCTCAAATGCGCCGATGAACGCTGGATCGGCATAGCCTTCCCAGACCAGCAGCGTTAGCGTGGGCGGCTTGGGCTTACAAGCTGCGCAACCAAGCGCGAAAAGCAGCAAAACCGCAATGGCGCATCGTGCCGCTATTCGATTGCGAGCTTGGGCCGAAAATTCTGTGCCGCGCGAAATTGTTTTGGAGTTATTGGGCATCGGACTGGTAAACCACCTGGCCGCCCACAATCGTGGTGCGAACTTTGGTTTCGAATATTTTATGCGGATCGATTTCGAAAATGTTCTGTGAAACGATGATCAGGTCCGCGAGCTTGCCTTTTTCCAGCGAGCCTTCCGTTTTTTCACGGCGGCCCGCAAACGCGGCACCGAGCGTGTATCCTTCTACAGCTTGCGCGACCGTCAACCGCTGTGAAGGAACGAAGCCGCTCTCGGGTTTTCCTTCCCGAGTCTGACGTGTCACCGCAGTTTGCAAGCCGTACCACGGATTCAAGGTGACCACCGGCCAGTCGCTGCCAAAGGCATAGCGCCCGCCCGCGTCTGCAATGCTTTTCCATGACCACGCTCGCGAGGCACGTTCCGGCCCGGCATTGCGCAGCCACACCTCTAGGTCCGCGTCGGGATAGGAATGTAGCGGCTGCATGCTGGCGATCACGCCGAGTTTGCCGAAGCGTGGAATGTCCGCGGCGGTAACCGTCTCAATGTGTTCGATGCGTGGACGGCGATCACTAGAGTGATTCACATCTTCCGCGCGCTGGTAAGCGTCAAGAGCGGTGCGCACGCCAAGGTCCCCAATGGCATGAGTGAAAAGTTGCAAGCCGCGCTTGTCGAGTTCGGCGACAGCAGAACTATATTTAACGGGATCCCAAAAAAGTTTGCCTTTCAATGTTGGCTCGTCACTATAAGGTTCGATCATGGCGGCGGTGTGTGATTCAATAACGCCATCAACCATGAATTTGACGGCGTTGGTGTCAATCCATGCGTCCTGATATTTCTTTCGCGCGTTTTCGATGGCTGCGACGTCCTGCGGGCGCATTTCGGGCGGGTCCATGAAATAGGCAATGTAGAAGCGCAAGGTCAGGCCGCCGTGGCGGCGCAGTTCATCGTAAAGTTCCAGTTGCGGAAAGTCCTGACCGGCACTGTGAACGCGCGTGAGGCCGTTCTCATTGGCCCAATGAATGCCTGCACGGAGAGCGGCGAGTCTTTCAGCACGAGTAGGCTCGGGTGCAGCTTTAGCGAAGAGATCTTGCGCGGCTTCTTTTAGAGCGCCAGTGGCTTCATGGGTGGCGGGATCGCGGACGATGACGCCGTTAGGCGGGTCGGGCGTATCACGCGTAATTCCCGCGAGAGTGAGCGCTTTGGAATTAGCCCAATACGTGTGACCGTCGTAGCCTTCTAGGAAAACCGGACGATCAGGGAAAAGCTCGTCGAGATATTTTTTGTCGGGCAACGTGGCCGCCCCAAACATGGCGTAGTCCCAACCCCGTCCGAGCAGCCAATCCTTCCCGGGATGTTTGGCAGCATAGTCCCGGAGGCGTTGTTGAATCTCGGCGACGTCCTTCGCGCCGTCGAGATTCACGCGGCCGAGGCTCAGTGCACCATCCATAAAATGGATGTGACAATCTACAAAGCCGGGCAGCACCAGTTGGCCCGCGGCATCAATTACTTTCGTGTCAGCACCGCGAAATTTTCCTATGGCGGCGTCGTCACCAACAGCCACAATTTTATCCCCGCGAATGGCTAGCCCCTGCGCCCACGGCTGCTTGGAATTGAGGGTATAAATGCGGCCGTGAAGCACGACCAGGTCCGCAGTAATCTTTGCGTCTTTGGAGCCCCGTGCCGTAACGGGCGCGGCCGCGAAGAAAAAAACGCAAACAATTAGAACCACGAAGTGAGTCCGGCGCCTAGTCCTCAACAGTTAGGTCTCCCTGAAATCAAAATGTTGGCGGCGTATTGATCCACAATAACCAAGTTTCGCTGCGCCCCGGATTTTTCCAACGATGCGGCGTGGAACTCTCAAAATAAAGGCTGTCGCCGCGCTTCAAGCGGTAATGTTCGCCGCTGTTCAGCCAGATTTCAAAATCGCCGCGAAGCACGTGAAGAAATTCTTCGCCTTCGTGGGCGTAAGATTCGCCGCTGCCTCCGCCCGGTTGCACGCGAAACAGATGCGGCTCCATGGCGGTGTGGCCCCAGGCGAGCAGCTCCATGCGCACGCCCGGTGTTGTTTCCAGAATTTTGCGTTGCGCGGGGCGCACCAGGCGAGGATTTTCTTCGGCAGCTTCGAAAAACGAAAGAATATTGGTGCGGTAAAAACGCGCAATGCGCCGCAATGTGGCGATTGAAGAACGCATCTGCCCGCGCTCCAGTGCGCTGAGAAATCCTACTGAGACGCCTGTCGCGCGCGCCACCTGCGCCAGCGAAAGTCCTCGGCCCGTGCGTAAGCGCCGAAAACGTTGGCCCGGAACGCGCGGCGCATCCGGCGGAGCTATCACCACACCCTGCCGCCTTAACACATGCACGATGGCTGCGGGATTCAATCCGCGAGCCCGGCGCAAAAAAATTGCCCGGCGCAGCATGCGCACATCGGACTCTGTGTATTCGCGATAGCGGCTTTGCGTGCGCCGCGGAACTACCAATCCCAGCGCTTCCCAGGCCCGCAACGCGGACGATGAAATGCCTACGCGCTGCGCCACTTCACTGATGCGCAGTGGACGCTCTACCGCGCGTTCCGCCGATTTGCCCGATAAATTATTTCTACTTGACACCGGTGCCGACCTTCTCTAAGTTTGCAGGATTATAGTAAGGTTTGGGGAATGCGGCAACCTCGAAGAATGGGCAACAGAATAGAAATGTTCGCGTCCGGAAAAACAGGGGTGAGTTCATTATGTCCCAAGATTCAGATCTGAATTTACGTTCAGCCTCCCGCTTAGGACTGTTTTTACTTTTACTGGCAATGGTTCTCGGTGCGCCGTTCGCGGGCGCGCAAAGCACAGGCGGACGTGTGCGCGGAACGGTCATCGATTCAAGCGGAGCAGCGGTATCAGGCGCAAACCTGGCGCTGGTTAACGAAGCGACTAATGTCACGATCAATACGGTGAGCGGGAATAACGGAGAATATATTTTTCTTGAGGTTCCGGTCGGCACTTATGACATGGATGTCGCGCAACAGGGATTCAAGAGGTACAGCCGCAAAGGCATCATTGTGAATCTGAACGAAGTGGTCAACCTGGATATCCCGCTGCAAATTGGCGGGTCCACGGAGACGGTGGAAGTGACCGGCACTCCTCCTATCGTAGACACCACGTCTACGGAACTTGGGGCGGTCGTGAACTCCCGTTCTTCGACGCAGTTGCCGCTGAACCAACGCGACGTGTATCAATTGCTGCAGTTGCAACCCGGGGTGCAGTCTCAGATTGGAAACAGTTTGTTCTTTGGTTCGGACAAGGCCGGTGTCGTTACGGTGAACGGGGGCCGTGGCCGCTCCAACAATTACTCGGTCAACGGGGGCGACGGTAACGATCTTTTTGCCAACCTGCCCGCGGTGCAACCGTCCCCAGATAGCGTCGAGGAATTCCGCGTGATTACCAATTCGTTCGATGCAGAATACGGCCGCAATTCCGGTGCGGTCGTGAACGTGGTCACCAAGTCCGGCACGAATGACTTCCATGGCAGCGCCTACGAGTTCTTCCGCAACGACATCCTGAACGCGCACGGATTCACCTTTCAGCCAACCCCGAAGCCGCCGTTCAAACAAAACCAGTTTGGAGGAACGTTTGGCGGGCCCATCAAGAAAGACAAGACCTTCATTTTTGGTTCGTACGAAGGGCGCCGCATCATCCGAGGAATCGTTTCGCAGCAAGTGCCGGTGCCGACTGCCGGGGATTTGGCTGGAAATTTTGGCACGCCATTTCCGGGGACGCTGAACGACGCGACGGTTGCCAACATATTTGAAAACAGGGCGGGATGCCGATCAAACCTACCGACCGCGCAACAGGCTAGTCTGGATGCAGCGGCCGCTGGCACACCCACGCCCTACGATTCTATTTTTACCGGTGGGATAGTTCCTACCGGGTGCTTCGATCCCGTGGCGGTCAGCATGGTGAAGTATTTGCCGGGAGCGGGTGGCAGCAGTTCGCAGGTTCAAGATGTAGTGAAGTCTCGGGAGCGAGGAGATCAGTTCCAAATCCGCTTTGACCAAATTCTGAACCCGAAGCAAAAACTGTCGGTGTACTACTACTATGATAACGACAACTCTCTCGACCCGTTTGCTAACTTTCAGCTAGCTGGCGGTTCGCTGGGCAACTTCGGCGGCCGAATCATTTCTCATGTGCAACAAATAAACGCCAGCCATACCTGGACCATCGGTTCGACCTCGGTGAACGAATTTCGATTCACGTTATTCAGAGAAGCCGAGCCGCAATTCTATACGCCGACTGTGACCAACGCGGTTACCGCGTCGTGCGGCACGGACCCGGCAGCGGCGCCTTTCTGCTTCACAGGAACCACGGATACTCCGTTGGTGGCGGACAACGGCACGGTGTTGGGAACGACTCCTCCTTGTCCAGGATTCGGCTGCGGAATCCATCCCGGACTCGGGCCTAAGTTTGAAGGTGTCCCGTTTGTGACCATTAATGGAACCCAGGGACTCTTCGGGAATAACTTCGAGGGCCAGTTGCCGCAGACTGGAAACACATTTCAGTTCGACGACAACTACAGCAAGATCGTCGGCAACCATAGCTTAAAATTCGGCGGAGATATTCGCTATCAGAAGTTCGACCAAAAGGTTTTCTTCAACGTGAACGGCGAATACATTTTTGGTCCCGGGGGCAATAACGATACTCAGCTTTCCGATCCATATGGCAACTATCTGTTGGGCTTGCCGGTGAGTTATTCGCAGGGCTCCGCCAATACCGAATTTGTGCGCAGCACTTCAGTTTATTTGTTTGCACAGGACAGCTGGAGGATCAGGTCAAACCTCACCTTGAATTATGGTTTGCGTTGGGAGGTGAACACGCCGCTTACGGACACCGGTCAAAAGGTGCAGCGCTTTAATCCTGGCCAAGTTTCAACCGTTTACCCGTGTCAACTAAGTGCGGCGAGCAATTTGTTCGGACCCGGGAATACCTGCGATAACCAAGGTGTCACTCCCACCGGTCTCGTAGTTCCCGGAGATAAAGGCGTGCCCGGCGGGCTCATCAACACCTATTACAAAGCGTTTGCCCCCCGGCTAGGGTTGAATTGGAGTCCTGGAGCCACAAACGGCATGCTCGCCAAATTGACCGGCGGACCCAACAAGACGACTATCAGCATGGGCTGGGGCCTGTTCTATAACCCCATTGAGCAATTAGTTCTAGAGCAGTTCGTGGCGGAACCGCCGTTCGGAATCAGTAACGGCGTGTCAAATCCGCTATTCGGCTCGCCGTTTGTGACGCAAGGTGGGGCGACAAAGCCCAATGTTTCCGATGCCTTTCTGAATCCTCCGCGGGGGCAGCCGGTGGATTGGTCGCTTTACCGTCCCATTTTATTGTTCGGACAGTTTCCGACCGGGCTTAGGACGCAGTATTCCGCGCAGTACAATCTAACGATCAAGCGCGAGCTGCCGGGCAATATATTATTCCAGATTGGTTATGTCGGTACACAAGGTCACCGGCTGCTGGCTTCACACGATCAAAATGCCGCGAACGCGCAAACCTGCCTGGATCTCGCACAACTCGGTCAGGGGTGTATACCATTTGCTGAGGACTCCCAATATCAGTTCACCCTACCCGCGGGAAGCGTGTTGCACTTGCCGTACATCGCCGGTGCGACGCCCGGGGCACCCAACGTTGCGTGTCCCATCAATCGCGCAACCCCCGCTTGCACGGTTACTGGTGCGGCGGGCGGTACTCCGATAAATCTGGTGGGCTTGCGGCCGTATTCATCGCCGAACTGCGATCCTCTCAGCGGAACTGGATGCCCGGCAGACGGCACGCCAATATTTACAAACATATTTGCCGAGGATAATGTGGCGCACTCCAACTACAATTCTCTACAAGTGCTGTTTGAGAAGCGCTACAGCCATGGAGTGCAATTCCAGGCGTCCTATACTTACAGCAAGTCTCTCGACAATGCCTCGAGCTTCGAGGAACTGGTAGGCCCGACAAATTTTAATTCAACTTACGGCCCGTCACTTTTCGATGCGCGGCACCGTTTTGTTTTTAACATCGTTTGGGAGTTGCCAGTTCCGAAAATGCAGGGATTCGCAGGCAGGGCTTTGAACGGCTGGCAAGTGTCCGGGATTTACACCTATCAGACCGGTTTTCCTATCCTCGTCAGTAATTGTAACGACACCGAATTGCAAGGCACCACATTGGGATTCGAATGTCCCGGCAGACCGAACTTTACCGGGCCATTTAAGACCCACAATCCCAGAACGGACGGCTTCGTTTTTGATCCCAACCTGTTCGATAGCTGCAACAATTCAACTTGCCCCGGGGATCCCACGGCGGTAACGCTGGGGACGATCGGTAATGTGCCGCGCACGATATGCTGCAATCCGCCGATCAACAACATCGATATGGGACTCTTTAAGGACACCGCGATTGGCGAAAAAATGCGCGTGGAATTCCGTACCGAAATATTCAACGTGTTAAACCATGCGCAGTTCTACGGCACAGACGGTAATTCCGCGAATACGACCTTTGGGCAGCCGCAGAAGGTGCGTGATCCGCGATTGTTCCAGTTCGCGCTTAAGTTGATTTTTTAGCGGGAGGCGAAGGAACCATCAGGCGACCGAGAGGCCTCCCAACCTTTGTAGAAATAGGTGTAGTAACAGGATTGGTCCATTCTGTCTGTGTGCATGAATGGAAAACTGACTGCAGGGAAGAGACCTGTTGGCGGAGGAGGTTCCGCCAGGCACGGAGAATGTATGTCGGAAAAAATGCACGAAGGACTGAGAAAAGAAATTGCCGCGTACGAAAAGCGCACGCCTAAATCCGCGGAAGCGCACAAACGCGCGCTGCAACGTATCCCGCTTGGGGTAGCCAGCAATTATCGTGCCTACGACCCCTATCCCATTTTCGTGAAGAAAGGTGCAGGCAGTAAGTTGTGGGATATCGATGGAAATGAATATATTGATCATAACTTGTGCTTTGGCGCGTTGATGGTTGGGCACTGCCATCCCGCGGTGGTGAAGGCCATCGAGAGTGCGCTTCACATTGGCACTACGTTCGGCATGCCGCACGATATGGAGTGGGAGTTGGCGGAAGAAATTTGCGCACGCTACCCGGTAGAGATGGTGCGCTTCGGCTCCAGCGGTACGGAAGTTACCATGCACGCCTGCCGCATGGCTCGCGCAGCGACCAAGCGCGACAAAATTTTAAAATTTGAAGGCGCGTATCACGGTTTGCATGACACCGCGCTCGTCAGCGTAAAACCCAAAAAGGAAGAGTATGGCGATCCTGATGCTCCGACCTCGGTGCCCGGGGGCATGGGCGTTCCCAAAGCCTCCATCGACAACGTGGTGATCGCGGCCTTCAATAATTTGGCCAGCGTGGAAAACCGGTTTAAACAATTTCCCGGCCAGATCGCGGCGATAATTCTCGAGCCTATTTTGATGAACGTGGGATTGTGCATGCCGCAACCCGGCTTTTTGCAGGGTTTGCGCGATATCGCGACAAAAAATGGCGCCCTCCTGATTTTTGACGAAGTAAAAACCGGCGCGAAATTGGCTTGGGGCGGAGCGTCTGAGTTTTTTGGCGTGAAGCCGGACATGATCTGCCTGGCAAAATCGATTGGCGGGGGTGCGCCACTCGGAGCGTTTGGCGCCAGCCGTGCGGTCATGGATCTGATTTCGCAACACAAAGTTTTTCATGGCGGTACCTACAACACCAACCGGATTTCCATGGCTGCCGGGCTGGCCACTTTTCGCGAAGTTTTGACGCGCGAGAATTACGCGCACGTCGGCAAGCTCAGCAAAAAGCTTACCGAGGGCTATCGCAAAACCGTGGCCAAAGTAGGTTTGCAGGCCTACGTCGTCAGCGCCGGCGTAAATGGCGCGCTCATGCTGTACCCGCAGGAAATTCGCAACTACCGCGATTGGACGGCCATTGATGTCGATCTGTGGCGCCACTACTGGTTTGCGATGGTCAATCGCGGCGTGCTCGCGCAGCCTTACTGGTGGGACGAGCAGTGGACTATCTCGGTGCAACACACGGAAGCGGACGTCGACAAGCATCTCGCGGTGTTTGAGGAGATTGCGCCGGCGCTGGCTCAGGCGCAGCAGGAGCGCGGTGTCGCCTTCGTGGGCGCAGCCGGGCACTAACGCATTAACCTAAATTGTTGCGAATGATTCTGGCCAGCGAGCGACCGGCAGGCACGCTTAGCGCACGTCATCAAGCCCGGGGAAATTATGTCGACGGAAGTCAGCGTGCCGATTGTCAATGCGCGAGAAGCCCGCGCGCCACATTTGCGGCGAGTTTTAGGGCGCTGGGACCTGGTGCTTCTTTTCGTCGTCGCGGTCTTCAACCTGAACGTCGTTCCATCCATCGCGGCCAACGGCGGAGTCACCGTTTGGTTATGGCTGATTTCGCTGCTGCTGTTTTTCTGGCCGCAGGGAATCGCGGTGATTGAGCTTGCGCACCGCTTTCCCGGCGAAGGCGGCGTCTATTTATGGGCCAAGGAAGTTTTTGGCGACTTCCATGGTTTCTTATCCGGCTGGTGCTATTGGACGAACAACATGATGTATGTGCCCACGGTGATGCTGTATTTCGTGGGTGTTTCAGTGTACGCGCTTGGCGCGGGGCACGAGTCGCTGGCCGACAATAAAATTTTCGCGCTGAGCGCCTCGTTGCTGCTGCTAATTATTTTGGTGGTGATGAATATCGTGGGGCTGGGAGTCGGAAAGTGGATCAATAATCTGGGCGCGATTGGCACCGGTATCGCCGCTGCGGTATTGATTGGATTGGGCATTGTCGTTTGGCTACGCTTTGGAACCGCGGTTACGCCCGCTGATTTTGCGATTCCCGCGAATCCGCGATTCGTGCTCAATTCGTTTGGCGTCATTTGTTTTGGGCTAGTGGGACTTGAGCTGGCTTCCGTGATGGGCGACGAAATTGAAAATCCGCAAAAGACTTTGCCCGGCGCGGTGGCCTTGGGCGGAATTCTTTCCGGTCTTCTGTATATCGGCGCGACGCTGACGCTTTTGATCGCGGTAAGCAAAGATAACATCAGTGTTTTGCAAGGAATTGTGCAGGCCGTGAGGCACATGGCCGGGCGTGTTGGGGTGGCCTGGATCGTCGCGCCGTTCGCGTTTATGTTGAGCATTTCGATCGCGGGGATTGGATCGGCGTGGCTGGGCGGCTCTGCCAGAATTCCTTTCGTGGCGGGGCTGGATTCCTACATGCCGTCCTGGCTGGGTAAAATTCATCCTAAGTATGCGACCCCGTACGCGGCACTGATTGTGCATGCTTCCGTATCGATGATTTTGGTGATTCTTAATTTCAGTTTCACCAGCGCAGGAGTGCAGGAGACTTTTCAGAAGCTTTTGTCACTCGCGGTAGTGCTGCAACTTGTGCCGTTCCTTTATATGTTTGGCGCGCTATTGAAGATGGCCTTGCAAACGCCGTTCGTGCGTGGACGCTATAGCCGGATGACGCTGCTGCTCGCGGGCGCCAGTGGATCGCTAACCACCGTGCTTGGTATATCGCTAGCGTTTTTCCCGGCGCAGCAGATTACTTCGCTGCGTTCATACGAACTGTGGATGTTTGGCGGAACACTGTTTTTTATCGGGCTGGCGGCGTTTTTCTTTTTTGTGTATGGCCGCCGCAAGACGGCGCGAAAACTTGCGGCCATAGCGCCAGGTATTTAACGACCTGCGCGACAGGTGGGCGCACGTTTTTGTTTGATAATTTGTAGATGAGATTGAGCGAATTTGGAGGCGGTTATGCCAGGCACGGTGAAGGCTGAAGTCCGAACCTATAAGAATTTTGTGAATGGAGAATGGGTAGCCGGCGCTTCCGGCGAAACTTTTCCGGTGTACGACCCCTCCACGGAAGAAGTCATCGCACAGGTGCCCTCATCGAATGCTGCGGATGTGGATCGCGCGGTAAAGGCTGCGCGGGCCGCGTTTGATTCTGGACCTTGGGGCCAGACCAACGCCGCCGAGCGTGGGCGCATTTTATTTAAGCTGGCCGAAAAAATCCGGCAGAACGCCGCCATGCTTGCGGAACTGGAATCGCGCAACTCCGGCAAGCCGATTGTCGAAGCCGAATTCGACATCGCGGATGTGGCCACGTGTTTTGAATATTACGGAGGCCTGGCGAACAAAGTTCTCGGCCACGTGAATCCTGTGCCCGCCAATGCGCTGAGTTTTACGTTGCGCGAGCCCGTCGGTGTTGCTGGGCAAATCATTCCCTGGAACTTTCCATTGCTGATGGCCGCGTGGAAGCTGGCGCCGGCGCTCGCGGCGGGCTGCACGTGCGTGCTCAAGCCCGCGGAGCAAACTCCGCTGACGGCGCTGGAATTAGCAAGCTGGTTCGAAGATGTGGGCTTGCCGCCGGGTGTCGTCAATATTGTGAACGGCTTTGGCGAGACCTGCGGTGCCGCGCTGGTCGCGCATCCCAGCGTGGATAAAATCGCCTTCACCGGCAGCGCGGCCGTCGGCAAAGTGATCGTCAAGAGCGCGGCGGACACGTTGAAACGTGTGACCCTCGAGCTCGGCGGCAAATCGCCAAATATTTTCTTCGATGGCGCAGATTGGGAGGCCGCCGTGGACGGCGCGCTCTTCGGCGTGTTCATCAATCAAGGCGAAGTGTGTTCGGCAGGAAGCCGCATTCTGGTGGAAAAGAAAATTTATTCAAAATTTGTCGAAGCCATGACTGAAAAGGCCAAACGCATCCAGCTGGGCGCCCCACTCGAGCGTGGTACGAAAATGGGTCCGCTGGTCAGCAAGGAACAATACGACCGCGTCAGTTCTTATCTGGAAATCGGCAAGAAAGAGGCCAAAGTGGCCATTGGCGGTGGTCGCGCAAAGCAATTTGGCAAGGGCTATTACGTCGAGCCCACTATTTTTTACGAGGTCGATAACAATGCACGAATTTCGCGGGAAGAGATTTTTGGCCCGGTGGCGTCGGTAATTCCTTTCGATGACGAAGCCGGAGCGATTCGCATCGCCAACGATACTCCTTATGGATTGGCTGCCGCGGTGTGGACACGCGATATTTACAAAGCTTTTCGTGTGGTGAAAGCGGTGCGGGCCGGAATTGTCTGGGTCAATCACATGCAGCCTACTTACGTGGAAGCCCCGTGGGGCGGCTACAAACAATCCGGATTCGGCCGCGAGTTGGGGCCCTGGGGTGTGGAAGAATATCTTGAAACCAAGCAGGTGTTCGTCAATCTCGATGAAACGCCTATCGCTTGGTATTAGCTTCAAAGGAAAAGAACATGAGCTACATTCAACTTCGAACGGAAATTCCCGGGCCTCGTTCACGCTCGTTGATGGCGCGACGTGAAGCGGCGATACCACGCGGGCCTTATCACGCCACGCCCATTTTTGCGGCCAAAGCGGAGGGCGCCATTCTGGAAGACGTGGATGGTAATCGCTTCATCGACTTCGCCGGAGGGATCGGCTGCGCAAATATGGGACATCGCAGCGCTCCGGTAATGGCCGCGATTCGCGAGCAGATCGAAAAATATTTGCATTTATGCTTCAGCGTGACGCCCTATGAGCCCTACATTGCGGTAGCGGAGAAACTAAATGCTCTGGCGCCGGGAAAATTCGCGAAGAAAACTTTTATTGTGAACACCGGCGCGGAAGCAGTGGAAAATTCCATCAAGATCGCCCGCGCCTATACCAAGCGGCCCGCGGTGATCTGTTTCAACGATGCGTTTCACGGGCGGACGCTGCTGGCCATGTCGCTGACCAGCAAAACGAATCCGTACAAAGCGGGATTCGCGCCCTTCGTGAACGATATTTATCGTATTCCCTACGCGTATTGCTATCGCTGTTCGTACCATCTGACTTATCCGTTATGCAAAATGACCTGTGCGCATGCGCTGGAGGATGCCTTCAAACGGCTTGTGCCCGCCGAGTCAGTGGCGGCGGTGATCGTAGAGCCAATTCTCGGCGAAGGCGGCTTTGTCACTCCACCCAAAGAATTTTTCGGCATCATTCAGGAGCTCTGCCGCAAGCACGGCATTGTGTTTATCGCCGACGAAGTGCAGTCGGGCATCGGGCGCACCGGAAAATTCTTTGCCATTGAACATTATGGCGTGGAGCCTGACCTGATCGTCACCGCGAAATCGCTGGGCGGAGGCTTACCCATCGCGGCGGTTACCGGGCGCGCGGAAATAATGGACGCACCGGGCGTTGGCGGGCTGGGCAGCACGTTCGCGGGCAATCCGGCGTCGTGCGCCGCAGCGCTAGCCGCCATCGAAATGATGGAGGGCAGCGAATTGCTGCAGCGTTCTACCGCGATCGGCAAAACATTTGAGGCCCGCGCACGCGCATGGCAAAAAAAGTGGCCGATCGTTGGCGAAATTCGCGGCATCGGCGCAATGTGCGCGATCGAGGTGGTGCGCAACCGTGAAACCCGCGAACCAGCGGAGGTCGAGACCAAAGAGATCGCGGATTATTGTTACGAACACGGCGTCATTACCATCACGGCGGGCACGTACAACAACGTGATGCGCATTTTAGTGCCGCTGGCGATTACCGACCAGCAGCTCGATGAGGGCCTGCAGGTGATGGAAGCGGCTTTAGCCGCCGTTTCGGATCGCACCCCTGCGTTGTCCCATGCTTAGCGTCGCATAAAAAATCCGCACTGTGACGGCTAAAAGCTATTTGTTGATGTCGTCTTTGGCTTCCAGGCGCTTTACCATCGCTTGCAGAAATGGCTTTTGTTGATCAGGCGCCGTTGCGATAGCCAGTTTCATTTGCTTTAAGGCTTCATCGAAGTTCCCGGAACTTGATGCGATGCGCGCCGTGCCGATATGCGTGATCCAATGATCGGGGTACAGCTTGGCATCACGGCGATAGAGTTCGAACGCCTTATCTTGTTGTTTCTGCCGTTGCAGTCCACGCGCGTAAACGTATAACTGGATGGCGTTTGCTTTCTCGAGCGCCTGCGCAAGTGTCGCGGCGGCTTCCTGTTTTTTACCCAGGGCGTCGAGAATGCGCGATTTGGTTTCCAGATTGTCGAAGCGTTCTTCGTTCTGAATGGATGTGTCTTCCCACTTCAGCGCTTCGTCCAGTTTGTAATTGTTGTCCAGATTCCAGTTCGCGGCTTCGTCGTAACCCGCCCAGGTGAATCCACCGGCATTGCGCAACTGGTTCGCGATGCTGCGCTCAGTGATGGCGTTGGTGTCCACGGCAATGTGAAGGGGAACGGCAACTTTGGCCCAGCGCAGCGTCACCGTTGTGGAGTCGGGTTTCATATCATCGAAGGTGTAGGCCAGCGAATCGCGGTTTTCGGCGGCGGCGGGTTTTACATTGACTCGCAGAGCATCCTCTTTTTCGTCATAACTAAAGCTGCCCCAGGAAGTGGAGTTTCTGGAAAATATAATGGTCCACTGATCGGCGTTGGGGATCATGTGTAGTCCGTAGGTGCCCGCAGTAAGTGCATGGCCTTCGACGCTGACATCGTCTGTAAAAGAAATTGTTGTATTCTCGTTCGCGCCGGCCCGCCACACCTGCCCGTAGGGAACGACTTTTCCGAAAAGCTCGCGTCCATTGGCTAACGGAGCGTGATAAATGATGGTGATATCGGTGAGTCCGACGCGTTGGGTTATTTGCGCTCGTTGGCTGAGCCTGGGAAGATTTAGTTCCGTAGCCTGGCTGCCATTTTTAAATTGTGCGCTCGCCGGTCGCGTCCCCGCAACCATGGCAAGCAAAACAGCAATCAACAGCCCGCAGAAATTACGCATAGAGGCTCCTTTTCAGTGTCAAAAACGAATACACCCTCATTGGTTTATACCGAGTGCAAGGTTTGGAAGGACGCGCAGAAATGGCGCTATCCACATGATTAGCATAGACGCGCGGAAGGGGAAACCGTAAGCACAGAGGTGAGATACTAAGTAATATGGTCGATGCAAAGGCAGTTCGTTTACAAAACGGTTCGCAACGTTGAGACCGGTGCTTGAAATTTAGTCGTTTTATAAATTGCTTAGAATTGGCAGATGAAAAATGAACTGGGCGGAAGATGTTATTTCCGGATTTAGATCGGCGTTCCACTGCAATAGCACGACATCTCGATTTGCGCGAGAAAATTGGTGAGCGTCCCACCGCGCAGTTCGCTAGCGCTGCAAGCTACACCTCACCGCCGCTTCAATCCTTTATTACGAGAGTGGGTGCTGGTTTCTCCTCTCCGCACGCAGCGGCCGTGGCTCGGCCAAGTGGAAAAGCCGGCGCCACCGAGTGCGTCGCAATACGATCCCGGTTGCTATTTGTGTCCGGGAAATGAACGCGCCGGCGGAGCGCGCAATCCGGATTACACGAGCACCCTTGTTTTCGACAATGACTATCCCGCACTTTTGCCGCATGCACCGGCTGGAGCGATCAACCAAACAAACTTGATCGTGGCGGAGAGCGAAACAGGGAATTGCCGCGTTGGCTGCTTTTCACCGCGCCACGATTTAACTGTTCCGCGTATGTCGCTGCGTGAATTACGCGCCGTGGTAAACATGTGGACGGAGCAATTTCAGGAGTTGGAGAAAATAGAGTGGGTGCGGCACATCCAAATCTTTGAAAATCGCGGTGGGCTGATGGGTGCCAGCAATCCGCATCCACATTGCCAGATATGGACCAACGCGACGCTGCCGAACATACCGGCGCGTGAACTGCATTCGTTTGAAGAATACCGCAACGATAAGAAGTCGTGCTTGCTGTGCGATTACTTACAACTTGAATTGCAGCGTAAGGAACGAATCGTGTGTCAGAACGAAACCTTCGCCGTGGTGGTTCCGTTCTGGGCGGTGTGGCCTTTCGAAACACTGGTGCTCAGCAAGCGTCATTGTGCGGCGATGAGCGATTTGTCCGTCCTGGAACGCGAACTGTTAGGCGACATACTGCGCCGTACTACCACGCGTTACGATAATATTTTCGAGACTTCATTTCCTTATTCGATGGGCTTCCACCAGCGGCCCTCCGACGGGCATGCTCACGCGGAGTGGCATTTTCACGCGCACTACTTCTCGCCGTTGTTACGGTCCGCCACAGTGCAGAAATTCATGGTGGGTTATGAACTGCTGGGTTCGCCGCAGCGGGACATTACGCCGGAAGCCGCCGCGCAGCGCTTGGCGGCGGCTAGCGAAACACGCTTTCCTGAAATGACGTCTTCCTAAAACGACGCCGCTATTTAATCCAGACGGTTTTTATATTTGTGAATTCGCGAATTCCGTTGATGCTCAATTCACGGCCGTGGCCCGAACGCTTCACTCCGCCAAAGGGAACACGCGGATCGGACGCCACCATCTGGTTGATAAAAACCATTCCGGCTTCCAACTCCTTGATGAACAAATCGCGCTCGCGGTCGTCATTGGTCCAGGCGCTGGCTCCCAGGCCGTACCGATGATCGTTGGCCACGCGCACGGCGTCTTGGGCATTTTTCACTCGAAATAGAGAAGCAACCGGACCAAACAATTCTTCACTGCCCGCCGGCGAATCTTTGGGGATGTTGGTGAGCACCGTCGGCGGATAAAAATAGCCCGGCCCTCCGTTTGGTTTTCCACCGGTTAACACTTTTGCGCCCGCGTCGATGGATTTTTGCACATCGGCTTGCAGCGATTCGACGGCGCCGGCTGTGGCCAGCGGGCCCACATCGGTCTTTGCATCCATCGGATCGCCAACCTTCAACGATTCCATTTTGCTGACGAAGGCGCGCTCAAACTTGTCAGCGATTTCGTCGGCGATGATGAAGCGCTTCGCGGCGATACAGGATTGCCCGTTATTCCCTACCCGGGCTTTCACTGCGGTAGCCACCGCATCATCCAGATTCGCACTGGGCATTACGATGAAAGGATCGCTGCCACCCAGTTCCAGCACAACTTTCTTGATGCGTTTGGCCGCGGACATGCCTACTTGCTTGCCCGCTTCTTCGCTGCCCGTAAGAGTAGCCGCCTGAATGCGCGGATCGTTTAAAATTGCATCCACTTCTTTGATGCCGATCAGCAAGGTCTGAAAAGCGCCCTCCGGGAATCCGGCGCGCAACACGATCTCTTCAATTTTCAGAGCGCATTGCGGAACGTTGGAGGCATGCTTGAGCACGCCAACATTTCCGGCCATCAAACCTGGCGCGATAAAACGAAAAACCTGCCAGAAAGGATAATTCCAGGGCATGACCACCAAGATCGGACCAAGGGGCTGGTAATGCACGTAGCTGCGACTGGCGGTGGTTTCGATGACTTCGTCGGCCATGAATCGCTCCGCGTTTTCCGCGTAGTACCGGCAACCCCACGCCGATTTCACGGCTTCATCTACCGCGGAGCGATAGGTCTTGCCCATTTCCAGCGTCATCAACTTACCTAGCGATTCCTTTTCGCTCTCCAGAATCTCAGCGGCCTTATTCATCATGCGTGCGCGTTCGGCAAAGCTGGTCTTGCGAAATGTCTCAAAGGTTTTCGCCGCAAGGCTCAGTTTCGCTTCGATCTGCGAAGCCGTGAGCGACTCAAATGTTTTTAAGACTTCTCCCGTTGCGGGATTAATAGACGCGATTGCCATGTTTGCTGGGCCTCCGGGGCTGGAATGGTATGAGCCTCTTGTTTAGCTTCGTTGTGGTCGTGCCCCTAAATTATATGTGTTCTCGACAAAAAATGTTTGGCATCGAGCCTCAGCCAAATGAAAAAAGGCACTCCACCTGAGGAGTGCCTTTTCCTTTATAAATTGCAGAGGAGTTATTTCTTTGTCGTGTTTTGGGCCCGGGCATTGTGTTTTTTGGCATAGATATTTTTCGACGCCTGGTTTTGTTCACGATTTACTTGCACTTTTTCGCTAGTCGTAAGCGTGCCGCCGTTGACTGCGCGATCAGCTCGCACTTGCTGGTTGATTCCGCGTTGCTGATTTTCCAGCTTGGCGGTTTCGCCGGCAGTTAACTGGCCGCTCTTTACGCCTTGCGCAATGCGATCCTGCTGATTTTCCTGGCGCTGTCCCACAGGGCTGTTGCCGTAATGTGCGGTGTTGGCATTGTGTTTGTCGGCATAGATTTGCTTCGACAGCTGATTTTGCTGCCGGTTGGCCTGGGCTTTTTCCGCGGCGGTCAATTGTCCGCCGTTCGCCGCCCGGTCAGCTCTGGTTTCCTGGTTGATGGCCGCCTCTTTAGTTTCGAGGTTGGCGGTTTCACCAGCGGTGAGTTGCCCGCTCTTCACGCCTTGCGCAATGCGATCCTGCTGATTTTCCTTGCGTTGAGCGACTTCCGGCGTTTTCTTGGCATCCGTTGAACCAGCTGACTGGTCCTGCGCAAACGAAACCGTTGCCGCCACCAGCAGGGTGGCAGGCAAAATACTCCACTTGGTCCATTGAGGGCTCATGAAATCCTCTCCTTTTTACTTTCTGGTTGCCTCAAACTCCGCAGGCTACTTCCTCAAACACCATTCTCGATAGCGAGTTGCTGTCAAACAATTGCCCTGAAGGACAGGTTTAGCTACATGCCCTGACAATTCGCCTATCTTTTAGGACACATTTCGAGGGTTGGCTGGCGAACAAGAAGAGAAGAATTAGCCGGCATCCAAGCGGGCACCACACGCTTTGTGGTAAACCGTTCGACTAGGCCTTATTTCTGATGGTCGCTGCGGATGCTTTCAAAGGTGTGCAAGATCAAGTAGGCCACTTCGGCTTGAATGCGTTGGTCCAGGTTTGGCCCTTGTACGTAATGCAAACTTTCGTTTACCTGTGTTTGTTCAAGAAGGCCCAGAGACTGGCCGCAATACCAGGGACGAAATACGCGTGAGCTCCACATAAATCCGGCTTCGCCACTACTCGTGTTCACCTGCGCGCCGTTGACGTACAGCACCAGATCGTATGGCGCTTTATCTACCAGCTGGACGTCTTGCACCGCTCTTAAATTTTTCGCGTAGGTTGCCACGATAGCTTCGGGGGTATCTTTTTCGCTCCAGATGTAAATGCGAATCTTGCCGCTGTTAGGACCCAAGTTAATACAGGCAGGCGGGCCCGATTTGGTCAACGATGAAGCCAGGCCGGGAGGAAGATTTGAAGCGCTAGTCACGGAATTGGGCCCACCGCCGGCATTGCGAATATCCTCCGCTGGCTGATTTTGCGAGTCCTGCAGTGTCGCGCCGGGCGACTGGCCCGCTTTCGAAACGTTGATGGATGCGGCGTTGCGCCACGGCAAGCGATGAGCAGCCACGCCAATTGCGAGCAAAACCGCCAGACCAGCCACGGCACCCACCACAACCCACCGCCAATATCCCCAAGCGGGAAAAAACTCCGTGTCTATATTCCAACCCGAGCTGTGCTGCTTCCAAGCGGCAATCACGTCAGCGTATTTGTTATCTGGCTTTTTCGGCTGATTTTTGAAGGAGTCGATCAGATTCTGGACGAGCTGCTCGCCTTTTTCTTTGTTGGGCCTATGAACATCCGTTTGGTTCATTGCAGTTTCGACCGGCGCTTCTAGAAGTATGCCTCGCTCACGCTCAGCTTGAGCGCTTGCCCCTTCTCCATCCGCGTCTAATACGACTGCGGGTTGCGCCGCCTCCGCCGAAGCAGCTTTCATTGCGAGCCATTCCCTGATCTGGCCGCGCGCCGCATCGGGCAGATCTACGAAGGTAACGCCAACTTTTTTGGATGACTCGTCTCGCCAAGTGACGCGGCCTTTGGCTTCAAAGTGGCGGCCCAGTTCAGGCATTTCAAAATCGATGTCAACGAATTCGCCTGGGGGTTGCGAGCCGACAATATCCAGGGCGACGCCGCCTTCACTCACATCGTTCAATATTCCGTCGGTGCCGGAACCGTCCAGAAGTACGTATAGACGTGGTGTGATCGTTCGCCGCTGATGAGCACGACGATCCGCGCTTTCCGCTCCAGGTGGGTGGCCCCGGTCATGAGGTGAATTACTCATTATCGCGATGTTACGTGATGGTTAAAATGCAGGCAATGGTAGCCCCGGCGTTTGGCGAGTAGGTTACCATCTGCGTTAGCGCGTGCCTTAATCACCGCCCGGGTGCTGCGGCATTGACCAATTCGGGCTCTCGCACGGCCGGCTTGCCGATCTCCTGCGCGAGAGTTGGCCGTTTGTGTTCCGCGATGGGTGGAGTCTTGACCCAGCGCCCGGACTTCGCCGATTCCGTCAGCGCTTCAATAATCCGCACATCTGCGAGGCCTTCGATTCCAGATGGCTCAGGAGTCTTATTTTTCAAAATGCAGTCTGAAAAATAAATCAATTCTGGCGCGAATTGATCTCTTTTGGGATAGGTCTTTTTTGTACTCTTTTCGTTGACGTTCAATTCGTGGGTGATCGGTTCAACCATCTCATATGCGTGTCCAACCTTGAGCACGCCTTTGGTTCCTACAACTTCGTAGGACGCTTCACTGGCTGCGCCAAAACCGCAGGTAAATGCTGCCAGGCGATTGCCGGGGAAGCGCATAATCACGGCGCTCATTTCATCGACCTCCTTGAAGCGCTTATCCTTGTTGGACTCGCTGACCGACAACACCTCATCCGGTTCTGCTTTGAACAGATATCGCGCAGCGTTAATGCAGTAAATTCCAATGTCGTAGAGCGGGCCGCCGCCTAGTTTGGCTTTCAAGCGAATATCGCCTTCCTTCACCTGTTGCGTGAACACAGAATTAAAGATTCGTATTTCGCCAAATTTCGCGGAGTGAACAATCTCAATGGCTTTTAAGTTGCCGATTTCGAAATGCAGTCGGTAGGCGATCATCAGTTTGACATTGGCCGATTCGGCCGCCGCAATCATCGCTTTGCAATCTTTTTCCGTCACCGCCATGGGCTTCTCGCAAAGGACGTGAATACTCGCCTTGGCTGCGCGTTCGGCGTAATCGCGGTGCATGCTGTTCGGCAACGCGATGTACACTGCATCTATCTCGCCGCTATTCAGGCATTGTTCGTACTGTTCGTAGGAATAAGTGCGCTTGATTTCGTATTTTTTGCCTAGAGTCGACAGTTTTTTTTGGTCGTCCGAAACAAGTGCCACAAGCTCGGAGTTTTTCCTGGCGTGGGCAAACGCCGGCAACATGGCCACCTGCGATATGTAGCCCAGGCCCACGACTGCGTACCGTATTTTCTTTGGGCGCGGCGGGCGTTGCGCAGAAGATTTGGTTTTCATGGCTGTCCTCAAAAGCGAAACTGAAATGCTGGGTCACCTGCAACCATTGACAGATTTACGGGCAAAAAACAATCGGGCTGTTTACTAGCTTTGAGCGGACAAAAGCAACCCTACCGGGAAATTCTTTAGCGCGTGGCCCACACTGAAGTCCGCATGTTGCTGGCCTTGGGCGGTGACCGCCTCGCCGGTAAGGACGTTTCGCCAACTCGCGGCTATATTGTCCGGCAACAGTATCGAGGTGTTCCCCCAGAACTTTCCTTGAGCATTCGGATTCTGCTCCATTCCTGAACCAGCGAGCCATTTCGGAGCAAGAACCAATGCCTGCTGATTTTCGGAAACGCGAAAGAACGCAGTTACATTCTGCGACCGCTCGCCGGATACCTCCGCTGGCACGAAATCGCCATTGGTAAAGAGCTCGCTGAAGTCCTGCCGGCATCTGAGAGCCTTCGAGATCAGATAAAGTTTGATCCTGCCGTCCGTCCAGTTCTTCAGCAATTCGGAGGCGAACCCGACCGTGTCTGGCGAAGCGTTTTGTTTGAGATCGGCTAGAAGTTCGATGCGCCGCGCAAAATCGACGGTGCCGCGGTTATCCGGATCTACGAGGCGCAAATCCCATAATTCCGAGCCCTGGTAAAAATCCGGAACCCCAGGCGCGCTGATCTTCAGCAACGTTTGGCTGAGGCTGTTCAGCATTCCGTAAAATGCGATATCGCGATGAAAACTCAAAAAGTCTTCGAGAAACGCGTGGTTCTGTTTCTCGTCGAGAATTGCGGCGATAAAGTTCTTCAATCCTTCTTCGTGAGCCAGGTTTGGCCGCGTCCAGCGGGTGTGCACCATGGCCTCGCGGATCGCTTTCACCGCGTAGGCTTGCAATCTTTCGAGTACACCTCCCAGCTCCCGTTGTTCCAGCGGCCACATACCCAGAAGCGTCTGGTACAAAAAATATTCCTCGTTGCGATCGGGAATCATCGGGCCGCCGTTGGCAGCGACCTTGTATTTCTCATTTGTCGCGGCCCACTGATGCAGGCGTTTCCGCCAGTCTTGGGGCATTTCAGCCAGAACGCTTATGCGCGCGCGCACGTCTTCAGCCCGTTTGGTATCGTGCGTGGAGCTGGCATTCATGGAATGAGGCCATCTTATTTGCCGCTCGGCGATAAATTCAAAAAACTCCCAGGGACAAATGGCATCGGGCGAGGGATCGCCGCCTACTTCGTTTAATGACACCAGCGGGTGGTAAACGTAAAGTGCCGTGTCCTCCAAACCTTTCGCCACGATTGGCCCGGTGAATTGTTGCCAGCGCAAAACAAAACTTAGGCGGGCTTCGCGATGATCCGGCAAGACGTGCGGCGGATTCAGCAGCAGTAACACATCGCGCAGAAAATCAAAACATTGCGGATTTAAACTGGGCTTGCGCAAACGCGCTTGAGCCAGCGCTTCTTCGAGGACCTTGGTAGCCTCTGGAGGCAGATCCAGGTTCCGAATGTAGGTGCGATATACCGCAAAGCAGGCGGTCGTTTCGATAAGCGCTTCGGTCAATTCGTGGCGCGGCAAATCACGAGCATAGCGCGCTTGCGCGGCCAATTCGCCGAGCTGACGGCCGAGGGATCTCATTTCCACGCCCAGAATCGTGCCCATCACGAGTTTTTTCTTCTGGTACAGCACCTCGGCGAATTTCAGGTTGCGGCCGATAAAGTGGGAGTAAATGTGCTCAATCTCTTTGGCGCCCTGGGGCTCAACCAAAATACGATTCGCAAAGTTCAGGTAGTCATACCCGGTGGTGCCCGCCACTGGCCAGTCGTCCGGCAGGTTTTCATTGCGCGCCAGAATTTTTTCTACCAGCACGTACGCTTCTCCGCCAGGCATGGCTCCATCTTCTGCCGCTATACGGTCCTGTAGTCGTTTCAGGTAGGCCAACGGATCTCGCAATCCGTCAATGTGATCTATGCGCGAACCGGCGACTGCGCCCCGCGAGATGAGCCGCAAAATCAAATTGTGCGTCGCGTCGAATACCAAGGAATCCTCGACGCGCATACCCACCAGATCGGTAATGGTAAAAAAACGGCGGTAATTGATGGTTTCGTTGACGTTCTGCCAGAATGCGAGAACGTAATATTGTTCTCTAAGCAGGCGCTGCAGATTGGCGAAACTGCTAGGATCCCCTTCGTTGCCGTTAAAGTCCGCAATATTTTTCTGGATAAATTGCGTGACTTCCTGGCTGCCTGCTCCCAGTTGCCGTAAACGCTCGCGTATGGACTCGAAACGGACGCGTTTGTCGGAGGCCGACTCGACAGGCGTGGTATCGCGATCGGATATCGCGGAAAGTGCGGCGACGATGCCTTGATACTCCTGGTAAGCTGCGGAATTTTCATCCAGGAGGTCTTTCAAACTGCCGATTCGGTGTTGCAAAACGGTCCGGTAGGTCCGCGGAGCCAACGGAAATGACGATTCGAAATATTCGATCGAGAATTGGCCGTCGTTAAAATTGAGTTTTAGTTGGCCGCCGTCTAGCGCTTCGCCAAACGGCCGTCCGAGTATCGGTAAGAGAATCTTGTTGTCCAGATTTCGCGAAGGAGGGTGCCAATCTATATCAAAGTAAGAAGAAAAGGCCGAGTCCGGACCATTTTCCAAAACGTCCATCCACCAGGGATTTTCGCTGCTGGCGGCCATATGGTTGGGCACGATATCCAGCAGCAATCCCATGCCACGTTTTTCCATCTCGCTGACGAAAACTTCAAAATCTTTCTCGCTGCCTAAATCCGGATCAAGCCGATTGGGATTGGTGACGTCGTAGCCGTGACCGCTGCCGCGACGGCTGGTGAGAATGGGAGAAGCGTAAATTTCAGTAATACCAAGTTCCCGCAGATAGTCGAGAATTCGAGTCGCGTCATTAAACGTAAAATTCTTGTTGAACTGCAGCCGATAGGTCGCCAGGGGAATGTGGGTAGAAACCATGACTTTAGGTTCCCAAAATACGCAGTCCGTCGCGCAGTGCGGTTAACTCCCTCATCCACGTGACGGCTTCAGGATCGTTATTCTCCGCTGCCAACTGGCGTTCCTCAATAGCCTTCATCAGCGGCGCATAAGAAATGTTTTGCACTTCCCAGAGTGTTACGGGAAAAGGCAAAGTTTGGGCCAGCTCCAATTGCTTTCGGAATCGCTGCACAATTTCCATGTCCTCGGGATGTTCTGAGAAACGCGCCGCCTGCTCTTCGAGCCGCTTGCGTATGGTGAATTCCAGCGTGGTGGTATCCAAAGGCACCCGGCTGGTGGCTGCTTCTTTCAGAATACTTTGTATATTGTCCGCGTCGAGATCGGGACGTTCGAAGGATTGACGCAGTTGGCTGTTAATAGCTACTTCCGCGGCAGCTTTGAAGGCCGCGGGCACGGGGATGTTCAGCGAATTTAAAAAACGTATCAACGGCGCCTGATTCTCGTAAATGGTTCGGTACGACGCGGCTGCGGAGGTAAGTGAATCGTTCAGAATCAAGCCCACAATTTTTCTCTGTTCGTCGCGGAAAAGCGAACTGAGCGAGTAAGAGTGTTCGCTGAACTCTTCATCGAGTATGCGAATGACCGCCGCGGTATCCGCTTTGGAAAAACACTCAATCAGCCGGGCTTTCAATTCTTCGTAGCGTTCTGGGCCGTTAGCATGACGCACGCCGCCCGTAACGTTGTGATCTCCCAGGTGCAGCACACCGAAACTCATCGTCGCGGATTCACGCGTGATTTCGGAACTAAAGCGCGCCCGGCCCGTTGCTAACCGCAGTTTCCCTTCGGCTTCCAGGGAATATTGCTCTCTGTTCACGTCATAGCAATAGATGCCGGTCTTCTCGCCATAATTTTCAAATAACGAGCTGATGGCATAGTGGCCGGCAAGCTTTTCAATATCTACCGCTGCGGGCTTTACCCACTTCTCGTAAATTTGCGCGCCGTCGCCGTGCTCCGGCAAGTTGCTCTTGGCTTTACGTAAGTGTTCCAGAAACTGCGGTTCGATTTCGGCGCCTACAAATGCCTTGCCTAATTCCACGACACGCCCGGCGTAATGAATAACCTGTACGGTTTCCAGTCCGGACAGCTCATCAAAGAACCATCCGCAGCTGGCGTACATCAGCATGGCGTGCCTTTGCATCTCCAGCAACTTCAGAGCCGCAACTTGTTCTTCGGGGCTCAATGCATGAGTCGCATGCTTACTGAAGAATGCGTCGACACTAGCGTTCGAGCGATTGAGAATTACGTGAATGTATGCATCTCTCGCGTCCCACGGATTCCTGAGTAGCGGCGCAGCTTTCTCTTCAAACAGCGGATTCACCTTATCGCGTAGCCAGTCCAGGGCCGCGCGCAAGGGCGCACGCCATTCCTGATTCCAGCCGGCGTGGCCCCCTGAATTGCAGCCACAGTTCAAGCGCCATCGCTCAATTCCATGGACACAGCTCCACGAGCTGTTCTCCACGATTTCGACAAAATGATTGGCGGGATAGCGCTCCAGAAACTGGCCATAATTTGTGAGCTCCGCAAGCTTGTTGTTTTCAATGTATTGCAGGGCGTACGTCAGCGCCATTTCGCCGAAGCGATGATGGTGACCGTAACTTTCTCCATCGGTAGCGATATGCGAAAGCTGCGGCCAATCGCGAGCGTCGGAAAAACCGCTGATTAACCGGTCCGCAAACCGTTTGCCGTCATTCAATAAGCCTTCAAAGGCCACGCCTTGAGAGATAGGCCCGTCGTAGAAAAAAACACTGATGTTTTTTTTGGAAGGCAAATTAACCAGATAAGCCCGGCTGGGATCGATGCGGTCGCCGCTGACATCCTTCCAGCTTCGTCCGCCTTTGCGTCGCACACGTTTCGCCTGGCGCGGCGCCATTATGGTGTACAAAATTCCGTTTTCCGCCAGCACTTCCAACGTTTCCGTGTTCGCTGCAGTTTCCGGAAGCCACATACCCTCCGGGCGGCGCTTGAAGCGATGCTCAAAATCCGCGATACCCCACTTAACCTGGGTAACTTTGTCGCGTCGGTTTGCCAGCGGCAAAATCATGTGGTTATACGCTTGCGCGACGGCTGAGCCGTGGCCTCCGAATTTGTGAGAACTCAGGTTGTCGGCTTCTTGCAATGCGGCATACACGCGCGGCGCCTTGTCCTCCAGCCACGAAAGCAAGGTCGGACCGAAATTAAAACTCATCATTCCATAGTTGTTTACCAGCTTGATGATGCGTTGTTCATTGTCGAGAATGCGTGAGGTGGCATTGGGCGCGTAACATTCCGCGGTGATGCGTTCGTTCCAGTCATGGTATGGATAAGCGGAATCCTGCAACTCAATCGCTTCGAGCGAAGGATTCTCTCGCGGCGGTTGATAGAAATGACCGTGAACACAAACGTATCGCATGATTACTCCGTAATTGAATTCACTCGTTCGAGTATCACGAACCAATGTGCGGGCAGCGTAAGAGCATCACCCGCTTTTATTTCCGTAGATGAAAAATTTCCAGGTCCGCGCCATTTTTCATCCGCGGAATTGATGCGCACAGACCAGCGGCCTCCCGGCAAAGATAAATCATCAACGGTATGTTCGACTTTTCCGAACTCATAAATAGCCGCCAGCATCACTGAACCGGCATCCCCGGCGACCATGGTTATCGTGCTTCCATTCTCAAAAATTTCCACTTTGCTTGATCCGGCCAGAGAGTATTCGCGTCTGATCGTAAGTAACTCCCGGTACAAGGCTCGCAGGGTTCGGTGTGGTTCTCCGTTTTTTAACGCATGGTCGAGTTTTGAATTCTTGAAAGTGGTTTTGTCCTGCGGGTCTGGTACTTTTCCTTCCCACCCGAATGCCGCAAATTCTTCCTGCCGCCCCTTGCGTACCGCTTCAATCAACGCTTGATCGCCATGGCTCGTGAAGTATTGAAACGGCGCTATCTCACCATACTCTTCGCCCATAAATAAAAGTGGAATGAATGGCGCGAGCACCGTTACACCCGCGGCCAGCTTCAAAGCTTCGAAATTAACGAGCTCAGTGAGCCGTTCGCCTCTGGCGCGGTTGCCGATTTGATCGTGATTCTGGATGCAAACTACAAAGCTCGAACGCGCCAGACCGGCCGGGGAATTGCCGTGTCTCCGGCGCCTGAAGTTCGAATGCTGCCCGGCATAAAACCAGCCATTTCGCATGGTGACAGCGAGGTGATGTATTTCACCGAAGTCGGAATAGTATCCGGCACGTTCGCCGGTGAGCAGGGAATGGAGCGAATGATGAAAATCATCGCTCCATTGCGAAGGTAAACCGTAGCCGCCCTGTGCCGGCGGCCTGAGCAGACGCGAGTCATTCAAATCGCTTTCCGCGAGGAGGTGAAGTTTCCGGCCTAAGCGTTCTCCCAGCGCCTGCACCGCTTGTTGCAGCTCAGCAAGGAAGTGCGAGGCCCCAAAATCAAAAATCCCATGCACGGCGTCGAGCCGCAACACATCGATGTGATAGTTTTCCAGCCAGTGCAGCGCATTCGCAATGAAGAAATTTCTGACCGGGTCGCTGTCCGGTCCATCGTAATTAATCGCCTTTCCCCAGGGAGTCTCGTACTTGTCCGTGAAGTACGGCCCGTATGCGTTGAAGTAATTTCCTTCCGGCCCCAGGTGGTTATAAACGACGTCCAGAGCAACGGCCAAACCGGAAGCGTGCGCGGCGTCCACTAATTTTTGAAGACCGCGCGGACCACCGTAGGAATTTTGGGCGGCAAACGGCTGCACGCCGTCATAACCCCAATTGCGGTTGCCCGGGAATTGCGCCGCGGGCATCAATTCGATCGTCGTGATCCCCAGGTCACGCAGAGCGGCTAAGTGGGGGATGAGCGCTTCAAAAGTCCCTTCCGGAGTGTACGTGCCAACATGCAGTTCATAAATTACGCTGCGATCCAGTTCGAGTCCACGCCAGGGCGTGTCAGTCCACTTGAAATCGTTCAAGTCAATAACTTGCGATGGCCCGTGAACTCCTTCGGGCTGAAACCGCGAAGCCGGGTCCGGAAGCTCGCGTCCGTCCTCGAAACGGTAGAGATACCTGGCATCGGGCTCCAATTTGTTAATCGTAGTTTCAAAATAACCTGAATCACTTTTTCGCATTGGCACCACGCGACCACTGTCGCCGACAATGTGAAGGCTCAATTCTTTGGCAGCGGGCGCCCAGACGACAAACCGCCAGCGCGGTCTGGGAAGGGGAGTAGCGCCTAGCGGCGGGGTAGAATTCGACTTACCCATAAAGTTGAAGCCTTCGTTTAAGCGTGAATCGCGGGTGGTTGAATGTTTGCGGCCGGCCTGGCCACAAGCACCTGCAAAAAAACGAGGAGCAGGTGGCCATGGGTCCCTCCTCGGTCACCTGCTCGCAAGAATTCGCGAAAAAAAGAATACGTGGTATTCCTCTCGGAAGACATACGGTCTTCCCTGTAAACCCGACACCGCTATATCAAGGCAGACGGACTTGTGCGATTAAAAAAACATCGGACATCCAACTGCAGACCATCTAAGATGTGGAGCGAGTTCTGTTCGGTTTCATGAACATAAGAATTCCCACAGCCATAGTAACTGTTCTTTGCGTCGTCTGCGGTCCGGCGGCCAGCGCCTACGATAAACAGCTCGACTTGCATGCGATTCATGAGGCCTATATTCTCGGGCTACGTAACGATAAATCGACGGGCGACTTCCTCGCTCCCTATTTGACCCGGATTACAGAAGCACAAAACGACGTGCACATTGCCCAGATCGAATTGCTCACCCCTTTCGCTCAAATCGTCGATGTATCGCGCCAGAAGTCGGCTGATGGGTATACGGAAGAACAGACTATCGAATACTACAAAGCCAACGGAAACACCGTGAAGGTGAATGTGACGATGATGTTGCCCTCGGCCTACCCGAAATCTGCCGAGTCTAAGGAAGTGCCAACTCCCGAGCCCGCCACAGGGGCACAAAAAAGCGCCTTACGCCCGGAGAACTTTTGGCAAAACTTCCAGTTCAACTTGAAACAGAACGGTAAAACCATTCCATCCCGCCGGATTAGCAATCAGCCCATTCATTCGACGGCCACCAACGCTGCTCCGGCGGTGCTAACCGGGGAAAATGTGTGGCTGGAATACGATGTTAAGGACGTGGCTTCCGAGCTGACCACCCTGGAAGTGGTGACTCCGGAAGGCAAGGTCATCAAAGCCACCTTCGACCTCAAAAAACTACGTTAGAAACCCCAGCAATCACATTCGGCGGCTGCCTCTGGAGGCCTGTTCCAGAGGCTAGGTTTTCCCAACTTACCGGGTTATGACCCGGCATTACGGAAGCGCCTAACGGCTTGACTGTGCAAGATTTACTTTTTTCCTCCCAAAATTCCTATGCCCTCGAGGACAGGTGCACCGTAAGTATAAGAAGCATATGAATAAACCTTTGGACTACCGTGTGCATTTAGCCGTTATACCCGGACGCGTGACGTAGGAGGTTGGTCGTGAAAGTCTTCTTGGCAATCGCGTTTCTCGCAGTTCTTCTCTCCACGGTGCTTCTCGGAATTGGAACCCATGCCATGGCCACCGTAGCTCGCAGCTTCTGCATCATCTCCACGGCAATTTTCGCCTGCGCCGCTACGCTAGGCTTGGCCACTCGCTCCCGAATCTGACTCTTAAGGTAAGGTTTTGTCGGTATTGCTCGCAGTCTCGCCCACGGGATAGGATTACGCCCGTTGACGTGATTGTCTCTGTCCGGCCCTGCTGATATGATCGTCCCGGCAAGTCTCTCACCGCGTCGCTTTAGCCCATTGCCGACACAAATTCTGGCGGTATCGTAAAAATGCCCACAGTGGCCGACCCTACAGGCCAGAAGTTTCATCGGGCTTGGGGCACTCGCCTCCAGTCCCTGAAAAATATCCCTCCAGTTTTGAAGATAATCTGGGACTCCAGTCCTGCGGTCGTCACCTGGGGATTAATTCTTCGCGCCATCGCCGCCCTTTCTCCCTTAGCTTTGCTGGCTGTCGCGAAGTTGATCATCGATGCGGTGGTTACGCACCTCACGCACGCCGCAATGCTCAGGAGCGATTTTTGGTGGCTGGTCGCCCTCGAATTTGGGCTCGCCTGCCTGACCTCCATTCTGAATCGCATCGTGGATTATTGCGACACCCTGCTGGCTGACAAGTTTATCCGGCACATCAGCGTGCGCATTATGCATCATGCTTCCCGGCTGGACCTGGCGTCTTACGAAGATCCACTGTTTCACGACAAACTCGAGCGCGCCCGGGTGCAAGCTACCGATCGGTTGGGGATGGTGCAGCAGTTAGGACGCCTGGTCCAGCAGGTCATCACTACCGCGACCCTGGCTGCCAGCATTTTGCTTTTCTCGCCTTGGCTCTTGGTGGTGTTGATTGCCTGCGTGATTCCCGCGTTTCTAGGGGAAAGTCACTTTGCCTTTCTGGGATACGCACAGGCATTCCGTCAGACTCCCGTAAAACGCCAGATCGATTACCTCAGATTCCTGGGCGCCAGTAAGGACAGCGCGAAAGAGCTGAAGCTCTTCGGCTTGAGCAAGTACCTTACCGACAGATTTAAAAAACTGTCAGACGATATTTATGTGCAAAACGTCTCGCTGGCAAAGCGTCGGCTGTTCGCCAGTGCCCTGCTTTCTCTGCTTACTACCGTCGGCTATTACGGAGCCTATGCATACGTCATTTTGGAAACGTTGGAAGGAAAAATGACCGTGGGAACGCTGACCTTTCTAACCGGTGCAATTGCCGGAGCCAGCGCAAACCTCCAGATGATTTTTTCTACTTTCTCGAGTATTGCCGACCAGTCGCTTTTCTTGACTGACCTGCTGGAATTCTTTGCCGTTCGTCCAACCGTATACTCCAAACCCAACGCTTTGAAAACTCCGCGGCCTATCAAAGTGGGGATTGAATTTCGCGAGGTAAGCTTCTCTTATCCAGGCAGCGACCGGCCCATTCTTCGTAATTTGAATCTGTTTCTGAAACCCGATGAACGCATCGCGCTGATCGGCGAGAATGGTGAAGGCAAAACCACCATCGTCAAACTGTTGACGCGCCTTTACGATCCAACCGCAGGCCAGATTCTTCTCGATGGCAGCGATCTGCGCGAATACGACCTGGACGACTATGCCAGTAACATCGCCGTGATTTTCCAGGATTTTATGCGCTATGACATGACCGCCTGGGAAAACATCGCCGTCGGCCAGATTGGAGCGCGCGAGAACCTGGACCGGGTGGAATTGGCCGCGAAAAAGAGTCTCGCCGAAGGGGTCATAAAAAAATTGCCTAACGGCTACGATCAAATGTTAGGGCGGCGTTTTGAAACCGGAGTCGATTTGTCAGGTGGCGAATGGCAGAAAGTTGCCCTCGCGCGTGCTTATTTGCGTGACGCCCAAATCCTCGTACTCGATGAACCCACTGCGGCGCTTGACGCGCGTTCTGAGCATGAAGTGTTTGAGAGGTTTGCCGAGCTGACCAAGGGTAAAATGGCGCTGCTGATCTCGCACCGTTTTTCCACGGTAAAGATGGCCGACCGCATCATTGTTTTGGAGAAAGGCGTCATTGCGGAACAAGGGCGGCACGAGCAATTGATGGCTCATGGTGGCCGGTACGCCGAAATGTTTGAGCTGCAGGCCTCCAGCTACCGTTAGCGAACGAATTGTAGATACCATGACGGTACAAAGATGATTGACGATCCTATCGGAAGATTAGAAACCGACGATACCCCCGCGATTCCGCCAGCCTGGAACGAACCGTCGGATAATCAAGCGAATGCTGGCGCCCGCCAAGCGGATGTGACCTGTTTGCGCGAGGAGGCCAGAGCGCAAGCCAAAACTTGGACCGTGAGCGCGCGCAGATCCTTTAGTCCGCCGCTCGAAAGCCGGCGGCAACTGGCTGCGCGCACCGTGTTGGGCATCAGGAAAAGTGCCGCAGCCGAACGCGGCGTTCCGGCGGTGGCCAGCCAGCTAGTCGTGAATAACCAGCGCCTGCTGAGATCGACTTCTCTGGATATCCGCTCAGCGCTTCGTTCCAAAGCAACGTTTCCCCAAGTTCGCACCGGTGCGGCGCATCCGGAAGAACTCCCCAGAGCTTATTTGGCAGCCAAGGTATACCTCACCGCTACGCATTTTATTTTCGAAGAACCGTTCTTCATTGAGTTCATGGAAGCGGCGCAGGAGGCCGCCTATTTCGAAGTGGCGGAAATTTGGCGGCTCAAACAGATGCTGCAGCTTGTGCTGATCGAACGCTTCGCCGAGCTAACCGCGGAGGTTTCGCGAGCTGGTGGAGCGCGAAACGCTCAGGACCCTCAGGCGGAGCGTTACGCAGCGGAGTTTTCTTCCTTAATCGACAGCATTCGAAAGCTTAGCGATTCTGATTTCAAGGCGGTTTTTCTCGCCCTTAGTAAAACCGAAGCGATTCTGCGCGGTGATCCGGCCAACGCCTATCCGTGCATGGACCTTGATAGCCGTGGAAGTTATCATGCTGCAATTCAGGAATTTGTTCGCGGCTCAAAGGCCGATGAATTCACCATCGCGCAGTTGGCCGTAGATCTTGCCGCGCAGGCCAAGACGCAGTTTCGCGCCATTCCTGTCACTCGCGAACGCCGCGGTCATGTGGGCTACTACCTGGTTGACCGCGGACGCCAGGCCTTGCAAAAGAGAATCGAGTACCGTGCCCGCGGGTTCAAACAAGTTACCGAGACGTTCCACGACGCTCCGGAACTCCTGTACTTCATCAGCCTGGAAGTCTTGATCGTCGCCATCATGGCGTTCGTAGTGAGTGGTACTCGCGTTGGCGTTCCTTTAATCGCTGCAACGTTGCTTCTGCTGTTCCCTGCGAGTGAAGCGGCTTTGGAGATCATCAATCAATTGGTGACCTTTCTGATTCCCGCGCAGGCTTTACCCAAACTCGATTTCTCCAAAGGCATTCCCGCCGATTGCGTCACCATGGTGGCCATTCCTACGTTACTGATCAACGAAGAACAAATCTGCGACTTGGTTCGCACCCTTGAAATTCGCTACGTTGGCAATCGCGACCCACATTTGTTTTTTGCCTTGCTCACCGATCCACCCGATTCTCGCGAACGATTTGATGAGAAAGACCGCCACGTCTCGTTGTGTTCGCGCTTGATCGAAGAACTCAATCAAAAGTACAGCGACGCTGGCGTGCGGCCTTTTTACCATTTCCACCGCCACCGCGTTTTCAACGAAGTGGAAAATACCTGGATGGGCTGGGAGCGCAAGCGTGGCAAGTTACTCGATTTTAATGAATTGCTGCGCGGCGAAACCGATAAATTCCCGGTGAAGATTGGCGATCTCTCCGTTCTGAGCAGCGTGCGTTACGTGATCACGCTCGACTCGGACACGCAGTTGCCACGCGACACTGCTCAGCGCCTTGTCGGCGCGGCAGCTCACCCGCTGAATCGCGCGGAAATTAATCCCGCAACCAATACCGTGCAGCAGGGCTACGGCGTGTTCCAGCCGCGGGTCGGAATCAGCGTTCATTCCGCGAACCGCTCCCGGTTGGCGTACATCTACTCCGGCCAAACCGGCCTGGATGTTTACACCCGCGCGGTTTCCGATGTTTACCAGGATTTATTTGGCGAGGGCATTTTCACTGGAAAAGGCATTTACGATGTGGACGTTTTCCGGAAAGTACTCGGGCACCGTTTTCCTTCCAACGCCATTTTGAGCCACGACTTGATCGAAGGCTCTTATGCACGGACCGCGTTGCTATCGGATGTCGAGATCATCGATGACTATCCCTCGCATTTTCGCGCGCATAGCCGCCGAAAGCATCGCTGGATTCGCGGTGACTGGCAGATTCTTCGCTGGTTGTTACCTCGTGTTCCGGATGCCGAGGGAAACCTCATCAAGAACCCGTTGAAATTCGTGGCGCGCTGGAAGATTCTCGACAATTTGCGGCGCAGCGTCACCGAGTTCGCCACTTTCGTGTTGCTGCTGGCTTCCTGGTTCTTTTTGCCAGGACCCGCTTCCTATTGGACGGCCGCAACCGTGGCACTGGTGCTGATCCCGCGTTACACGCAATTGATTTTTTCCCTGCTCCGGCTGGAGAACACTGGCGACACCTTCGCGCACGTAAAACAGATTTTCGGGGACTTTATCGCCGGCCAGGTCAACGTCCTGATCTTTTTTACTTTTCTGGCGCACCAGACGCTCGTAACCATGGATGCCATTTTTCGCACCGTGGTGCGCCTGACCATTACCCGCCGTAACCTGCTGGAATGGGAGACTGCGGCGCAGTCCGAAATGGAGACCAAGCGAAAAACTCCCGTCGATGTCTATCTCGATTGGACTCCCGCCGTTACTCTCGTTATTGGCGGATTGCTCGCCGCCTTGCGCCCGCACGCTCTTCTGGCGGCGTCCCCAATTCTGGCTTTGTGGCTATTCTCTAAGCCTATCGCGCGCTGGCTGGACCGGCCTTTGGCTTCCGGACGGAGCGAAATCACCGCCGATGACGAGAATTTCTTGCGCAAAGTCGCGCTGAAAACGTGGCGTTATTTCCGCACATTTTCTACGCCGGAAGAACAATTCCTAATTCCTGATAATGTGCAGGGCCAGAATTATGAGGTAGCACACCGAATTTCTCCAACCAATCTTGGGCTGCAGCTGAATTCTCAATATGCCGCATACGATTTGGGATTTATCACCTTGCGGCGTTTCCTCGAGGAAGCCAACAACACTTTTGCCCACGCAAAAGAATTGCCCAGGTGCAATGGACACTTTCTAAACTGGTACGACACGAGAGATTCCACCCCGTTGCCTCCGTTTTTTGTTTCCAGCGTGGACAGCGGCAATCTTGTATGTTCCTTGGTGACCTTGAAACAGGGCTGCCACGCCGCTATTGCTCAGCCACTCCTGTCCGAATCCTTATTTCGCAGTTTGCGGGAATATCTGGCGCTGGCGGTGGAAGAGCTGACCGCCGACAAAGGCCAAGAACAATCCATCCCATCCATTGAAAGACTTCTTGCCGAAACAACACTTCTGCGCGAGGACCTGCCGAAGTGGATTGAAGCGTTGCCCAAATTGCAAGAGTCCCTGCGGAGCATGGTCGATCAGACTTTATCCACTGCACCCGACGGCGCGAACTCCAGTTCGTGGTGGCTGCAAGAGGCCAATGCTCGCTTTTTTGACGTGCGCGAGCAGCTTGAGACTTTGGTTCCGTGGCTGCTTCCGGAATTTGCTTCCCTGAGAACCTATTTCGATGACATGGTCGTGCCTAAAGTAATTGGAAGCCTGAATCTCGAGCATTTGCCTGGTTATGCGCAGAGGTTATCCACCCGGTTGGAGCAAGCGCTCGTTTTGAATCCTGGAGACGACGCCAAGCACGGGAAAATCAAAGCCTTGCAACACGGTGTTCAACAGTGCAGCATTCGCGCCACGACCCTCCGGGAAGAATTGCTTTTGCTGGCTCGCCAAGCGGAAGAAATGGCAAGGCAAATGGAATTCCGTCTGCTCTACGACGCGCGACGCAATTTGCTTTCCGTGGGTTATGACGTGGAGAAAAAGCAGTTGCTGGCCAGTTGCTACGACCTCCTGGCTTCGGAATCGCGCAGCGCGGTATTTATAGCTATTGCCAAGGGTGACATTCCGCAAACCAGTTGGTTTCGCCTGGGCAGAGGACACACACAATATGCGGGGCGAAGAGTTCTGCTGTCCTGGACGGGCACGATGTTTGAGTACTTGATGCCTACCATTTGGATGAGGACGTATCCAGCCACGTTGCTGGAAAACAGCATGCGCGGCGCAGTTTGGTGCCAAAGAAAATTCGTTGAGCCGCTCAATATTCCCTGGGGGATCTCGGAAGGCGCGCGCAGCGAAAAAAATGACTCCGGCCACTATCATTATCATGCTTACGGGGTGCCTCCTCTGGCGCTGAAGGTGGAAGTAGAAGATCGCACGGTCATAACACCGTATGCGGCCGTTCTGGCACTCAGCGTCGATCCCGCTGCGGCGGTGAAAAATTTGCGAAAGATGGAAGCCTGGGGCTGGTTTGGGCCCTATGGATTTTACGAATCAGCGGATTTTAGAGAGGCTAGTGCGGCGAACACGCGTTCCCCTGAGCTGGTCCATTGCTGGATGGCTCATCATCAAGGCATGATTCTATTGTCGATAAGCAATCTTTTATCTGAATCGGTTTTTCAGCGACTCTTCCACGAAGAGGTCATCGTTGCGGCGACGGAAAGGTTGTTGCACGAACGCGTGCCATTAACGTTCGAGATTCAGAAAGAAAACCAAACCGCCGCGTAACTTACCCAGATATTGATCATTTTAAGGGGCATCAACGACAGCCACGGGCATCTCCTCGGTAACGAAGTATTACAGGAAGCGGCGAGGCGCCTTCCTTCTTATCGGTGCGTTCTTATGATTGCTTCGCGCGATATGGCGGTGAAGAGTTCCTGATCATTCTCAATAACTGCGATCCCGCTTCCGCTCCGCGCGGAAGAAATACCCAAAGCCTTGTCGGACAACCCGGTAGAAACCAGCATCGCGCCGCTGTTGATAACCATGAGTAGGGGTGTGCATCAGAGTGAAAAAAATTTCATCAAGCCTGACATTTCCTCGAATGCGGACCACCTGATACCTGCGGAAGCGGAACAATCTCTGCGTTAAGCGAAAATCCCCCGTCGGCGTTTACTTGTGGCGCGATTTCAGACGTCCTTATGTTTTTCCAATTGCGACATCATCTGCCGCATCGCCGCGCTGGACCCGGGAGCTCGCTTCTCGCGCCACATTTCCAGCCGCTTGCAGGCGTCTTCGATATTCGAAAAAAGGTGCGGATTTTTGAAGGCGGAACGCCAGGTGGGCACCACCGCACGCATGCGATCCCACACCACCCACAGTTCTCCATTACTCTCAAAGAAAAGCTCGTCATTGATCAACCCGCGATTCACAATCGAGGCCACCATCTCCCAGTAACTTATGACCATACGGATATAAGTGTTCTCCTCGCTGCTCTGGGGATATTTCTGCATCATGTCCTCGGGAGATTGAGGATGAAAATGTTCCACGAACCATGATCGCGCCTGGCGCAAACGCGGCTCGCGCCGCAGGTCATAAAGACGCAGCATCAAATTTACTTCCTCATAACTGATCTGGCTCATACGCTTCTCCTTACTGATTGGTAAGATCGCCCGCCTTTACTGGCTCCGAAGCTGGGACGGCTCCGGCGAACTCAAAGCGCTGGACGATAGAGACCGGTATACCTTGACGCTGAAGTTCCACATGAATGCGGCGCCGCAGCTCACGAGAAATCTCATCCTGGTGATTTGGCAACGTGCGCACTTGCAATCGCACGGTTGTCGCATTGCGATCAAAACTTTGAACACCCAGGATTCGTGGCCCGTCTACTAGTGCCTTGGACCACGCCGGGTCGCCGCGCAGCTCGGCGGCCGCCGACTCCAGTGAACGCAAAGTCTGTTCCAACGGAGCGTCGGGCGAAAGCGAAATATCCACGAAAGCCTGCGACCAATCCCGGCTCAGGTTAGCAACCGTGCGAATATCTCCGTTGGCGATGGTGACCAACGCGCCTCGCGCATCCCGCACCACCGTTCTTCGCAACGTGACGTGTTCCACACGGCCGATGATATCGGCCACTTGGATGGTGTCTCCTACGATGTACTGATCTTCCAGGATGATGTAAAAACCGGTGATGATATCGCGAACCAGGTTCTGCGCACCAAAACCTATTGCCAGGCTGGCCAGCCCGGCTAGCGTCGCAATCGGCGTTACATTGATGCCGAACTCCGGCATCGCCGTGAGCAGCGCTATGCCCCAAACGATTTTGGTTCCCGCGCTAAATAACAATCCAGCCAAGGTGCGCGTTTGTTGCTCCCGCGCCTGGGCTGCACGCGTTTGTGAGGCCGCGCGCTTAATGACCAGATTCGTGACCACGCGCAACAGCCGGTTCAGTATCAGCGCAACCGCGATTATGCCTAGCACGTGCAGGCCATTGCGCAGCGTGAATTCAGACCAGTGCGTGAAAGTCGAGGTATTCGGCATAAACTTTACAGGAGGGGGAGTATAACATTGGAACTGTGGGCAGGCCGTACGCACAACCGCTTCGCCCTGCGCGCAAATGGCAGTACAGGAGGCCCGAGATGATTACAGCCGGCCAAGAGCGACGTAAATTCTTACACCGATTTTGCGGGCTAAGTATCACCATCGCTCCGATGATTTTCCTGCAAGGGAAACCGCGTATGCAACAAGACTCCAAACCCCTCAACAACGCTAATGACAAGCCGGGAGACGAAAGCGCATCTTTTCCACCCGGGACGCGTAAAGCCGCCTTGGAAGAAAACGAAAAAGACATCAAGAAAAAAGTCGAGAAATTATTCCAGTTGGCAACCGAATTGAAGGATGAAGTGGATAAAACCGACTCGGCGAAAGTGTTGTCTGTCGCAATGCTAAAAAAGGCCGAAGAAATAGAAAAACTGGCGAAGGACATCAAGAGTCGGACCAAGGGTTGACGTCAACTTTAGATCATTCTTCGGTTCCGCTTACCGCCTTCGTAGCGATAGCTCGAGCGCAAGTCACCCTGATACAATCTTCATACCCGCGCGCCCGTAGCTCAGATGGATAGAGCGTCAGCCTCCGAAGCTGAAGGTCGTGAGTTCGACCCTCACCGGGCGCGCCACCTTTCAAACTAGACCGTTGTCCACTGTATTAGCAGTTCCGTACGGTGCGGGTTGAAGCCTCGACGCGCTCTGGCTGAATTACGCCGTTCGTCGTGACGCGCTACTTTCAGGGAAATAAGTCTGCTTCTTTGCAAGCGCGTCCACGGCGTCCAGCAGTGTGGCACGTGCGTCCGTCTTACTAACGAACCCCTGGACGCCTGCCAGTTTAGCTTCGTGAACGAGGTACACACCATTGTGCATGGAGAAAAAGAGAATCGGCACTTCGGGCAGGAACTTGCGGATCTCTTTGGCTGAGTTGATGCCGTCCAATACCGGCATGGTCACATCCAGAATGATCAAATCGGGCTGCAGTTCCCTGGCTTTCTCAATGGCTTCCTTCCCGTTGGAGGCCTCTCCGCAGATTTGGATGTTTGGTCGGGAGGAGAGAATCGCGGTAACGCCCATCCTAACCGATTCGTGATCGTCGACCAGGAGACAGCGCATGGAACACCCCCCTCAGTGTTGACCTTGGGTTCTGGTCAACTTTAGTGGTTATAGCCGGCTTGGGAATACCGCGAACACCTTACTCCGTCAGCTTGTGAGTCTTAGGGGCTAAGCAGACAAGGTCACTATACTCCATCACCGGGCCAAAATTCCTTACTAATCCTCGGCTCGCGACAAGCCGCCTTGTAAGTCCGGCGCACATGAGCATCGGGTTATCTTCCCCAAAATGGGATCGTTCACAGAGTGCATGTCCTCTGTAGCGGGTGGTCAGGAGCGTCAGCGTCTGCTGGCCCTGTTTGGAGATAAGCTATGCGTGTAAACTACCCGCTGCTTCAGCACCAAAATCCGGAGTCTTATTTTTGCTAAGCCATCATCACCCGGAAGTGGAAGGCGCGGAATATGTGGTGTTCGCAGATCCGTCGCGCAGGTATGTCGATTGTACCGACGGTGTTTGCCGCTTGCTGGGCTACCAACGCGCGGAAATGCTGGCGCGCACTATCGAAAATGTAAGTTTCGATGATGGCGAGGTTTCGAAACTCTTCGCGGAATATCTGCGGCGCGGAAAGATGGACGGGGAATTCGTTTTACGACACAAAAGCGGGAACCCCATACCTATCCGGTATCGTGCATTTGTATTTAACGATGGTTGTACCGCCGCGGTCTGGGAACCCATAAAGGATTGGCGAGAATTATATCTTTCCGCACTGGTCGAAATCGATCCCGCAAAACTCAAACACAAGGCTGAAATTGCCCTCCTCGCCGTTCATCAACGCACAAAAGAACTAAAAAGCGTTCCCGCCACGCCTCATTCAGAGCAACAATCGCTGCGCGACGCCGCCTCCGCGCTGCAATCCTTGATGAAGTAGTTAGGGCCTCTCGATGCGGTCCGCCTAGCGGCACCCTTCCTGTTGGACATGCGACACTTTCCGGACGGGAACGCTATGTGCTATGGCCGAGTTGCGATAGCGTAAGCGGAGTGGCCGACCCTCCGAACGAACTGGAATCGCTCAGAGCGCAGATTGCTGCTCTGACTGCCCGCGTTTACCAGCTTGAGCTGGCGCGTGAACTGCCTCCCCAACCAGTTTCCGCATCCGTTCCTCAACCTTTAAGGCCAGCTACCTCGCAAACCACCGCCTCTCCAGCCGACGAGCAGAAATTCCAGCGCAGCGCTGTAGCACCCGCCTTGCGCACGCCATCTCTAAGGCCCAACCCTCTCTCCGCTCCTCGCAGCCAAGAGGGCGATCTGGAAAAAAAGATCGGGCAGTATTGGCTGAATCGCATCGGTATCGCCGCGATGCTCATTGGTGTTTCGTATTTTCTTAAATATGCATTTGAAAATAACTGGATCGGCCCCGGCGGGCGAATCGGAATAGGGTTGCTGGGCGGAATCGCGCTGATCTTGTGGAGCGAGCGTTTCCGCGAGCACGGCCACGCTGTCTTTTCCTATTCCTTGAAAGCGGTGGGCATCGGCACGCTGTATCTCTCTTTGTGGGGCGCGTTTCAGGTCTATCACCTGATCCTTGCGAGCGCGGCTTTTCTAGCGATGATCCTTGTTACCGCGTCAACCATCGCCCTAGCGTTGAGTCAGGACGCCGAGCTGCTCGCGACTTTTGCTATGGTCGGGGGCTTTGCCACGCCGGCGCTGCTTTCCACCGGTCAGAATCATGAAGCAGTACTTTTTTGCTACGTCGCCCTGTTGGACTTGGCCATTCTTCTGATGGCCGTTGTCAAACCGTGGCGGCGATTGCTGTGGGGAAGTTTTGCTGGAACCATCGTGTTATACGCCGGTTGGTACTCCCGCTACTACACCCGCGAGCAGCGGCCACTCACGGTTTTTTTCGCCGCACTCTTCGCGGCCATTTTCGCTGCAATTCCCCTGGCTACCCGTTACGAACGTTCCACGCGATTTTCCGGCCCCAGCATTACGCTGGCCCTGCTGCCACTCCTGAATGCGCTGATATTTTTTCTGCAGCTGTATGTCATGTACGAAACTGAAACGGCGACCCTCACCTGGTTTGCACTGGGCTTGGGCGCGGTCTATTTGTGCATCAGCGCTCTGTTTAAGAAACGCTTCCCTGGAGACGACGCAAGCGTAATCAATTTATTGCATGTGGCCATCGCCATCGCGTTCATCACCATTGCCATTCCATTAAAGCTCGAAGCCCAATGGATCACCATCAGCTGGCTGATCGAATCAGCAACGCTTTTGTGGATCAGCGTACGCACGAAAACTAATTTCCTGCGTTATCTCGCGGTTGCAACTCTCTCGTTGGGAATTTTCCGCTTGTTGGTCTATGACCAGTTGCATGCGCAGACGCTGATATTCAATGCCCGATTTGCTACTTACGCCGTTGCCATCGCCGTTCTGGCCGGCATTGGTACACTCGGGAAGCACCACGCTTCGGAAAACGAACGGCCTTTTCTACAGCTCGCGGTAATAGCGCTCAATCTGCTGGCACTGATCGCCCTTACCCGCGAGGCTGCAGATTATTTTGATCGTCAGATGCTTATCGTGGGTAGTCAGTGGCAGCATTATCATCAAATTTCGCTGGTTCGGGGATTCACCTACTCGGCGATTTGGCTGATTTACGGTGCCGCATTGATGGCCGTGGGTTTCCGCAAGCGGAGTGCTTTCCTGCGCTGGCAGGCGCTGATTTTAATCGCCTTCACCACCGGCAAAATCTTTCTTTATGACATGTCCCAGCTTGGCGGAAGCTACAGAATTTTGAGTTTCCTTGCGCTTGGGGTGGTTTTGCTGGGAATATCTTTCATCTATCAACGCGACTGGCTGAAACTTTCTCCTCAGTCATCGGATCAATCCGCACCTGCCCATCCCGCTAAGGAAATGTCGTGAGCAAATTAGTTGGGACAGCATTAACCATAATGCTGGCGGTCAGCGCTTCTCCTTCGCATTTCAAATATCGCAGGTCGGTGCAGTCAATAAATGCTGCCGGGCAGCACTACCTTGTCGTTGACGAGTCGATTTGGCGGCACGCCCGGCCGGACTTGAACGATTTGCGGATGTACGCAGCGGAAAAAGAGATTCCCTACAAACTGATCGTGGAGATCGGCGGTTCAGAAACCGAACAGAAACAATTCCGCGTGCTTCAGCCCGCTTCCATCGGCGGAAAAACGCAGTTTCTGCTGGACATGTCTGGTGTCGACGAATATGACCGTATCCATTTGGCGATGGCCACCAAAAACTTTGTTGCTCATGCCCGTGTGGAAGGTCGGGACGACCCACATGGAACCAACTGGGCCGTTCTCGGAACCACCACGCTTTACGACCTCTCCGATGAAAAGCTTGGCTCTAACAGCACGCTGCAAATTCCGTTGAGCGCTTTTAAATTTTTGAGGGTTACCGTCGACGGTGCAGTGAAACCCTCCGAGGTAAAAAACGGCATGGCTGGAGCAACGCGAGCCCAGAAAGCCGTTTGGCACGACGTCACTAGTCCATCCAGACTGGAGCAGCACGGAAAAGAAACGGTGATTACCTTCGATGTCCCCGCAAACACTCCGGTGGAGCGCCTTGCGCTGGATATTGATCCTACCCAACCAAACTTTTGCCGCCAGATCCAAATTCGCGGCAGCAAAGATGAGGCGTACGGTACCCAACAGATAAGCCACATTCACATGCTGCGCAATGGTCAAAAAGTGGACGTGGAGCGGACCTCCGTAGAGCTTTGCGGGAATTGCCAGGGAACTCTGAAGGCCGTAATTCAAAATGGAGACGATCCGCCCTTAAAGATCAGCGGCGCACATTTGCAACAGTGGGAGCGGCGAATTTATTTTGATTCCGATGCAGGTGAGCGGCCATGGGTGTATTACGGCGACGAAAAACTTGGCGCGCCGGAGTACGACTACGCCAAATTATTTCAAAAGAATGCGCGCGTTGAGCCTGTTGGGTTAGACCCGGAAGCGAATAATGCCGCATATGTTCCGAGGCCTGACGACCGTCCCTGGTCGGAGCAACATCCCGCTCTTCTATGGGTCGCCATCCTCGCGGCGGTAGTTATTTTGGGGGCCGTGGCCTTGCGTTCCTTGAAAACAATCGCGAAGCCGGCCTCCTGAGGAATTTCTTCGTCTCAATAAATTTTGAAGTAATCCCGTATTCCGAAGCGCTGGAAGAATTATTTAGCAAGGGGAAACTTCTAGGTGACAACGGTGGTTCGCATTCCTTGTTCAGGGCTGCCGCGGTTCGCGCGCCACAGGCGTTAGAAGTCCATTTTTTACGCGAAACTCGGATCCTCTCCACCGGATTGTGTCGGACAACAATCCTACCAGCCACACAATCGAAGTGATCGCGTCGCGCACTGGGAGAAGCCAAAGCTTACTGATAATCGCTTGATCGCGGAGGCCCCACACCCCAGCAACCCAGGCCACGCTTATTCGCAGCACCAAATACGCCGCTAAATACGCGATAGCCAGACTCGTCCAACCCGACGTGGCGGCCACAATAGCGGCAAGCACCGCCCACGGAAGCCCGTGCGTAAAAATCATGCCGGCGTACGCAACGGGACGGACGTTTCGCAATCCGATGGCCCAGCGCAGTTCCTGGCCAAAAAGCTCCTGAATAGTTTCTCTCGGAAAAACGACCGACACCGCTTCCCGCATGATCTCCACGCGATGTCCTCGCCGCGCAATACGATTCCCCAACTCGAAATCGTCGGAATGATGATCGGCCATAGATTCCCATCCGCCTATTTCCGCGAGGCGTTCCTTGGTGGTCGCCATCGTCCAACCAAAGGCGAACTGCAAGCCGCCTTCAAGCCTGCGCGCTATCAGCGCACTTGGCAGAGAATCCGAGCACATGCCTAGCATGGCGAGATCCGCCGCGAGCGTGCCGCCACCAGCGCAGCGATAGAATGACGTCACCGCGCCCACCTCGGCATCGGCGAAGGCCGCCACTAGCTCGCGCAAGTAATCGGGTTCCACGCGAACGTCGCTGTCACTCATCACCAGCAACTCGTACTGGGCTTCTTTTACTAAACGGTACAAGTTGCTTATTTTATTGTTTTGCCCCAGACGTTCGACGGAAGTGGCCAGCCGGATTCGCGTATTCGGAAAGTCCCGCTGTAATTTCTCAATGACCGGAACGATCGGATCGCGGGGATCGCTAACCGCGAAAATAATTTCGTATACCGGATAATTGAGCCGGCAGTAGCTGGCAAAGTTATCATATGCTTCGGAATCTACGCCACGAACTGGTTTCAGAATACTCACCGGCGGCGCAAAAGCGTCGTTCGGCGGCGGCAAGCGCCGAATACTACGGAAGTAACCGACAATATTGTAGAGAGACAGAATATAGTACACGAGCGGACACAGCGCCAAGAGCAACAGGAGTGAGCGTAATGCCATCAGCACGTTTTATTTGCCCGCCGGGCTAAAATGTCCATAATCGCGACGCCTGGAAAATTACCAACCGAGAGGAACTCTTCTTAGAATCATACGCCCAATTGCTGCCCGTGTTCGAGAGCAAATGTACTGCAATGCGTTTGCCCCTTGGTTTCTTTGATGAAATTCCGGCGTAGCTGATACAACCTTAATAATTTAGTTACAATCCAAACAGCGTCAAATATACTGGTATCCAGTCCTGAATGATGCCAGCGCAAGTTGCAAGGCGTTATTGAGAATCACTTGAATTTTGGCTGTGCCGGACCTGCCGGGAGCCTTCGTTCCTGAGCAGTTGCTGCGTAGCATTGTAATTTATTGCACGCATTTCGACACGAGTAAGATCGAGTTTCCGGCGAAGCCTTTCAAAACGAGTATCGCTGTGGGGGATGGTTTTATGAAGTATTTTATTTCGTCGCGAATGAATCTGGTTGGCGTCTTCTTATTGATCCTATTTTCAATACCTTGTTTGTTGCGTGCACAGGTTCAACCTCCTCAACAAAATACCCGCGAAGACAGTTCAAGTCCCTCCAGTGATCAACGACCCTCCCCTCGCGTTTCCGACCTTGCGGCTGAAAACTATGGGCATCTGGCCGCCGCTCCATCCGACATTCGCGAGGTGCTCTTAAAAGACAGTGGCCTGCTGGTGGAATTGAAGCGTATAGCGATCAAAGAAGCCACAGATAATGCGCAGATTGTCGAAGATTCTTCACTAACCGACGATGCGATCTTCAGCAGATTGGAACGTGATGTTCGATTTCGTTCCTTGGCCACTCGCCTGCTTCAGCGCTATGGGTATTTACTACCAAAATTCAATCCCGATTCGGAGCTCGCGAAAGAGCGCGACCTGATCCTTAAAGAGCGAGCCCACCGCCAAGTACAGGTGGAAGCGCAGGAAGACGCAGAAATCGACGCGGAGATCAGGAAGCGGGCAAGTCTTGAACTCTCAGGCGATTGCCAAAATGACCAGCAGAATGACTGCAACCAATCGAATATTCAACGATCGCGACGGCCGATCAATCCGAACTTAGGGAATCAGGGGCAGCCGCCGACAGATCAGGGAGTGCCCTTTCAACAGCAATTGCCAATAAATCCAGGAGCAGGTTCGCAGCTTCTCCGAGCGCGAAATGAGACTCCAAATTTTAATGGGGCAGGAAGCGGAGGAGGCCTGGATGCGTTGCAACAGATGGCAAACACGCGAGATGCTGCTGGTTTGGATGGTCAATCTTTAGGTTCCAACGCTGGCGCTCTCGATGATAGCGGCAACGAGAGCCGCGCTTCCAGGATCGCGCAGATGATGTCTAGCGCCCAGGGGAGTCCGATGGGCAGAGGGGACTCTAGCGGGCTGTCACTTTCAGTGGATCCTAGCAGCGTAGGCTCGATGTCGAACCTCAATGCCAATGCCGGGGTGGGACGGCAGAATAATGCGCAATTAAATTCTGAGCGCCGCCGCTGGAACAGGGAATTGCGCGGGTACACTCCGCTAGACTTATCACCGGTATCGATGGTACATCGTCCGAATCCGTACGCGAATATCCCCTCGCTCTATGACATGTACGTGCAGGCCTCGAACAAGCAGCGACCTTTGCAGAGGTTCGGACTGGATGTCTTCCGCAATCAAGACACCGATTTAGACAATTTTCCCATCGACTTGCCAGCCGGTCCGGATTACATGGTAGGACCCGGTGACGGTTTGGCGATTGATTTATGGGGCGGGGTGTCGCAGCGCATCTCGCGGACTGTCGATCGTCAGGGACGCATTTCATTGCCGGAATCAGGTCCGGTGCTGGTGAGTGGGCACACCTTGGCGGAAGTGCAGCAGACGGTACAGAAAATACTGCGTGTCAATTATCGAGACGTTTCTGCGGATGTTTCGCTCTCGAGACTGAGAACAGTCCGCGTGTACGTGGTGGGCGAGGTGCTTGAGCCGGGAGCGTACGACATCAGTTCGCTTTCAACTCCCCTCAATGCTCTGTTTCAGGCGGGAGGCATCTCCGAACGCGGCTCGTTGCGCAACATAAAACATTTCCGCGGAAACACCCTCGTTGAAGATGTGGATGCCTACGACCTGCTGCTGCACGGGGTGCGCAGCGAAATGGCGCATCTCGAAAGTGGCGATACGCTGCTGGTGGCGCCCATGGGCCCAGAAGTTACCATCGAGGGCATGGTTCGTCGGCCGGCTATTTATGAACTGCACAGCGAAAAAACGCTCGCGGACGCGCTCGATTTAGCGGGCGGAATTCTGCCAGCGGCGGCGTTGCAGCATATTGAAGTTCAGCGGCTTATTGCGCATGAGAAGCGCACCATGCTCACGCTGGATATTTCCGCGGCGAGCGATTCCGAGGCGATCACCAAGCAATTGAGCGCTTTTAAAATTCAAGATGGGGATCAAATCCATATTTTCCCGATTGCTCCCTACAACGAGGACGCCATTTATCTGCAGGGTCATGTGGTACGTCCGGGGCGCTATTCGTATCGTGAGGGGATGAAGGCTACCGACTTGATCAAGTCCTATGCCGATCTGCTTCCGGAGCCTGCCAGTCACTACGCCGAAATTATCCGGTTGAATCCTCCGGACTTCCGGCCAACGGTGGAAAGCTTTGATCTGGCTTCGGCGCTAGCGAATCCGGCCACCTCTCCGCAGTTGGAAGCGCACGATACGGTGCGTATTTTCGGTCGCTATGATTTCGAACCCGCGCCGGAGGTGTGGATTGGCGGGGAAGTGCGTACCGCCGGGAAATATCCGACTTCGGGCCAGATTCGTTTGCGGGACGCGATCTATCTGGCGGGCGGAACTACGCCTGATGCTTCGCTCGATTCCGCACAGTTGTTCCGTACCCAGCCGGACGGAACTTTGAAAATTTTTAGTGTGAATCTGGGTGCTGCTCTCGCCGGCAAACCCTCCGACAACATTTTGCTGGAACCACGCGATCGGCTGCTGGTGCAGCGCAATGTGACGCAAGTCGATCCGGCAACCGTGGACATCAAGGGTGAAGTGGCCAAGCCTGGACGTTATCCATTAACGACCAACATGCATGTCGAAGACCTGATCCAGGTCGCGGGAGGATTGAAGCGCACTGCGGATCCGGTTAAGGCCAACCTCACGCGATACGCTGCGGGCGATCCACGGCACACTCCGAGCGAGAATCTGTCCATTGCGCTCTCACCGGCATCCGCTGGCGACGAGACTGAGAATAAGCTTTTGCGCGACGGTGACGTGCTCACCATTCCGCAAAACCCTGGCTGGAACGATGTCGGAGCTACCGTCACCGTCCGTGGAGAAGTAGTGCATCCTGGTCCGTTCGGAATTCGTCCTGGAGAAAGACTCAGTTCCGTTCTGCAACGCGCCGGGGGCTTTAGCCCTCAAGCTTATCCGTACGGTGCGGTGCTTATGCGTACCGAGGTGCGAGATCTGGAAATGAACGCGCGAGCTGAGATGATCCGGCGACTGAAAGCGGAGCAAGTACATTTAAGTGCTTTGCCGGAAAACGATACCGATCAAAAGAATGCCAAGCTCACCGCGATTGGCGAAACGGAGACTACTCTTCGCCAACTGGAGCTGAATCCTCCTATAGGACGAGTGGTGATTCGCATTCAGCCGGAGATAAACCTTTGGAGGAACACTCCCGCGGATGTAGTGGTGCGCGACGGGGACATTCTGGTGGTCCCCAAGAAGGCGGGCTACGTCACTGTCAATGGACAAGTCTTCAATCCGACGGCGGTGAGTTTCCGACCGGGCAGAAGCGCCAGATGGTATCTCAGCCAAGCCGGGGGTCTAACCCAGTTGGCCAATAAGAAAGCCGTTTTTGTCATCCGAGCGGACGGCTCGGTGCTGGCAGCTAAAAATAATTCCGGGTTTTGGAGCGGTGATCCTTTGAGCGCTACTCTTCGGCCAGGAGATACGGTCGTGGTGCCGGAAGTCGCCCCGCGTGTCGGAACGAGAAACTGGCAAACGCTCTTCCAGGCTGGGCAATTGGCAGCTTCAGCAGCGTTGGCGGTCGCTTACATTCATCCTTGAGATCGGTCTTTTCATTCCGGGTCGGGCGCGGGGCCTATTGGTGCGTTCGGGTTTTGAACGCACTGATCTTGCTCATGACCCTGAGTGCGGTTGTGCGGGCGCAGCAGGATGATAGTCGGGATCAAAAAGCAGTTGCAAAGGAACGTAAGCAAGATCCAGACGTGCCACAGCCCGACAAACAGGTCGGGGACGATAGCGGTTCTGACCGGCCTGCGGCTGCCGGTTCAAACACAGCAGTTTCAGGACTTGCAAAAGAGATCTTAATCGATCAGAAGCATATCTGGACGAGCCCGGCGCGATTGCGATTTGCGGATGCCGATTGGCTGATTCCCGCCGCGGGTATCACCGCAGGATTTTTGTCGACCGACAGCGATATAAGCCGCCATTTATCCCATAGCCCCACGACCATAAGTCATTACAAGACGATCTCGACGGCCGGAGTCGCGGCCCTGATTGGTGGCGCTGGTGGCATGTGGCTGGCAAGTTTTCCGACTCATAACCAACATTGGCGCGAGACTGGATTTCTGGCCGGCGAAGCAGCGATCGACTCGATCATTCCCGTGGAGCTTATGAAATACTCCCTTGGTAGACAGCGTCCCTATCAAGGCGATGGCACTGGGCCGTTTTTCCAGGGAGGCACTTCATTTCCCTCTGAACATGCGACGGCTGCGTGGGCTGTGGCTGGCGTGATTGCTCACGAATATCCTGGACCGCTGCCGAAACTTCTGGTCTACAGTTTAGCTTCGCTGGTCACCTATTCGCGGGTCAAAGGCCACCAGCATTTTCCCACTGATGTATTCGTCGGCAGCATCGTCGGGAATATGGTGGCGCAGAATGTTTATTCGCGTCACCACGATGCGGATCTGGGCGGGGAAGCGTGGAAATCCATTGGCCAGATCGTGCGCGGCGATGGAACTTTATCCACATCGAGTATGGGCTCGCCGTACGTTCCGTTGGATAGTTGGATTTATGAGGCCCTCGATCGGCTCACGGCGCTGGGAGTAATCGATAGCGGATTTGCAGGATTGCGTCCGTGGACGCGTGCGGAATGCGCGCGGTTGGTTAATGAAGCGATGGACGCAACCAATGGCTATCCGGAAAACAGCCAAGCCTTCCGATTCCTGGAACAATTACAGCAGGAGTTTCAGTATGAGATCCGGGACATGGACGGTGGGACCAACGACACGTTCCGTTTGGAGTCTGCGTACACGCGAGTAGAAGATATTTCGGGAATGCCGCTCACCAACGGCTACACTTTCGCGCAGACGCAGATAAATGATTTTGGACGTCCTTATGGCCAAGGCTGGAGCACCGCTAGCGGTGGTTCGGTATACATGACCCACGGCCGCTGGGTTGCGTACGTTCGCGGAGAATTGGAAACCGCTCCGCAGATACCTGCGCTGTCTCTGAGCACGCGCGAGATTATCCAGCAGGTCAATCGCTACCCGGTGCTGCCACCCGGTACTCCTCAGCCAGCTCAGAATGATTTCAAACTGCTAGACGCTTATGCAGGCATGATGCTGTCGAATTGGGAATTCACGTTCGGCCGGCAAAGTTTGTGGTGGGGGCCAGGAAATGGCGGGCCGATGATGCTCAGCGATAATTCTGAGCCCATCAACATGTTTCGAATAAACCGCACCGTGCCCTTTAAACTGCCGAGTTTTTTAGGCTGGCTTGGCCCGATACGCGGGGAATTTTTTCTGGGGCAACTGCAAGGCTATACTTTTGTGGACAGCCCGACTGGGTTAGTGGGGCAATTTAATAGCGCGCTAAATCCGCAACCATTCATTCATGGAGAAAACCTGGCTTTCAAACCGACGCCCAATTTCGAATTTGGTTTTTTCCGTACCACCGTGTATGGCGGCCCGGGGTATCCACTTACGATTCACACCTTATTGCGCAGTTTGTTTTCCACCGCCAATGAACAGATTACGAATGTTGGTGGCAGTCCGATCAAACCGGGGGACCGCCGTTCGGGTCTGGATTTCAGCTATCGCTTGCCGGGCCTGCGAAATTGGCTGACCTTTTACGCCGACGGATACACGGATGATCAGATTTCGCCCATCGCCTATGCCGACCGTTCCGGATGGCACGCGGGCCTGTATCTTTCGCAGGTGCCGCTGGTTCCTAAGCTAGATTTTCGTGTGGAGGGTGTATACACCGACGTACCAGCCGGAGGACAAATCGGCCACGGCTTTTTCTATTTTAACTTCACGTGGAGAAGCGGATATACGAACAACGGGAATCTGATCGGCAGTTGGATCGGGCGGGAAGGGCAAGGCGGGCAGGCCTGGACGAATTATTGGTTCAACGCGCGTAACCGGATACAATTCAACTTTAGGCACCAGAAGGTCAGCAACGAGTTTATCCCCGGCGGCGGCTCACTTACAGATGTGGGAGTGCGAGGTGACTATTGGTTCCGGTCGAATGTGGCACTTTCTGCCTCGGTGCAGTATGAGCGATGGATTTTTCCTGTGATTCTGCCAACTGCTCAGCGCGACGTAACTGGCTCGATTGAAATTTTATTTCAACCTCAGAAACTTCTGCGTAGAGGACTCAAGAATGGGCTCGCTAGCCCAGCGAAAGATGGAGCATCGGAATGAAATACTCATTGAGCGCTCCGGTTCGACTCCCTAGCGGTCAAGGATTGGATTCTCGGGGCACGCCGACCGACACTTTGGATCAACGGGAGAAATCGGTAGCATCGCTGCGACTCATATGGGACAACCTGGGACAGCTGCTGCGCGTTGCGGTGTACGCATTGTTGGCCAGCACTGCAATGGCCTATCTTATTCCTTCGCGGTATGAATCCACCGGACGTTTAATGCCGCCGGATAATCAATCCAACTCCGCGCTCAGCATGGCTGCGGCCGCTATGTCTGGAGCAATTGGCACCAGCGCCCTGGGCGGAATAGCTAGCGATTTATTGGGAACAAAAAGCACCAGTGACATTTTTGTTGGCATTCTCTCAAGCCGCACCGCGCAAGATAATCTCATTCAGCAGTTTGATCTCAAGAAAGTTTATCGCGATAAACGCATGGAAGATGCCCGCGGCGACCTCGAAAAACATACGACTATCTCTGTCGATCGCAAGAGCCAGATTGTTACGATTGAAGTGTCGGATAAGAGTCCGCAAAGGGCTGCGGCCATGTGCCAGGCTTACATCGAACAACTGAATGATTTGGTCGCTAAATTGAGCACTTCTTCGGCGCGCCGGGAGCGTATCTTTCTGGAGGGCCGGCTTGAGGGGGTGAACCGGGATTTGGCAGCTGCGGAAAAGGAGTTTAGCCAGTTCGCCAGCAAGAATTCCGCGATTGACGTGAAAGAACAAGGGCGTGCGATGTTGGGGGCAGCCGCAGTGCTGCAAGGTAATCTGATCGCCGCCCAGTCCGAATACGAAGGTCTGCGGCAGATTTATTCCGACACTAACGTACGCGTCCGCTCGGTGCGAGCGCGAATTGAAGAGCTGCAGCGTCAACTGGAAACCTTGGCCGGCAAGGGCGAGAGCACCACTACGATATCCAGCCAGCCCTCTGATTCCATGTATCCCTCCATAAGAAAATTGCCTTTGCTGGGCGTCACCTACGCAGATTTATACAGGCAAACAAAGATCCAAGAAGCGGTTCTCGAAACGCTTACCCGCGAGTACGAAATGGCGAAGGTCCAGGAAGCCAAAGAAATCCCCACGGTCAAAGTCTTAGACGTGCCGCATATCCCGGATAAGAGATCTTTTCCTCCAAGACTCCTGATCATCCTAGCGGGAACGATTTTTGCATTTGCCGGTGCTGTGTTTTGGGTGTTCGCAAAATCCGAGTGGGATCAAACGGATGCCGCCGATCCGCGAAAAATATTTGCAAACGAAGTCTTTACGGCCGTCAAGGCAAATGTCGGCAGGGCAGGGCAGAATGGCACAGACACAAGCTCCTATAGCGAGGTTCACCCGTACCGCGATAATGGCGGGACTCCCAAGTGACGAATGGTCGTTGAACAATTGCCTTCCGGAAGTTGAGATTGCTAGTCCCCAGCATTTTTGAAAGTGAGAACGTTGGATGGTTTTTTTTGAGCGGTGAACTGGAGCGACCATTATCAGCAAATAGCGCAGCCATCGCCTCCGGCATCATTTCCGATTCAACTCCGAGTTTGCGCTTTTCGGCTCTTGCCCGTGATGTCGTTACCATGGGTAGCGGCACCGTTTTGACCGCGGTTTTCAATACCGCGTTGGTTTTTCTTATCCCTCCCCTCGTCAGTGTGGAAGACTTCGGCTACTGGCGTTTATTCATGCTTTACGGCAGCTATGCGGGATTTTTGCATCTCGGTTTGTCTGACGGAGCCCTCCTTCGTTGGGCAGGGAAGCCGCTAGAGAAATTTCATCATGAAATCGCACCGTCTTTGACCTTCTTATTCTGGCAACTTCTAGCTCTGATCGTTCCTGCATGTTTGATCATTGCTTTGGCGGTGTCTTCGCCCATGAAGGTGATCGGCATCGCTACTCTGATCTTCGCGCTAATCATGAATTTGTGGACTCTGCTGCAGTATGGCCTGCAGGCGGCCAGGCACTTTAGTACCGTGGCCATCGCCACGGTGGCACCCACGGGCGTATTCCTGATTCTTACGGTTGTTCTGAATTTGCGGCGGGCACCGGGTTTTCGCGGGCTGATCGTACTCTATTGCGTTTCGTGGGCCGGAGCTCTTCTGTATCTCTGGCTCCGGCTGAAGCCCCTGGAGGCCAGCGACGTACCGGTCTCCCGATGGCCTCTGGTCAAATCGTGCATTCTGCTTGGCTGGCCGGTGGTGTTGGCCAACGGCGGTTTCAGCCTGGTTCAATCCGCCGATCGTCTGGCTGTCAGTTCCGTCCTTCCCATCTACGATTTCGCCCAATATAGCCTGGCCTCCAGCATGATGTTTATTCCGGTGACCGCGATTGCAGCCGTTTACCGCGTTTTCTTTTCACATGTGGCCGCAGTGGAGCACGAGGGTCGTTCCAAGGTCTACGCGCACGCTTCCAGGTTTTTGTTGCTAGCCTGGAGCCTACTGCTGCCTTATTACTTTTTTCTGGAGATTATTGTCAGGCGATTCCTGCACAAGTATTTGGCGGCGCTCCCGGTGGCAGGTATTTTGTTGCTGGGCGTGATTTTTCTTGCGGGCATCCAGGTGCTGCATATGAGCTTCGCGTACATCTATGGAAAACAACGCCAGTTTCTATTTTTGACGGTAGGCGCGCTGATTCTTAGTTTCTCGGTAGGGCTTTTTACCGCATTTTATTATCGATCGCTGACCGCTGTGGCTGGCGGGCAGGTAATTGTGCTGGCGATCTGGTGGCTTACCAATGAGTGGGCTTTACGAAAAATCACAGGTCAAAGATGGAAGGATTCGGCGCTGATTCTCACCACGTTTGTATGGTCCGCGGCAGGTTTTGCGGTAGCCATGGCGTATGGGAAAAATCCTGGATTTCGAGCGCTCATTTACTATGCCATAGTGAGCTTATGCCTCATGGTAGCCTGCCGTAGCGAGTTGCGTATCACCTGGAAACTACTTTCGCGATCCGGGGTCGTATGATCATGTTCGCGGTGAGCAGAGATCGGATGGAAGCGTCCAAGCCGCGCTGTTGATCCGGGGGAAAACGTAGCGACTCGGCATCTTTCGATGCCTTGCGTATGATCGGCTGTTTTTTACGAAGTACCAGCGCACGTTATTCGACGTGGACCGAGCAGAGTTAGAACCGTTTATGCAAGCTTTAAGTACTTGGTGGGAATCGCGATGGGCGCGGCGGCTCGATGTTGTGGCCGTGGTTGCTGCGATCTTAGTGTTGAGCCGCCTGGTTTATGAAGAGGGTATGTCGTGGCTAGTATGGGCTCTGGTCGCTTTGCTGATATTTTGCCTGAGCTTGATTCGCTGGCCGTATGGTGGGCTCATCACTTTGGTCGGAATGAGTACCATGCCGCGTTTTTATGTAGAGCTGTACGGATGGAAGGTCCGTCCGGAACAGGTAGCTGCGGTAGTTGTCGCGGCAGCCGTCGCGATATGGGTGTGGCGAAAAAAAACAGGCCTGGGGTTTGAGAAACTGGATTACTGGGTCCTCGGCTACCTGGCACTGAATTATTTGAGTTCGGCGTTTGCCTCGCCCCAGCCCTCCTCCACCCTTAAGTGGGCGCTTATGAATAATTTGGGCGTTCTTCCTTATTTCCTAATACGGCTGCTGGTGTGGGATACGAAAATGCTGGAAAAGGTCTTCCGCATTTTGCTTGGCGTTGCAATGATCGAGGTCACTTACGGTCTGTGTTGCTACTTTTCGCATCTCGTGTTCGGCAGCACTATCGGTATGGAAGCTGGCCAGTACCTCGCAAACGTGGCGGCTCCTTACGGAACCCTTTACGAGCCGAATCTATTTGGAGCCTACAGCGCTTGCTGCGCGGTCATGATGCTGAGCTTGTATTTTTTGCAACGGCGGCACCGGGCTTTTTACATATTCTGTTTCCTGATCGCCTCGCTGGCGACCTTGGTCAGTTTCTCTCGCGCGGCTTTGCTCGCGTTGATAGTAACCACTGCGTGGGTGTTCTGGAAAGGGCGCCAAGGCCATCCCCTCAGAATCCGTAGGCTGATTGTTTCGGCTGTAGCGCTCATCGCCATTCTCATTGTTATCGTGGTGGTTACGCCAATCGGTGACATTTTGCAGGAACGGTTGAGTAATCTGCTCGCGCAGGGCTTAAATGAAGAATCCACGATTACCCGCCTGCTGCTGCTGGCCGAATCCGCACAAAACATCGCAAATCATCCTTTGTTCGGTAGCGGGACCGCCAGTTTTCAACTGTTTTTTGACTGGTCGAGGTTCGTTCCAGAATGGGCTGGCACCGCGGTCTGGATCGGCAATTTCCTGATCCGCATTCTTCACGATACTGGCGTATTCGGCCTGTTTGTGGCGCTGGGCTTTATTGTTTCACTAGTGCGGAAGATTCATCGGGGACTTCGTAGGCCAAACAGCCTGGTTCCCTATCTTTTTGCGCTTTGCGCGGGGGCTTTCGTCTATGCTATTACATTTCAGTTTACGGATGGCTCAACCCTGGCATTCTGTTGGGTTCATCTCGGATTCCTGGCCTCCGCGGCGATCCTCTCCGAACGGGGAGATGAAGAGCCCTCTAAATCGTTCGCTGCAATCTAATCGCTCACCTTGGTGACCCGCATCTGCGATCCCAGGTATTCATGGAATGCAATAATGGGAAGAAGCCAATACAATAAGTGTAGTTAATGAAAACACCAAAGATAATCTTCATAGCGATCTGTGTGCCATTTTTTGCCGGCGAAGCTTGTTTTGCACAGTGCACCGCCGATGCGCCGGCCTGCACACAAATCGTCCCGCATCTGGTAAAGCTCAATGGGACGCTGAAGGAGGTCGCCGTCGGCGCGCGGACGGGAGCTTTGTCGGTTAGGTTTAGTATTTATGGAGATTCCGCCAGCGCGACCCCGTTGTGGCAGGAGGTACAAAACACCCCGGTGGACCAACAAGGCCACTATGAAGTAATGCTCGGGGCAACTGCAAGCCAAGGAATTCCGGCGGACTTGTTCACTGCCGGCGAGCCGCGTTGGCTGGGTGTGCAGGCCATTTTACCGGGATCCGAGGAGCAGCCGAGAGTGTTACTCGTAAGCGTTCCGTATGCTTTGGAAGCGGCGGATGCCCAGACCTTAGGTGGATTGCCGCCCTCCGCTTTCGCAAGAGCCGTTGATTCAGTGGCTGTACAAACGCCGACGGTGGATCAAAGCATAGCTATAAGCAGTGCAGCATCAGCGTCACGAACGGCAAACCCGGGGTTATTACCGGACTCGTCTTCCGTCACGGCGGCGACCCCCAGCCCAGCGGCCATCGGCACGGTCAATTTCCTCCCGAAATATTCTACGTCCACGACTCTTGTGAACTCCCAGATAACGGACTCTCGCGGTGTCGTAAGCGTGCAAAACCTGGCGAACGTTTTGTTCGCCGATCGATTTACGGATGGCGTTCCGGGCGCCGTAGACGCCTGTCCTGCGCAGGGGTGCGTCATCTCGGCTCTTTCTCCGCATACAAATCTAAACCTCGGCAAAATCGATCCGGGAACGAAGGCTATCACCATTTATCTGGGACCCTTCGCCTATACCGTCAAGCAAATCACTCTACGCAAAGCGCTGAAGATCATTGGTATGGGCGCTTCCGGCGGCGTGAACGGAAGTCCAACGTGCAGCGTTGCGTTGCCTTGCAACGGAACCCAGCTGCAATCCACTAATGGGAACGACCCGGTATTTGTATTACCGCAAACCAATAATCAGCCTGCGACTAATGTTGCTCTTTCAGGGTTTCGCATACTGGGCTCAAGCGGTAACACTGTCGAGAATGCATTCTTCCTAGACAGCAGCGCGACCGTGAACACCGGTTTGTGGTACTCGACGCTGGATGACATTGACATTATTGGTTTTGCGGGCAACGGCATCTATATCAAGGGGCGCGCTAACGATTTTGTGTCAGCGACGCAGTGGGTGTTCTTCAATAACATAATTGTATTTCGCACTCCCGGTGGCGGGAACGCGCTACGGGTGGTAGGCGCGGCTTTTGAGCTCCGCTTCACGAACTGCGAATTCGATGGACCCCGAATCGGAGACGGAACGAATATATACATCGGGGGCTCCGGCGGGGGTTTGAGTGGCTATCCTACCAGTCTGGTATTTGACGGCCTGGTCTCGCAGTCAGCGGCGACGGCAGTGCAAATCGACGGCGGAGTTAATCTCACGTTTAACGGTTCTCATCATGAAGAATTGTTCGGTGCATACCAAATCACAAGTAAAACGAACATCGGCACTCAAGGAGTGGTTATTTCGAATTCTTACTTTGCTGGAAATGTGGGTGTCAACGGTGGGTCTGGGTATGAGCTGAATGTCGGAACGACAGTCGCAGATGGTGTCGTTTTTTCCCACAATCAGATTTTCGGCAACCCTGACTCAGTGGTTATCGGCACAAATTTTTCCAGTGTGGTTTATCAGGATAATCTCTATGTCGGCGGGTTTAATGGGCCAGTTACTTCCGGAATCACCACTCAGATGACGCCTGCACCGATCATTAATATTCGCGGCGTGCATTCTGTAGGCTTGAACCCCTCACCGACCCCAATAACCACCATACAGAGTTCCTTGGGCCCGGGAGAGATGGTGACATTTTTTGTCTTGAATGGTGCAGCGGTGTTTGCGGGCGGAGGGAATATAGATCTGCTGGGAGCGAATCCGGTGATCGTTACTGGTACGATTACATTCGTTAGAAGCGACCTGGGAGGTGTTCACTGGAAACCGGTATCGCAATGGACTCCACCGGCCCCACCGCCCCCACCGCCCGGGGTTGTGTCCACGCCCGCGCACGCGCAAAAAGAAATCGGCCGCGCGCAAAAGCTGATTAATGCTCAAAACTAGAGGTGATACGGAAATTTCGTGATGCTGAGGAAAAGCTCTAATCTCTAATATGGTCGCTCCTATTTGCACTGGGTGGTTCATATGATGTCCAACTGGAATGTCTTGGCTGAGCTAGATCCGCTTTGGACCATCCTTTCCGATCCTGAAAAAAAATTCGGCAAGTGGGATGCTAAGGAGTTTTTTGGTACCGGAACTAGAGAAGCTGAGCGCGTTTTGGCGATGTGTCGAGCCAATTCCCTGAGCATCTCTTACGGCAAGCTGCTTGACTTTGGTTGCGGCGTCGGACGGATGACTCGCGCATTTGCAAATTTCTTCAGTTCCTGTGTTGGTATCGATGTTTCCGTCAATATGGTAGCTTTGGCGAACAAGTTTAATGCTGATATGCCTGGCTGTAGTTTTATCGCTAACGACGGCGCGACTCTTCCATTTGAAGACAACAGTTTTGAGTTTGTTTTCTCGCTGCTGGTTCTGCAACATCTGCCGAACAAAAGTATGATATTGAACTACGTAGCTGAATTTATTCGCGTGGCGAAAGAGGATGGAGTTGTTGTCTTTCAACTGCCCAACGAGGTTCCGCTTCGCCGCCGGTTGCAACTTCGAAGAAGGCTGTGGTCGTTGCTTTCCGCAGTAGGCGTTCCGCGATCCTGGCTGTTCAAGAAAATGGGCCTGGCGCCTATTCAGATGAATGGTATTTCCAGAGCAGAGGTCGAGAAATTTATCTCCGCTCATGGCGCACAAGTACAAGCTGTGGAACGCTACGACCTGACCGAGGGGGCATACCATAGCTATTATTACTTGGTCCATAAGCCGTCAAAAACCTGAGGTGCTCTAGTGTCTCGGCGTGAGTCCGCAACCCGCGTTCATTGCTCCTATTTGTTGCTGGTATGTTGCGCTTGCTAAGCAATGGTTCAGGAACTGGCCGCACCGTCATCGCCATTGTGAACTGGAACAACCTGGATATGACCGCCGAGTGCGTCCGTAGCTTGTTATCCATGGACCGACCGGATTGCGAAATCGTCGTGGTTGACAACGGTTCAAGCGACAATTCCGCCGAGCGGTTAGCGCGAGAATTCCCCGGCATCACCCTTTTGCCACAACAAATTAATCTGGGATTTGCGGGCGGATGCAATATTGCGATGCGTCATGCGCTTTCCACCGGGGCGGAATACGTGTTGTTGCTCAACAACGATACCTATGTTGCCGCTGATTTCCTTTACGAAATGTGGAGTGTCATAAAAAACGATAATGGCATTGGAGCCGTTTGCCCAAAAATCTACTTTGCCAAAGCCCCGGACGTGGTCTGGTATGCCGGAGGCGATTTCGATCCGTGGACCAGCAGGATCACAATTCACGGATGGAAACAGATCGATAAAGGACAGTTTTTGGCTGCGCGCGATATAACTCTAGCAACCGGCTGTGCCATGCTAATCCGCTGCAGCGCCCTTTCCGAAGTGGGACTTTTTGACGAAAAATTCTGGGCTTATGTGGAAGACCTGGACCTATCCCTGCGGCTGCGCAGAGAAGGGTACCGCCTAGTGTTCGTGCCAAAAGCGCGCGTCTGGCATTGGGACGGTTCGAGTTCTGTCAAGCTGGGATCCGGCAGTCACGCTGTGAGTCAATATCTGAGCACCAGAAACCTGCTGTTCCTGGCGCGTAAGCATCTGCATTGGTGGCAAGTACCGACTTTTACCGTCGGCTTCGTGTTTGCACACCTGGTCTTTTTTTCGGCTGTTCGCTTGTGGCGTCGCGACTATCGCGCACTCTCGGCTGTGTACCGAGGCGTGGGAGATGGGCTGCGCCAAGCCATGTAGCCGCGAATGGCTGGCCCGTACAGCAAAGATAGTTCTTGCATGCACCATTCCGCTGCGTCAGACGGTATCCGGCAAGTGCTAACACGTTGAAGCTGCGATGACACAAAACAACAACGACTTCGGGGAGTTTCGATTTTATCGATTCGGCCTTAAAACCGGAATTGCAAACTTTTTGAGGAATGGCTTACGTTTGGGCGTCAAGAAAACTGTCGGCAAGATCACCCAACCGATCAATTCATATTCCCGGTTCCCGGAATATGCTTTGATGGAACAGGTCATAGCCACACGTCTGAACAGGTTATCAGGTTCAAGGCTCCTCAGAGTGTTGGACGTTGGCAGCCCCAAGTGCTTCGGGCTCTATCTGGCCGCGTCGATGAGAGCCGAATTGGATTTGACGGACATCAGTCCTTTAAATCTCAACGAATACCGGATGATGTGGGAAGCCATTCGCGGCGGCGCAAAGGGGACGGCTCACTTTGGAATTCAGGACGCACGCTCGCTTCAGTACGACGCCAATGAGTTTGACGTAGTTTATTCCATGTCAGTGGTGGAACACATCGAAGGCCTGAGCGGTGACATTGAGGGTGTGAAGGAAATGGTTCGGGTCTTGAAGCCCGGTGGATTGCTGGTGTTAAGCATTCCGTACGGCAACACACATGCTGAACAGTGGCGAAAAGGCTTTGTGCGTGCCGTGGAGAAAACGGCAGACGAGAATTTGTATTTTTTCCAGCGTATTTATAATCGTTCTTCCGTAGAGGCGCGAATATTGGAGACTCTGAAGGGCTTCAGAATACGGCATCAGTGGACCATCTGGAGAGAAACACGAGCCAGTCTGAGAGTATTTAAAAATCTCGGAGAAAACTTGCAGGGCCTTTTGGGTTTCATGAATCCGTGGCTGTCGCGAAGGGTAAATCGTTGTACTGACGAGATTGTAGGCGAGGTTCCCAGTTCTTACGGCGAGATTCACTCCACTACGGACTTATACGGTGATGTGGTGATCGCCGCCGAAAAACGGCCATAGTTTGAACTCTTGTCTTATATTAGAAACTAAACTCGATTGATCAAGCGTCCGTCTGGTACATGTATGCATCGCCTGCGTGGCAAAGCACGAACTGCCAATTGAGTGATTTGACGATACACTGGTCTTTGATCGTGAAGCGGCTTTAGCTTCGTGATAATCACCTTGAGATGGACTGAGAAGGTATGGCCAATCACCTCGAAGCGGACCGATGGAAAGAAGAAATAATAAAAGAAATACATCAGAGCATAGCCGTGACCTCCGAGTTGGCCCGGTCATGTGGCACTGAAATTGTTGAAGCTGCCGCGCTGCTCCTAACTTGTCTGCGAGGAGGGGGGAAACTTATCGTATTCGGCAACGGAGGAAGCGCGGCCGAGTCTGAACACTTTGTTGCGGAACTAGTTGGACGATATCGCACGGATCGCCAAGCGCTCCCGGCCATAGCTTTGACGACGAATTCCGCCTCTCTCACGGCGATAGCAAACGACTACGGATTTGAACAAATTTTTGCTCGACAATTGCAAGCGATCGCCAAACCAGGGGACATCGCCTTCGCAATTTCAACCAGTGGTAACTCACCGAATATTGTTTGTGCTTTACAGTCCGTGCGTCGCGCCGGCCTGGTTACCATAGGGTTGACCGGCGTGCCCGGCGGTGAACTCCGAGACCTTGTGCGTGTGTGTATTTCCGTGCCGTCGGATTGCACGCCGCGGATACAAGAAGCCCACGCGTTGATCGTGCACATTTTGTGCGGAATTGTGGAGAATGCATTTGCACAGAACTCGTATTCAGGGGGCAAAATCAAAGCCTCGATTGGCGAGGTGCGGTAGTTGCAGAATCTCTCGAGCCTTTTAAATTTATTTTCTCGCTGCCGGATTGCCGTCATCGGCGATTTAATGTTGGACGAATACCTTTGGGGGCACATTGAACGTATCTCGCCGGAGGCCCCGGTGCCCATTTTGAATATTATCCGGCGATCCTCGACGCTCGGCGGGGCAGGTAACGTGGTGGAAAACCTTCGCAGCTTTGGAGTTCAGGTAACGGTTTTTGGGGTGACCGGCACGGATGAGACCGGCCAGCAAGTGCGGGATTTGCTCAGGATTCATGGCGCAGACACTACGGGGCTTATCAACGATCCGCCGCGAAAGACGACGCGCAAAGTTCGGCTCATGTCCCTCGAACACGGCCAGCAGGTTTTTCGCCTGGATGAAGAATGCACTTCCCTCCTGGACCAAGGAATCGAAGAAAATATGCTCAGCAGAATCCACGCGATGGACGACGGCATCCAAGCCATTGTGTGTTCCGACTATCTCAAAGGCGTTTTGACGGAACGGGTGCTGGCAGCGGTTTTCACGGCGGCACGCAAACGTGGAATTCGGAGTATCGTTGCTCCGAAAGATTCAAACCCTGAAAAGTATCGTGGCGCGCATGTTCTTATGCCCAATTCACGAGAACTAGTGCAATTGTCTGCAGCCATGGATAATACCGAACGCTCATTGGATCATTCGGCTCAGCAGTTGATAGAGAATCTTTCCCTGGAGGGTCTGGTCGTCACGCGCGGAAGCGAAGGCATGTCGCTCTTCGAGAAATCAGCGGACACCTTTGCGGGGCGACTGCGCAGGGTGGATATCCCCACCATGGCGCGTAGCGTGTATGACGTCACTGGTGCCGGAGATACAGCCATTGCCGCTTTTGCCGCGGCGGTCACCTCGGGATCCGATCTGGAAAGCGCCGCTCACCTTGCCAATGTCACTGCGGGAATTAAAGTAGGTAAGCGTGGAACAGCAAGCGTCAGTCTCGAGGAGATCCGTCTGGCACTGCAGACGTAGCTGGGGAGGACATCTTTATAAGGAAGCGATTTTGACTCAAATTAAAAAATCCGCAGATCTGATCAACGCCAACCTCAGGAATTCCGAAAGAGCGGCGCTCGGAGCGCTGGTAAAATTTGGTCCTGGGAAGCGCATCGTAATCCGGTTGGCCGAAGCGATCGCGCGGCCGTTAGTGTCGATCGTGGATCGCTTGAGGACCAAGGATTCCGGAACCAGCAACGGTTCCCGAGCCACACAAGAAATTCGTAACATCCTGGTTCTCGAATACTGGAACTTGGGCGACGTCGTCATGCAGTCGCCTTTTTTAATGAATCTTCGCATTCAGTATCCCAATGCGCGCATTACTCTGCTGACCAGTCCTAAAGTAGCCCCGCTGATCGCCAATCAGCAGTTAGTCGACGAAGTCATCGAATTGCGGGTTCCCTGGGCGCTGCACTACTCACGCTGGCACAAATACAATCCTTTCTCTCCATTATGGTTGCCACTTCATCGCACGTTGCGCGCCTTGCGCGCGCGACGCTTTGACCTCGCTTTCTCGGCGCGCGCGGACCTTCGCGATAATTTCATTCTTTGGTTTGTAAACTCTCGCCGCCGCGTTGGGTATTCGTTTGGTGGCGGCGGCTTCTTTCTGACCGATTCAGTAACACCAGACATCCGCAATCCGCACTTTTCAAATCGCTGGCTCAAGTTGCTGGAACATCTTGAAAAACCCATTTCTAATCGCGAGCCCCAGTTGCGCCTGACCTCCGCAGAACATCAAGCCGCTGTCGCGTTGTTAGCCAGTCATGCTGTTCGAGAAACAGACTTTTTAGTGGCCGTGCATCCCGGAGCGCGAAGCGTAAATAGGCAATGGGGCGAGGTGAACTTCACCCAGGTTGCCGATCGTTTACTGGACAAATTTCCGGTCAAGATTATCTGGTTTCAAGAGCCCGGGCAGCGGGCGGCGGCCCCATCGGGGAGTCGCATTGTGCCATTGTCACTGCCGCTGCGCGAATTCATGGCCGTGCTGAGCCGGTGCGGCATGCTGATTTGCAATGATAGCGGCCCTATGCATATAGCAACCGCTTTGAACGTGCCCGTAGTGGCGGTATTTGGCCCCACCGAGCAGGCCTGGTTTGGCCCGCTGGGTTCGAATAATCAAGTCGTAATGCGTTCGGGTTTCTGGTGTCGCCCGTGCTTCGACTATTGCATCTTCGACCAGCCTTACTGCTTGCGGACCATAAGTATCGAAGATGTTTACATCCCTGCTGAGCACACTCTACGAGCGTTACTTGACGGTCGCGAGATTCATATACCATCGAGCTTGAGGAAAGTAATCCAGGTTCAAGAGATATAACCAACAAGATACATAATCAATATATTCATTATCATCTTAATGGGGTTGTAGCGATCCAGCGGGCTCACGATGAAACGAAAACTCAGAATCGCCATGATTGGGATAAAAGCAATTCCCGCAAGAGACGGCGGATTTGAGACTGCCGTAGACGAAATGTCCCGCGGAATGGTGGCTTGCGGTCACGAAGTGGTGGTTTATAACCGTTCCGGGATGAGCGAACTTTCTGGAACCGACTACCAGGGTGTACAGTTAGTTACATTGCCCACTATAAAATCCAAAAATTTAAGCACCATCGTGCATGCTTTTCTCTCCTCCATGCATGTGGCCTTTCATCGCGCGGACGTGGTGCACTATTTTATAACCGGAACAACATTGTTTGCCCCCATTCCCAGGGCTTTGGGCATGAAAACGGTTTGCTCGGTCGATGGCACTGATTGGCAGCGTGGAAAATGGGGAAAATTCGCGCGCTGGTATCTGAAGCTTTCCGAGTCCTTGGCAGTGCGGTTCTCGAATGCGCTGGTATCGGACTCGCGCGACGTACAGCGTTACTACCGCGAGATGTATAACGCCGAGTCTTCCTTGATCACCTACGGGATACGCGACATACAGGTGAAGGGTCGCGAGTGGTTGGATCGCTTTGGGCTGGAGCCCCGGGAGTACGTTCTTTTTGTTGGCCGGCTGGTGCCAGAAAATAATATCCACCATCTAATTCACGCTTTTGAGCAGACCCACACCGAAAAAAAGCTCGTGATTGTCGGCTCCGATCCCTGGGAAAAAGAATATGCGCGCTCGCTGAAATCCACTAAGGACGCTCGCGTTATCTTCACGGGTGGCGTGTATGGTCAGGGCTATGCCCAATTGCAGAAGAGCGCTTACCTGTTTGTATTGCCGGATGAAGTGGGAGGCACACATCCCGCTTTGGTGGAGGCTATGGGCTTCGGCAATTGCGTGCTGGTCAACGATACTGCGTCCAATCAGGAAGTCATCGGAGCCGCGGGCTTCAGCTACAAGGGCGAAGAAGAAGCGCAGGATTTATTGCGTCAACTGCGGATGTTATTGAATGCTCCAGCGCTGGTAGCGGAATTTCGGTTAAAGGCTGAGGAGCGGGCTCGCGCCAACTACCGCTGGGAAGCGGTGGTACGCGATCATCTGGCGCTTTATAGCCAGGTGTTGGGTGTACCTGAAATTCAGTTATCCAACGTAGTAGATTCATAAATGGCAGGACCTAGGAGTTGTTGCAAATCAGTGCTCGAATAAGATCTGCGTCACCGGCCGCTGGGGTGGCGGCTGGCTGTGCGGCCAAAGGCGCGGTTGCATTGCAACCTGTTTAACGGCTATTTTTACTAGGAGTCCAATGTCGACAGCTACTCTCTCGCCTGAGCAGGTACGTCCGGAACAAATCGAAGACCGCGCTAAGACCCGCCAACAACGGTTCTACAATCTGCATAGGAATTCAATATGTGTTTTCGTCCTGATGGCGTCCGACGTACTTGCCATCGCGTTGTCTCTTCGTCTGGCAACATTTTTAAGAGCTGAATGGCTGCCCCGGGTGGATACCAGTGTGCCACCGCTGGCCTTTACGTTTCGGCATTATCTGGGCTTTTCCTGGATGTGGCTACTGCTGATCGTGCTGCTGGGCGTCGAAGGTTTGTACACCCAGCGACGCACGTTATGGAATGAGATAGCCCATCTGACCAAAGCGACGGTTCTGGGACTGATAGTCATTTTTGCCGCCATTGCCGTGGTTCAGCGAGGAGCTCTGCTCTCGCGTGCCACCGTGCTGATGACCGGTCTATTGCTACTAATGGTTCTGCCCACCTCGAGGTATTGGACGAAGCGCGGGCTGGGGGCAGCGGGACTTTGGAAGAAACGCATCCTGGTTATCGGCACCACGGACACCGCTCAGTTGGCGCTCCGGGGATTGTCTTCCGATCCAGTGTTGGGCTACGAAGTCGTCGGTTTGCTCGACGAAGACCCCAGCCGAAGAGGCACGTGTATCGCGGTGTGCGGAAACAAGAAGGTATACGTCCTCGGTCATTTGGACGACGCTCTCAGGCATATTAAGAGGGCTCGTGCAAAGGACGTACTCATCGCATTGCCTAATCTCGAAGAAGGAAAATTGCTGAACCTGGTTCATCAATTACAGCAGCGCTGCGAAAGCATTTACGTTGTTCCCCAGCTGTGGGGGCTGCCAATGATGAACCTGAGAGTGGATGGGTTCCTTCGCGAGCGCTTGATGATGCTCAAGCTGTCCAACAATCTGGCCAAGCCCTGGAACAGTTGGCTGAAAAGAATGTTCGACCTGGCGCTCGGGTCGGCGATTGCCGTGGTGGCCCTGCCGCTGTGCCTGATCGTCGCGGCCCTGATTCAAATCGATTCTGGTGGCCCGGTGCTATTCATTCAGGAACGGCTTGGTTACAAGGGCGCGCGCTTCCGCTGCATCAAATTCAGGACCATGCACGTGAGATCAGACGAAATGCTTATGAACCATCTTGCAGGCGACCCGGCCGCCGCCGCCGAATGGCACAAATACGCCAAACTTCGGGAGCATGATCCGCGGCTGACCCGTCTCGGCCGCCTGCTCCGGCGCTGGAGCATTGACGAGCTTCCACAACTCTTGAATGTCTTGAGCGGCGAAATGAGCCTCGTGGGCCCGCGTCCATACCTCCCACAAGAGCGAGAGAGAATTGGCGTCGACCTGTTCACCATATTATCCTCGCGACCTGGCATGACGGGTTTCTGGCAAGTGAGTGGACGAAACCAATTGACCCTAGACGATCGCATACAGCTGGAAGCCTGGTACGTGCGAAATTGGACGGTCTGGTTTGACTGCATCATCCTGGCAAAAACCTTCCGAACCGTATTATTCCCTCAGAACGGCCACGAGCTGGGCAGTTTTACGGTGCTTGATGGCAAATTTGATTCCGCTTCGCACATTTCGTCTACGAAGGCGCGCAGCCATTCCGCGTAAGGAGCGCGCATTGTCCCGCTATGCTGATGACCAGCGTGCGGTCGGATAGAATCCTACGGGCTATACAACGAAGCTCAACTGGCGGGCTGCTCCCGTGACACGGTTCCGTCGTAGCGCTCCTTCACGTGGCTGATGAGCAGTCGGATGCTATTTGCCAGCTGCACCACTTCGCCTTCCCCGCGAATTTCAAATTCAATTTCATAATTGCCCGCCGCGGCGTGGTCCACCGCTTCTTTCAAGCTCATCAAAGGTCTCACCACTTGCTGCGGCAATACAAAACTGATCCAGATACTCACCAGCAGGGTGATTGCCGATACGATCGTCAATGCCCATTCCGAATGCGAAATCAACCGGCGCGCCCTGCGGTGGTCTCCGTCTATACGATCCCAGTTGCGCGCTTCCAGTTCCGAAGTCAGGCGCAAAACATCTTGTCCGGAATTCTGTAGGTTAGTAGTAATCTGTTGCAGCGCAGGATTCCCTTCCTGCGCCGTCTTGGTAATCTGGGTATCAAAAGATCCGATCCTGGCGCGCAGCTCCTCGATCAACTGGTCCCGCGGTTTATTCTTCGCGCCTTTCAGGATGCTTCCCAGGTCTTTCTCGTAGGCCTGCAAAACATTTTGAATGCGATCCGCCGGTGCCTCTCCCGGCTTTTGCATGCTGGCCACGGCGTTTCTAAATTCTTCGTCGTACTGGTGCAGCGCCGCCAATGCCTGGTCCGTCAATGGTTGATCTGCGGCATTCAGCTCGCGGATCGCACGCAAAATCTGCTCCAGCTTGGAAATCGACTCGCGATTAGCCTGCAAGGAAGAGGGATCATTCAGTAACAAATAATTCCGCTCCGCCCGCCTGGCCTCCAGCATCTCGATGGAAGCTTGCTGAGAAAGTGTCGCCGCGGGTGCATCGAAGCTCACGATGCGGTCTACGATTCGTCCTACCACCAGCAGGTAGTAAATCGCGAAAAAAATTACCGGAACTAGAATCAATCTAACCACCGCCAGGCTGAGGGCCACACGCTTTCGCAGCGACCCGCCCGGTGCGAGCACCTTAAACGATCTCCGAATCGCCAATCTCATCGTTAAGTTCTCCTCACGCCCTCCGCACCATAACACGCCAGCGCCGCATATTCACCGTTCCATCCCCCCGCCGCGCAGGGGCAATTATCGCCGCTTAATTCCAGCTCCCGCTGGAACGAGCGCCGAGATTCCCTGTACCACACCATATGCCCCTCTCGTAAAATGGTCTTGTCGATGAACAGGAGAAACCAGTCCCTTCTGTGCACTTGCGATCCTCATCCCGCTCTGCAGGAGCGCGCGGTGATGCGCGGCCGGTTCTCGCGTCGCGCGTGGCTTCGCCAGGCCGCGCAGGTCGCCGGTGGTGTGCCTTTAGTTGGTTCTTCTGGCGTAATTTCCGAATTCCTGCAGCGCTCTAAGCCTTCGCCGCAACATTCTCAACCCACCCCACAGCGCTCTCAGCCTCAGCCACAGCAGCCCCCCGAGCGTCCCCCGCTATTTGAGAACGACCCCACCAAGTACCGCTTCACTCGTGACGAAGATGAATTCCTGGAAAGTATTGAACGCACCACCTTCCAATTCTTTTGGAACGAGACCAACCCCGTCACCGGCCTGGTAAAAGATCGCAGCCACGCCGATGGCACCGATCAACGCAATGTCGCCAGCATCGCTGCCACCGGGTTCGGACTCACGGCTCATTGCATTGCCGACCAGCGGGGCTGGGAGCAGCGTATGGAAATTCGCGATCGCGTTCGCAATACCTTACGTTTTGTGGCTACCCGGGTGCAGCACGAGCATGGCTTTTACGCGCACTTCTTGAATATTCAGAACGGCGAACGGGTCTTCCAGTCAGAAGTTTCCTCCATCGACACCGCCATCTTTCTTTGCGGCGTGCTCACCTGCCGTGCTTATTTTGACGATGCTGAAATATACGAACTGGCCACCGCGATTTTTGAGCGTGTCGATTGGCTCTGGATGTTGCAGGGCTACAAAACTCTTGCCATGGGCTGGACCTCCGAGCACGGGTTCATTAAAACCCGTTGGGACAGTTACAGCGAGCACATGATGCTTTATCTTTTGGGTATAGGCTCCGCAAGCCACACACTCCCCGCAGCCAGCTGGTCTGCGTGGTCCCGGCCCTTCTTCGAATACAATGGCATTCGCTATATCAGCGCCAAGGCGCCTCTCTTCATTCATCAGTATTCTCACGCCTGGTTTGATTTTCGCGGTCGCCGCGACCACTATGCCGACTATTTCACCAATTCCGTGATTGCCACTAAAGTCCACAAATTGTGGTGTCTCGAACTGGCGCAGCAATTCCCTGATTACAGCGAAGATTTGTGGGGCATCACCGCATCCGACTCCATTCGCGGGTACACCGCCTGGGGCGGCCCTCCCGAAATGGGTCGCATCGACGGCTCGGTGGTTTCTTGCGCCACCGCAGGCTCTTTGCCATTTTTGCCGCAGGAGACGCTGCGTGTTTTACGCTACATGCGGGAAAACTACGCGCAAAAAGCCTGGCGCACTTATGGCTTTGTAGACGCCTTCAATCCGCTCATCAATTGGTATAGCGCCGATGTGCTCGGTATCGATTTGGGCATCACCATTCTTATGGCCGAAAATGCCCGCACCGGCTTCGTGTGGGAACAGTTCATGAAAAACGATGAAGCCATTCGCGGAATGATGCGCGCCGGCTTTCACGAATTAATCTCGCCTCAACCGCTTAATTCATGAGCAGGTTTTTCGCTGGGCGATCGCCCGATTAGCGGTTTTAATTACCAACTTCAATCAGGGCTAGCGAATGTGGCTCTAGTGTTAATTTCATTTCCCCATTTTTGAGGGTCTGTTCCTCGGCTGCAGGCATCGCCGCTGCTTTCCGTAGAGTCTCGATTTGTTGGCGGGAAGGGAATTGCGGGCGTCCCATTCTTTCGTATGCCGGCAGAGGAGACCCGTGCTCTTTGTCGACAATCGTAGTTCGCACCCTCTTACCCGCTTTGACCCCCGAAAAATGCAGCGTGAAAGTCTTCGGTGAACCGGCTTCCTCTGGCAAGAATAAATTCCATACCGCCACCGCCAGCGTTCCGTCTTTCCGTCGCGTCACAAGCGCGGTATCGGATTTTACCTCCAGTCGTGCATTACCCAAGTGGTGCAACAGCGCAAACTCGTTGAACGCCGGCTTGGGAATACTGTCCTCAGCGAGCAATCCAAATCCTCCATAGAAGGGAGTCTTCACCACTCCTTGCTCCTCAAACACGTCGGAGAAATCCCAGTAACTCATCATGGTGGTCAAACCGTCGCACTGCCGGATCGTATTCGCAAGATATGGCCCCATGTACGCGGAATCCGTCACCGCGGGGTTGTTGTCGTACGCTGCGTTATACTCCGACCAGATCAGCGGTAGGCCTGGATATGCCGAAGCAGCGATCTGCTCATGAACCTTTTTCACTGCGCGGCAAACCATGTCGTTGCGTGAAATTTTCTCTTGCGTCCCAAACACATCCTGCGCGGCGTCATTTCCATAAACATGCGTCGATACGAAGTCCACGGGCACATTTTTCTCTTTGCAGTGCGCCAGGAACCGGTCGGCCCACGCCGCTTGGGCGGTGGCGGGACCTCCCACGCGTAAACTGGAACTGACGCGCTTTACCGCTCGCGCCGCGTGATCGTACAACTCGAAATACGTCGTATCCTTCGGGTTCCCCACCCAGAAATCAAGATTCGGTTCATTCCATACTTCGAAATACCATTGCGCCACCTCATCCTCACCATACCGTTCCACGAGATGCCGCGTAAAAGTTTCAACCAGCTGCTCCCATTTGTCCCAATCCTTCGGCGGCGCAACATTTTGTTTGTACCAGAACGCATGCTTGGCATTGGGGTCCGAGCTCAGTTTCTGAGGCATGAAACTCAGTTCGATGAATGGCCGCGCTTTGTTTTCCAGCAATCCATCATAAATCTGGTCCACGTAGGAAAAGTTGTACACCGGCTTTCCATCTTTATCTTCGTCGTACAGTCCGACCTCATCGTGAAAAATGGCGTGGAAGCGAACAAATTCGAAGTCCGTGATTCGCTTGGTCTCCCGCAAATCGTGCCGGTAACTTTCACGCAGCGACAGCACTGCACGGCCGGACCCAAACATTTGTTCCCAGAAGTGCGGGAACGGATGCGATGGCGCCGCAGTGTCGATTTCCACCGTGACCGGCGTGGCCTGCGCGCGAACACTCGGCTGCCCCGAAAACACCAGTATCGTCAGGCATAACGTAGGCGCGAGGCGCCTCACACACAACCCAAGCTTAACGCGATAAGAATTCATCTTTGCTCCTGATTGCTTCGCAAAAAGTACTGTGAGGGGCCGCGAGCGATCTCAACATTTCCAACGCCATGGCCTGACATGGTTAGAATATCGATTTTATAGCATAATCCGCCTTTATTTGCCCGCGGCGTTAGCAATGGTGGCCGAGCCTCCGTCCGCGCCATTGGGGTCCAAAAAAATGCTAGAAAATTTCACCTAGATTTTAGAGCTTAAATTTCGCTCCCTCGCGTAGGGGCCGACCCAAGAAAAGTTTTGAAATTTTCTTAGGTCCCGCCTTACCATTCCCTCGGGTTTACGTTAAAGAACCGTCCGCAGGTCAGTTCAAGTCGGCCACGCTTACTGAACTGTAAGTACCGCTCAGATTGTAGCCATTGCCTTTGTTCGGACAAATGTTGAGCAAGAAAACCGAGCGGTCCTGATTCATGGGTATAGTCAAAGAGCCGGTGTGGTAGAAAACCTGTGGTTACCGACCGGGCTCGTCCGGTAACGCGACGCAGGGTCGTCCCCCTTCTGCGTGTTCGTTTCAGAACTCACGGGTTCGTCGCAAATCTGCGATGAAAATCACCCGGAATAGAAACCCAAAACGCCGCACAGCAAACCGAGAGCATGTGGCGGAGCCCAGAACAATCCCTGCTCGACCGCAAGGCTCGAAGATATGAAAAATCTGGCAGGTGTAGAAGTATTTTTCTTGACTTCCCCTTTTATAAACGTACCAGGCATCGGGGTTGTGGAATCACCACTGCACGCCAGGATAAAGGCTCGGCAGCCTAAACGCCCGATAAGCTGTTTGTCCCGCCACGTCCATATGCCAGACCAACTGCGGGTTACTTTCTTGTGTTACCTCGTAAATGTCTGCATCTGGATTAATTAGATTGGTGCTGTCGCATTCGTCAAATTCCACGTTCCCATTTTGAAGCACTTCGGCATTGCCACCAAAACCTGAATATTGGGGCGCGACATAATGAAATGCCAAGGTAGCTGTTTTTGCGGTTTCATCGATGTCCAAAATCGGGACCGTGCTATAAGGGCAAGAGGACACCCCAACTTTCTGACACGTGGTATTGGACGGGAAAACTCTATCGTCTCCGTTGTCAAAAAGCACCAGCGAGAATTTCCCTGTTGTGGACGAGGTTGCAAAGGAAGGGGCGTGCTCTGCGTAAAACCAGTCGGAAGGATCGGTGTCGCCCTGCAAGGAAAAATCGCCCTGATAACCCAGTCGCCACAGGATGTCTCCGGTCCCGACGCCGTCCCTGTAATCCACCTTAACGAGCCAATTCTGGTTGCGTATTGACACTAGAAGGTTACCGTCGTCCGAATAAACCAGCGCGTTGGTGTGCGTCCAGTCCGGGAACATAAACGGATGCCGATTGACATCGAAGTGGTCGAACTCGTTCCACACCCACACTGGATTAAGATTTTCATCCAGGTCCACGAGCACATCTCCCAGAACATTGGTCGTGCTCGGAAACCCAGGGAGGTTTGTGAACGGTTTGAGCGTGTTGCCAATCGCGATCCAATGGCCGTTGGCGAGCGGCAGCACGTCGTGATGAAATACTTCCAAGGTCAGATCATATCCGGCCGCCGCCAGCTTGGTATTCAGATCCGCTATGGAAATCTCTCGGACGGTGGTGCCCGCGAGGTCGATCTCACGAATCACGTCGATTGTCCCCACAGGAGGTGCCGGGAACAGTGGTGCCAGGGAACCAGGTGTGATAACCACGACAAAATGTCCGTTCGGTAGGAGTTTTATCGGCTGAATGGTATCCGAAGATGTACCTTGAAACTGGTATGACCAGATTACGTTCCCGGAAAGATCAGTCGCGAATACCGGCACGGGCTTGTTTAGAGAAAGAATATTCACCAGTTCGATGCCGCTCTGCGGTTTCATTCCAGCGGCAGTTGTCACCGTCAAATGTGGCAACTGCGCCGCAGGCAGTGTTCCGCTAATGAAACTCTGGTCCCTGTCGGCAAACCTCGAACCATCACTCAAGGTTATAATTCCGCGCATGTGATAAAGCGTATTACTGCGCATCCCTGCGACTAGGACGCTTACCGCGCCCCCTCCTTCTGGTGCGGGCTGCGGCGACGTAGTAAACCCATAGTTCGTGTCGACCCCAAATTCCACGGAAACATTGGCATTCTTCGGCGCGTTAACCGTGTACGAAGCCACCTGCGGGTTGGTTGTGGCCGTCGCACGGCCCATGGGTTGCAGTGGGGCGCATCCACTTGCCAGCGGGATCACACTCAGAACATAAGAACACCGCAAAGATTTTGAGAACATGGTGCCTTTCAGATGAGAGGAATAGCGATGCTCATTCGAAACACAACGCCGAGGCTCACTATTGCTGTCATTCCCGACTCTAGGAGCGAAAGTTCCCTTGACCATTCCTTAACGAACGAACAAATACGTACCTCGATTCGTCTGGCGAACAAATATCAAAAATCGTTGAGGCAAGACGCAGAACAATTTGGTTGCGTACAGGATTAGGTGTGCGCCATTTTGATCAGGTACTTCGATCATGGTATTCAGCGGGTTCGTGGCCCAACTGCGTTGCGCGAAAGTTTCCTCGTGAACGATGCCACCAGCGGCCACGTGCCGGGCGGAGTGGCGATGGCGATGGAATCGTTACGGCTCAGCGGACGAAGAGCGTCCCCTGAGGCCAGAATCGACACAACTTATCGGGAGCCGTCTCGTAGCATTTCTACTACGATGTCATCGTGGACGCCGTTGCAATTCTTTCTACCTGCCCATGAACCATACATGATGGTGGGCTTGAGACCTGCCGCTGCGAACCATTTAATCACATCCTTTTCAGGCACGGCGATGGTTGTCTCGGGGAAGTCCTTGTCGACGACACGACAATCACCCAGATGGTGGCGAAAGTCGAAGATGCTCCTTTTTGATTCAATAGCATCTAGAGATTCATCATTTAGCAGCAACGTTGTGACGTATGCTTTGCCGTGGGTCTTGAGAACACGCGCTAACTGGCGAATGTAATTCTCAATTCCGTCTGGCAACATGTGCGTAAAAATCGACATCAACATCGCGCAGTCAAACGAGCTCGTTTCGTAAGGGAATACGAAGTCTCTCGCCGCCACTTTTCCCTTTGAGTTGTAGTGCTTGCTGTAAACGTCTACCCAGGTGAAGCGAACGTTGGAATACCGCGCACTGATGTTTTTCTGACACCAACTTATCCACGAGGGAACGATATCGAAGCCTTCATAGCTGCCGGACGTTAGATATTCGGTATAAGGGACGGCCATGCGGCCCGCACCACAACCAACATCCAAGGTGCGCGATTTGGGGCGTAAATCGCAAAATTGCTGCAAGGCCCTGAGGCCAACTCTGCCCATCGATGCATAGGATTCGGCGCCGTCGAAGCGCATGCCCCGAGGAGGAACAAGAGAATTTCTTTTTCCAGTAATGAGTTCGAGCGCGTCAGCCGGCAGATACGCGCCGACCCGAAAGGCATTTCGTACTTCGGAGCTTGGAATCACCCGCTTAATCCACACACCAGCCCGCATGGGAAATCTATTTAACTGATTATCTTCGGAGATGTCAATTTATGGCCAAATGTTCAACGTTTTGGCCGAGAAAAAACAGAGGTCGCCATACTTCGGTGGTGTCCGGCTTCCGCTGCATTGTTCGGACAATTCGACTACCCCTACGCAGGAAAGCGAAATCGATCGTTTTTTGAACTCCATCATCAACGGTTCGAGGCGGATAATGGCACCTTTGCCCCGGTTATGCGCCATCATTTTTCTTGGCTTGGCAGTCGAGGGCTTCTTATTTGACCTGAATGGGTTTGCAATATGGCGATGGCATTCCGCAGGCGGCTGGTCAAAACTTTAGTGAACGGTTGATGCGTTTGGAACACTTTCTCGCAACTCCCAATTGCTTGCTGCCTCGGGCGGACTTATGCTGTCTACGAGCTCGTAAATCGAATCCACAACCGCGCCGTTGCCACGGCCCAGCTGCTTGAAAGCGCTGACTGAATCACATGCCTAAACCCAGATTCTTGGTCTCACTCACGACCAGCGATAACGATTATCAGATTGAGCAGGCGCAGTCTGCCGAACAGGCTGCTGGCAAACTCGGCGTGGAAGTTCAGATTGTTTTTGCCGATAACGACGCCATCAGCCAAAGCACGCAGGTCCTGAAAGCCATCCAATCACCGGAAGCCGCGCGCCCCAATGGCATCATCTTTGAACCGGTTGGTGGCACCGCTTTGCCACAGGTCGCCCAAGCCGCCGTGAGCGCCGGAATTGGCTGGGCAGTGTTGAATCGGGACGCCGCGTACATCACCGATCTTCGCAAGTTGGCCACTGCGCCTGTCTTTGGCCTCACCTCCGACCACATCGAAATCGGCAGAATCCAGGGCCGTCAGTTCAAAGCGCTATTGCCTCACGGCGGCGCTATCCTTTATATACAGGGCCCCTCGGAAAATTCCGCGGCCAAAGAGCGCACTCTTGGCATGCGCGAAACCAAACCTGCAAATATTCAGATCACCCTGTTAAAAGCTCAATGGACGGAAGAAAGCGCCACGCGCTCCGTTCGCTCGTGGCTCAAACTCGGAACTTCTCAGCGCGCGCCCATTGACCTGGTCGCAGCTCAAGATGATTCCATGGCTATGGGCGCTCGCAAGGCCTTTGAAGAATTGACCAATGAGCTCGAGAAGGAGCGTTGGCTCAATTTGCCTTTTACCGGCTGCGACGGCTTGCCAAAAACAGGACAATCCTGGGTGCGCAGCGGAATTCTAACCGCCACTGTGTTTGTTCCCCCCAACGCCGGCCAAGCCATCGAAATGCTATTCCACGCCCGCGAAGCAAAGAAGCCAGTCCCTGAACGTGTACTCACCGTCCCCGTCTCCATCCCAGCCCTAAGTGAACTAAAGCCCCACACCCCGAGCTAGGATTTCGAAGCCTTACGCCACTATTTCACGTCGCTTCTCCGATTTTTTCGTGCGATGCTTCACCGTCTCTTGAATCGTGAATGCAGGCGCACAATTTCCGCTGCGTTCTCGCGGATACGCTCTGTCATTCGGTCTGAGTCCATGTATTTCGGAAACTTGGGAGTGCTATGAGAATTATGCGTGCAGTGTTGATAGCGTGGGTTGTGGTGATTTTTCTGCCGGGTGCGTTTGGGCAAGCGAAGGTAGCGGCGCAACCTGTGAGGGCGGTGCGCTTTGGGAAGTTGTGGGACGGGCGTGGAAAGGTGTGGACTGACGCCATCGTGATTGTGGAAGGCCGGAAGATTCGTAGCTTGACAACGGACACGTCGGCTATTCCCGAGGATGCAGAGGTGATCGACCTCTCGAGGTACACGGGGCTGCCAGGGTTGATCGACGTGCACACGCACATGACGATTTATACCGACGAAAAACCCGGTGAGCCGATGTTGAAGCAGATCGCCGCAAATTCGCCCGCGGTGGAAGTGTTTCTGGCGCGGAAGGGCGCGATGCGCACGCTGGAGTCGGGTGTAACCACGGTGCGTGATCTGGGAGCCGACCAGTACATGGATATTGCCATGCGCGATCTGATTAATCATGGCGAAATGATCGGGCCGCGGATGTTTGTGGTGGGCTATGGCCTGTACATTACGAATACGCCCTACAAGCCGGGGCTAAATCTGCCTGCGGGAGGAATTGCGGATGGCGTGCCGGAAGTATTGAGGGTGGTGCGCCAGCAGATTGCGGCAGGTGCCGACTGGATCAAGATGTACGCATCGACGGGGACGGATGACGACGTGACCGGATTCGAGACGTACAACTATGAGGAGATAAAGGCCGCGGTGGACACGGCGCATCAATTCGGGAAGAAGATCGCAATTCATTCTTACGGGCCAGCCGGAGCTCGCGATGCGGTGCGAGCGGGGACGGACTCACTGGAGCACGCCACCGACATGGACGATGCCACGATTCAGGAGATGGTGAAACGCGGAACGTATTATGTGCCCACGATCGATCACAATCGCTACTACCTCGACAACGGAGAGAAGATTGGCTACGCGCCCGGATACCAGGAGCGGTTGCGTGCGTTCATTCCGCGCAATTTGGAAACGGCCAGGCGCGCTTTCAAAGCCGGGGTGAAAATCGCGATGGGATCGGACGCCATCTATACGATGTTTGGCGAAAATACCCGTGAACTGGGATGGTTCGTGAAAGCGGGCATGACGCCAGAGCAAGCACTGCAAACAGCTACAGGAAATGCCGCGGCGCTGCTGGGCAAGGAGAAAGAATTGGGTGCGGTCGCGCCCGGCTATTTGGGGGATTTGGTAGCTGTGGAGGGAGATCCGCTTGCGGACATCAACGTGGTGCTCAATAACGTGAAGTGGGTGATGAAGAGTGGAGACGTGGTTGTGGACAAAACCAAGAGCACGGGCAGCCGGTAAACGGATGTGATCTAAATCGAGTGGAATTTCGGCGAATCGTAATGAAGTAGGCCGTACCTCGAATAAACGCGGCGCACACACAATGAGGAGTCTGCGATGTCAGCATCTGTTTTTATCGGCGTCAGCATGGACGGGTTCATAGCCCGGCCGAACGGTGATCTTGACTTTCTGCCGCCGGATGGCGGCGAACCGCACGGCTAGGATGCGTTCATGGCAAGCGTCGATGCGCTGGTCATAGGCCGCAAGACCTTCGAGACCGTTCTGGCGTGGTGCTGAGTAGCCGACCTCTGGATTTGTCCGCCGTTCGCGGAGGCATTGTGGAACAGATGGCCGGGCCTCCCGCCTGAGATCGTTTCAGAACTTGCTGCTAGTGGTGGCCACCACCTCTATGTGGATGGAGGGATCACGATTCAACAGTTTCTGCGGGCGGGCCTAATTCAACGCCTCATTATCACTCGGGTGCCGCGCGACATCAGGCTCCGCCACGTGGCGACGAAGCGCTACCCAAGCGGTTTGGTTCAGACCGAAGACGAGATTGCTGCCTAACCGGTTTTTGTTGCTATTTCTTTGCCGGCCTATGCCCTCCAAAGGGTATAATTTCGCGACGTTCCCATCCATTGCATCAAATTATTGATTCGGAGCCCAAGGAATATGAAGAGTTCTCGCGTCACTTCCGGCATGGATCGTCGGTATTTCCTCGCCACAACTGGCAGCGGCCTGCTCGCCGCTGCAGTGCCCAAGGCTGGCGATGCTGCTGGTTTCGTTACGGGAAAGACTGCCGGAACTGCCTCCAGGAGTGCTGTTGGATCCGCCGCCCCTGACCCGTCCTCCATGCGCAAGATTCCCATCGGCGTCTTCGATCCGGTATACAAAGACCTTTCCATGGACGCCATGCTAGATAAAGTTAGTGCACTAGGCCTCGAAGCCATGGAAATCGGTACCGGCGGATATCCCGAAGCACATCACTGTCCAATCGATGAACTCTTGGCGGACGGGGGCAAAGCCAAGGCCTGGCAGAAAAAATTCGAGGACCGTGGGATCCACGTCGCCACTCTCAGTTGTCACGGCAATCCCATCCATCCGGACCCCAAGCACGCCACCCGCGACGCGGAAACTTTTCGCAAGACCGTTCTGCTCGCCGAACGTCTCGACGTTAAAGTAATCGTCGGTTTTTCCGGTTGCCCGGGCGCGTCCCCATCAGACACGCAACCCAGCTGGGTTACCTACCGCTGGCCGCCTGAATACGCCGAAATGCAGGACTGGCAATGGAAAGAAAAGGTCGTCCCGTACTGGAAGGAGGCTGTGAAATTTGCGCGGGAACACGGCATCCACAAGCTAGCCTTCGAAATGCATCCGAATTTCGTGGTCTACAATCCGCGCACTCTTCTGAAGCTGCGAGAAGCCGTCGGCGAGGAAATCGGCGCCAACTGCGATCTCAGCCATCTCTTCTGGCAAGGATGCGATCCTGTCGAAGTCATCCACTTCCTCGGTAAGCAGGGCGCGATTTATCACGCGCACATGAAAGACACTGCTTTCTATCCTGACAACGTAAACAAATATGGCGTCCTGAATTTCGCATTCGAAAAAACGGATTTGCCACTGGCCTCGGAAACTTTCCGCGCTGTCGGCTACGGTCATGGCGCCGAGCTCTGGAAATCGATCATCAGGGCTTACATGGACATTGGCTACCAGGGGATCCTCAGCATCGAGAATGAAGACCCCATTCTGGCTGGCGAAGTGGGCGTCGAGAGAGCCGCTTACGTTTTGAAAAACGTGCGCAACGAATTGCTGGGAACCTAGCATGCGCCGCCGGCAATTTTTCGGCGCTTGCGCCGGGGCCGGGGCAACCGTCGCCGCCGCTTCTGCCGCAGCGTCCGTCGCCACCTGCTGCGCGGATTCTAAGGCCACCCAGGTAACCGCCAATGACACGCCGCCATTCAAACTCTCCGTAATGTTGTGGACCGTGTACGAGAAATTGCCCTTCGATCAGCGTATTGAAAAAGTTGCCGAGGCCGGCTACCACGCCGTCGAGTTGGTCAACGAATACAAAAATTTTAACACAGAGGACTACGTCAAATTTCGTGCCAAAAAACGCGAGCTTCATCTTACCGTCGACGCTACCAGCGGCATCTCGCACAGCTTGTGTGATTCCTCTCAGCGCGAGGCTTTCCTAAACGAAGTGCGCGCCAAACTACCCGCCCTCGAAGAGCTTGAATGCAATAAGCTGATTATTCTCTCCGGAGATAAAGTTCCCGGCCAAACCTCTCAGCAAATGCGCGACAATTGCATCGAAGGCCTGAAGCGCGCCGCCGATATTGCTGCCGCAAAAAATATCGGCCTGCTGCTAGAAAATATCGACCCGGAAGAAAACCCAAAATATTTTCTGACTTCCGTTTCCGAAGGTTTTCAGATTGTGCGTTCCGTCAGCGCTCCGAACGTTCAGTTTCTATATGATTTTTTCCACGACCAGATTGCCGAAGGCAATCTGCTGGCAAAGTTGGAAAAGAATCTCGATCTGATCGGCGTGGTTCACATCGCTGATGTGCCTGGTCGTCACGATCCGGGCAGCGGCGAGATTAACTATCCAAATATCTACCGCAAGCTCGGCCAACTGGGCTTTAATGGGTATGTAGCTATGGAATTCATACCCGAAGGCGAAACCGTTGCTGCTCTTCGCGCTGCTCGCGAAATGGCCGTGAAGTACGGCAGCGCGCAACGAAATCAATCCGCGCAATTCATCAACCACGGGAGGCGCCATGCAACGGCGTGAACTTTTCAGATTGCTCGCGGCTGGCGCCGCTCTGCCGGTTTTCGATTCGAGTCTCCTTGCCGCATTTCAGGACGCACATCCCAAGTCCACCTACACCCTGCGCACCCTAAACCCTCATCAGAACGCCACCGTGGTCACCATGACCGATTTGATTATCCCGGAAACTGACACACCCGGGGCCAAGGCCGTGCGCGTAAATGAATTCATCGATTTGATTTTGACCGAGTGGGCCCATGACGATGAGCGTCAAAATTTCCTGTCCGGTCTTGACGACATAGACAAGCGCAGCAACGCAATTTTCGGCAAGAATTTCGTCGATGTTACTCCCGTTCAGCAGGAGGCCGTTCTGAGTGAACTCGACCAGCGCTACGCCATCGATCGCGAAGACCGCGCGGCCCATCCTTACGTTCGCCGGCCTCATAACCCTCAGCTTACCGGCGATTTTTTTGGCGTCGTAAAACGCTTGACCCTTTACGGCTACTACACATCCGAGGTCGGCTTCACTCAGGAGCTGCGCAAGCAAATCATTCCCGGCGCGTATCACGGATGTACTCCCGTTTCCGACGCGAGCAAGGCTTAGGGAGAAGCGATGCCTGGCACAAAAATATACGACGCAATCGTGATCGGCTCCGGCATCACCGGGGGATGGGCCGCGAAAGAGCTCACGGAAAAAGGTCTCAACGTTTTATTGCTTGAAGCCGGCCGCCCGATCGTGCCTGAACAGGACTATGTCGAGCATGTTCCGTCTTGGGAATTGAAATATCGCGGCTGGGATTACCGCGAAGAGCGCGCCAGAACACAAAAAGTTCAGCGCGAGTGTTATTACGCGTGTGATGAATACTCCAGCAAGTTTTTCGTCAACGATCTCGATAATCCCTACACTACCGATCCTGACAAGCCATTCAGTTGGATCCGTGGGCGCCAGGTTGGCGGCAAGTCCATCATGTGGGGGCGTCAAAGCTATCGCTTGAGCGATTTGGATTTCGAGGCCAATCTACGCGACGGAATCTCAGCCGATTGGCCCATCCGCTACAAGGACATCGAGCCTTGGTACGATTATGTCGAGGATTTCGTCGGCATAAGCGGCCAAGCGGAGGGTCTGCCGCAACTGCCCGACAGCAAATTTCTGCCGCCCATGGAAATGACCTGCGCGGAACTCGTGGTCAAAGATGCTTTGCCAAAAAGTTTCAACGATGGCCGCATGATGACCATCGGACGTGCCGCGGTATTGACGCGGGTCCATCGTGGCCGCGCCGCCTGCCACTACTGCGGAGTTTGCCACCGCGGCTGCATCACCCGTTCCTATTTCAGCAGCTTGAATGCGACGCTGCCAGCCGCCGAAAAAACCGGCCGCATGACCCTCCGCCCTTATAGCGTGGTGCACAGCCTGATCTTTGATCCGGGCTCTCGCAAAGTAACCGGCGTGCGCGTGATTGACGGCCAGACCAAACAACCTCTGGAATTTCGCAGCCGTATTCTTTTTCTTAACGCCTCCGCTCTAGAATCTACCCGCATTTTGCTGAACTCCGCGACTCCGGAATTTCCCAACGGTCTCGCCAATACTAGCGGCGAGCTGGGCCACAATCTTATGGATCACGTCATGGGTGGCGGCGCTGACGGTATGATCCCCGGTCACGAAGACAAGGATGAATTCGGCAATCGCCCCAACGGAATTTATGTTCCGCGCTTCAGAAATATAAAAACGAAGGAGCAGTTCCTTCGCGGCTATGGGTACCAGGGCGGCGCGTACCGCGAAGGCTGGACGCGCGGCATTAACTCAGCAGGTTTTGGAACCGATTTCAAGAAAGCACTCCGCAAGCCTGGCGCCTGGCATTTCTCATTTTACGGTTTCGGCGAATGCCTGCCCAATCGCGATAATTTTATTGAAATTGATAAAGAACAGAACGACGCCTGGGGCATTCCTACTTTAAAGATTCATTGTGCCTTTGGTGACAACGAAAAAGCCTTGCTGCAAGACATGTCTATCCAGGCCGCGGAAATGCTTACTGCCGCAGGCGCCACTGAAATTCACCCTTTCATTGAACATAACGCTCCGGGCCTGACCATTCACGAGATGGGCACCGCGCGCATGGGCAAGGATCCCAAAACCTCGGTCTTGAACGAACACAATCAGGCCCATGACGTAAAAAATATTTTTCTTACAGATGGCGCCTGCATGGTTTCCTCCGCATGCGTCAATCCTTCGCTAACGTACATGGCTCTCACCGCTCGTGCCTGCGATTTTGCCGTCTCGCAAATGAAAAAAGGTGAACTCTAAATCAAGTTGTAAGGAGCAGACGCTAGCGGATGTCTCAGGTTATTCGTTCTCCAAAAACCTATGACGTATGTATCGTGGGCTCCGGCGCAGGCGGCGGCATGGCCGCCAAAGTTCTCACCGAAGGTGGCTTGAATGTTGTCTTGTTGGAAGCCGGGCCGCCTTTAAACCCCGAAAAAGATTTCAAAATGTTGATGTGGCCTTACGAATTGCCTCATCGTGGCGCGGGGGTTGGCGGTCACGCGAGCGAAAATTTTGGCGAATTTCTTGCGCCCAACGGCGCATGGATCATCGACGGCGAGCCCTATACTTCCGCGCCAGGCGCGAACTTTCAGTGGTTTCGTTCGCGCATCGTTGGTGGCCGCACCAATCACTGGGGCCGCATCGCGCTCCGTTTTGCTCCCATCGACTTCACTTCCGGCACGCGCGACGGTCTGGGCGATGATTGGCCCATCACTTACCAGGACATCGCTCCTTATTACGACAGAGTCGAATCCTACATCGGTGTTTTTGGCACTAAAGAAAATGTTTCCAGCGCTCCCGACGGCATATTCCTTCCACCGCCGAAGCCCCGTTGCACCGAATTGCTCGTAAAAAAAGCCTGCGACAAGCTCAACATCATTTGCATTCCCGCGCGCCTCGCGGTCTTGACCCGCTCCATCAATGGCCGCGCTCCTTGCCATTACTGCGGCCAGTGCGGACGCGGCTGCACCACCGCATCCAATTTCAGTTCCAGCCAAGTGCTGCTACCTCCCGCAATGAAAACTGGCCGCCTCACTCTGATCACTGGCGCCATGGCCCGCTCTGTCGTCGTCGGCAAAGATGGCAAGGCCGAAGGCGTTTCCTACGTCGACAAAAACACACGCACCGAAAAACGCGTTAACGCTCGCACAGTTGTTCTCGCTGCCAGCGCCTGCGAGTCTGCACGCCTGTTGCTGAATTCGCGCTCCCCTGCATTTCCCGACGGTCTCGCGAATTCCTCCGGCACGGTTGGAAAATATCTTACAGATTCCGTCGGCAGCGATGGCTGGGGCCACGTGCCGGCCCTCGAAAAAATGCCGCCCCACAATCACGATGGCGTCGGCGGCATGCACATGTATATCCCGTGGTGGAAATTCGATCGCAACAATGATTTTCCGCGCGGCTATCACATCGAGTTATATGGGGGTCGGGACATGCCCGGCGTGGGAATGTTCGATGAGCTTTGTCATGATGAAGAGGGTTACGGAGCTACGCTTAAAACACGTGCTCGACAGATCTACGGCACCACCATCGGATTCGCGGGACGCGGCGAAATGATTCCCAATCCGCACACTTACTGCGAAATCGATCCCGATGTTGTCGATCAGTGGGGCATCCCCGTCTTGCGTTTCCACTTTCGCTGGTCGGAATACGAATTGCGTCAAGCGCAGGATATGCAGCAAACTTTCCGCTCCATTATCGAGGCGATGGGCGGCGTCTATAAAACAAAAACCGCCATTGATGGGCAATATCCTTTCGGAATCCTCGAAGGCGGCAAAATCATTCACGAAGTTGGCACCGCCCGCATGGGCGCCGATCCCAAAACTTCGGTGGTAAACGGCTACTGCCAGGCTCACGACGTGAAAAATCTCTTCGTTGCCGATGGCGCTCCGCTGGTCACCAATCCAGACAAAAATCCCACGTTAACCATCATGGCTCTTTCCTGGCGCGCTTCCGAATATCTGCTCGACGAAGCCAAGAAAGGAAATATCTAGCATGACCGTGGGAATCAGTAGGCGTGACATTCTGAAAACGTTGGCTCTCAGCGCTGTCGGCGGCTCCGTATTACAAGTAATCCCCGCCCAAGCCGCCGAATATGCCCATCAGGCCGTGCGAAAAGATAAGGCTGCGGCTCCATCCGGCAAGTACACGCCAAAATATTTCACGCCCCACCAGTACGAAACGTTAACCTCACTTTGCGACTCCATTATTCCCAAAGAGGAAAAATCGCCCGGCGCGATTGAAGCCGGCGCTCCAGAATTTATCGATCTTCTCACCAGCGAAAACGAACACTATCAACTGAAACTCGGTGGCGGTTTGTATTGGCTCGATGGTTTCTGCACTGACCGCTACACAGGGCCGTACTTGACCTGCACGCCAGAACAAAGAAAATCCGTCCTCGACCTCATCGCTTTTCGCAAAAACGCGAAAGCCGACCCCACTCTGAGCCAGGGAGTGGTTTTCTTCGCCTTCGTGCGCAATCTCACTTGCGACGCCTTCTACACCAGCAAAATCGGCATCGCCGATCTCCAGTACATCGGCAACACCGCGCTCCCCGAATTTCCCGGCTGCCCGACGCTGCCTGAAGCTTGACGGCCGGCAGCCGCGAATCTGAAATATTGCGAATAGGCGATAGTTCTTAATTTTCTGTCTGCATCAGGTGCACGAAAAAAAAACGGCTGACATCTCGTCAGCCGTTTTTAATCACCTTTATGATCTGAGCCGTCTTAGCGATGCCCTCCACCATGTCCACCACCGCCGCCGTGTGATCCGCCGCCGCCGTGGAACCCGCCACCGCCACCGTGGAACCCGCCACCGCCACCGCCGTGGAAGCTGCTTCCGCCG